>CAYSKI010000041.1:0-33364 GCA_964431695.1 uncultured Pirellulales bacterium | reverse complement strand
AAGAAATGACTCGTTTTCGCCGGTCCTGGCCCTGGTGGCGCTGGGTCTTGACGGGTTTGAGTACGCTGGCTCTGGCACTAAGCGCCTATTTGAGCTGGCATGATCTGATGGGGGGGACGGTGATCGGCTGCGGCGTCGGAAGCTCCTGCGACCAGGTACTCAATAGCCGGTGGTCGGCGATAGGAGGGATCTTTCCCGTCAGCGGTCTGGCGGCGGGGGTGTACCTGGCGATGCTGGTATCCAGTCTTTTCATTGGTCCGGCCACGGAGGCACCGGTCCGGCGGCTGGCCTGGGGCGCGATGCTGATTATTGTCGGTTCGGCCGCCGGAAGTGCCGTGTGGTTCACCATCGTTCAGAAATGGTTTATTGGTGCCTTTTGTCTCCATTGCATGGCCACGCACATAACCGGCCTGCTGCTGGCAGCTTTGGTAATCCGGCGAGCGTACAGGCCGTGGAAATCGTCAGACGTCGTTCGGTCGCGAAACTCGTTTCGTGAGACGTTGGACGGTAACCGTGACGAGCCTCGCAACCGTTTGATGATTATTGTTCCATTCCTAGTCGGTCTGGCCCTGGCCGGCATCCTGGCAGCCTGCCAGGTCTTCATTACTCCCCCGGCCGTCTATATCGACGGCGAGTCGCAGGATAATCCGCCCGCCGTCGATCCCAACTCTGTACCGATGATCGGTTCGCCGGACGCCCCCTACGTCGTCACGCTGCTGTTTGATTATAAATGCCCCCATTGCCAGAAAATGTATTTCATGCTCGATGAGGTGATTCGCCGCTACGACGGCAAGCTGGCCTTTGCGCTGCGTCCGGCGCCGCTGGACAGCCAGTGCAACCCTTACATTCCCCGGACCGTGGACCGATACAAGGATTCCTGCGAGCTGGTCAAAGTCGGCCTGGCGGTTTGGGTGGCCAGGCGCGAGGCGTTTCCTGCCTTCGAACGCTGGATGTTCTCGTTTGAGTCCGGCGACCGCTGGCGCCCGCGAAGCCTCGACGCCGCCAGGGCCAAAGCTCTCGATCTGGTCGGCCAGGCGAAGTTCGATGCCGCCCGGGCCGATCCCTGGATCGACAGGTTTCTACAGGCTTCAATTCGGATTTACGGCCAGACCATCCAGACCGGCAAAGGCGGTATCCCCAAACTGGTTTTCGACTCGCGTTGGGTCATCCCCGAACCGTATAGCGCAGACGATCTTATTTCGATTCTGCATAACAGCCTGGCCGTGCCCATGCCCTGATAAAAAATTTCTTCTCGCCTGCCGTGAAATCTTTACCCGTTACCCATAGCCCTTTTGTCATGCTGAGTGCACCGTAAGGTGTCCCCAAGGGAAAACGAAGCATCTGGCCAGCGAATGATAACACTGCTTTAGTTTGTATTAGAACCCCGTAGTAAACTCCTTGTCATTCCGAGCGAAGTCGAGGAATCTAATAAAATAATCATCCTTTAATTCACTGCCTTTTTTCTCTTGATTTATCCAAACTTGAGTGCTAAATTGAAATTCCACTCCGCACCAAATAGAGATACTTTATAGAAAAAGGCGTCATGGCGAAAATAATAACGACAAATAGGAAAATTTTAAAAAGAGACTGTTTGAAGAAGCAGATGCAGGATGCACTTTTACCTAATCCAATGAAGGGGAAAGTAAGAATTAAAAGTATAGAGAAGATCGCGGAGAAAATGACATGATTCAGAAAAACTTCGATGATATAAATAAGGAAGATATTGACTATCTGGTTGAGAACAAGATTAGTGAAATTAAAACGATCGAATATAAACAAACGCTTCCGGGACGAACAGAAAAAGAGAAACATGAATTTCTTGCAGATGTATCTTCTTTTGCAAACTCTTCAGGCGGAGACATAATTTACGGAATTAAAGAGAAAGTCGAAGATGACAAAAAAACGGGACAAGCGGAAAAGATTATACCATTAAAAGACACAACAGCGAACGATGCACAGTTACGCTTAGAAGATATTATTCGATCTGGAATAGAACCTCGACTTCCTGTTCATATCAAGCCTATAGAAGGTTATGATCCAGACGGAACAGGATTTGTAATTCTTGTTCGCATCCCCCAGAGTTTTGCTTCACCGCACATGATCAAAAGTAGCTCACGTTTTTACTGTCGCAATTCAGCAGGCAAATATCAATTGGACGTTCAGGAAATAAGAAATGCTTTTCTTGCTACGGAATTACAGGCAGAACGAATCCATAATTTCTTACAGGATCGATTAACTAAAATTATAGCCGATGAGACACCAGTTACATTATCAACAGAAGATCGCTTAGTTTTACATATTATTCCGCTTAATCCATTTCTCAATCATCAACGATTACAATTGAGTTCGAATAAAGACCTCAATTCTTATTTTAGGCCAATAAGAGGTAGTAGTAATG
Source organism: uncultured Pirellulales bacterium (assembly GCA_964431695.1). Classification (GTDB taxonomy): domain Bacteria; phylum Planctomycetota; class Phycisphaerae; order Sedimentisphaerales; family Anaerobacaceae; genus JAFGPS01. Next base: position 30,966 of record CAYSKI010000041.1, on the reverse strand, counting down.
GGCATCGTTATAATTTAGACGGTTTTATAACTTATGATTGGGATTTTGATAATATAAAACTAAATAATAGTTATTGTCTGGTCTTTTTTAATGGCGTTGTTGAAGCTGTCTATTCAAATATCCTTAAGGGCGAAGGTGGGAAGAAGCCGAAAAAAGGAGAAACTGTTTTTATTTCAAGCGTAGCATTTGTGAAATATGTGATTGAAGCCATTGAAAAATACTTCAAAGGATACAAAGAATTGGGGATCGAAGCTCCTGCTATAGTCTCAATGACCTTACTTGGTTGTAAAGGTGCTCATTTGTGGACAGAAAGATTAAGTTCTCAAGCAATAGACCGAAACGTTGCCATTTTACCTGAAGTGCAAGTAGAAAGCTTTGAAGAAAAGGTATCATCTATTATGAAGCCTATCTTTGATGCTGTATGGAATGCCTGCGGTTTTTCTCACTGTTCCAATTATACCGAGAATGGAATTTTGAATGTGCGACTATGAAATCAATTTTGGAATCAGACTTCGAAGAGTTTGTAATTGAGCTTTTGCAAAAGCAGGGCTTCTGCCCACGGCGGCTGGTCAATAAAATAGGAGGCGAGAATGACAAAAAAAGATAAGAAATTGAAATGGGAAAGAATCGATGATAGTTTTGATCTTAAACTTGTGAACACGGATGCGGTTCACAATGACCTGAAGAGAAAGCTAAAAGAACTTCACAAGAAGGTTGAAACAAGTTCGGCTAATTGGAGGAAAGATATGCACTTTAATAAGAAAGCATCCGATGCATTTGAAAAATGGTTCAGTGATCCTTCTATGCCGCTCCCTGGGTATGCTTATGCCCTTTTAAGTAATTGGTTTAAAACAGGCCTTAAATTTATTGTAGAAAGTCCCCGGGGTATATCTGCTTTGGAACTCTGGAAAAGTATGTTTTGTGCGGTTCCTGACAACCGATTAACAGATCCAAAAAAAGACTATAAGATTCTTCTCGCGAAATTTAATTTGTGGTGGCCTAAGCAACAAGACTGTCAAGATGATTGTTAAATAGTACTCTACAGCGGCTGGGCAATAAACATAGTAGAAAGGAAAAAGATGGCACTCGATACTGATTATGGAGAACGTACAATCAATGAAATGGTGCTTTTGTTCCGTAATAAGCAGATTAATCTTGACCCTGGATTTCAACGCAAATCAGTCTGGAGCCAGTTAGATAGACGTCGTTTGATACAATCGATAGCTTCTGAATACCCATTGCCGAACATTTTTCTTTACCGTAGAAACATAAAGGGCAAGACTGTATATGATGTTATTGATGGAAAGCAACGCCTGGAGACAATTCTGATGTTTATCGGAGTTGGACGATTCAAGCGGAAGCGATTTGATGTTAGGCTGGAGTTAGACGACAATGGATTGTGTTGGTGGGATTGGAAAGAAATCAAAAAGTATTCAGAAGAAACAAGACACAAATTTGAATGTTTTCAACTTCAAACAGTTGAGGTATCCGGTGACCTAGCAGAAATTGTTGATTTATTTGTACGTATAAATTCAACCGGTAAAAGATTAACTTCTGGCGAAAAACGACATGCGAAATTTTATAACAGCCTCTTTCTCAAGGAGGCAGAAAAACTTGTAAGGCGCTATCAATCATACCTTTTACAAAACCGTATCCTGTCCCAGCCACAGCTCGGCAGAATGAAAGGTACAGAATTGTTCTCAGAATTGCTAATGTCGATTCATCAGGGAGGATTGATCAATAAGAAAACAGCACTGGACCGTGCCATAGGGAATGACAGCATTAATGGTAATACAATGAGGCGCATTTCGAAGGAATTCACAGCAAGTATGAATCTTATCAAAAAGATGTATCCGGCAATAAAGCAGACTCGTTTTCGGAATACGGCAGAGTTTTACTCGCTGTTCATGCTTGTCTGGCAGATGCATCATAACAAAATGGTTCTTAAAGAACTGAGACGAAATAAAATGGCATTCGAGATGCTCCGCAGACTCTCCACGGGTGTAGATCAGTTACGAGAGCAGTATCGCCGTGCGAAAGCTGTAAAACCGCGTCCTCCTTATTCCGATTATTTACTTACGGTTCAGGGCGATACTGATAGTTCAGCAACCAGACAGCGACGTGCGAAGGTGTTACGTGGATTACTACTACCCATTTATGAACATAAAGATAGTAAGCGAGGATTCTCTCCTGAACAACGACGCATTATCTGGAATACGGACAACAAGAAGAAGTGTAGTAAATGTCGACGTAATTTGACATGGGATGATTTTACAGTAGATCATATTAAAGCTTATGTACGAGGAGGAAGAACACGTTTAGACAATGCACAATTGATGTGTCGTTCCTGCAATAGCAGAAAGGGAGGACGCTAAGTGCATAGACAGTCAATACTTACAGCGGCCGTTTGACACTTCGGCTTTGCTCCGTGCAGGCTTTGTTCAGGACAAGGATACGCAATACGCGATACCCAATACGCTGAACGCTTGAGTGGCTTGTCATGGACATTTTTCGCTTAAAATCGGGGATTTTAGTTGCGTTAAGGCGGATTTTGGGATACAATAAACAGAAAACAGAATACAGAACACAGAAGACAGAAAACGACAAATCTTAAAAATCAGGGGGCAACAATAAGTCCTAAGCACTAATTTCTAAATCCTAAACAATATCAAATGTTCGAAACTTCAAAATTATTCAAACAGATCTTAGAAATCTGCGTTAATCCGTGTAATCCGCGGTTAAAAAATGCAAAACAAAGCCAATTTATTTCGTATTGAGTGATGCGGGATGCGTATTGCGTAAAGTAAGTTGAAAAAACAAAGCCAATTTGGATTAGACCCAAATTGGCGTAAGCTCTTATATGACAAGTAAATATGGGAAATTTAGGGATTTTTGGGGTCGAAAAACAAACCCAATCTTTTAGCCCAGGGCATTGCCCTGGGTTGACCGTGGCCGTACCGACCACGGCTAAACATTTCGTACACGGGGGATTCGACAAACGTAGAGAACCTTCTACAAAACGACAAAATTTGAAAAAACAAAGCCAATTGTAACGATAGAATCAAGAACACAGGAGACAGGAGAAAGAAGAAAAAAATGAAAAACAAACCCAATTTGGGATTACCACAAATTGATGTAAGCTCTTTTTTGACAAGTAAATAAGTGAAAATAGCGGCATTTAGCCCGCAAAAAAACAAAGCCAATTTATCCCCGCACAAAAAAACCCCGCAGTGAACTGCGGGGCTAAATACTAACGACCAGCGACTCATGACTAACAACTAATTCATGCGGTTTTATGGTCGAGGAAACCTTCGAGCTTTCTTGCCCGAACCGGATGTTGGAGCTTTCTAATAGCCTTCGCCTCGACCTGCCTGACGCGTTCGCGGGTGACTTTGAAGATTCTGCCGACCTCTTCGAGGGTGTAAGTGTAACCGTCGCCTATGCCGTATCGCAGCTTGATAATTTCTCGCTCGCGGTACGAAAGGGTTTTAAGTACGGCGTCGATCCGGTCTTTGAGCATTTCCTGGGTGGCCGAAGCGACCGGCGAATCAACTTCGTCGTCCTCGATAAAATCCCCGAAATAGCTGTCGTCACTTTCGCCGATAGGGCGGTCCAGACTTATCGGGTGCTTGGAAATCTTGAGAACCCTACGTGTCTCGGTGATGCTCATATCGACCTCTTCGGCGATTTCCTCGATCGTTGGCTCGCGTCCGAGTTTCTGGTGCAGAACTTTACCGGCACTTCGCAGTCGGCTCATCGTTTCGATCATGTGGACGGGAATGCGGATTGTGCGTGCGTGGTCGGCGATAGCGCGGGTGATTGCCTGGCGAATCCACCATGTGGCGTAGGTGCTGAATTTGTATCCCCTTCGGTATTCGTATTTATCTACGGCCCTCATCAGGCCGGTGTTGCCTTCCTGGATGAGATCGAGAAAGCTCAGGCCCCGGTTGCGGTATTTTTTAGCGATGGAAACGACCAGTCGGAGGTTGGCACTGGAGAGCAGCCGCTTGGTTTCTTCGTACTGAGTGAAAACCTTATCCAGAATCTGGAGTCTTTTTTCGAGCTGCCTCGGTGTCTCCATGACCAGCTCCTGCAGGCCGTTAAGTTCCTGTTTCATCGTTTCGATGTCTTCGGGAGTGATTTGACTGTTGGATCCGGCTGCGATTGTTTTTTCCAATTGGCACATCTTGTCGTATATGCCGTGCAGCTTGTTTTTAACGGGCTGGATTCTGCTGGTTCGAAGGCTAAGCTCTTCGAGTAGTGTGGCGATTTTTCGTTTGGTCCTGCGCATCCGCATGACGGCTTTTTGGGCCTCTTCGGTGTCACCGTTGGCGGCGACCTGCCTGAATAGAGCCTGGTTGACTTTGAGCAGCTTGCCGGAGGTTTCAATGTTTTCCGGGAGTCGCTTTCTGATAACGTTTTTGGTCAGGAAGTGTGAAGTGCCGACTTTGATAGTTCTGTCGAACGACATAGTCCCGTTGTGTACCTGCTGGAGTAATTCCAGGGAATTTCTGGCGCAGTAGTCGCACTGGAGCATTTTTCTCCGAAAGGTCATTCTTGCGATTTCAATCTTCCGTGCAAGAGCTATTTCAGACTTTCTTGTCAACAGTGGTATTTGTCCCATCTGAGTCAGATACATGCGGATAGGATCGTCGATACGTCGGGCAACTTCTTCGCCGACAAGCTGTTTTTCGAGCAATTCATCCTCATTTTTGAACTGCCGGCCTTTGTCACCATCTTCATCGTCTATAGACTCTTCGGACCCGTCAAAATCGTCTTCATGCTCTTTTCCGAGTTGTTGAGAATCCACATCCGCCTCATCGACAAGACTGATCCCCTTTTCATCCAGCGTAGCCAACAGGTGGTCCAGACGACTGGGGCTAATCGCATCCTCCGGCAGATCATCGTTCATTTCCTCGTACGTAAGGTATCCCTTTTTCTCGCCCCTTTTAATGAGCATTTTAATCTGCTGTTCAGGGTCTAAAGTCTTCGTACTCACGGAGGATTCCTTAGCAATCACAATATCGTTCGTTTTTTTCGCTTTACTTTTCTTCTTTCTTTTTCTTGCCACAGTTTGCATCCTTTATGTCATATACAGACAACAATCCCGTTACAAAATCGAATCCCAACTACTCATCGTCAAAACCGCACCTTCAAAAAACCTTCCCGCGTATATTATATCTTACGGCCGCATATCGGCGATTGTTCGCTATATCATTCCCACACTATGCGGATTTTCCCGTCCAGTATTTCCACCGAACCGGCGTAAATACTGCCTTTGCTCCTCCACCGTCCCGAACGACTTGTTTCGTTTTCGATATCGTTCTATCGTCTCCAACGCACCCGCCAGGCGAGACTGGAAGTTCCCTTTTTCCTCTCCGGCCTGCGCCAACTCCATACAACATTTGCCCAGTTTAACAGATTCCGTTCGGGCCAGTACCTGCCGCAGAGGAGCTTTCGTATCGACATTCAGCACATCGAACAAAATTTCGGCCATTTGCCCCAATATCGGCACATCGAAGATGTCCGCCGTAATCTTTTCTTTCACCTCCCCGAATAGTTCCGGCTCATTCAACAAAATCTCCAGGACCTCCCTCTGTGCCGCGGCGAACCGACCCCGGCCGTAATCGATCTCCGGTGACCGCCTGTTTTCCCTGTTCCAACTCGCGGTCCTTGCGGCCCGCGTTAGGCGCTTATTCAACTCGGCGTTAATCTGCTTATTATCGAGCCCGATTATTTTCGATATCTGATTCACCCTCAATCCGCAATCCAAATCCGAGACATTACCAGCCAATAAACCGGTCGTTACGGTCTCTAAATACTCTTCAATCGCCGCTCTTTTACCAACAAGAGTGTCATCGCCCTCGAACTTTTCTTTCAACCTGTCCCACTTGAACTGGAAGACATCGACCGCTCCTTTGACAAGCCGCTCGAATCCTTCTTTACCCGCCGCTAAAACAAAATCGCACGGGTCCTTCCCTTGCGGCACCGAGGCGATTTTAATATCGATTCGCTGCGACAGGCATACATCAAGCGCCCTGTTCGCCGCCTCCATTCCTGCGACATCGTTATCGAAGATTAAAACCACCTTTTTTGCGTACCGCCGCAAAATGCGTCCGTGCCCGGCCGTCAGACTCGTCCCCAACGTCGCGACGACATTGCAGCAGCCGAATTGATGAGCCATGATACAGTCGGTATAGCCTTCCACAACAACCGCCGTTCCCGTCGAGACAATCTTGTGCCGGGCCTGTTCCAGGCCGTAAAGCGAATTACTCTTATCGAACAGCGCCGTTGCCGGTGAATTAATATACTTTGCCCCGGTTTCGTTCAAGGTCCGGCCGCCGAATCCTATCACCCGGCCGGTAACATCGGTAATCGTAAACATGAGCCGATTGATAAATTTGTCCTGGTTGAAACCGGTAGTCAGACCGGCTTGCTCCAGTAATTTCGCAGGGACTTTGTCGGTTACGGCTGCTTTGGCCAAACCGTCCTGCGAATCGATAGCCAAGCCGAGCTGCCATTTCCTGATGCTTTCGGGCTTTATCTGCCTTTGCTCGAGATAATCCCGGGCGTATTTACCCTTTTCGCCGCCCTCCAGGTTCTTCTGGAAATATTTTGCCGCCCAGGTGTTCACCCTCGCCAGCCTGTTCGGATCGACTTCAAACTTTTCACCTTTGCCCGCTTCGTCTCCGGCAGCAACGTGCTTTCGCTTTTGTGGAAGTTTTATACCGGCACGTTCGGCCAATCTTTCTATCGCCTGGGGAAAGGTAAGGTTCTCACGCATCTGGACGAACTTGAAGACGTCACCGCCGGCCCCGCAGGCGAAGCACTTGAATATCTGCTTGACACTGTTGACGTTCATGCTCGGCTTGTGGTCGTCGTGAAAAGGACACAATCCGACCATTTCACGGCCCTTTTTCTTCAGACTGACATGCTCACTTATCACGTCAACGATATCGTTGGCCTGCTGAACTTCCAAAACTACCCGGTTATCGAACATCCCTGCCATACTTTACTTAATCCACATAAAAAAAGCGGATATGCGATTTACCTCCGAGAATTCCACGCAAAGCGGACACCCCTTTTTATAACTGATTAGAGAATGATAACATACTACATAAATATACCGATAATACCGAAAAAGTCAAGTCACCCCCCAAAAAACCGCTCCCAATGCTGAAAAACGCAATATCAGACCATTCGGACATTTAGTAAATTCAGACTATTTGGTAGTGTCCTAATTTGAAAAAATAATATAAAAATGGTGATTTTATACATGCATGAGATATAATAATGAAGCACAAGCGATAAATTCCCAGATTTCAAGGAAAAGGACAATGGATAAAAAATTACTTATCCGCTTACATTGAAGCTTTGAACGCATGGTTCATTTATTTCCTGAAACAAAAACAGAATTTTGGTGTGCACGCGATTTACAAGAATTATTGGGCTATGCCACATGGAAGAACTTTTCTAAAGTTATAGACAAGGCCATAACTGCATGTGAAAAAGCAGGTTATGAAGCCACCGACCATTTTGCCGGTATCAGGAAAATGGTTGAATTGGGTTCGGGAGCGAAACGTGAAATCACAGATATTGCTCTTAGCCGATATGCTTGTATCCGGGTGAACCGACCTATAAAACAATAAAAGTTGTCATCTAATCTAAAATAAGGGATTTTGATTTTTTTGAGGATTTAACGCGGGGACTTGCTTTTTTTGTGTTTCGGCGCTTATTATTTTTTCCCTGGCCTTTATTTCTTTTTCGGGAGAGTTCGGTATTTTCCTGCCGTAGTTTCTCATTGGCGGCTTTTAATTCTTTGTTTTCCTGCCGCAGCTTTACATTGTTGACTGATAATTCGGTGATCTTTGAATTAAGATAATGCTCAGTACGTCTGTACCTTGCAAACACCCAGAACAAAAGTATGACCGCTAAAATTAGAGCTATCACCGCAATTGCAGTTAACAATCCCTCGTACGAAGAGGCAACGTAAAATGAACGGGCGGATCTCCACCTTTCAAGGGGTGTTAACGACAAAGTAATAACGCAAAGCACTTGTAAGGTCCTGTTTATCATATCTCAAATAATATTATCGGCTCAAAAAAAGAGGCACTTTTGTTTTTTATATATATGAGCTCTTTTTTTTTGTATCTATTGACTCTGTCCTTAAGTTCTTATTGCAATCGGATATGGATCATGCACAACGCACAGCCTGAGCACGGCAATTATTTCGAGATTAATAGTTAAATTCAGGCTTTACTATATGGAATTTTTATGAACAGAACATTCTTAGATAAAACCCACCAGAATACCGAAGCGGCAGAAGTCCTCAGAACAGTTCTGGCGAAAATAATGCCCGACAAGGAAGATGTGTTCTATCCTCGAGGATTGTATCCGAAGGATGAAATTCTTCTTGAGCAGTTGGACACACTCACTGAAAAAGCTGAGCTTTACAAATTCGATGCTGATTTGCAGCTATTGTTAGGTTATCAGTTGCTCGGCCTCGGCCGGCTCGATGAAGCAGTTACACCGTTGAAGAACGCCGGCATGGATTTAGTAAACACTGATGCGGCTACAATATTACTTAGCGTTCTGGAAAAAATAAAAACTGCCGAGGTTCAAAATGAGGATAATGGTACAAATTATCCTGGATCTTTTATAACCGAGCCTGAAACAAAAGGCATTGAGACAGAAACTGACAACATCTCGGATATAAAATCTGATGATATACAAGCTTCTTCAATCGGACAAAACGTTTACTATGTTACGAAGAGCGAATTTGAAGCAAAGGAAACTAAAACAAGCACTCCCAAAATGAAAGCTGTTATCGATGCCAACGGTACGGCAGTCCAATTTCATCTTACCGCCCCCGTTGTAAGCACGATCGCAGCAGAGAACAAAATAACAGGCTCGGGATATTCGACCGTAAGACAAAATGTAACATTACTTATAGTTGCGTTAATTTTAACGGCAGTTGCTTGTCTCTGTTGGTATCTTAGCGGTTAATTACCGGTGGCCATATCATAAACTTTGCCGGTTATAAAATCACGATTCAATTAGCATAAGTACTCAGACAGACTATGCACAAGGAATATATTATTCCGTCAAACTTCGGTTATCGAAAAAACTATTCTACTATATCAAGCAGCTCGACCTCGAAGATAAGTGTCGAGTTTGGTGGAATTACCGGCGGTTGTCCCCTTTCGCCGTAAGCCAGCTCTGCAGGAATGTAAAGCTCCCACTTTGAGCCTACCTTCATAAGCTGCAGGGCTTCCGTCCAGCCTTTGATGACGCCTGTAACGGTAAACTCGACAGGTTTATTACGTTTATACGAGCTATCGAATTCGGTACCGTCTAACAATCTGCCGCGATAGTGGGTCCGCACCTTGTCTTGGGCCTTAGGTGTCTCGCCGGTGCCTTCTTTGATGACTTTGTACTGCAGACCGCTCGGCAGAACTTTTACTCCTTCTTTTGTCTTGTTCGCTTCGAGGAACGCCTGCCCTTTAGCGGCTTGCTCCGCTCTTTCAGCAGCCTGCTTTGCAATCAAACGTTGCCGGAAGGCCGCCATAACCTTTTGACTCTCTTCCTGGCTCAGCGCAAAGTCTCTGCCGGTTAAGGCGTCTTTAAGCCCCGATACCAGCGACTCAATATCAACTTCAATACCCTGTGTCTTAATGCTGCTGCCAAACTGCGTCCCTATTATATAGCTGACCTTCTGCGTTTCCGTCTGTAGCGCAGCCGATACAGGATTCGCCGCTCCTCCACCGGCAGACTGCGGTGTATTAGTTTTTTCTTCGGCGCTTTCTTTGGCGGCAAAGACCGATATCACAGCAAAGAAGCTTAACGCCAATACCATAATGTAGATTCTCATTTTCATTTTTGTCTCCTTCTGCGGACAAAATTTCTCCGTGTGTCTGCCCCATGCATCTCTCGACGCGAGTCGGGGCGGACCGACTTACAATTCCGACTCAACACACAATTCCAGTAAGAAAAATAGAATGTAACATAAAACGGAACATAAAGATATGTGTTTTTTGCCTCAATTTGAATTTCCCCAGACCGATCATTCCAGTTTTTTCATATAAATATTGTGAATACAGGGTATTTGCCATTCGGGTTTATTAAGATACACTAAATAATAGAATTTTCTTGCAAAGATTTTTATGCCGCATAACATACGATCATAATCTGAGTTTTTCCCCGACGAAAGCGTGCTATTGACAACATGAATCCATTACAGTGAAATCTTACCTCAGATAAGGAAACGAACAAAGTAAAAATAACGACGTAGCATGAGCGAGACTTTTTTTTCTGACAGGTATAACCGTAAAAACCGATTTATTTATCAAGCAGACGGGAAATTATATGAGCTCAGGATTATCTTCAGAAAAAACCGATAGTGTATCCATCGTCCTGTGCGGGCAGGCCGGGATGGGAATTCAGACGGTCGAGCATCTTTTGACGCGAATATTCAAACTTGCCGGTTACAACGTCTTTGCGACAAAAGAATATATGTCACGCATTCGCGGCGGAATGAATTCCACGCAAATCCGGATAAGCTCGAAGCCGGTCCGGGCTCCGGCAGGCAGAATCGACATCCTTATTCCTCTCAATAAAGGCGCTCTAAAACATTTGGAATCCGGAATCTCGGACAGGACGTTCATATTAGCGGACAAAGAAAGCATCGGCACCGACGTCGATCAGACCGGTCAGAAGTTTTTTGATTTGCCTTTTACCGGAACGGCCACTGAAATCGGTAACAAGATTTACTCGAACGTTGTCGCCACCGGTACGATTGCCGCCCTTTTCGGGGTCGAACTTCGGACGGCAAGCGGATATGTCGAGCAGTACTTCTCCGCGAAATCTGATGATGTCATACAAAAAAACATTGCCGCTCTGAAAAAGGGCTTCGATCTCGGTCTCGACCTGGCAAAATCATCCGGAATTGATTTCGATATTACCGGTGACGCCCGTGTTCAGGAGCAGGTTCTAATAAACGGCAGCGAAGCTGTCGCCCTTGGCGCAATAGCCGGGGGATGTAACTTCATCGCCTCCTATCCGATGTCACCGTCAACGGGTGTGCTGGCGTTTCTCGCCAAACATGCAAGCAAGTTCGGCATCGTGGCCGAACAGGCCGAAGATGAAATCGCCGCGGTCAATATGGCCCTCGGAGCCTGGTACGCCGGGGCAAGGGCGATGGTGACAACTTCCGGCGGGGGCTTTGCCTTGATGACCGAGGGTCTGAGCCTGGCCGGTATGCTCGAAAGCCCAATGGTCATTCATCTCGCCCAAAGACCAGGACCGGCCACCGGGCTGCCTACCCGGACTGAACAAGGCGACCTCGAGCTTGCTCTTTACGCAGGACATGGCGAATTCCCACGTATAATATTCGCCCCCGGAACGCTTGACGAGGCTTTCTACCTGACACAGATGGGATTCAACCTGGCCGATAAGTATCAAGTGCCTGTTTTTGTGCTCACCGATCAATATCTCATGGACTCTTACTACAACACAACCGTTCCCGATTTATCTAAGGTTAAAAATCATAGGTACACCATCCGGACCAAGAAAGATTACAAGAGATATGCATTCACCGATAGCGGCGTCTCTCCGAGAGGCGTGCCCGGTTTCGGAGAGGCCCTGGTCGTAGTTGACAGTGACGAGCATGACACGCAAGGGCACATCACTGAAGATCTTGACTTGAGAATAAAGATGGTTGACAAAAGGCTCAAAAAGGGCGAATCCCTCAGAAAGGACATTCTCGGAGCCGAATTAGCCGGCCCCGAAAATTACAAAAACCTGGTCGTATGCTGGGGCTCGACATACAATATCGTAGCCGAAGCGGTGCAAAATCTCGGCAGAAAAGATTTGGGAATATTGCACTTCAAGCAGGTGTATCCGCTGCCGGACAAGACTATCGATTATTTGCGTAAGGCACAAAAGACAATCATCGTGGAAAATAACGCCACTTCGCAATTTGCCAAACTGATAAAGCTCCGAACAGGAATCGATATCGAGGACAAAATCCTCAAATACAACGGCCTGAGTTTTTATGTCGAAGAATTAATGGAAAAGCTGGAAGAGATATTGATATAAGGACAAAGCTGTGGATATTAAAGCATTTGACATGAATGACATTGACATTGCCTGGTGCCCGGGGTGCGGCAATTTTCCTATTCTTAAAACACTCAAGCAAACCCTCATTCGGCTGAAAATCGAGCCGAAGGACCTTGTGCTTGTCTCGGGGATCGGCCAGGCGGCCAAGATTCCCCACTATTTCAGGACGAATGTATTCAACGGATTGCACGGCCGGGCGCTTCCGGCGGCGACGGCAATAAAAGTCGCAAATCCCGCGCTGACTGTGATAGTCGAGAGCGGCGACGGTGACATGTACGGCGAGGGCGGCAATCATTTCATCCATACGATACGCAGAAATCCCGATATCACGAACATAGTTCACAACAATATGGTTTACGGCCTGACCAAAGGCCAGGCCTCGCCGACCAGTCAAAAGGGATTTGTCACTCCGGTACAGGTCAACGGCGTATTCCTCGAACCGTTCAATCCCCTGGCAGTGGCAATCGCGCTGGACGCGGGCTTCGTCGCAAGGGCCTTCGCCGGTGACATCGAGCAGACATCGGACATACTGACAAAAGCCGTCGAATTCAAAGGCTACGCCCTTGTGGATCTTTTTCAGCCGTGCGTCTCATTTAATAAATTGAACACAAACCAGTGGTTCAAAGAACATACGTATTATCTCGAAGACCATGATCCCTCGGACAGACAGAAGGCTTTTGAGAAAGCGACCGAAACCGACCGACTGCCGCTCGGCGTCTTTTACACAAGCCAGCCGAAACCATCTTTCGAAGAAAATGTTGGGATTTATCGGAAAGAACAGGCTCCTTTGCATGAACGCAAGCCGGATACGATTCAATTGCAGGCTCTTATCGACAGCTATAAGACTTTATTATAAAAACCGCACACTAAATTGCTCAATCCGCAAAAAACCCGATACAGACACGAACTAAATACACACATATAAAAGGCGATTGACTTTTTGGGTGAAACGGTCAACAATAGCGGCGAAATTCGTCGCAGGTGACTGTGGGACAAAGGACAATGCCCAAAAGGAAAGGAAAATCAGGCAGCACAATATGAACAACGAGAGAAAGATAGCATACTTTTCCATGGAAGTCGGCCTGGAGTCCGATATGCCCACCTATAGTGGCGGGCTGGGAGTGCTGGCGGGCGATACGATCCGCTCGGCGGCCGAACTAAACGTACCCATGACAGGAGTGACTTTACTACACCGTCACGGATATTTCTATCAGAGACTGGATGAAAACGGCGTTCAGACCCAAGAGCCGGTGCAGTGGGTTATCGAGGATTTTCTTAAGCCGCTGGAACCGATTGTCACCGTCAATATCGAAGACAGGCAGGTCAGATTGGTGGCCTGGCAGTATGATATAAATCCTCTGAATAAAAAAGGCGTGCCGGTCTATTTTCTGGATACGGACATACCGGAAAACAGTGAATGGGACCGTGCCTTGACGGACCATCTCTACGGCGGCGATACGTATTACCGGCTCTGCCAGGAAATTATTCTGGGCATCGGGGGCGTGCGGATGCTTCGGGCGCTCGGGCACGACAAAATCGAGCGTTTTCACATGAACGAAGGCCATGCCGCTTTTCTAACGCTCGAGCTTTTGAAGGAACAGTGCGAGGCGGCGGGAAGAGATTCCATTTCGGACGAGGACATCGAGGCGATGCGCAGCAAGTGCGTCTTCACGACGCATACGCCGGTCCCCGCAGGGCAGGACAAATTTTCCATGGAGAATGTTAAAAAGGCATTGAATAACCATCCCTGCCTCCAGGTAAGTGATTTAATCACCCACGACGGGACTTTGAATATGACCTACCTTGCCTTAACGCTGAGTCACTATGTCAACGGTGTGGCCAAAAAGCACGGTGAAGTGTCCAGCCACATGTACGCCCCGTACCGAATCGATTCGATCACAAACGGAGTGCACGTGAGAACCTGGACATCGCCGCCGTTCCGTGATTTGTTCGATAAGCATATCCCCGGCTGGCGGGAGGATAACTTTAATCTACGGTATGCCCTGAGCATTCCCGGGCAGGAAATATGGGAGGCGCATCAGCAGGCCAAGCGACGGCTGATTCATTACGTCAATCGCGAAACGAACAAAGGGATGGATATAGACGTCTTAACATTGGGTTTCGCCCGGCGGGCGGCGACTTATAAACGGGCCGACCTGCTGCTCAGTGACATCGAGCGGCTTAAAAACGTCTATGCCAAGGCGGGGCCGTTCCAGATTGTGTACGCCGGCAAGGCCCACCCGAAAGACCAGCAGGGTCAAGAGCTGATTCAGCGAATCTTCAAGGCAATTCGTGCCCTGAATTCAGACGTCAAAATAGCGTATCTCGAAAACTACGATATCGAATTGGGCAAGCTTCTGACTTCCGGCGTCGATGTGTGGGTGAATACGCCGATGCCCCCGATGGAGGCTTCCGGCACGAGCGGGATGAAAGCCGCGATGAACGGCGTGCCGTCCCTGAGTATCATGGACGGCTGGTGGATCGAAGGATGTATCGAAGGCATCACGGGATGGGCCATCGGGCGTGACAGTCACGATATCGATACTCAGCGTGACACCGGGAAGGATGCCGCCGACCTGCTGGATAAGCTCGAGAAGACGATTATTCCTCTCTACTATAATCAGCCTGAGCAATTCCGCTGTATCATGTCACATTGTATAGCCCTGAACGGGTCGTTTTTCAACACGCAAAGGATGGTTCAGCAATACGTCCTCAAGGCCTATTTTTCCTAAGAGCGCGGCGGACTTCGGTCTATTGTCGCCGGTTGAAATAGCTTAAGTCCCAACTATCCAGCCACTTGATTGTAAATTCGCCTTCGGAATTAATTATCATGGGCAGCCAGATGTATCGGGAATCGTAAAGACTCGGCGTCCAGCGGTCGGCCATGAAGATATAGCAGCCCGCCTTTCCGGGGACCGGCAGCACACAGGTACCCTGCGAGTGGAAGGTTAATTCCGCATCTTCGCCGATACAGGGATTGCCTTTGGATTCCCAGGGGCCGAGGATATTGTCGGCCACTGCGTAATCCGCGGCGTTGGGCCGCCAGCCTGTACAGCCTGATGTGATAAGATAGTAGCGATTCTTAAACTTGAATGGCGCCGGCGCCTCGCGAGACTTACCCACAAGCACCCTGGCCCACGTCTTGTTTTCGATCATCGGAGTTTCGGGGGCGGTGAATTCGTCGTTGAGCCTGACTATGTACATCGTTGCGTTATCCTCGGAGGCGTAAAAAGTATAGGCGCGGCCGTCGTCATCGACGAAGAGGTTCATGTCGCGATAAGTGCCGCCGAATTCTTTCTGCCTGCAAAAGTCGGCAACCTTATATCCGATATCGTCTTGGACCGGCCTCATGTAATTAAGGAAGGTAAACGGCCCTTCCGGCTTATCGCCGACGGCGATTCCCGCCCTGGCGAAACGATAGCCAATTTGTTCGAGGTGCATCCACATCACATACCTGCCGGAGCGTGGATTGTAGATGACCTTCGGCCTTTCAATGAAAGTCCCGCCACGGATATCCGAGGGCAAGGCGCTGTGCGGCAGCGCAACAGCCTCGTGCTTCCAGTTGTACAAATCTTTCGAGCTATAGCATGAGACGCCGGTTCCTGCTCCAGGCGTCCGGTCTTCGCCGTACCAATAGAACGTATCACCGCGGATAAGAATGCCTCCGCCATGTGCCTGGATGGGATTACCGTCCGTATCCGGCCAGAGTTCGCCGGGAACAAAACGGTCACGTTTTGTCTGTTCCGTTCGAGGATTCCCCAAAACCGTACCGGACCTTTGTTCATCAACAGTCTGACCAATCGTCGCGATAAATATGATTAAGCATGTAATTAATTTCATTTTCTCAACCCTTTAGAAGTAGCAAAACGGAATCTTTTCAAATGTCCAACATCTCTATATTAAATATTATCTGCCGAAAAAAGCTGACATAAAAATAAACATTTTTGCTTGTTTTCTTTCTGAAATCGCAAGTTTTTGGGAAATTTTTCAAAATCTTCAAGACAAATTACCGTCACGAGCGTCTATATATAAAAGAACAGGTATAAATGAACTTTAACGGCAAAGGATCCCACGATGGATTCACAGGATATAATCAGAACATCTTGCAAGGCCAAGAACGAAACCGAGGCCTTCATCAATAGCCACCTTAACGACCGCGCCAAGGGCTGGCCGAAGCTCTGCCTTTGCCGTTCCACCAATACCTGGTCCGGCCAAAAGCGACAACCCCAAAAAGCTGGCAGCTATAATTAATTCCAGCCGCCGCGAACATTCCCCGGTAATAAACAATAAATAAGTACGTGCTTTGGCTTGCCGGAACGCAGCGTAAGTCGCCGATTCAACGATTAAGAATTCTGCAAACTATGTAAATAATCGATGAAGTTACCCCAAGCAGGAAAAAGACATTCAGTGACATAATACTCAGACGCTGACGAAAAAGCCAACGGTCGCGAGTCCGGAAAAGCTTGTCACGGCGCTGCTTGTCCTCTGCCTGCAAGGCTGATGCACGAAAATAACTGCGTTTCATATCAGCGTACAGGCCAACAAGACCGGCGAAAACAGCAATACCGGTGGCGGATAGTCCCACTATAGCCGAGATGGTTTGTATCCCGGGTTTTGCCGCATCTTCAGTCGCCGTTAATGCGATGAAATACACAGCCAGCAGACCCGTAGAGAATGACAGAAGAAGCTTGTGTAGTTGTTGCGAGGATTCGCGAGCACGGGCGTGGAAAATCTCTGCAAGCTTCTCATCGTCGGACTTCTTCTGATTCGGCGGCTCCTGTATGTTCGGCTCATCATTCATATACCATTCCCTTTCACTGCCGTACTAATGTCAAAAATGACGATATTACTCCTGTTTTGCAATACTGCAGGTCCTGTGGCTTCTGAGTAATCAACATTCAACCACGTTGTCTGCTGCGCCTGCGGCGGCGCTGTTTTTGTTTTCGAATCTTGTCCGCCTTTAACGCCGCCGGACTTTTGCCGGCCAACTGCTCATGCTCGAGCAGCTCGCACAACCGCTTCCGGGCGTAGTAGCGATTCAGTCCCTGCGAGCGCTGCCGCTGCATCTTGACTTCGAGGCCGCTCGGCAAATGTTTCAGATAAACACAACTGGCCGTTTTATTAACTTTCTGCCCACCCGGCCCGGACGAACGAACATATCTTTCCTGAGTGTCCTGCTCGCGCAGTCCCAGCCGGGCCATTCTGGCCTCAAGCTCCTGCTGCTTTTTCTGTGTTACTCCAAAATTCATTCCTGTAGCCGCCTTTGCTGCGCAATCTACAACAGCGAAACGCCGTTCACAAGAAAAAAACGCCTGCCAAAATTCATCTTTGACAACAGAGAGTAAATACTATATAAATCACCGAAATTGAACCTGTAGTGAATCTTTCCGAGGGATGGGACAACGAATCGATACGAAAATATTGAAACAGTCGAGCAATTACAGGAAAGGAAGAACTGATGAATCAGGAAAAGCGCCCGGGCGGCTTGACGGCCCTTGCAGTGATTAATTTTGTATTTTTCGGTTTTGGTTCCATAGGGCTGTTATTCTTTGCCGCTTCTTTTGCGTTGATAGGAATGATACCCACCGACCAGATGGAAGAAGCTCAAAGAACTCAGATTGAAGTTTTTCAGGAAATGGGGCTTCCTCTGTTCATCTTTGTCTTTGTCCTTTCAATCATATCCAATGTGCTTTTACTCCTGTCGGGAATCGGCTATATCAAGCAGAAAAAGGTTATGGGCTGGATGCTTGGTAATGCTTACGGCATCTTTTCCGTAGTCAGCAGTATAGTCTCCGGGCTGATGTTCGCCCCAGAGCTGGGAGGAGGTTTCAATATAATGTCAATTGTCGGTCTGATATATCCGGCGCTGACGCTTATCCTCTTGAATACTACCTTTAAGGACGACCTGACAAACTAAAGCCGGCTTATCGGGGACACAATGTAATATGAACCTGAAAACGCTCACGTTCGAACATATGCATCTTATCAGCCTGTACTGGAGCAAATATGCGATCCGCAGCGGTGCCGGGCTGGTCTATCTGCTGGTCGCGCTGGTCTTCGGTCTGAGCGTGGCCCATATTCTTATCATGCCCGTCGAGCAGTTGATAATCCAGCAGGAGCGTGAAATGGGCCACACCGATCCCCAAATCGTCAGGACCACAATTATCAATATCGGCCAGCCAATCACCCAGTGGATACTGGGACAAAAAACCTTCAAGGAAATCATCGAGCAAAACGCCGCACAGCAAAGAGCCTATATAAACAATCCGAATGGTACCCCAGCGCCCGGAGAGGAACTAAACGATTCCGATTTCGATCCGTGGACGAAGTTTTTGCTCGAGGAAAAACCGGCTCTGTTATCGGCGATTTTTTTAGTGCTGCTGTTCGGCATGCCTTTCGTCATTTCCTTTCTGGCATACAACCAGGTCAGCGGTGACATCCAGAGTCACGGCCTGCGCTATCTTCTGTTGCGAACCGAACGAAGCAATATCTATTTCGGCCGTTTCATCGGGACCGTCTTATTTTCCACCGTGGTTATGGCGATAATTGTCGCCACGATTACTCTTTATCTCGGGGCCAAGACCAGAATCTATCCGGCAATGGCGCTAATTGGCTGGGCGGCGTGGGGATTTCTGGCGCTTTCGGTTCTCATGGTGCCGTATATCGCCGTCTGTTCGATGATTTCCGCAACCGTGGATTCGCCTTTTCTTTCACTGGTCCTGGCCAAGGTGATAATCGCCGGAACACTGATCCTGGCTCTCGCGGGCAGTATTGCATGGAAACCGGCCAAATATCTTTTGTATGCCCTGCCGTGGGGCTGGCAATCTCACCTACTCCATCCGTCACCGATGCACTGGCTTAGTGCGGCCGTGGCGTGCCTGGTTTATGCGGCTGTTTTCCTGATGGCGGGATATTACCGTTTCGAGAAACGTGATACATAGGCTTGAAAATGAACCATGTAGTTTCCATAAAAGGATTATCGAAAAGATTCGGGCGCATCCAGGCCCTCAATAATGTCACCTTCGATGTGCCGGTCAATTCCATTTTCGGCCTGCTCGGACCGAACGGCGCCGGCAAGACCACGCTGTTTTCCATCGTCGCCGATTTCCTTAAGGCCGATGCCGGAACGGTCGAGGTCCTCGATATCGATACGCAGTACATTTCCCGCCTGCAGGGACGCCTTAGCATTCTGCCGCAGGATGCGCAGTTCCAGCGCAACGTACCCATTCTGGATCAACTCGTTTTTTTCCGGCTCCTGGCCGGCCGCACGACACAGCAGGCGCGGGATGAAGTCATACAAAGCTTCGAGCTGGTAGGACTCAAATCGGTAGCCAAAAGGCGGGTGGGCAGCCTGTCACACGGCATGATCAAACGGCTGGGAATCGCCCAGGCGTTTCTCGGCCATCCGGAAGTAATTCTTCTCGACGAGCCGACATCGGGACTCGACCCGGCAAACGCCAGGCAGATTCGGGATTTGATCAAACAGTTACAGCAGCGAGCAACAATCGTCGTCAGCTCCCACAACTTAGGTGAGGTACAGGAGCTGTGCGACCACGTGGCGATTTTGAATCACGGCAATCTTGTGTTGACCGGCTCAGTAGATGAGATAACGCGAGCGGACAGGGAATATAACCTCTGCCTGTCACGAACTCTGCAAAATAATGAGCTTGAAAAACTCAATTCAATCCGGGGCGTTCGCAGCATAAAAATGCTCCCGCAAACCGGCAAAAGTTCGGCCAAAGGTTCGGCGGAATATCTGATTACACTAAATCTCTCCGAAGATAAAATCAATCAGGACACTGTTATCACCGCTATCCTGCGATGCGTTCTGGATATGGACATCGCACCCCGTAAATTGGCCGAAGGCCGCTCTCTGGAAACGCAATTCCTGGAAGTCACCGGCGGTGAAACCGAAGATTCATAACCACCAGCCCCCTTAGCAACGATTGACGACAGATGATATTTCGTCCACTACACTCGCACAGTGGCTGCTAACCGTTTGCCTGTAATTAAATGATGCTTTATAGTCTATGGCAGGTTATCGAGATCAGCAAGATCGTGGTGTCTGCCGGAGGCCTTTTTATTAATTTTCAGATGGTCCAGGCTGATCAAATTCGCTTGCACACCATCCAGTTCAGTAACAACTTTTTCGACGTAGCACTCGCTAAAATCAACACCGGAAATGGACGTTGAGATTTCTATTCTGACAGGCGGCACACCGAGACGGATTATTTGCCATTCCTTCAAAAACAATTCAGTGGATAAATCAGGAAGGTCAAAACCAAATTCTTTCAGTACCGTGACAATCTTTTCTGCATTGGCGGGATTCATTGCTATCCAAATGTCCATATCTGCGGTGGCTCTCGGATAACCGAAGTAACCGACCGCATATCCGCCGATTAGGAGGTACTCGACTTTACGAGCGTTGAGCAATCTCAAGAACTCTTTGAAGTCTTGTGGTAGATGGATCGTAGCCATAGATAATTTGCCGCATCAATTCGACGGCCTGCAAGCGTTCGGCGGGCGTTTTGGACAGCCAGTAGGATTTCTCATCCGATTTGCCGAAGGCCGAGCCTGCCGAAAAGGCCGTCCTTTGCACTTTTGGAAAAACAATTTTTGCCATACAACAATCATACCATAAAAAGAATGCTAAGTAAAGATAACTTCCCTTATTTCATTCATTAAACGGCTGCGATTAATCGAATAAACTACAGCTATCTTATCCTGTACAAACCAGCACCGTGGAAGGGGATCTGAGCGGTGAATTCATCCGTAAAAACACCGAGGTCCCTTTTGGCCCACAGGTCCCTTACGGAGCATTGTCCGGACAGACCGATTTCCTTGAATGTCACCTTAATCGGCTCGGTCTTCGCCGTGCCGGTGCCGGGATCGTGCGTATTGAACAGTGCGAGATATTTTTCACCGGTATTGGGCACATCGGCTACCCATGCGATATGTCCCTGCCGGTTAAACAGCTCTTTGTTATTCATGCTTTTCTGATTTACGGCCAGGACCTCTTCGTTGGTGATTAGTGACAGCGTAAAATCGTCATTGCTGGGCAAATCTCCACCGAACATCAAAGGCGAGCGGAAAATGGACCACAGTGACATTAGCGTATATTGCTCGTCCGGAGTCAGGCGCGTTCTGCGGTCGTTACCCCTTTCGCCGCGAATACTGATTCTTCCCAAAGGCAGCATATCCGCATCCGGCCAGTGACCGGGTCCGACGTAGGGCACCCAGTTCTTGCACCTCTCGAACATCTCGACGATATCTTGCCATCTGTCCCAGAAATCATTAGAAATCCGCCAGAGATTCGCATTCTGCGCGACATGGTCGGCCGCATTCAACGGAGTGGCCCCCGGCGAGGTGCTCAGGACGATGGGTCGGCCGCATTTATCGATGGCTTTGCGAATTAGCTCGATCTCCTCCCGGTGATACGGACTCGAGAGGTCATCGACCTTGACATAGTCAACATTCCACGAGGCGTAAAGCTGGAATATCGAGTCATAGTATGCCTGGGCGCCTTCTTTTTTGGCATCGATGGTGTACATGTCCCTGAGCCACCGGCACTGCATACGCGGGCTGTAAATATCGGCGGCGCGGGCACTACTGCCGTAAATGCGCGTATTGGTTTTGACGGCCAGAACCGGAATGCCCCGCATGATATGAATACCGAATTTCAAACCTTTTTCATGGATGTAGTCGGCTAAGGGTCTGAATCCTTTTTCTTCGGCAGCCGATGGAAACCTATTCTCGGCCGGCATAAAACGCCCGAATTCGTCCATTACGTATTTAGGGTTCCGCTGGTTGTAGCCGTGGGCCTTCGTGTTTTCAACGAACCAGCGGATATCGACGACTACATACTCCCAGCCGTATTGCTTGAGATGTTCGGCCATATAATCGGCATTGGCTTTGACTTCCTGCTCGGTAACGGTAGGGCCGTAGCAGTCCCAGCTATTCCAGCCCATCGGCGGAGTCTTGGCCCAGAACCAGAATTGCTTTTCACCGTAATCTGCACGAGACAAACCGACAAAACCGAGCACAACCGCGCATAATACAAACTTTGTGAGTTTCATAATGCTTCCTTTCCATCCAAAGTATTAGCTGTCCGGCAAATTCACCGGCCAAAAGATAGATTTCCCCTTCGAGGAACCTGTTCTTTCCCATTATACCGCGTTCGTGCCGAAACGCAATTTTTTGTCCTAAATCAAATCACAGTCCGCAATGAAAAAATCCGGAGGAAAAAAATTTGGAAAAAAGAGATTGATTTACGAATCAATAGTCCGATAATAGTAATTATAACGGATTTGGCACTTACTAATGCCTACATAAGGACTACAGGAAGTAATATTAAGGAAAGCATCCATGGAGGGATCGATTAAGGATGCCGGTTCCCACGGAACGGGAAGGCGAAAGTATTGGAAATCGTCTGGAAACTGGCTGCGAAACAGGCTTGGCGAGAGAAATCTTATCCCTGTGGCACCAGGTCTGTTCGCAGTTTTTTTGTTTCGCAATCATCTCTTCAAAGAATTCTGCCGGTCAATACGGTTCGCCGCAGCAGTTTCATTCAAAAAACCCTGTATTCTATTTTTTGTCGGTTTATTTTTGATTTTACCGGCAGAGAAAGTCAGAGCCGTCCCCATCCGTGAGAACAATCTTAACTGCACCCGGTACGGCATAGAAAGCAGCAGGGCGGGTTGGGACCTGTACGGATATAACTTGGTCGGTCTGACTTGTACGGCACGGGTGTACGGCAGTTTCAACGAAGGTGACAACATCGAATGGATATATTACGCCCTGGAGAATCAATACGCTTTTCTCGATGACACCTTATACAGAATAACAGGCGGCTGTTATTTGTTGGGATCGGTGTGCTATCCGCTCTGGCACGGTTTTCGATATTATTCCTGTCTCGGGGATTCGGACA
This sequence comes from uncultured Pirellulales bacterium, assembly GCA_964431695.1. Taxonomy (GTDB): domain Bacteria; phylum Planctomycetota; class Phycisphaerae; order Sedimentisphaerales; family Anaerobacaceae; genus JAFGPS01. The sequence goes on along the minus strand of CAYSKI010000041.1, from coordinate 7,922 downwards.
GAGAGATTATCTATATTTCAGGAAACTCCGCAACATATATAGATAATGCTCAATCCGGCGATGTAACTGCTTTAGAAGCACTGGACGGAGAGACCGGACGGGGACATTCTCTTGCGGATTTACGTAAAATGCCCGGACGGACTTATCCCGGAAACGGATACAACCAGAATACCGAAACAGTTCCGGAACTTTCCTCACTCACATTATTCGGATTAGCAGCGTTACAAATCCTGAGGTTAAAAAATCGGTGGGAAATTAAAAGAGGGGATTAATCGGAATCTTTAACGGCTTCCAGGGCGGCACACTTATCATCGATAAAAACAAAAACATCGGCAAGTCCGGCAACAACAAAAATACACTTGGTAACCGTACTCATACCACAGAGAATCAACCGGCGACCTTTATCCTGAAGGAGACTGCGTAGTATCAGCAGGTTGCTGATGTTCGACGAATTTATTATCTCGACTTTGGAAAAATCTACAATTACATCACAATCGTTCTTTTCAGTGACAATGTCGTTCAGAGCTTTAAGCTCGTCGCCCATCTGTATTCCCTCAGAGGGCAATTCAGTGTAAATAACGTTTTCCAACTGGTCTTGAATTCCCATATTCACGGACCTTCCTAACAGCCGAATATATTCCATTATTACGTACTCAACGATTCTATCGGAATAAATCCCTCCCGGATTAAGTAAAAAAGCCGAAAATTTATACCAGAATGCCAGCTTGAAGCCCCTAATACCACAGACTCGATAAAATCCGCAAGCACCTGCCTGTTAAATCTTTATAGGATGGATATGTCTTTGTTGGATTACTTTTTCTGTGCCGGATGTAAATGTACGACACGGAAATTTTCCATCATAAGGTGGTTCTGGACAGTCCTTAATCCGAAATGACCCCTGTTATAGGGCCGGGGGTCTTCGTAGCGGAAAAGGCGCTCGCCGTCACGCCAATATTCCACGATATTCCCGCAGCGTATCAATTGAATATGATATTTATAGTTTGGCGTAATCAGATGCGGGCCATCGGCATATTCGCCGAGCAGTTCACGGTTGCCGTTGTTATACCGGCGAAATCGCGTCGTTGTGTTCGTATTTCCGCCGTAACCGACATAATACAGATTCAGATTATGGTATCGCTCGAAAACACCGGCGCGCTGCTCGCTTGCGGCGAAAAGATTCTCCGGGTGACATGGATCGGTGACCATCCAGAAACAGTTCAAGTCGCTGACCCTGTCGTTCGGCCCGCCATTATCGACGACAGTGACATCGTACTCGATCATGACATTGCCCTGAAGCCACGGTTTTAACCAGAGAGTCGTGCCAACAGGCGTGTCCAGATTCATCCGCCCACCGATAATTTCGGGCTGCCGGCCTTCGGCGAGCCAGTTCGACAAATCGCCCGAGAAATCATCTGAGAAAAGAACTTCCCCGACAGTATAGTCGGTTTCATTATTACCGGCCGGACGGGGAGACCGTGTACAGGATGCAGATAATAGCAAAAAAAACAGCAGAAAAATTTGTGAAAATCTATACATTTTTTCCCGAACTACTTTTATTAACAAACCTCTTTCTCGAACACATGCAGATTTTATTTGCCCGTATATACAAAAAGCGAACATTCCGCTGGTATATTACATCAGAGCACAGCACTCGTCAAGACTTAGGCGGGACATACCGTTTCGAAGATGTGGACTCTTCCGAAATCAAAAGACTTTCCGTGCTTGCACACTAAAAAAGTTATGTTAAAATACCCGTGGTTAGTTCAGTTCAATTAAATGTCCTGAATATTTTATTACCTGATATAAGAAATAGAATGTATGTACCGCTGACCAGAATCCAAAAGCTCATCGGCCGGAGAATGTTAAAATCCAAGCTGAGCAAGCCATGCTGCTATATGGAGACGAAAGCCGATGTCACCGAGCTGATGGCCATTCGCCCCAGACTCAGAAAATCGCTGGGCATCAAGATTACCACAAATACATTTTACATTCACGCTCTTGCCGTGGCGGTTCAGGAATATCCCCTTATGGCGGGCAGGCTGAGCGGCGAAAATATCGAAATTGCCGACCATGTCAACGTCGGTTTCGCCGTCAATGCCCCGCAGGGCCTTGTTGTGCCTGTTATTAAGGACGCCGGAAAAAAAACTCTGCCCGAAATAGCACTGGAGGAAAAACTGCTTACCGACAAGGCGCGTGACAACCAACTGAGCCTCGAAGATATCGAAGGCGAAACAGTTGCGCTGAGCAACCTCGGCGTGTACGGTATCGATTCCTTTTTCGGTATTGTGCCGCCGCCGGCCAACACCATCTTAGCTGTGGGAAATATCATAAGAACGGTTGTCCCCGTGGACGGCAGTCCGTCGGTTCGCAAAATGACCAGCCTGGCACTATCGGTCGACACCAAGGAAATCACCGAGGTCTATGCGGCACGTTTCCTGCATTTCATAAAGGACCTTCTCCAGAATCCAACTCATCTTGATTAATTTTTACAGGAGCTTCAAAGATGAATAAATACCCAAGAATTTTACTTACCAGTTTCCTGGTCACAGCGGCGTTAACCTGTACGATTTCAGCGACCCAAAAAACCAAACAATCCACCGAGCTGCTCTGGCCAAACGGCGCTCCAGGCGCCAAAGGCAACAAAGACGGTGACAAACCCACACTGACGATTTGCCTGCCGGTCAAAGAGACCGCCACCGGTACGGCGATAGTGATTTGTCCCGGCGGCGGATATGGGCACCTGTCGATGGATCGCGAGGGACAACAAATCGCCGATTGGCTCAACTCGATCGGCGTGGCCGGTTTTATTTTGAAGTATCGCCACGGCGGCGTAGGTTACGGCCATCCGGCTCCGCTGCAGGACGCCCAGAGGGCTGTCAGAGTCGTCAGGAGCCGCGCTGAAGAATGGGGCCTCAATCCACAGCGAATCGGGATTATGGGATTTTCCGCCGGGGGACATCTGGCCTCGAGTGCTGGCACCCATTTTCAAAATAATTACTACGATCCGAAAGACTCGATTGATAAGGTGAGCTGCCGGCCCGATTTTATGATACTCCTTTACCCGGTGATTACCCTGGACGATACTTACACCCACGGCGGCTCCAAGCGAAATTTATTAGGGCAAAATCCCGACCAAAAACTCGTCGAGAATCTTTCCAACGAAAAGCAGGTGACAGACAAAACGCCACCTACGTTTTTAGTTCATTCCAATCAGGACACAACGGTACCGGCGGAAAACAGCATATTTTTCTATCTCGCTCTCCGCAAAGCCGGTGTCCCGGCGGAAATGCACATCTACCAAAACGGCTCACACGGCACAGCCATCGAGAAAAAGTTCGGAGTCATCTCAACATGGCCCGAACGCTGCGCCGAGTGGATGAAAGTCCGCGGACTCCTGAATCGGTAGTTAGTTTATGGCGTTACGGCTTGATTGTAGATTTTAACATCGCTGATTCCGCCGGTGAAGAATCTGCCGGACTAACGAGATTTAACGGGATTATTTTGTCTTTTAAAACACTTGATTTTCGTTATGAGCGGTTGTATTTTAACTTTTTCTGAAAAACGCGTCAAATTGAGATTTTAGGAATAATGAAACGGCGGTAAAATTAAAACTATAATATGCAAAGCGAGCTTTTCAAAAATTATATAAGTGAGATAAATAAAGCCTATCTTAGAGGAGATTCAACTGAACATACACATCGGCCAACTTTAAAGGTTTTAATAGAGGGAATTAAACAAAATATAACTGCAACTAATGAGCCTAAGAAAATAGACTGTGGCGCTCCGGATTTCTCAGTTTCTATCAGAAAAAGAAAAATTGACCAGACTATTGGTTATATTGAGTGTAAGGATATTGGAAAGGATTTGGCAAAAGAAGCCAAAAGCGAACAGATTAAAGACCGCTATCTTAAAAGTTTCGATAATTTCATTCTTACAGATTATATTGATTTTCATCTATATCTAAATGGCGAGAAAAACCTATCTTTTAAACTCGCCGAAGAATCAGGAGGAAAATTCACAACCACACCAGAAAGAATTGAAAAAGTCTCATTACTTATAAGGCTTTTTCTCGACCACGAGCCACAAAGAATAACTACTGCAAAAAACCTTTCAATAAAAATGGCAGGCATCGCAAAATTATTGCGAGAAATCATACAAAATACTTTTTCCGCCGAACAGCAAACAGGTACTTTACATTCACAGTTCGAGGCATTTAAGGAAGTCCTGCTGCATGATTTAACTGAAGAGCAATTCGCCGATATGTACGCTCAGACTATCTGTTACGGCCTTTTTAGTGCGCGTTGCCACATTGATGATATTATTCTTTACGGCAAAGATCCTCACGCTGTTTTTCACGGTATAGATGAAAAAAGTAAGAAGTTTTCCCGTGATTCTGCAGCATATCTTCTTCCTAAAACAAATCCTTTCTTACGTAAAACTTTTAATCACATTGCAGGTCCTGATCTTGATGACAGAATCGCCTGGCTTGTGGATGACCTTGTTGAACTTCTGCGCCACTGTGATATGGGTACGATTCTTAAAGATTTCGCCCGTCATACGGGACGAAAAGATCCGGTCGTCCACTTCTACGAAACCTTTCTTTCTGAATATGATAAAAAGTTAAAGAAAACACGCGGAGTTTATTATACCCCCGATGAAGTTGTCTCTTATATTGTCCGCAGTGTCGATATACTCCTTAAAGAAAAATTTGGCCTAAAACGAGGCCTTGCAGATGATTCAAGAATCAAAAACACAAAACAGCATAAACTTCTAATTCTCGATCCTGCTGTTGGTACCGGAACGTTTCTCTTTGAGGTCATCAATCAGATACAAGGTAAATTCAAACGCCAGAAAGGAACTTGGTCATCATACGTCAAAGACCACCTCCTACCACGTATCTTTGGTTTCGAGCTTATGATGGCTCCTTATACTATCTGTCACATGAAGCTTGGTCTTGAACTTGCTGAAACAGGTTATGAATTCGATTCTGACGACCGCCTCGGCGTCTATCTGACGAATACTCTCGAAGAAGCAGAAGAAAAAGCAAAATCACTCTTTGCCCAATGGATAGCTGAAGAAGCAAGAGAAGCTAACGAAATAAAAAGAATTTTGCCTATAATGGTTGTTAGTGGTAATCCACCTTATGCTGGTCACTCTGAAAATAAAAGTTGGATGATTGATGAAAAAGGAAAAAAGATTCCAAACTTCATAGGAAGGTTGCTTAAAGATTATTATCAAGTAGATGGTAAGCCCCTCGGAGAAAAAAATCCAAAATGGCTACAAGACGATTATGTAAAGTTTATCCGTTTTGGTCAGCATCGTATTGAAAAGACTGGCATTGGCATCCTTGCTCTAATAACAAATCACAGTTATCTCGACAATCCGACTTTTCGAGGTATGCGCCAGTCTCTTATGAAGACTTTCGATGAAATATATGTCCTTGACTTACATGGCAATCAAAAGAAAAAAGAGACATGTCCTGATGGCTCAAGGGATGTGAACGTTTTCGATATCCAACAGGGAGTAGCAATTTCCATATTTGTTAAAACTTCTTATGATAGTAAACCAGCAATAGTTTATCATTCAGATTTGTTCGGCCAAAGAAAAATAAAATATGATTGGCTTTTAGCAAATGATATTAGAAAAACTAGTTGGAAAGAAATCGCTCCAGTTACACCACACTACTTATTCAAGACAACTAATACCACGCTAGAAAAGGAGTACAATAAATATGAAAGCATATGCAATGTAATGCATACTAATGTTTTAGGATTTCAGAGCCATAGAGACCACTTCGCAATTGGCTTTAGTAGTGATGATATCAACAATCGTATACGTGATATGCGTGATATTAAAATAGAAGATGAGGAGCTGTGCGTGAAATATAATCTTAAAGATAATAGGGATTGGAAATTAAATGCTGCTCGTCAAAAATTATTGAAAGACAACGCGTGGAGAGACAGAATTCTAAGTATTTGGTATAGGCCATTTGATAGAAGGCATTGTTATTATAGCGATGTAACGATGGACTATCCCAGGAGAGAGCTTATCGATCACGTTGTTGGTCGAGAAAATATATGCCTTAATTTAGTGCGACAGACTAAGGTTAGCACGTGGCGCCATGCTGTAGTGTCAAATACTCCGACACCAGCCTTATTTGTAGAAGTAAAAGATGGATCTTCAGTTTTCCCTTTATACTTGTATAAGGATGGAAAAAAAGATGAATTATTTGATCAGAGCGAATGGGAATTCGACAAAATTAATAGGGTACCAAATTTAAGTAAACAATTTGTTACATCTTTATGTCATAAAACAAAATTCGAATTTATAAGTACTGGTCACGGGAATATGCATAGCACATTCGGACCAGAGGATGTGTTAAATTATATCTACAGTATTTTCTATTCGTCTGAGTATCGGGAAAAATATTCACAATTTTTGAAAATTGACTTTCCTCGAATTCCAATACCTTCAAATAAGGAACTCTTCAAGAAGTTGTGTAAAGTCGGTTCTGAACTTACAAAATTACATTTAATGGAATCTGAAATTCTGGAAGATGACAAACTATTACCAGCCTTTGATATAGAAGGCTCTAATATAGTTGAAAAAGGCTATCCTAAATATATCGCCTATGCAGACAAACCTCAAAATGGCAAGGTTTATATAAATAAGGGCCAGTACTTTGAAGGGATCGCTCCAGATATTTGGGATTTTTATATCGGCGGCTACCAAGTCTGTGAAAAATGGCTAAAGGACAGAAGGCAAAGGAACTTGTCTGCTGATGATATTCGACATTACGAGAAGATAACTGTCGCATTGGAAGAAACAATACGATTGATGAAACAGATTGACGAAATAATAAGCACACACGGCGGCTGGCCAATAAAATAGGGGGATATCATACCCAGGGGGGATTTGAGGTATTCGGTAAATTTTTCAATATGAGTGGCGAGTCATGGACATTTTCGCCGAAAATCGGGGATTTTGGTTGTATTAAGGCGGAAATTCTATAATATAGTTCTTAGTTTTGAATTTTGAGTTTTAAGTTATTTATGGGGGAACAAACTTGCCCTGAGCGGAGTCGAACGGGCCGTGGTAAAAAAATGCAAAACGAACCCAATTTTAAAAAGACACAAGACAACAGATACAAGACCCAAGGAAAGGAAGTTGAAAAAACAAAGCCAATTTAGGTTGGACTTAAATCGGCATAAGCTCTTTCATTACAACTAAATATGGCAAATCCGGCATCGTATGAGACTACGCCGGGACAAGAAAACGAACCCAATTCAATACACTCGAACACATGTTATTCAAGTGGCCTAAATCGCCCCCGGATATGAGATTAAACGATTTTAATATTGCTGCTGGTCGGAATTGGGCTGGTTTGGATCGGTTGTAGTTTCCGTGAATTCCGCCGGTGCTTGAGATTCTGTCGGCTGGATTTCTTTGATTTCAATCGGCGGTTCTTCACGCGGCTGTTCAGTATCGTCAGAAGACTCAACCTGATTTATATCAATGTAAGCAGGTTCCGCCGACTGGGATTCCTGTGAATCGGATTGCTCCTGAACCTGCTCGGTGGGGGCATTTTCCAAAGAGCCGTCTGCTGTGTCTTGCGATGCAAGCTCGATCTGCGGGACGGATTCCGCATGCTCCGAGGCGTAAGCCTCCTGGTATTGGGCGTGCAGGTATTCGGCGACTTTTTTATAGTCCTCGGCACCGTTGCAATTCGGTTCGTATTCGAAGATTGTTTTGCCGTAACTGGGCGCCTCGGCGAGCTTGATATTTCTCCGGATAAAAACAGGTATCATCTGAGCCTCGGCCCAGGCGCTGTTGGTCCCCCGTGCGTTATTGAGAAACTGTTCGATGTCGGCCTTGACCTCGTTGGGAAGCGAAGCCCTGCTGTCGAACATGCACAGCAAAAC
>CAYSKI010000040.1:0-34267 GCA_964431695.1 uncultured Pirellulales bacterium | reverse complement strand
TGGACACTGTGCTGCAAAAAAAGGTATTGCCGTTGTTCCATTATGTATTGGTTCCAGGCGGGTATTTGTTTTTAGGCTCGTCGGAGACCATAAGTGGTTTTGGCGACTGTTTTTCGACGGTAGATGCAAAGTGGAAAATCTTCCAGCGAAGAACGATTGCCCCGAAGAAATCTACGAATGAGGAGCTGGAAACAGTCAACGCAGAGCTTCGGGACAAGGTAGATGAATTATCAAAGGCACACAACGACCTCAATAATCTTCTTGGCAACACTGAAATTGGCGTTCTTTTTCTGGATGTAGACCTGCGTATCAGAAGATTCACACCGGCTATGACGAAAATATTCAACTTAATAGGAGGAGATGTCGGCCGTCCTATCAGTGATATTACGTCAAAAATGACCTATCCGAATCTCTCCGGCGATGCTCAACGCGTGCTCGATACTTTACGGATTAAAGAAACTGAGATACAGACCGAAGACGGTAAGTGGTTTTCAATGCGTGTTTTGCCCTATCGAACGACAGAGAATGTGATTGATGGGCTTGTTCTTACTTTTATGAGTATAGACCAACTGAAAGAGAGGGAGCAACTGATGAGGCGTCTGGTTGCCGTAGTTGCCGACTCCAACGATGCTATCACGGTCCATGAATTGAATGGCGAAATTACCGCCTGGAACAAAGGTGCAACAAAAATGTATGGTTATACCGAGGCAGAGGCGCTACAGATGAACATCGCCGATATCGTTCCCAATGACAGGAAGGGTGAGGAACTCGATTTGATCAAACAAATCAAAAAAGGTAACCCTGTAGAATCTATTGAAACAAAGCGTGTAACAAAAGATGGACGCATCCTTGATGTTTGGCTGACGGTCACCAAACTTATCGACAATGGTGGCAATGTTCTCGCCGTTGCCACAACTGAGCGAGATATCAGCGAAATAAAGACTTTAAGGAAGTTGACCGGAGCCCGTCAGGAGGGCAAGTAAAAAGACGGATAAGAGAACAGTCCGAAAGGATTATGCGATGGAGCGCGATACAGGCCGTTCACGACAAGTCAGCGAACTGCGAAAGCGGGCGGAGAAGAAGGTTAAGCAGCAAATTGTGAAACTGCAAAGCCGGCCGTCCATGAATAGCGCTCAACTGATACAAGAACTGCAGGTTCATCAAATCGAGCTGGAAATGCAGAATGAAGAGCTTCGCAGGGTGCAACTGGAACTGGAGGAATCACGTAGTAAGTATTTCAGCCTGTTCGACCTTGCGCCTGTCGGCTATTTTACCCTTGATGAAAAGGGATTGATCCAGGAGGTTAATCTTACAGGCGCTGAGCTGCTGGGTGTCGATAGGCGCTCTCTGATAAAAAGAAAATTTTCTCATTTTATCACCCGGGATTCCCAGGATGTGTTCTATTTACACTATAAAGAAGCTCTTCGTACAAAGAAGAAACAAACCTGTGAGTTGAGACTAAGAAGGAAGGATGGCAGTGAATTCTATGTAGAACTTCTAAGCATATCCTGCCAGGACCCGGAAGGCAGCTTTTGCGACCTTCGAATAGCGGTAACCGACATGACAGAGCGTGAGAAAGCAAAGCAAAAAATGCTGGAGTATCAGTCGCAGCTAAAATCCCTGGCGTCGCAACTGACGATGGTTGAGGAGCGTGAAAGGCGGCGTCTTGCAGAATTGTTACACGACCAGGTCGGCCAGCCTCTTGTTATTTCAAAGCTGAAGCTTGATGTGCTTTGTGAAAATATCGGCTCAGACGAGGCCCGTAAAGTATTGCAGGAAGACAGCGCCCTCCTCGGCCAGGTTATTAAAAACATCAGGTCGCTGACCTTTGACTTGAGTTCTCCTATATTGCATGAGTTAGGTATCGAGGCGGCTGTAGAAGAATGGCTTCGTGAACAAGTGCAGGTAAAGCATGGCATCTGTACCTGTTTCGAAGACAATGGACAGACCAGGTTTTTAGATGAAGATATTCGCGCCCTTTTGTTCCGCAATGTCAAAGAGTTACTTATTAACGTTATCAAACATGCACATGCGAGGAATGTGAAAGTGTCTATCTGCAAATCCGACAGTCAGGTAGAAGTTACCGTCGAAGATGACGGAGTTGGATTCGACCCTGTGGAGACTATGTCAATGGTGGCCAGAAAGGGCAAATTTGGACACCTTAGTGTTCGGGAACGATTGGAGAAGTTGGGCGGACATTTCGTAATTGATTCTGCACCAAGCCATGGGTGCAGGGCTATAATGACTGTTCCGGTTAAGAATGAGAAAATATGGTGTGGGGAAGAAAATGAGCGTGAGAATTTTAATAGCCGATGACCACGGGATTGTACGCCAGGGCCTCCAGTCACTACTTGAGCAAGAGCCAGACATGGAGGTAGTCGGCGAAGCCGAGGACGGCCGAAAAGCGTTAAGCCTTGTGCGGGAACTTGGCCCGGACATTCTCGTCATGGATATTACTATGCCAAACTTGAATGGGGTCGATGCAACCCGCCGAATAGTATCTGAATTTCCCGGTGCCAAGATAATTGCCCTGTCAATACACTCCGGTAGACGTTTCGTGGCCGACATGCTGAAGGCCGGCGCATCAGGTTACGTAGTGAAAGAATGCTTGGCCAGGGAAGTTGTTCGGGCGATTCGGATCGTTGCTGCCGGGGGCAAATATCTGAGCCCCGACGCAACTACTGCGGTGGTGGATGACTACGTGAAACCTTCGGTTCCAATCGCCGGTTCTGCCCATGAAAAGCTCTCAGGAAGAGAATGCGAGGTGCTTCAGTTGCTGGCTGAAGGCAAGCCTATGAGACAGATTGCTTTAAAGTTGAAGGTAAGTTCCAAGACTATTGAAGCAAACCGTCGTAAGATCATGGAAAAGCTGGGCATCCACACTATGGCAGGACTAACTAAATATGCAATACGCGAAGGGCTGACATTGCTCGAGCTTTGAGTGCTGCGAGCCTGACGACTACCAATCTATAGGTTTAGGAATCTTGATGCTTAGGTTGAGGTATTATATTTGTAGTCGAGGAAAAAAAGAAGCAAGTTTTCTCTCAAACCTTTTTTCCGGTTTATGTTTCCCTCTTTCCCAAGAACCGATAGTGGAAGGATCAACCCCTATTTGGCGAGCCAATTCCCTCTGACTAAGGCCAAGTAATTGTCTGTAAGTGCATATCTTTTGGCCCAGATTTTCATGTGGGATATCAAACGGGACATATCCGAGAAACTCGATAATCCTTGGCATGTATCGAAAGGATGGATTTCTAAGATTTCTTTCCCAATTACGGTAGGTGCAAACTGTTGTTTTCAGCCTCTGAGCAACCTCTTTTTGGAGCATTTTCAGGTCAAGTCGCCTCTTCTTCAAATGGTCTCCTAAAGTCTTTAATTCCCTGGGATAGGCGCCAGAAAGTGGCTTTTCGGCTCGTAAAGCCATATTGCAGAATGGCAACGCAGGAATGTCCCTGTGGCTATTATGGCAGTGACTCCAGACGATGCAACTGCACGCCGGGCCAGATTAAACGGTATCTCTCCAAGGTCTCGGGGCCTTTAGTGGACAGAATCGATATTCATATCGACGTCCCTGCGATTAGTTTCAGAAAGCTTCGATCCAGATCGGGCCAGCTCGACTCGGCTGCGATGCGTCAGGAAGTCACTAAGGCCGTCGCCATCCAGGCAAAGCGTTTCGGTGACGGCAAAATTCACTCGAACGCCAGGATGAGCCACAAGCAGGTCGAGAAATTCTGTCAGCTCGATTCGGCATGTGAAATGTTGCTCAAGCACGCGATGACCGAATTTGGCCTCTCCGCCCGAGCCCACGATAAGATATGCAAGCTCGCCCGGACAATAGCTGATTTGGCCGGCGAAGAGAATATTGCTCCCGAACATATCGCAGAGGCCATAAGTTACCGCCAATTAGACAGGAAATTATAAACCGGCTTGTTTAACAAAATACTGGACATCGAATATGGGGCTTTTTGGATAGTTGATGGATTATTCCCCTGGGGATATTGTTTAATCCTTTAGGTTGGCTGTAAGCTGCCCTCTACTAAGAAGCATCGCAAATTCAATTAACCCCGGACGGTTAGTATTATTTACTTAGTCCGCCCGGGATTTTTATGGTTCGATTGGTTTGCCGAAAACAGTGAATTCCATAATACCCAGGTTCGAGTTACCAACCCTTGGCCAGTCTGTAATGGTCAGACGAACGAATCTGCAGGCCGTTGGGGGAATCTCTTCGAATTCCACATACTTGGTTATGTTGTTGTTAGTCTTATCAAGAACGGTGGTATAAGTGGTGCCGTCGGTGGATGCTTCGATTTTATACTGATGGGCGAGCGTTGCATTAGCCGGCTGGGTGGTGGTCTCGCGTTGTCCTCTAAAACCAAAGCGGCCGCCGCCTGTTATGAACTCGATTCGACAGGAATCAATCATAAATTGCTGAACATGGTCAAATTCCGTTGCCGCGCCTAAATCCAGGGTCAGCGAAGGCTGTTTGTCATCTTCTGCAGGTTCCCACCATGTCCCGTTAGAGTTATCGACAGCATAAGGAGCTTCATGGCCTGTGCGCTGGCTTGAAAAGGTGCTTCGCGCGTTCATAGAACGCAGTTTATTGACGGTCAAAGGAATGGAGCCGGAATCACCCCGGCGGGCGGGATCTTCAACTACACCGGGAGCCCATTGGGGTGTTTCGCTGGGACCTCGAACGAAGAGGTTGCCATTTTCATCGAAACCGATTGGGTCCATTCCGATACGTCGGCCGCCGGGCGGATTTGCCAGTACTATTGTATAGAACTGCCAGAAGTTGCCGTCCGGACCTTTGACTGCACAGCCGTGACCGGGGCCGGTGACAGCGCCGGTAGTTTTTCGTAGAATCGGATTTCCCGGTGCGTATGTAAACGGCCCAAGAGGACTTTCGGATGTATAAACACCGGTTGCATAGCTGAGCCACTGAGTACCGGATGCTGAATATTCGAGGTAATATCTGTCACCGTGTTTTATCATCCACGGGCCTTCAATCCAGGTAACTTCGGAGTACTCGTTCATCTCGCCGTAGCGTTCCCACTTATGTGACTTATCAAAGCTAAACAGGCGTTTCGGAGCGGCCGCGAATTGAGTAAGATTTTCAGGATCAAGCGGAACAACATACACTCCTTCCGGCCCTCTGCCGGGATAATATAGATATGGTTTGTTATTATCGATAAAAAAGTGCACGTCGAAAGCTCCGTCCCATGCTCGGCCGTTATTTGCTTTGCCTGTCCATGGCTGGCCGTTATGGCCCTTCCAGTCGCCGACCTCTTCGTAGGGACCGAGTATGTCACTCGCACGGTATAGCGGCGCTCCGTTGCCTGACATATAAAAATATCCTTTGTACTTAAATACCCCGGGGGCAACCGGCACACGACCCTGAACAGGACTGTATTTCCAGTTTACCAAATCTTCCGAAACCCAGGCCCCGCCGCCGGTACAGAACATGTAATATCGATCATTTTCGCGCACGACCGTGACATCGCCGAGACTAACGCCTCGTGGTGAGCCGTCCCGGGAGGAAGTTTCAATAGAAAGGGGATTGCAATAACGAAGCGATTTGCCGATTACTGGTTCAGCCAAAGCGGATTGAGAGCAAAAACATATCCCTACCGTAATGACAACGATTTTAAGAATAGTGATACGAAGATGGTTTGATGACAGCATTATAGTTCTCCTAACAGATATTTCTCATTTAAACACTATTATCTCTATTTATACTGGAAGTATGATCGCGCATTATTGATTCATTACAGGTTTAATAATCCTATAATTTCCACTCAAGTGCATCAGGCTGAAGAGGTACAAAAAACCGTCATAATATGGGTCAAAATATCCATCCTCATAAGGTTCCAGTTTGGCATTCCATACTGCATCGACAAATTTCCAGCTTTTGGCCTGGGTGCCCATAAGAGAAGCAGCGGCTGTAGTCGATACCCAACCCAGAGAATGGCGTAATGTACGATATCCACCAGCCCCCATGATATATTGACGAGCCGTACCATCTACGTTGAACTGATCCTCAAATTTGTCGATTCCCCTGTCAAAGAGAAAATTCTGAAGGCGTCTGCTGTAATCCTGCTGCCATTGTTTATCTTTACAGGCCCATGAATAATCCAGGGCTATGTTCATTGGCACTCTCCATGAGTCGAAGCCAAAGGCACTGCCGAAACGGCCTCTTGTCCGCGATGCTCCGCTGAAGTCCGTGTTATCCGGAGTCAGGCCGGTCACAGGATGACATGCTTTGTGCAGGAACTGGCGTGAGACCTCGGCGCACTGACGATAAAAATCCTCGTGTCCGTCTTTTGCGTATTCGGCCCATACTTCGTAAAAAGCAGGTACATGGTATGAAGGATCTGTCCAGCCGTATCCTCGGTTGTCCGGCGTGAAGGTAATCATTTTGTTTTCCAGATTGATGACATGTCTTATCCCTCCTGTCTCGTCTTTGCTCCACATAGCATCCAGAATTCTTTTGGCTTCTGCGTAATAGTTTATGCCGGTGTCATTGCCCCAGCGATTGGAAGCAAACAACAGATCGGTCACAAAATAAAATTCGCCATCCGATGCAGAACCCGGCGAGTTTTTTCTGCCGGTCTGGGGATTGACGGACCAGGCAAAATAGGCCTCGCGAGGACCTTCCTGATGCTGCATGTATTTGACTGTCCATCGCCACAACTTATCGAAAACCTCTTTTTTGTTCAACTGCACCGCCACCATTAAGCCGTATGAAAGGCCTTCCGTGCGGGCATCGCGATTTTTAATATCAGTGACATAGGCCATATCGTCGCCAACTTCGAAGTAGACCCGGTTCGGGCCTTCAAAGAGATCGTAATAAGCCTTGGCCAGCTTGGCGTCAATATCTTCCTGTTTATATCCGGCCTCAAGGAACACATTACGGTATTTACCGGTTTCCCACGCTCCTTTGTCCCAGGGTTTCATCTTGCCTCGAGGATCGTTCGCATCCTTTACACTATCGTTGGAGAACCCCACTAAAGAAAAACACAAGGTGACAAGTGTTATTAAAAAGATTGTCTTTTTCATCTACCTAATACCTTCATTATTGGTTTATAGTGCTCTTAAATTGAAGACGCTGAATCATTCACTGATGATCTGAACAAGAACTATTTTTCATGAGACGGCAACCTCAACCAAAGCGGATTGAAAGCAAAAGCATATCTCCACTATGACGATGGCAATTTTAAGAGTAGCGATAAGACGATTGTTTAATGAGAGCAGCATAGTTCCTCCTAACTGGTATTTCCCATTTAAATACTTAACAGATATATTTTTTCCTTACGAGAACAATAAACTAATGAGTAACGGCTTTTTCTTGCTTAAACAAATCAAGGTCAATGGCCTCGGCCATCCTCTGGTAACCTGCCACATTCAGGTGCAGATGGTCGCCGGTATCGTATTCAGGTAACAGCTTGGTAGGATTTGCCGGGTCGCGTACCGCGGCATCCAGATCAATGACTGCGTCGAACTTGCCGCTCGTTCGAATCCATTTATTGACTTCCTGGCGTGCGGCCTCATGGTCTTCGCTATCATAAAAAGATTCTCCAAAGGGCAGTATAGGCACACCGTACACAAGGATGTTTTGGGCATGGGCCTTGTCTATGAACTGCTCATACGCAGCAATTAAATCTGTGGCCACTTTTGGGCTGCGGCTGCCGCCGATGTCATTAACTCCCTCGAGAACGATCACCCAGCGCACCCCGTTTTGCCGGCATACGTCATGCTCGAACCGTTTGAGTGCGGTTGGTCCCAGACCACCGGTTACAACGGCATTGCCGCCGATACCTTGATTCAGCATGCCGATCTTCGCGGTTTTCGGATCTGCCTGCAGGCGCCGGGCCAGATTATCCGGCCACCGGTTATTGCCGTTAGTAGTCGAACCCCTGCCGTCCGTAATCGAATCACCCAGCGTTACTACACATGCGTAGGAATCATCGAGCCACAAATCAATCCCGCTCAAATTATACCAATGATCTGTTTTTACCGCCGACGTCAGATCGGTCTCTGTCACAGCATTACCGGATTGGATATAGGATGTGGTCCTGGAGCCGGGATGCCCGGTAACATCGGATGACGTCTGACCAAAATAAATACTTACCGCCATATTGCTCAAAGGTTTTACATCAAAATCCAAGGTATCTGAATAAACAGCTTCTCCCGCCGGGATAGTTATCGAAGATTGCCCCTGAAATGTCAGTGCCTTGTCCGTTGCCGGATCAATTGCAGCGGCGCCCGTTGAAACCGCCAAATGTGCGGCATTAATTGTCACCGGGCTGGATCCATAGGTATTGGAAAACTGTACGCGTAATTTGCTTCCTCCAAGGGTCACGCGTATAACCTGTCGCAGCGTATTGTTGGATAATCCCGGCGCAGGCGGATTGTTTCTGCGTTCCGTCAACTGCTGGCCGCTGGCCCAGGTGCCGATCCAGCAATCCTCCGCGGATGCTACATGTGAGGTACAGAAAAGAATCAGTGTTAAAAGAACAAATCCTGCCATGCTCGATTTCTTCGATGTTCTCATTTTAATCTCCTCTTTTAATCCGATAGAAATACCCTTCGATTTGTCTTATTTCCTGCCATCGCGCTATCATAACACAGAACACCAAATAATATTTATCCTTAAAGCATCGATAATTTTACCAAAAAGCTCAAAGCAGCATCAAGGATATTCTGTCCCACTACCGTTTTTAGCGCGATCCCCAAAAACTGTATCAGTATTAATTATAGGGAGTATCCGACAATTTGAATGAAATCAGACAGGTTTATTTTTATGGAAAGTCTGCCCTTATGAAACGCTACCTGACCGACTATTCGCTCATGCATGGTGAATTAACCGTGCGGCGTTGGCGCGAACTGGGAGAATATTTGATTGCCAGATATAATGACGGCTATATCAACCGCCGCAGCGTGGGATATCCAGACGAATGGCTGCGCAGAGTCATTAAAGAAAATCCTCAGGACTTTCGCCTGGATCCAGTTAAGCCGTAAAGTGCGGTCTTTATATCTATGTCGGATAGGCCGGCAACTGTTCTCTGAGCAATTCGAAGATTTTCTTATCTTCTTTGATGGCCTCGGCGGCAACTTCACGGAAGAGCTTCTGCAAGTCATCGAAGTCGGTTGTCTTTAGATTCACCAGAGATTTCTTTTTATCCTTGCCGTTTGCATCGACGAACCTGGCCATGGTCTCAGCAGCCATTTCCCGGATAAGCTGCCACAGCTCCTTGCTTTCACTGGCAGCGATAGCACGACCCAACGCCAGTGACATCGACAGGATAGCGTTCATCCCCAAAACGCCTTTTCGCTGCATTGCGTGGATTTTTTCCTCTTTCGAGGCGCTTTTGGAAATCCGGCCTACGCTGATGGCCTGCTCGAGTTCCAGAGACAACAGTGCCTTGTCTGTCTCAAGCAGCGAACCGAGCGAGGCAAGCCGTTTCCCCTTAAACGCGTCGGCGAGAACCGTCTCAATATGCTTGACGGCATCCATACAGCCCTTGCCGTCATAACGTTTGGATTTCCTCCAGAGGGCCATCAGTTTCTCGTTGTTTTTGGCTTTTACAGTTTTAAAATCTATATCCTTTTTGAACCGGAGCGTTCCGTCACCGGCGTCCTTGAATAAATCGGCATATTTCTTCGTTGTTTCAGACAGCTCGATAATGCTATCCACATAGTGAATAGCCTCATCGACACCGGCGGAAGTACCGAGCGGCGTTGAGCCTTTGAACCGGATGATTCCAGTTCGGCCGAGGAACAGTGTTGCCGCCGCGGTGGGAATACCGGCATTTGTCGCCTCTTCGGTGCCGCTGACCGCCTCGATAGCCAACATTTTAATGAGCAGTGCGGCAATATCGATCTCTCCTGCATCCGGCATAATGCTGACATCTTCCTTGCCGGTAAGAATCCGAACCAGTTCCCTGACGTTCTCTTCGACGTCTTTTCTTTCTTTATCGGTCATTTCCCGCTGTGAGGCTTTTGCCAATGCTATTATTTCCATGACACGCCCGTATTTCTGGAGCCGTTCCGTGTTGGCTCCGCCGCCGCACTTGACACCCAGTGCATTCATCGCCGTACCGATTTCCGCTTCGAACGGATCGTTTGGTGACTTGGACCTGTGTGAAACCACCAGCTCGGCATCATAGGCCAGCGATGTTAACATGGCCAGAACCGTCTCGGAAAGAGTCCCAATTTGGTTTGCCTTAATAAGAGTGGCATTAATTTCGCCGTTCCTGGCACAATTCTCGATATTCGAGTCTTTGGTAGTGACCAGGTCGTCACCGATGATAAATATCTTATCGCCGAGTTCTTTCATCAGATTCTTCCAGCCTTCATGGTCGAGCTCGCCGAAGCCATCCTCGATCGACAAGACCGGCACATCAGCTTCCATCGCTTCTTTATAGAGTTCGAGAATTTGATCCCGGCTCATATCCAGCTTGCTCTTGTCGCGCCAGAAGCGATACATACCGACCGAATCCTTCTGTCCGGTTTCCTCGCGATACAGGTTTTCAAGTTCCGAAGCGGCCGGGTCCAGAGCGATCGCCACATCAACACCGGGGACATATTCGCAATCGAGAATCGCTTGTTTCATCATGCGCCACATTCTCTGTTCGGGTACTTTGTCGCTCGGCTCTTTGTCGATATACGGGGCTATTCCACCTTCGAGTCCTACACCCATAACCTTAGCACCCGGAGCTGCCTCGATGATTTCCTTGAGCCGGTATTGGAGTTTTACCGTCATTTCCTGAGCATCTTCATAGGTTTTGGGCGAGAGCGGCATAAACATGCTTTCCTGCATACTTATGTTACTCTCGGGATATTCCTTTTCGGTATGCCGACCACCCATCGCGCAGTTGCGGAACTGCCAGGGAGCAGCAACCTTGCTTCCATCTTTAAGCGTGACCGACTGGATTCTGGTGGCGAGCAGTTTCTTCTTGAGCTGGCCGACCTGAACCATCCAACTGTCTTTTGAAGCGGCTTCTGCAGCTCTTGAAGCTGCTTCAGCGGCTGCCTTCTCTCTGGCGCGGAACTCTTTGAGCTTGCCCGGATCAGCCAGTAACCTGTCTAAAAGGCCCACACAACCTGGAGCCAGGAAGAAGCGACCAACGTAGATTAAGAACTCGCCGAAGCCTCCGCCGATGAGCAATCCACCGCCGATACCAATAACAGCTATCGGCAGAAATATAGTTGCCAGCCACTGGCTCCAGATCGGCGCCGAAGCCGCCACGGCCAGGTTATACGGCGCATCGGGAGCGAAGTTACCGCCTTCTTTCTTTACACCATAGAATTTACCCCATGGAATTTGCAGGAACATTGTGGCGTACCAGCCGAATTTGCCCCCGCCACCTTGAATGACGGCATCGGCCTTTTCCTGGGAATCCTTGTTCAATGCCGTTAGCTTCACCGCCGTCAGGAAGTGACCCATTTCGTGGATGGCAATGCCAATGTGCCAGGAAAGGTAGAGGATAATCAAAGAAACGATCGTTTCCCAGCTAAGGAACATGAATTTCAACACTTCGAGTTTGATATTCGCATCTTCGGCAACGGCAGCAGTTGCCAGTGCGGCGGCGGGAAGACTCAATACCGATGAAATGAACGCTGCATGGAACGATACGAGCTTGTGGTTGGCGATTACCCAGCCCCGCTCCAGATAACCCGCAGCAGAGCTAAAATTACCCGTCCGGGGTGTTTTACCATGTAAAAAAGATCCAAAAGAAGCAAATTTGTCCAATATTGCACTCATTTTCGATTTCATTCTTAACATTGTTATCATTCGATACTACTCCTAAAATCCGGTATATATTTCGAAACTTTATGTTATTTTCGCCCCAATAAAAGGCCAAATAGCCCAGAGTTTAGCGAAATTTCTCACTTTTTACAGAAAATTTTATTGGTTTTGTAAAAAATTCTGCTGCTATTTAGGATTTCCGCCTTCATCCCATTAAGGGGCCGGGATGAATATTGACGGGATTTTGCTTATGGTGTAAAAACCAGCAGAGCTAATAAAGTAAAAAATTATAACCCTTTTAGCATCAAGGAGTGCTCATGGAGAATAAACATGAAAATTTCGAGGACGAAATAAGCGATCTGAAAATCGAACTGGAACATTTTGAGCAGGAAAAGGAGCGGATCAGGACGATCGTCGGAAAAATCGGGGGAGTGCCGAAATTTCGAACAAAGCTCATTAATGGCCTATTTATTGTCGTAATTATCGTAGCGGGCGTAATTTCAATATTTTCAGGTGAAAAATTGCGACTTTTAATGATTGAGCTGACAACGATAATGCTGTCGGTCAAAATTATCTATATGATTCACTATCAGATGCGTGTCAATCACTTCAAATTCTGGATTCTTTCGGCTATCGAATGGCGCATCAACGAAATGATGGTCCGGATAAAAAAGATAGAAAAGAAACCGTGATTAAAAAACTTTACTTAACCAAGCTGAAAGTTATGCCGATAAAATATCTGTAATTTGACCTGTGCCAATCGGGCATGAGCCTAAAATCAATCGGTACGGGATTATTTGTTTATTTAAAAAAAGGAGATTGATATGGGGATTCAAGATTGGTCTGAGGATATTATTTTAGTGGACCTGCCTCAGGAACCGGATATGGGAGAGGAGCTAAAGACGGTTACTGAAACAGTGCGTGACAGAGGTGACTGCGATGTAGTAGTTGATTTTTCCAGTGTGGATATCATTACTTCTTCAAGCCTCTCGAAACTATTGAAGCTGCGGAAGTTATTGAGTGACTGCGGTCACCAGCTTATCTTCTGCAGCGTTGCGGCGGCAACAAAAGGTATCTTTACGGTAACCGGCCTCGACGGGATTTTCGAGTTTGCTGATGATAAATTCGTAGCTTTGGCAAGTTTGCAGATGGTTAGCTGACATGGATGAGGCAACTGAGCGGCAAATCGAGCGTATCATAGATTATAAATTTACCGATAAGAGTCTCTTAGCCAGAGCATTTACTCATTCTTCCGCAGTGGATAATCGTCTGCTGAGCAATGAAAGGCTGGAGTTTCTCGGTGATGCAGTTCTGGCATTAGTCATTTGTCAGGCTTTATTCGAAAGATTTACAAGTTATCTCGAAGGTGACCTGACGAAAGTCAAAAGTATGCTTGTTTCCCGGGGTACCTGTGCCAGGATTGCAAAACAGCTTGGCCTGCAAAAGTTTCTCAAAGTCGGCAAGGGCATGACTTCCAGTCGTGCCCTTGCCGGCTCTCTTGCCGCGGGAGTGCTGGAAACCGTCATAGCTGCAATTTATATCGACGGGGGTCTTGATGCGGCAAGAAGTTTTATCCTGAAAGTTTTTGGTCCGACCATCGAGCAGGCGGATGCCGAACATGTTCAGGGAAACTTCAAATCACTTCTCCAGCAGTACGCCCAGGAGCAGTTCAACGTCACGCCCAGTTACGTCTTGCTCGATGAAAAAGGGCCCGACCACAATAAATGTTTCGAGCTGGAAGTCGCAATTGCAAGCCAGCATTTCCCGAGTGCATGGGGGACAAACAAGAAAGAAGCGGAGCAAAAAGCGGCTTTTTATGCCCTTGTTGAATTAGGCGTGCTGAAAAATTCCGTTGAAGAAGACCCGGATTGAAAATCGGCGGCAGCAGGCAAATAATACAGCAGCGGAAACGGCAATTACTCCGTAATCAACCAGGCCAAAACACACAATGTGATTGCTGTCGCAACCATAAAAACTACAATCGAGCCGAATAAAATCACTACTTCCCTGATAAAATTAACCGCCTTAATTTTGGGAATTTTTGTTGTTTTATAGACAATGGCAATCGCCGCAACCAGAGGCAGCAGCCACAGCATAGAATGCGGATCGACATGGATTTTCTCCGGTACTGTGAAACTCGCCGTAATAAAAGCATCTGCAATCGACATCTTAATCTCCAACTGGTTCCATTCGGCGAAGATGTGCCCAATAGATTGCATTTACGATACATAAGAGATTGAGTAAGCCCGCGATGCTCGTGTAAATCTGACCAATCTCATTCGGTCTGGCATAAACGGCATAACCCCCGACTTTTGATATGTACGCTAAGGCTATTACCGCGGGTGAATTCATGAGCTGTGCCAGAAACCAGGGCTTCGCATTAACGGAATTTATGACTCCCACCGAGCCGATATACAGACCCGTGCAGAATGTCAGAACAATGGTAACGAAAATAATTATCGCATGCTTGTTTTTACCGAGTATAAGATGCCCGCCTCCCGGTATGATCCAGCCGAACAACCCTACTATCAGCAGGTAAAAAAGATTGTCTTCTTTCGAACGCGAGGCCATTACTGCTCTTCCTCCGGGACTTCCGGCTTCTCAGGTTCCGCAGGTTCCTGCTCCGCATCGACAAGTTCGAAGTTCATACGTTTCAATATGTTCTCAGGATTAAAATGAATCACCGCCAGGTTTTGAGATTGAATATTATCCTCGGTAAATAGTCGCCTCGTTTTGATTTTGTCGTAATCTTCCTTCCAGAGCCGTTTGATAGTCAGATTTTTGATACAAAAATAAGACATATCCGGCTTGAATTCCATGATCAAAGGCAGGTTCTCGACGCTGTTACTGTCGGCCGGAACGAGCGAGTGAAGCTCTTTTACCAGCGAGCTGCTTTTGATGCGCTCGTTCGCAAAATATTCCGATCCCGGGTTGCCCTCGTTCAGTGCGGCCAGAGCGTCCAGTTTATCTTTGGATATTATTCGCATTCCGGTAAAATTTTCAACTTGGAACGTCTCGGTCACAGGCGAGTTGGGATCGTTCGGATCGGACTTGGTTTCTTTACCGTACATCTCGTTGAATTTATCTGCCGTTACCTGCCAGTCTCCGTTAGAGACCGCGCCGATAAATTCCTCGGCCCTGCTTTTTGCCGTTTTCAAAGCGGCGAGTTTTTTCAAATCTTCGATTACTTTTTCTTTCACCGAATAAACATCTTCCTTTGCTCGTTCGGCGTTCGGGTCAAATACAAGCGATTTGATGCCGAAAGTATAATCGACGTTGTTGGGCTCTGTGGCCTTGAGCGCCTGAGCTACTCTTACAAGCGCGATCATTTCTCCGGAACCTCCCTGGAGCTCTAACATATCTCTGGCAGGCCCGATATTCATATACATCCTCGGCGTTTGAACGTCGAATGGACCAAGCTCGCTCGCCGCAATTTCGGGTACGGCGAAAACTGCCTTGGTCAGCATCACGGGATTCTGGCTGTAACCCGAAAGGTACAACCGGGAAAGATATTTGTCGATCTGCATATCGAGCGCGTCAAGCAAACCTGTACGGCCTGTATATACCTTGATCTTGTATTTTTGACTCAACTGCTCCGCAACGGCTTTATAGTCACCAGCCAGCTTGGCCAGTTCCTCGGGGCCGAGTTTATCAAGCTGAGTCTCATTCATATCCTGTATGGAAGTTTCGGTAAGAGAGACGGCTTCCTGGATAATGCCCTCGGCCTTGACATCTATTTTGTTCTGCCTCAACTGTTTTGAAATGATATTTGCGACCGATGAATAAGGCCTTATGCGTTCGGCCATCGGTGAGTTCGGGTCGTTAGGATCGGCCGGGACCTGTTCCATGAACATCTGCTCTTTAAATCTGTCGTAATAATTTTCCATCTCATCCTGTGTCGGGGATTTTATGATGGTCGAAACATCATCGAGCTTGAGGGCAATGTATTCGAGCTGAATCCTGTCATACAGCTTATAACCGAATCCATAAGGATTATCCTCGCTTATCTCGCCGGAGAAGTACTTCTTGTATTTGTTAAATTGCTCCGCGATTGAATCTTCACCGGGCGCTTCCTGCTCTTCGGAAAAATCTGCGGAATTAAATTCCACGAACTCGACATTGATTCCTTCGGACTCCCAGGCCACCGTCTGCATAAGCTGTCGCGTGGTAATATCCTGGTCCGCACAAATCAAATGGGCATACTGCAGCACCGACAGCAGATTTCCGAATACCTCGAGTATCTGCTGTTCCGTAACTCCGTGCTGATTCACTATCGAGCTGATTACCTGCGAATAGCTCCTGCCTTCGAATAACATAGGGATTGCTCGTCCGAGCTGCTCGCCCACGTTCTCGTTCGGGACCCTGATGCCGGCCAGCCGCGCCTCGGTCTTCAGACAATGCCAATACACCTCGCTGCCAGGCAGTGTTGTGCGTTTGTACATATCGTTTATCTGTTTTTCACTGATGTTGTACAGATTCGACTGGATCGTTTTCTTGATGTAGTTCATCAATATCGGCGAAGTTTTTTGTTCGGAGAACAACAGTTCACCTAAAAAAAACGCCTGTAAATCCGGCGTATTCGACATGGGAATCCGTATCATCTGGCCGAGGATAACGTCCGCCTTAAGCATTCTCAGGATTTCCAGATCACGGTTGGCTACCTGTAAGTCATAGCCCTTTACTTTAATGTTTCCGCCTATGGTGGCAACCGTGCGACCGGCGTACCCTTTCGGCTGAAGCAAATATGACAGGGACGAACCACCGACAAACGCTATCATAAGGATAATGACCACAACGGCCATTATTTTAGTGTTATTCTTTCGCATCCATCTTATAAAACTCATACATCTGCTCCAAATCAGCTAAATGTTTATTTCTTAAATAGTTAGTTTATATAACAGCTGACAATAAAACACAAACCGAAAAGTATATGTTCACAAAACAGGATTTGCAAGAAAAATAGCTCGTTACAAATATGGTCCCATCCGGCATCGCAACAATCCCCGCCGGGATTGGTCTTACGGCACACCTTTGGCCTCGAACTCGATAATCCTGCAGACGGTGCGGATCGAGGAATTCGCCCCGACAAAAAACGCTATGGGAAAGCCGATAAACTTTAATTACCGTGAACAATTTTAAAAAAAGAAATCCCCGGAAGACAAACACTTCTCTCCCGAGGGAACAAGTCACAAAACTTCTAACTTCACGCTGCACCGCTGCGCCACACGGACGACCAAGTGCAAGCGATTATTCAGCAATGTGTTCGAGATATTAAGGCCACTACCTCTTGATCTGGAATGTCTCCTGCCTGTTGACACTCCCCAAATATGGTCCCATATCGAGTTCGACCCTTGCGTTGTATGTGCCGTCCGCCAACATGACGGGCGTATCGCATACGCCGCTTCACCCAAACTTCATTTTCTCTTCTGTCTTGACTTTGTTGTCTTTGATGAGAGTTAGGGTAGGCGATACGGTTTTGCCTTCCTGTCTGACAATTCGGAGCGTACAGCCGTTTCTGTCCTTCAGTCCTGCAGAAATGAGTGACTTGCCACCCCGAATTCGAAAGCTTATCTCCCACTTGCATTGACCCCCAAGGAGAACAGGCGTGCCCTTCAGAGCATCAGCGACACTGGAAAACAGCTTCATCTTTCCGTTTATGAAAAAGTAGTTCCATTCCTTTGTGTTCAGATACCAGAAAAAGTAGTATTCATTACCTTGCACACTGCTGCGAGTCTTTTGTGTGAGTGAGTAGATATTGAGTGAATACCTGGCACTTCTCTCTCCTTCGAAAGGCCCTTCGAATTCAAACCGAGGCGTCAGTTCGCCCGCCCGGCTCCCACTTTCAACTCGGTCAAACTTCATGGCCGAATCATCCGTCAAGTCCCCATTCATATTCTCATCGACATAGGCTACGTCGTACCCGGTACCTGTGCCTCCGGATTCGTCGACTACGCCCAACATCGGATTTTTGCCGTCTTTTCCAAAGACCACACAGAAGTATAGCGGGCGTTCCGAGCCGTATCGGGGTTCCTTCAGCGGTTCCCGCATCAGATCAACCGCATAAGACGTCTGAAATACTGGTTCAGCTTTATCCTGTTTCGTCTCTGTTTCTTGTAGGCCGAGAGACTTTAAAGCCTCTTCATCAAAGCCTGGTACAGGGATATGGAAACCTATTCGATAGATTACGATGGCCGCAACAACAGCTATTAGCAGCCACAGCCACGGAATGTTATTCTTGTCTGGAAGGAACTTCATATCATTATCTTCTGAATTGCCTTCGTTTTTGCATAATACCCCAAGCCTCTCGGTGTACCGTAAATAGCGGGCACGCCGGAAAGCCTAAACGTCCGGCTCGAAAATCGGGAATTAATCGCACGGCTTAATATATACTCCGGCAAGCAGGTGGGCAAGAAAAAACAATTTGATAAGCGCAATGATATAGTTAATAGTTTTTGCCAGAATTTGTGGGTAATATTATAATTCATTGGCCAGATCCTTCACTTCGCTTTGCTCCGTTCAGGATGACAACGGGTGAAAAGTCATGGACATTTTTTGCTGAAAATGGGGATTTTGATTGCATTAAGGCGGTTTTGGTGTAAAATAAATAGAAAACAGAATACAGAACACACAATACAGAATGGGGGAAAGCAAAAAAGAACACGTAAACTCAATATTTAGCCGCCGGGCCTGCCCGACGGGAGTTGGCTGTGGGGTGTTCGACAATTATAGAGAACCTTCTACAAATCGACCTTTTTTGAAAAAACAAAGCCAATGTTAAAATGGGTAATATAATATAAGCTCTTTGAAATAAAAAGATTAAGATAAAAATGGTGGTTTTTGGCAATTTGACCCAAGGAAAAACAAAGCCAATCCGTCTTCGCTTGTAGCTTCGCCGGGACAGGTTTGTTTCGTATTGCGTGCTGCGTACTGCGAAAAGGAATTTGAAAAAGCTGATCCCGTTTCGGATTGGGGGTATCAGACAATGAAGCGATTGTTAGCTATTTACATGCCGGGTTTAGAGCGGTATTATAGCCGGATTGTTTGCCGATGTAGCTCAATGGTAGAGCGCAGCTTTCGTAAAGCTGAGGTTGTGGGTCCGACTCCCACCATCGGCTTTATGAAGAGGCGTGAATATTGATTAATAATTGTTTTTTATGGCTGCGAACGATACATCTAAAGAAGCTGAAGAAGTCCTGTGCCGGTTGTATCGGAATATGACGATACCTCAAAAAGCTCAGCGTATTTTCAGCGCTTATCGCATGGGAAAAATGCTCGCTATGGCCGGTATCCGCATGAATCATCCCGATGCATCCGAGGAACAGGTTTGGCATCTTTGGGTAAGGCGTCACCTTGGCGATGAGCTTTATGAAATGTTTTTGCAGAGAAGAAATAATGGGTGAACCTGAAGAATTTCTGGTATTAAAGCAGCTTACCGATGCCCTCGATTATTTGAACATTGATTATGCAATTTGCGGCTCGATTGCCAGTTCGATCTATGGTAAAGTTCGATTCACACAGGATGCCGATATTAACGTGGCTTTTTCCGGTGATAAAACCGAAGGACTCTATAAAGTCCTCAAGGATTCTTTCTATATTAGTAAAGATGCAATGTATGAGGCCGTTTCAAGTCGCGGCTCTTTTAATGTTATTCACCTGGAATCCGCCTTCAAGATAGATATTTTTATACAGAAAGACGATGATTTTTACAGGCAATTATTTCTTCGCAGAAGAAAGGTAAAGCTTGGGGACTCGATAGACTACTTATTTGATGTTGTTTCGGCGGAGGATATCATCCTGCTAAAGCTGCAATGGTATCAATCTTCCGGCTGTGTATCCGAGCGACAATGGACGGATGTGCTGGGAGTTTTGGCTGTCCAGGCCCGGTCACTGGATATGACGTACTTGAGAAGCTGCTCGGAAAAACTTGGCCTTAAAGATATACTGCAACAAGCGATTGACCAGGCACAAAAATAATGTATGAGTTGGATTAGGGATTAGACTCCCTCCATCGGCTTTGGATTTTGTGATCAAGCGAAATCCTCGATTCGGGAGATAAACCATGGCCAAACACTCCTATCTCAAATTAGCCGTATTACTGCTTATTATAACAGGGTGCGAAGAATACAAGTACTCCATTGAGATGAAATCCTGCGACCGGGGCGTCGAACGAAAGCTTACTCTTTCGGGTAATTTGCCGGAAGATCAAAGGGCAGCTATCGCCAAATTATACCAAAAGCAAATCGCTCCCAATATATTCTGGGGCAGCTTCGATACGAATCTGCCTAATGATGTAGGTGGAGCGGGATTTTATTCAACTTTTAATACGGACATGGGAAAGACAACTATCTACTCGGAGCGTTTTCGGGGTAATGACAATTTGAATGATACTCTGGACAAGGCACAACTGCAGGTAGATCGCATTGTCGATTTCCTAATCGGATGGCTGGAACATGAGCTTGGCGACGATCCTAATTTCGTTAACCTTAAGGCTTTTTGCGATAAGAATCTCAGGCAAGACCTCAAGAATGTAGCGATTTATTTTTGGTTGTCGGATATCCTAAAGGGATTCAAGAGTGCTGATTCGGATGAGATTTCAATACGTATGATGCAGTACTTTGTGGAACGCGGCTATTTTAGTCCAAAGGAAGCGATTTTGCTTTTGGGAGATTCTGATGAATTAACTGAGGAAACAGCTTACAATTTAGTTCGCAGTTTTGTTGCGGATAAGATGGGTTATTCAGATACAAATATTGCGGCCGAACGCCTAAAGTTCTTATCGGATGAAGAACATTCAGAAAAATCAATCGAACGGTATATTCGTACAACTGATTTTTTCATGAAAGCGTGGGAAGAGAAAAAAATTAAGGAGAATGATCCCAATACCGCACCTCCGGAAACGGGCGATGTCTTGTGTTCTGTGCTCGAGGGAACGTGGTTCGATCTCGATTTTTTCGCACCGACACACACAGTCGAAGTAAAACTGACTTGTACGAACGAACCTTTTTATACGAACGGCCGGTGGGACGAGCAGGCAAGTCAGGTGGTTTGGCTTAGTGAAATCGCCGGAGATATGAAGTTACCAACTTTCTTTTATGCCTCATGGAGTGAGCCGAATATGGCATATCAACAAAAGCACTTCGGGCGAATAGTGCTGAGCGATGGAGATTTGGCGCAGTATTGTATGTGGAGAGAAAATCTTGATGAGAAGAACAGCAAAGAGTGGGACTTTTTTATCTTGAGCATGAATCCTGGAGAAGATTTGCACGGGCGGCTCAATACTTTCCGGTTTTCGAGTGATCAGCAGAAGGGACCGGATGAGAAAAAGAACGACCTGGCGAAAGAACCTCGCGAACTCATATTGGCAGGACTTAAGTCGGAAAAATAAATATTTAGGAAAAGCCCGTGTTCAGTTGATAAGTCTTTAGTTAAATTATGTGGTTGTTTTAAGAGAGGATTTATGGAAACTCAAACTGATTTAAAAATTCCGCGAAAAATTTATGCCGATAAATTGTGCATAGATGCTATTGCATGTTCTCTCATCGGGATGTTCATGTTTGTTTTTTGTATCATTCTTGGTTATATCACTCGATATAATCCTGATACGTTAATACTCGCTGGGGGATTATTAGTATCATTTGCTTTGATTTATATAGTTGGCCCGATTTTTGGAATATCCGCCCTTATCGATATAATAATAAAATGGAAGGCTATCACAAATCCCGATTATCTCTCATCCAATAATGAACGTGTTTATAAAATATTAAAAAGATTCATTACCACATCGTTGCTTTTTTCAATTATTGTTTTGTTTGTTGCGCTCCTGGCGTTAATTCTTGGTGGCAGGAGTGAATATTTAATGCAGGTGTACTTTTTTATTTGGTTTCCGATAACTTTGATTGCCCTGGTTATGGCATTAACTTCCTGGAGGCTTTCACGAAGGATTTCTAAAGTAATTCCTGTACGTATTAATGTCGTGTTTGCCGTACTTTTAAGTATTGCTGCTATGGCTCTTGGAATTCGAACGACAAGTTATGTTGATTATCTGCGACAACATATTGAATATTCCAAAAGCACTCCAACTTATTCCGGCGGTTCCGGTACTCTCTCGCAAACGATTATTATCCCGACACTCGATAGCCCGTTAACCGGCGGCAAAAATATTATATGGTGCTCATCTTTTCAGTTGGCATGGAACAGGGTCAAGGATGATGTTATAGGTGAACCGATTGAGGTAGTCGGAGTAGAGGAAATTGCCGCTCGATTAAATTCTGCAAAACAAACCGATGGGGATATTGATCCACACTCGTTTTATGCTGCCGCCGGCCGGATAAAGCAGGGTATTGTTGATAAAATTGAAAAAGAAATGGCAGCAAAATTTCCATCGCACTCCGTGCCTGATTTCAATGATATACCTGGTCTCATAGATACACCTGATGGCATTCTGTCATATTCTTATTTGACTGCAAATGTGCCGTTTAAATATCCATATCGTCAGGTTGAAGATGAATTTTTCTTTACGGATTCGAATGGTATCAAAACAGATGTAGGTGCATTCGGAGCATGGGGATATGGACGGCAATATAAAAATATGCGAGAGCAGGTGGAGATTCTCTTCTACCACCAGGATCATAATGAGCCAGATCGAGATATGCAGATGAAGGAATTTGCGGTCGATTTATGCAGACATAGCTCGCCTTATCAAGTGGTTGCTGCCGTTGTGGAACCAAGAGATTCCCTGTACGAGACGCTTGAGTATATATTCAGCAAAGCAGAGGATTTTAAAAATAATTCTCAAAGCAATGATGAAGTTTTTCTTGATGATACGGATGTTCTCGTAGTGCCAGAGATGTTCTGGGAGATAGACCATCGTTTCGAAGAGCTTATCAACAAGATTGTGGCTAATGCCGATCCCGCTATGCCGATAGTCGAGGCACGGCAGGGGATAAAATTCAGGCTCGATCGCTGTGGTGCAATGCTGGAAAGCGAGGCAACTATTGCGATCGCGGCTATACCAAGATACTTTCGATTCGATCGGCCGTTTTTGGTATATATGAAAAAGCGTGACTGCGAGCAGCCTTTTTTCGTTATGTGGGTTGATAATGCAGAGTTACTTACAAAGAAATAGCTTTAGCTGTCTTAATAAATTTTCAGTTTGTCAGGCCTGCGATAGCGGCACCGATGAGCGTGGCGTTTTCGACGCCGATGATTTCGTAGAATTTTCCTTTTTGCTCTTTTAAATATTGGTTGAGATAGAACTCGACGCGGGATTTTAAGTTATGCAACTTATAGAAAGTTGTCCCCTCGGCAACGATGCAGACCGGCCGATTCGGGTCGCTTCCTTTACCGGATTTGAGAGACGCCGAGCTGAGGTTTATCGCCGTAAGTTTCGCCGCTCTTTCGACGATTTTTTCGGCAAGCTCCAACAATAAAGCGAGATTATCCCGGTTAGCGGCCGCCGAGGTGAGAGAATTATTTTTGTCGTTGGGTTTTTGCAGGAAGATACTTAGCTCTTTCGTTGTCAGCTCTTTTATGCCGCTGAGTTTTTCGCATGTGTCGGTGCTGAAAAGATTTTCCTGTGCTGCTTTATGGACGGTCATTAAAGTCAGCGGGCCTAAGTAAGCCCCGGAAATCATTTTCTCGAATGTATGCTCGCCGTGATTTTTGGTCGATTTGTCGAATTCTTTGTCGATGGCACCCAGAGGGCCTTTTCCAAAGCCGCCGGATTCGATGTTGACGATTTGGCTTTTGGCCGGATCAAGCTCGGGCTTTTTCAGGATGTTTTTGTTGTTTTCGATATAGGCACAATTTGTCCCGGTTCCGAGGATAAAGCCGACGAAGCTGTCGTAATTTTTGCCCGCCGCCCCGTCTCGCGACGAAAGACGCGGGGGCGTGCCGAAAGAGGCGGCCCTTCCGGCCAGCAGTGTAGTAACGGTGTCGTTTAATATTACTATATGCTTTCGGTCTTCGAATCCTATCGAGGCGAGAGCGGTGTTGAGATTTTCGCCGATCAACTGGCCTTGAACTTCGGCGGCCTCTATCTCTTTGGAGAATCGAATGAGCCTGCCGTCTTTATTTGGCAGGCTTTCGGTCGGATAGGAAAAGCAAAAGCCTATATTCGAGCTTTTATCCGCGATGTCCCTTATATACCCGGCCATAATCTCGAAGAATTTGTCTTTGCCGACCTCCTCGTCGGCGCCGGGCATACTATATAATTTCTGGTCCTCGATGACCGGCTGCTTGTCCTTGTTAAAATGAACCACCGCGACACGGAAGTTTGTCCCTCCGGCATCCATTACGACGACATGCTTGTCCGTTGGGACATCTTTTTGGATCTCGATATATGTCGGAATCATTTCGAGAGTGCTGTCATGGCAGGCCAGACCCTGCTCCATATCATTTAAGAAGATATTGCAGCAGCTTTCCATATCGATCTGCTCGGGGGCCATTTGCTGCCGTTTTAGGAAATCGGCGGCTTTGTTTCTGCTGTTTTCCACTGAATAATCTCCATTTTTTTGTCGAAATAAGCGGGATTTCAGTCCGGATATCCGTCGGGATGTTCACGGTGCCACTGCCAGGCGGACGATACCATCTCTTCGAGCTCGGGCTTTTCGATTTTCCATCCCAGCTCGGTTTTTGCCTTTGTAGCATCGGCGGTAAGAATCGGGACGTCACCGGGTCTGCGTTTGGTTTCTGTGACTTTGAAATTTTTGCCGCTGACCTTTTTTACGGTTTCAATTACTTCCCGGACCGAACGCCCCCTTTGGTTGCCGAGATTGCATATCAGCTCGATCCCGGGAGTTTCTCCTTTTTGGTCCAGCTTTTTTAAAGCAAGCAGATGCGCCCGGCATAAATCGTCGATGTGGATGTAATCACGGATGCAGGTTCCGTCCGGCGTCGGGTAGTCAGTCCCGTAAATTTTGATATCGGGGCGTTTTCCCATTGCCACCTGAATTATCAGCGGGATCAAATGTGATTCGGGCCGATGGTCTTCTCCGAGAGCGGCATTGTTACCGGCACCGCAGGCATTGAAATACCTCAGTGACGCGTAAGAGAGCTTGCCTGTCAGGTACTGGTCGTGGCACATTTTCTCGACCGCTAATTTGGTCTGACCATACGGATTGATCGGTTCGGTCGGCGAGTCTTCGGTGATCGGTATTTCTTTCGGGATACCGTAAACAGCCGCCGTACTGCTGAAAATAAACTTCCGTACACCAACAGCCTCCATAGCAGACAGGAGATTCTGTGTGGCACAGAAATTATTTCGATAGTATTTAAGGGGTTCGGCCACCGATTCACCGACTTCGATAAAGGCGGCGAAATGCATTACAGCTTCGATATTGAATTTATCGAGTGTTTCTATGAGTAACTGAGAATCGTTCAAATCGCCTTGTACGAATTCGATATCTGCGCTCGTGCTACGTAGCGAGTTACTTCGCAGAGTAGCAATTGCAGATTTATGACCTTTGCTGAGATTGTCAAAAACGATCGGCTTGTGTCCATGAGCGGCCAGCATGGCTGTCATGTTGCTGCCGATATATCCTGCTCCACCACAAACAAGTACCCTCATAGCTCGTCCCTCGTCGCTCGTCTCTCGTCACTTGTTTTGTGATGCTCAATATTGAGTTCGTCAAGGTGGAAGGAAATACGCTTTATAATTTCATTTTCAAGTTCTTCGTCCCGGCCCAGATCTATCCAAGCCATATCTCTTTGCTGCTCAGGATTAAGCCGCAGAGTTTGCAATGCTGGAGAGCTTCTTGAAAACATCGCGTATGCCCTTGCGCTGCTTGCGACCTCTTGCTCGGGCATAGACAGCCTCTGGATATGAACGACACAATCGATATATTTATCGACGTTGATTTCTACTGTTCTGCGTACGCTGTGCAGATTGCCAAGGAGCCAATTCTGTGCTCTGACATTATCGCTTCGCCAGAATTCGAAAAATTGCCCTCCTTCG
Organism: uncultured Pirellulales bacterium; assembly: GCA_964431695.1. GTDB lineage: Bacteria > Planctomycetota > Phycisphaerae > Sedimentisphaerales > Anaerobacaceae > JAFGPS01. The sequence continues at coordinate 8,564 of CAYSKI010000040.1, read as the reverse complement.
AGCGGTCGGGTTTTTATATAACCGGTGTCAGGATCGAATTTTTCGATTTCGAAATACATTCGGGCCAATACATCTTCGGTTATTTCCATTATTTCGGTCTTGTTTACATCATGAGATAAGTCGAGGGCCGCCATTTCAGGCGGAGAACTTTTTTGTTGTGCGCAACCTGTAAGAAGATAGAGAGCAGAAGACAGAAGACAGAAGACGGAAAACAGAGGACAGAGGACAAAGGACAGATTTTTGTTTTTGCCGTAAGGCATCCTGTGGACTTTCCCTTCCTTTTTGTTCAGGGTAAGTATTAGTCTTTGTCTGTTTATGTTAGTTTTCATTTTTATTTTCTCAAAGTATAGACACTAACTTGGTTCGGCTGATTATATCCGTAATGAGATGTTGGCTCAAGGTTGATTTGATTTTTTCGGATTGAATGTTGCGCTATTTTATCAAGTCCCGGAACCATGACGGTCGGTCAGGTTTTTCCGGTGAAGCAAGCATATCTCGCCAGGCTTCGTCGGTAAGTCTGTCATCCATTGGGTGTTTGAACTCGTAATAGGAGAGCACAGGACCTGCCGATAAGAAGATTGAACCATCCGGTTCGGGACAGGCAACAATAATCAGGTCCACATAACCGACACCTTCTTCTACGACCTTTCCTTCGTTAGTATTGGTATGTACGTCTGCTGCGAGTGTTGTTTTAATTCCTTTTTCCTCTACACCTAAAACGGCGTTCTCAAGGATATCACCGAAGTTCCTGATGTATTCGTAGTCGTTTTCGGACATGACCTGGTTTGTGAGTTCCTTATTGGCAATCGTTATTAGCCGTCCAAGGATGTCCTCAAGATTTACGAGCCGGCTCGTCGCTTCGGCTGAAAGTGCATTATAATCACTTAAACCTTCCCTGGTCATCTGGGTTAAAGCCAGCAATCGCCCGTAGAACTCGGGCACAGGTTCCACATAACCTGCGACATTTGGGGGAAGACTGCTTCTTGCAGGTGTGTAGCTTTGTTTGGCGTAGAGAATTGTATCGTGTCTGAGTTCCGTCCACGATGCCAAAGCAGCATTAAGCTCTTTTTTCTCCCAGGCCTGTGTCCGCATAAAATTCGGGTATCCTTCACTGAATTCTTCTATGAGTCCCTGGAGCGAATACAGCCAGCCCCAGTATAAATTCCGGTTCCAATCTGAAATACCGAAGGATTCAAACTCGGTTTTGAGTTTACCGAATTGTGACCAGTAATTGATATAATCTGTTTCACTCTGTTCGATTAAAATGACTAAAGCCCGGGCCGAGCCTAATGTGGCCATTACATCCAGCCCGCAGGGATAATCTCTGAAACCCTGGAAAAAGGTAAAAGGTTCAGCATTAGAATTGCCCGTGTAGGCACCAACCCGGGGGAAAACAAGGTTCTGGAACATATACGAATCCGGGATGAACCTCTGGCCCATGAATCTCATGCCCTTGGTTTTTTCAAGTACCTCGTTGAGGGCTTCCGGCGTAGAATCCGGAGGTATTATAATTTCACCGGTGCCGCCGTAAATTTTTGGTGATGGTAACGATGCCAGCTCGACCTTCAGAGCAAAGAGATTATCTTCATTTTCCAGGTCGGTAAGCTCAAAGCTGCTGCCGAAGACTTTGTCCAGTGCGCCAAGATAATCATAGGGTGTCAGGTCATCTGCCAGACCGACGTAGAAGGCGGTCACGGCATACATACGGTCCCAAATCTCTCGTCCGCTGCGCACCCCTATCCGGACTGAATCAATTGATTTGGCCAATAGTACCGCCTGAATGGTCTGTATCCTGGCGTCTTCGGCGCTGATAAGGGCCTCGCCGAAAGGCCCCCAGTTATCAGAGCCTTTGAGCAGGAATGCCATCCGCCCATACCACATTAAAGTTCTGAAATAACGTTTAAGCTGTTCGCTTCGAGTGTAATGGCCTCTGGGTACATACTGGGAATAGTCTTCCTTATATATAAAGATATCGCTTTCTTCAAATCCTTCATGGGCGTCAATTTTGGCCAGTTCACTCGTGACAACTTCGGAGACTAATGCCAGCGTCTGGGCATTAGGATCGATTAGCTTTTGTGCCACAGCCAAATAAGCGATGTTTCGCTTTGCAGCTTCTTTCAGGTCACCCGTGTAGTTTTCGTATGCAGCCAGTGCATCGACAAGAAGTGCGGCCGTTAATTCGTTGATATCAGTACAAAATTCACGTTCTTCTATGTCCTTCAATGTCTCGTCAAACTGGATGTGATAAAGGTGAAGCAGCGTGTCGGTAGTAATAAATATGGGAACATTATTATTTTTTAGATACTCGTATGGTTTGACGATGTCGTCACGGTTGGGATCGAATCGGTCGAAGTCGTGTTCGATGATAGCAAAACCATTTTGTTCGAGCAGTAGCGCGGCATTGGCCAGGTTCAAGCATAGATTCACATCGAAATAGTTCCCTACCGTCCCTAAGTCGATTGGAAGGGTATAACCCGGAGCGTTCGGCTCGATGAGGTTATTGTACGGACTGTAGTACTTGTTCATTTGCGGTTTGTTAGCCCAGTTGGCATCTTCACTTTCGTAATTATTGCCATCAATGGAATCAAAATCGTCGATATCAATACTGTTATCATCGATTGGATTGTCTTGATAAGCGTGACCTGATAAAAGAATGTGTGTCAGCGACTCCGGAATCAAACCGGCCGATGCCGGGATAATAGCTGCCAGAATAAGAGATATAATTGTGGTTGCTTTTTTCATATAAAGTCCTCCATGAATAGATCTGTATATCGTCAATTCTACCATAAAGGTCAAACGGATTCAATACAAACAGAGTGTAATCCATGTTGTTTTTCCCGCTTTCTTTGTTCCGCAACGGCTCGACACTCTTGCCTCCGGTGTAAACTTTGATGCATCGGGGCAACCGTGATGAGTGTAACCTCAGGTTGTTAAAGGTTAACTGGTAAGTGAGCCGATATAAAAAATTGATGCCCTCAGTACAGACACAATCTGTTAATAAAAAAATACTTTCGTTGCCTTTGGGGCAAGCGGCAAAAAGTTTTCTTGATTATCTTACTGTTGAAGCGGGTCTGTCCGACAATACTGTTTTGGCTTATGGTCGTGACCTGAAAAGCTTCCTTGAATACTGCAAAAAGCAAAACCTTGGCCGATTGCGACAGGTAAAACCGCCGGTGATACATGACTATTTAACGTTCCTTTCGAAGAGCCAAAAAGCTGAAGGCTCGGTCAAGCGGTCCCTGGTGGCAATAAGGATGTTCCTGCGGTTCGCAAAGCTTACAGGTCTTCTCGAAAATGACTTCACCGCAGTCTTAGAGAGTCCGAAACTCTGGCAGAGGCTGCCATGTGTTTGCAGTGAGCAGCAGGTTGCGGATTTGTTGGACACACCTGATATTACCGAACCTTTCTACTTTCGCGATAAAGCTATGCTTGAGCTGCTCTATGCCACCGGAGCGCGGGCCGGAGAGGTAGCTAATATGAGAATCGCGAACCTTAATCTTGATGTCGGATATCTTCGCTGCCTCGGCAAAGGCAATAAAGAGCGTGTCATACCTATAGGTAAGGTTGCCATTGCAGCTATAAACGAGTACCTGACGAATCTTAGGCCAAGACTGCTCAGGCCTTTTAGTGAGGATTTTCTGTTACTTTCCCGAACCGGCAGGCCTTTAAGTCGTATTGAGATTTGGAGATTGGTTAAGAAGTACGCGGTACGTGCAGGGATGCCGAGGAATCTGACCGTGCATACTTTAAGACATTGTTTCGCGACGCATTTGTTATCAGGCGGAGCTGATCTACGAAGCGTCCAGGAAATGCTCGGCCATGTGGATATTGCGACTACTCAGATTTATACACATGTTGACCAGGGTAGATTAAGAAAGATTCACAGAAAATTCCATCCACGACCATAGAGTACATTGTTAATAATAGTTTGTTAGTAAGTTAATTTTATAAATTATATAGTATTTTGAAAATCGATTGACCGGGATGGATTTCAGGCATATTATTTTAACAGAATTGGCGAATGAGAATCTCGCCTGTTTCTGCATCTGCCGATGTAAGATTGGGCGTTGGGCAAGACAAGAACGCCGTAATATTTTTAAGGTGGTTCTAATGAGCGTAAAGAGTTCTTTCCTGGTATTGTTACTGTTGATTATAGGATGTCAGCAGGCTGTTATTAGTCAGGAACAACCTGCCGGAGAGGTAAATGTAACCGGAACGCCCGATAAAGTTGAGCCTGATGAGCAATTGGATATAAACAGGTATCTATTGCTGACCGATCCGAACGACCAGATGCGCGTCAGAACGGCAAATGTGCTTTTATATAATGAAAATCCCCAGGCAAGACAGACCCTTATAGATACACTAAGTTTGACGAATAACAGCGCGGCACGCATGGCAATCTGCAGGGCGTTGATTCAATCGAGATCATCGAAGGTTTCTGTAAACAGTGTGGAGGATTTCATACAGCCGTTATTTGGTATTTTCAATACTGAAAACGATGGTGAGGCCCGGTTGGCGGCCGAGGCTACACTGATTTACAAATATGACAAAATCGGGGATTTATTAGAAAAGCTGGTGATGGACAGTGAGAAGCCGGCTAAAACAAGAATCAATGCTATCGGCGCATTGAATCGGCCGGATATAAATGCAGTAATTATGCTTATCAGGCTTGTTGACGATCCGGATGAGCAGGTGGTTGCAAAAGCGGAACAAACGCTTCGTTCGCTGGGTATTCCCGTGGGTACGAACAACTCAGAGCGTGAGGCGATTATTACCGACCTCATAAGCAAGGGAATAGATACGTTTTTACGGGAATTGTTGATAAACCAGGAAGCTCAGATGCGTAGTATCAGGAACGAACTGGAATCGTGGAAAGATTCTCATCTGGCATTATTAGGCAAGACATATCGTAGTATGAGCGATGATGCGGCTAAGGGCAAGTTTCTCGTCGAATACTTGGGCAGTTCTAAAGCGGCGATAAAATTGTGGGCGCTGGATCAGGTTTTTCAGTGGGTAAAAGGCACGAACCGCAATATGCCCAAGGAGCTTGAACCGATCCTGAAGGATCTTATTTCAGACCAGGATAAAAAAGTCCGGCTTAAAACGGCCGAGTTACTGGCTTTGATGCGTACGATAAATTCAGCTTCATCCCTGCTGGCTCAGCTAAAAGTCGAAACAGATGAACAAGTCAGAGGACAATTGTTGGATACTCTCGGATGGGTATGTTTCTACGCTCTTTCACCGAATTCGTCATTTAAGATCACACCTGAGACGAGACAACAGGCTCTTGGGTGGGCTGAAATATTCCTTCTTGATGAAAATACCGACAAGGCCCAAATCGGTGCTCGAGTGATGAAAAAGCTGCTTGAACGTGATGGTTTAAGACCGGAAGAGGCCGATAGAAAACTTAGTCTGCTCGTTGAAAGATATAACCGTCTAAAGAACGACTCTGATGAGACTTTGCGAGGCGCTTTGCTTAACACAATGGTGGGTTTGGTTGCTCAGGATAGCGCATATAAAGTTAATGCCGAAAAGCTATTTAGGCAATTCTTCCTGGAGGCTTTGAACAGCAAGACGGATATAGTGCTGGAATCAGCGGTAGAGGGACTTGCGAATATTGATAAGACAAGTGCTCTGATAACGTTGAGGACAAGAGGTTTTCATAACAATCCGAGTCCTAATGTCAGGAGCATGCAAATAGAGCTTGCTAAAAATGTCGGCGGAGTTGAAGATTTGGACTGGTTAGCGGAAAAGATTGGTACGAATTCGGAAAGCCAGGCAGCCTGGCAGGCGATGTTAAGAATATTCAACGAGTCTGACACCAATGTTCTGAATGAATGGGTGGGAAGATTAACCGGTAGCCAAAGTAAGTTAACAGATAATCAGAAAGTGGATTTTCTAAAAATAGCGGAGGCAAAGGCCCTCGGAGAAAATAAAAGGGAAGTTCGCAAACAATTGGCCGAATTCTTGTATAAAACTGGTCAGTTCGAACAGGCTTCCGAATACTTCGGTAGGCTGAAAACCGACGCTCAAAGTCCCGAACAACAGCAACTCTTTTTATCCAGGCAATTGGAGGCCTGTTTGAGGTGGCCGAACTATAAACTCGCTGCGGATTTAATAAAGAGTTGCTTGTCTGAAAGGGACTTAGAGCCTAATGATGTTGTTATTCAGTCGATAGAAAATTATTTAAGCACTCAATCGGATAAAACCGATATCGACGTTCTGTTAAAAACTCTGGCGGATATAAAAGTTACTACTCCTCGAACCAAATGGGGTGAGCAAATTAAATCCTGGATCGGCCGTTTTAATATAAACGGCGAACCGAATAAGGAAGAAACCAAGGTCAATATCTGACAATCCGGCTTTTGGTACAAATTTGGTTGTTTGGGCGGGTTTTGTGATTAACCGATTTGGATGTATAAATATGAGGAACGTGTGTATTTTAAGGTTTAATGCCGGTATTTTGTACAAATATATCTTTTATTCAATAAGCTCGGAAGCAAAGGCTGTGAAAATGGGAAATATGGGGGAGCCACGGGCTTTTTTTAGGGAAGGAAAAAAATCAAAGATTTTTCAATTTTTTTGGATTTTTATATTTGCACTAATATATATTTTCATATAAATTATTAGGTTTTCGTTAGTAATTGAATTGGGAGTTTTTGTATTCACCGTCTGAAACGTGAGGCTGTGAATCAGGTAATGTGCTGCTGTAGCTCAGTGGTAGAGCGCGTCCTTGGTAAGGACGAGGTCATGGGTTCAAGCCCCATCAGCAGCTAAATGCAAGGTGTATCAAGCCGAAAAAGTTTCTCAGGTGCTGAGAAACAGACAGTCAGTAGCAAGTAAGCTTGGTTTTAAGATGATAGTTTAGGCTTGAAAGATATTTTACGGAAATAAAGTAGAAACGAACTGAAATACTAACCGGGCACATTGGAGGTTTATATTAAGATGGCTAAGGCGGTATTTGAAAGAACAAAACCACATATCAATGTCGGAACAATTGGTCATGTTGATCATGGAAAGACGACATTAACGGCAGCGATGACCAAGGTAATGGAGTTTAAGGGGCTATGCCAGTATAAATCTTACGACGAAATAGCAAAGGCATCAGAATCTCAGGGCCGACGCGATGAAACAAAGATTCTAACCATCTCTACAGCACATGTTGAATATGTGACAGAAAACCGTCACTATGCTCATATAGATTGCCCCGGACATGCCGATTATGTTAAAAACATGATAACGGGAGCGGCGCAGATGGATGGTGCTATTCTTGTCGTCAGCGCATCCGATGGTCCTATGCCTCAAACACGTGAGCACATTCTTCTCGCCCGCCAGGTGAACGTACCGAAAATTGTGGTCTTCCTGAATAAAGTTGACCTTGTCGATGATCCGGAGCTTATTGACCTGGTAGAATTGGAAATAAGAGAATTATTGAATAAATATGAGTTTCCGGGAGATGACACGCCGGTTATAAGAGGTTCTGCAATTCTGGCAATGAGAGCAGCCAGCATCGACGATCCGGAGTGCAAACCGATTGTAGAGCTGCTTGATGCTATGGATGAATATATACCCCTGCCGGTTCGAGATGTCGATAAGCCATTTTTAATGCCGGTTGAGGATGTTTTCAGCATTAAAGGTCGTGGTACGGTCGGCACAGGCCGCGTTGACCGTGGCAAAATCAAGGTCGGTCAGGAAGTTGAGATAGTAGGGTTAACCAAGGACATACGAAAAACAGTTGTTACCGGCGTAGAGATGTTCAACAAAACACTCGATGAAGGCCAGGCCGGTGATAATATCGGCTTGCTCTTGCGAGGTGTTGAAAAGAAAGAGTTGGAACGTGGACAGGTGGTTGCAGCTCCAGGTAGTATTACACCGCATACGAAATTTGAGGCCGAAGTTTACGTGCTTACCAAAGAAGAAGGTGGCCGTCATACCCCGTTCTTCGCTGGTTATAAACCACAATTCTACTTTAGAACAACGGATGTCACGGGTGCGGTTCTCGCCCTTAAAAGCCGGGAAGGGAAAAGCGCCGAGATGTGTATGCCGGGTGATAATATAGCGATGGAAGTGGAAATTATATCCCCAATCGCTATGGAAGAAGGGCTTCGTTTTGCTATTCGGGAAGGTGGACGAACGGTCGGTGCCGGTGTTGTTGCCAAGATAATAGCCTGAAAGCTCTGATTATCTCTCTGGAATCTGTAACTATTTTTTAACGTGTTTGCTGACACTGGTTATGGTCAACTGGGCAGGCGTATCGAAGATCAAATGAGAATGCACAATAAAAAGTGACAAGCCTGCATGGTGGAAACTAAGTCTTATGGCGAAAAAGAAGAGTAAAAGAGAGTATGTCTGGCTTGAGTGCACTCAATGCAGCAATAGAAATTATCGCACAAGTATAAGTGTGGCTGAAGGTACGCCAAAATTAGAGCTCCGAAAATTTTGTAAGAAGGAGCGGAAACGTACTGTTCATAAGATACGACGCAAGTGATTGAAAAATCGACAATCGATTTTACAGGCCAGTAGCTCAATTGGCAGAGCGTCGGTCTCCAAAACCGAAGGTTGGG
>CAYSKI010000039.1:0-34679 GCA_964431695.1 uncultured Pirellulales bacterium | reverse complement strand
CGACGTATATTCAAGACCAGTACGTCTCCGACCTTCATAATGTGATGGGCGGTCAATCACCGCACGGACTTTACGCTCACCTCTATATCGATGGTTTGTACTGGGGAATGTATTACGTCCACGAACGGCCCGACGATGCATGGGCTGCACAGATGTTCGGCGGTGAAAAAGAGGAATACGATGTACTAAAGCACTATACGAACATGGTTGTTAACGACGGCCTCGGCGGCAGCGCTATTGCCAACTTCAATGCCATGGTGAGTGCGGCTAACGCCGTGGCGTCCGATCCAACCAACATGGCCAAATATGATGCTCTCTGCCAGAAGTTAGATATAGACAATTTCATCACGGATCTATTGGCGCATTGGTTCGCAGTCAATTGGGATTGGCCGAACAAGAATTGGTATGCAACGCATCGCAATACGCCAGATGGCCGATGGCGATTTCATACCTGGGATGCAGAGCATTCGCTCGAGTACTGGGATTCGAGTAATGTACTCGGTCAAAGTGTCTCCGATCTTCATAACAAGCTCAAAGCAAATGCGGAGTATCGAATGCACTTTGCCGACCTTGTGCATAAATTTTTCTTCAACGACGGCGTCCTGACATCTTCTAACACGGCCGATATGCACCGTGCGCGGATGGCAGAAATCGACCGTGCAATTGTAGGAGAATCCGCCCGATGGGGTGACACACGTCAATCAACGCCGGGTACACGGGCAGACTGGTTGGAAATTCAGGACAACATTCTTTCTGAGTTTATCGAACCTCGTTCCTCATTCGTACTGAATTGGCTCAGAAGCGCCGGACTTTATCCTAACGTAGAAGCACCGGTTTTTCAAATCAACGGCTCGTACCAGAACGGCGGCCCAGCAGCTACTAACAGCATGTTCTCGATGACAAGTGCAACGGGAACGATATATTATTCGTTGGACGGCACCGACCCGCGTGTGCCCGGCACATCAGGCGACAGCCTGATGACCACTCTGGTGGCCGAGAACGCTGCAAAGCGTGTGCTTATTCCTACAGGCTCGGTGAATGACAACTGGAAAGGCGGCGGTGCCTTTAACGACTCTGCCTGGACGTCCGGCACGGGAGGAGTTGGTTACGAAGCCAACAGTGGTTATGAAGATTATATCGGCATCGATTTATATAACTCGATGTACCAGAGATGGACCGGTTGTTATATCCGCATACCATTTACAGTTGAAAATAAAGACGAACTGAACTCAATGATACTGAAAGTCCGTTACGATGACGGTTTCATCGCCTATCTGAACGGCGTCGAAGTTGCCCGGCGAAATTTCTCCGGGACACCCGCATGGAATTCTTCTGCCGATACAACTCATTCCGATTCCGAGGCAGTCAATTTCGAGCAAATCGATATATCTTCCCACCTTAACTTACTTAATTCAGGCGATAATATCCTGGCTATTCACGGTCTTAATGGATCCATAACAAGCTCCGACTTTCTTATCTCAGTCGAATTAGCTGCTGTTAAAGACGATTCCTCCCAGGATTCGGAAGTAGATGTCTCAACCGGTGTCCGGCAATACACCTCGGCGATTACGTTAACCGAGAGTGCTCACATAAAGGCAAGGGTATTGAGCGGCAGTACCTGGAGCGCGTTGAATGAGGCGACTTATGCCGTGGGGCCGGTGGCGGAGAATCTGCGTATCACCGAGATCATGTATCATCCACAAAGCCAGACCGAGCCGAACGATCCGAACGAAGAGTTCATCGAATTGATAAATATCGGAACTGAGACAATCAACCTGAACTTAGTCAAATTCACAAATGGCATAGATTTTACTTTTCCCAGTCTTGAACTTGCTCCCGGCGAACATGCCGTAGTCGTCCAGGACAAAGCTGCCTTCGAAGCCCGATACGGTACGCAGATAAATATCGCCGGACAATACACCGGCAGATTAGCCAACGGCGGCGAAAGAATTCGGTTAGAGGACGCCATCGGACAGACCATTCTGAATTTCAGTTATAAAGACGGATGGTATGACGGCACCGACGGCCAGGGTTTTTCTCTGGTCATAATCGATCCGTTAAACACCGATCCGGCCGATTGGGACGATAAAGACTTCTGGTGTGCCGGCACAAACACAGGCGGCTCACCCGGCCGGGACGATAGTGCCCAATAAGTATGTCAGAACCACCGAATAAACCGGATGCCAAAGAGAGCTATCGATTCGGGGAGGAATTGTTATTTAAGCCTATCGAGCATGTTATATACTTTTTCGTAGGCCTGCAGCAGCAAAGGCGTGACGGTGCAATTGTTACAGGCCCAGTGAAAGAGAATCTTTTGCTGACGCTCCGTTAAATTGTTGGGGGCGTAAGGCTTTTTTATATACTGTTCCACGCAGCATGGAGGATAGCCGAACAGAAATCCCTCGATACGCTGGGTTTCGGCGGATTTATCCACGGGTGTATTCGCAAAACGCTGTTCGTATAAGCCGATATAAGCCGGCGAGCGGCTGAAAATTGTCTCGATAATTTCATCGCCGGTTTTAACTTTTTGCCGGATTTGCTTTGTCACCAGGTCCATCCGGCGTAATAATTTGATACCGTTTTGGTCTAACGGTTTTTCCCATCGGCTTAGCGGTTTGAGACCTTCGTAAGTCAACGAGGCAAGATATGCTAATTCGAAGTCGATTTTTTTGAGTGCCCGCAAGGTTGAATTGTGATTATCGTGGAAGCTTTTATTCGGCATTCTATTCGCTCCATTCGGCCTGAGCTCATGACGAAGGCGGATATAATTCGGAGTATTTCAGCCATTGCTCGATTAGCTGGGTCAAATCCTCGAGATCGACCACACAATCCCGGTTTGCATCAGCCGGCGAAAAAATCGTCCCCAGGTCGCCGCAGCGCTGAGGCATTTCCAGAATCTTAACCAAGAGAGCGATGTTGAGCCTTCCTTTTCCGTGGACGTCACCGGCGTAGCTGAACGAGCCGTGCCGCATATAGTGTAGTTCGATTTCAGAGACGTCGATGGAAAGCCCGAGCCTGGAGTTTTCAATCTGCCAGTATCCCATATTGACGGATGTGCCGCAGATGTCACAATATTCGAGGCCTCGTTGTATGAAGCTAACTTTTTGTATTGCATGTAGAATTTCCGGTCCGTTGGGATCGAAAGTTGGCAGAGAATCAATGGCCTCGGCACATTGTGTCGCCAGCTCGATTCCATCGGGAGTGATATCCTCGTCCTGGTCGGCGTTGTAGAGATTGTATCCAGCCGACAATTCCTCACCGTCCGTTAATAAATCGCCGTCGAGGTCGGGCTTTTCCAGAGCCAACCGGTGTTCATTGGGGTCATAGGGAAACCGCAGTTCAAGCACTCTCAGCAGCCGAGGGATATCGACCCTGCCCTGATGCACGTCGCCGTAACAATCGAAGGAGCCGTGCTCCATATAATGCAGCGCTAATTCGGGCAGGAATCCCTCTTGCAAGGGGTCGTTGGGATCGGGGTAAGATAAATTAAGGTTCGGATTGATAATTTCGTAGCCGCCCATATTGACTTGCTGTCCGCAAATGTCACAACGTTCGAGACCGAAAAAGGCATACTGTATTTTATACGTTCGATTTGGGATCGGCATGGCTGTGCCGGGAATATATATCGGCAGCTCACTTATGACGGCGGCGGTACGTTTGGCTAATTCAATGCCGTCCGGGGTTTCGTTACGGTTCTGGTCGGAATTGGAAGAGCGATACCCGATGGCGTATTCTTCGGTATCGGCAAGCTGGTCGGCGTCCGCATCCCGGCTGACGATTAATTGGTGCTGATCCGGCGAAAAGGCGGCGAGGGCTTTATTCAATCCTGCCGAACCGAGCGTAATCGCCGCCGCTGTTCCTGCGGCGATTGCCTTGAACCGGAGCTTGCCCCTAAGGGGCTTCATGCTCTTTTTGATGCGTCTTTGATGTGCCCTTCTGAGTCTTTTCATATTACCTCCAGAGTTCTTCAAGTTCTTTATAATATTGTATCAAACCGGTGCTTTTTTGTCCAGAAGTATTACCGGCATAAGGACATAAAAAAAAGCCGGACCAATTTAGCCCGGCCTATCAGTTGTGATTTTATCGCACGTTCATACCTGGTTAGCCGTCGCTGCGTATTTCCAAAGTATAATCGGTGGGGACTTCGGGAGTAAATGTCTCTGCAGGTAATTCGGCGTTCCATTCGAACTGGTCCCGGACTATTTTCCTGGGACCGTCGTCCTGGAGCCATTCGAATTCCAACTTTACAGGAAGATTCGTCTCGGTGTCAAACCATAAACGATGTATGCTTGTATCAGGATTTGTGCCGTATTTCTTAGCACTAAGCTCGAATCCGAAGCATTCTGTTTTTTCTATTGTTTCACTTTCAAAAAACCAGTCCGCCTTGCCGATCCAGCCTATCAGGAAAATTATACGATCCATGGGGTTGTTCGGATGTGAAGTGCTGCCGTGCGTGATTTCCCTGTAGGAGCGTCTTGGATAGTTTACGGTTGTCTGTATCAGTTTGAAATTCCTGTCATTGAAGTCGAGACTTGTCTGGCCCCAATCGCTTTTGTTCGTGAAAAACCATTCTGTTTGTTGTAGTTTTCCACCCGAATAATAATCTTTTCGCCAGTCGTATCGGGAGATATATATCTTTTCCCCCTCGGAAAATACCCAGTTTCCATCCTGCACGAATCCAATACGTTCTCTGAAAACGGCATTTTCTACGGATTTCATTGCCGTTGCCACTGCTTCTGTAACTTCCGGGGGCACATCCGCATAAATCATCTTTCCTTTTTCTTGCGCTATTTTGGCTTTTTGAATTTCGGATGGTTCTGCGTTGATGAAATCATTCGGAATTTCCGGCTCGAACATCTCAATAGGGACTTGCGCGTAATATTCGAACTGGTCTTGTATGTTTGTCATTGTTGTCCCCGGCCAGTCTGTTATCTGCCGGCCGTGCATTTCTATGCGAACCGGCAGTTTTGTCACGACGTCGAACCAGATACGGTCGGTTTGTCCTACCCGATTGTCTCCATATTTACTGGTGTCGATTTCGAAGCCTATGCATTCTCGACCGTCGAATACTTCCGTATCGAGTATTCGGTCTGCCCTGTCCAATAAACCCACATAGAAGCGCAGCCTTTCGGCCGGGTCATGTTCGTAAGCACCGCCCAGGAGTTTTCTGATTGTGTAACACTTATGCTCGAATGATATGTTATATATTATCAGGTCGTTTCCATCGGGTAAGCTGTAGGTGACATTTTGCAGTATGCTATCCGGATTACTGTCACCAAATGTATCCTCATCGGTATTTTCATAGTATCTTTCCTTACGAGATTTATTTGCGGCCTCATAATTTCTGCTCCATGTGCCGGAGACATGTGTTGAGCCGTACTGACTTACAAAAACCGACTGCTTTCGATAGACAAGAGCCTCGATTCTGTCCAGCCCGGCAATGATTTCCTGTCCCCAGGCCGCCGGCGGTCCAAGCCACCATTGCCCATTCTGCGGATTATTGTCGGGCCAAAAAGTTATTCCCCCCAATACAACTATCGCTATCACCGCCGCAGCGGCGAGTTTAACCGTTCTGCTGTTCATAATCGTTCTCCATATTAATTCCGGGTGAATGTAGGTCCCGGAAGTTTGTTGTTTTGTTTTTTCCTGTTCGACGGTTCTCAGAATCGCCTGTTTGGCCGATTCACATGTTTGCTCATCAACCGACGATTTTCTTATGTGTTCAGTATGTACGAGCAGTGCTTCGAGGCGTTTTATTTCGCTGCGGCATTCGGAGCACTTTTCAAGATGTGTTCGTACTTCGGAAGCCTGCTCTTTTGACAATTCACCGAGAATGAATTCAGTCAACAATTCATTTATTTTTTTATGTTCGTTCATAATGCACCTGTATCATTCGTTAAGATAGTCACTCAACCGCCGGGCCAATCGTTTGGCCGCCCGATGAAGATGAACTCTCACGGTCTTTTGAGAGCAACCGAGAATCTCGGCGATTTTGTCGTTTCCCAGGCCTTCGATTCTCGATAAGACGAAAACTTGGGCCTGGCGTTTCGGCAGTTTCGCAAGAGATAAGGCTAATTTCCGCTGCAGCTCAACTGTTCTCAAATGCTCATCCGGATTACCGGTGAAGTCTTCAGGCTTTTGCCGGATAATCTTTCCGATTCTTGACTTTTTAGCAAAGCGAATCGCCGATCGTACTGTGGCCCGGTAGAGATATGCGTTCCAGTTTGTGCGGCCGTTGTATTTATGCCATCGTCGCCATATTTCAAGAAAAACTTCCTGATGAACATCCTGGGCCTGCTGAGTGTCGCCAAGTATCCGCGCGGCTGTCCTCAGAACTACACTGCTGTAGTTATTGATTAGCTCATTAAAACTGATTTTCTGCACTGCTTTTCCTTATAGCTTAGATTTTGCACTTTGTAAGAAGTCCCTGGGACAACTTCGGTTTAACCGGTAGCATATCCGCCATTATAGAGGCTTCGTGTGAAATTGCGTTTACAAAAAAATACGAAAGAAACACGGGCGAAACAGGAAAAAACGAAAATTTTAATTTTTTTCCATTGGTTGTTAATCGGTTCTCGGCGCGATTTTATTGGACATTTATAATGGCGCAACAAGTAATTCCTCATTTAAAGCTATATATGGTAATTCCACGGAGATTATTCATATATATAGTAGTGGTGGTTATAGGACAGAAGATCCGGCAGCGGGTTGGTTGGTTAAAGAAAAAATGTTCGCTGTGTCGATATTGCGCAGGTTAATTGACGCCCCCGTGTCTTTTTATCGAAGGCAAAAGCGGGAGTAAGCATACTGAGTAATTTTACCAGTTTTGAAGGATGTGGACGTATGGATAAACGGGAGTTGATAGACTACATTTGTAAAATCAACAAAACTGCCAGGCCGGAATTTCTTGCGACTTTCTCGGAAGAAGAGCTTAACGCCTACCTCGAACATTTGATGGAGCTGGATTTGGAAGAGCTGGTTGTTTGCAGCTAACCGGTTTTATATTTACAATTTTCGATTCGGAGCAGGCGGCTTTATTTCGGCTTTCGGTGAGAAAATGATATCATTTAGAATAGTTCCTCACTAGCATCCAGGCCGGTTAGTGACTCGGTTAATTTTTCCGTTCTGCTTTGCCCCGTATCTTTGTCATTCGATTCGTTAGTGCTATTTCCTTCGGACTGTGGTCTCTGCTGCGTTTGGCTTTGTTGTTCGCCGGAAGTCCCCTGGGCCTCCGTGTTTGCGGGAGGATTGTTATCAGGC
Source organism: uncultured Pirellulales bacterium (assembly GCA_964431695.1). Lineage (GTDB taxonomy): Bacteria > Planctomycetota > Phycisphaerae > Sedimentisphaerales > Anaerobacaceae > JAFGPS01. Next base: position 27,419 of record CAYSKI010000039.1, on the reverse strand, counting down.
CTTTGGTTTCCCTGGTTTTGGTTATAGCCTGTGGCTGACGGTGCTTGGGAAGCATCGTTCAGTATTGCATTTGCCGGGATTTGGACTACGTTATTTAGCTTGAATTCGACCATGACCGGCACAAAACCACTGGGCACAGCGAATAGAAAGTCGATGTCTTTTGTTCTGACGTTATCGGTAAAATCATCCCGTTTCAATTCGATTTTAGAGCTTGTCTCAATCTGGTTCGCCGCTTTGAGATACCCGATAGGATAGACATTTTGTCCCTTACCGGTCTGGGTCTCACCCTCGTGCCCCCTGCTTTTACAGATCAGTCTCAATTGAGAAAGGGTAAAGGTACCGGCACTGATTTTCGACTCGTTTTTTAATGCGGTTCTTTTTATCCCGATTCTCGCAACCATCAGGTCATATCTGCTTTCCGTTGGCTTTCCCGGCGAGCGCGATAACTGCCCCTGACTATTAAGCTCCTCCACCTGAGTTTTGAGAGCATCTGAAGTCGGCCAGACGGCCGCGTCCCGTGGTACTTCAATGGCCGGCGAGACACCGCTGACTATAGATATATCACTATCGAGCCGATTCAGGAAAACCTGGTTCAAATAGTCCGGATGCATGACGGCAAAGCTTCTCTTGCCGCTGAAAGAACCGTTACTTATGACACTAAACAGACCCGTCACAAAACCGTCAACATTGGGAAATACTTTGCCGGGATTATCAATTCGTATGTTCCTTTGTTCGAATCGCTGGTAAGGGTATTTGTTCGGAAGAGGTGCCAAAACGAGGAATGTTAGCAAAACTCCGGATACGACAAGCCCTAAGATTATTCCCAGTATGGGGCGTCCTATTTGTTCGGGCAAAAAGCCCAAATCAATCTTTTGGCGTGTTAGTTGAACGATAGCAGTTTGCAAAATGGCAAATGTCAAAATGAAAAGCAGTAAAAAACTGAGCGCCTGCGCCCAGGGTATGAGCGATAACATACTCCCACTGTCTCCCCGTTTTATCAAGACATCGGCGAGTATCTCGAAGAAACCGAAGGCAACGATACTTGCAAAAACAGCTATCACGATGGTGGCAAATGCCCTGACGATGGTCCCCTTGAAAAACTGGAAAACAGCACAACCTGCGATGATTAACAAAACTACTGCGCTGAGCATTACAAAGTCTCCGTATATTTTTTGAATTCGTTTTTCTGCCATGGTGTCCTCACGGAGATACCATGGCCGTGCTTCCGGATTTACGAATCACGAGTTATTCATGTTGATTTTTTTTCTTTCGTTTTGAGAGATCGAATCATTTCATTTATCGTTGTTGTTCCGTTAATGACTTTCCTTAACGCCTGCTCCTGCAGATATAGCATTTTAGCGCGTCTGAACTGCTTGGCGATTTCAGGTACCGGTTGTGACTGTATGACCTTTGCCAGTTCTTTGTTGACTGTGACCATCTCGAAGATGCCGGTCCTTCCCAGGTATCCTGTTCCCTGGCAGTTGTCACAAGTCGAGGCTTTGCCGCGTTTGTCGTACACGACTTTGCCCGCCCGGTACAGGACTTTTGTTTTCTCCGCTGAAATGTTGAACTTTCTGAACATTTCCTTGTCCGGGGTATATCCCTGTTTGCATTCCGGGCAAAGTTTTCTCAATAGTCTTTGGTTGCTTATACCCAGGAGGGTCTGGGCAACGATATTTCTATCGCCGACAAATTTCAAAAATTTGCCTAACGCCTGAATGACACTTTCAGCGTTTAGCGTCAGGTACACGATCTTGCCGTCTTTCGCCGCCGCACAGGCGACCTGAGCTGTCTGCGCGTCCTCACAGCCTGCGATGCCGACAATATCCGGACCCATTCTGACTACACTGAGGAGTTTTTTAGCGAATGTTGTGCCTGTGTCACTCAGGCTGAAGATATTTTGGGTTATATTCGGCAGTTGTTCCGACGGCTGCCTTTCAAGTGTGTTTATACTATTAAGAAAGGCATCATGGTTACGAAGCAGTGAGTAAAGTGTAGTTGTCACTCCGCTTTTTTCAGGTCCGCTTATGATGAACAGACCTTGTTTTTTCTCGCCGAATCTTTTGAACTGTTCGAGCTGCTCGGGCATCGGACCCAATTCGCTCAATTTCGCAATACTATCCTGCATTAGTTGTTTGAGCCTGATCTGCTCGCCGGCGGTCGAGCCTGCGGTAGCAACTTCCCAGTGTGTAAAATTTTGGTCTTTGGCCCAGTGGATCATGAATTTACCTTTTTGGGGTTTCCGCTTTTCGTTAATATCCAAATCGGCAAGATGCTTAATGAAGTGGATAAAATACTCGATCTGGTCTCTGGTGATATTCGGCTGTTTTAAAATTGAACCATCTACGTTGTAGGCCACCTGGTAGTCCTGCGGCGTCGGTGACAGTGCGATAGTGCTTGCCCTTCGCCATGAGGCGTCTTTGAGTATTTCAAAAGCTATCTTGTAACCGAAAAAGTCGGGCGTTCTCGGCTCGGGTACGGGCACTTCGTTTTTATTTGCCGTTATGAATGTGAAGCTCTTGAGGCTCTCGAGTTTCTTTTCCTTGCTTACGAGCAGGTTTTTGATGTGATCGACGGTCAGAACGCGATCAAAATCCAAAACTCTTGCGTTGCGGTGCTTTACATAGGCAAAAGATGTCGCCCCCACGGCAATCATAAAGAACAGCATGCCGACGATATAAACGGGTATAAGCAGCCAGGCAAGAACTCCCGCCGCCCCTGCACTTAGAACTACAATAGTCCAGGTGGAGCCGGTTGTATCAATAGCTTTAGCATCATTATAAATCCATCCGAGCAGTGGAAGCCATCCCAGAAACATTACCAGGAAAACAAGAAGTTTAATTATGGATACGTAACCGCCGAAAGCGACGGAAGCTAACAATAATTCCGGCATAAAATTCTCCATTCAATCTCACAATATACCATCGGAAGTGGTTTTAATCCCTTTCAGCGCCATTTTCAGCTCTTCGGTATTCGGTGCATATTTATATGCATCCTTAGGATCAATTGAACCGTCGTTAACCAGCTCGCAAAGGTTGTACGTAAGATCCTGCATTCCTTCGTGCTGGGAGCTTCGTATGACACTCGGTAAATCGGCCTCGCGTGCTTCAGAAATCAATTTTCTGGCGGCCGCATTGACAAGTAAAATCTCAACGGCAGGGATTCTGTCCACATCTTCTATAAGGCACGGCAACAATACCTGGCTGATGATTGCCCGGATTGCCAGACTTAAAGTTTGCCTGACAAGGTCTCGTTCGGTTTGTGGAAACAAATCCAAAAGTCGGTGAACGGCCTGGGCCGCATTTGCCGAATGTATTGTACCGAAGACAAGGTGCCCCGTTTCGGCGGCCCTCATTCCCGCACTGACGGTTTTCGCATCCCGCATTTCCCCGACAAAGACTACATCCGGGTCCTGTCGCATCAGATATGTCAGAGCTTCTTCGAAGTCTTTGGTATCGATCCCGATTTCCCTTTGTGAGACGATTGCTTTTTCATCTTTAAAAAGATACTCAATCGGGTCCTCGACCGTTACGATGTGACAGGAGCGGGTCAGATTTATATAGTTTATCATCGAGGCGATTGTTGTAGTCTTGCCGCAGCCCGTCGGTCCTACGACAAGAATTAATCCCTGCCTGCTCTGGCATATTTTTTCCATTACCGACGGCAGATGAAGCTCTTTGAATGGCGGGATGAATGAATTAACACGCCGCGCTGCGAGGCTTATCATTCCTCGCTGGCGGAACAGGTTTGTCCGGAAACGATGCTCGCCGTCCACTTCATAAGCGAAGTCGAGGGTCCCATGCTCCAAAAAATAATTCTTTTGGGCGGGACTGAGTATCTCGAAGACCAGCTCTTCGATTCTTTTGGCAGTCATTACTTCGCCGGTCGTGTTTTTCAGTTCCCCGAAGAGGCGTAGTTTTGGTGGTTGTCCGACTTTTAAGTGCAGATCGCTGGCCCGTGTTTTTATTGCCGCTTTGAAGTATTTGTTCAGCTCAGGTTCGTGTTCAAAGCTTGTACGATCGTCAATAGGCTGTTCGGCACTCATAATTTTTACCTGTTCCAAAGATTAGGAATCGAGCTGTTATACAATAGCATTGTCCCCAAATTGGACTATCATAGTGAGTTTGAGACAACTTAACCAGATTTACACCTCATTCTCAAATGTTTAAAAATGGAATAATCCACTAATATAATATAGCTAAATACTTATATTTAAATATTAATATTGTTTCCACCACAAGACCATTTTTATTATGGATAATGGCGCAGCAGCGTAATCTTGCTGCCATAAGATTTGTAAAGACAAACCCTTATATAGTAACATTATAAGATTTTGCACAAGAATGTCAATAACGATGACGTAACAAGTCCAATTTTTGGTCTGATTGAAACAAGAAATTCTTACCTGATTTAACATCTGTACCCACCTATAATAAAGATTTACGGGTATATGCTTCCTGTAATTTATCACAGCGGTTTCTGTATCAATTATCGTCCAAGGGCTTGTTATCGGAGTAAAAATCCGGATTTCCATATAATTCTTAAGTATAACTCGGGTAGGAGAATCGGTAAATTGATTACAGCGGAAAGGATATGTTAGCCGATATATTTAGGGGTATTTTTATGGAGTCAGGTAAGAGAAAAATATCAGGCCGTGAAAAGGACAAAGAGTCGGTGGAACTCCTTGGGAAGTTACAGGGACAGCTGCATTCGACCAATGCGTCCATTCGACGTCGAGCGGCTTATAATTTGTCCTGGTTGCAGGAAGATGGTCTGGATGTCCTGAAGGGCGTATTATACGGCAATTTTTCCGTAACGTCTAAAAACGCCGCAGCATACGGACTAAGAAAAATGCAGGGCAGAATGAAAAAGGTGGCTTACGAGGTTCTGATGGAGGGCTTAAAGCGACAAGACAGTGCAACCTCGGAGATATGCAGAAATGCGTTACTGTTATTGGGACATGCTGTACCGCCAGAATTTCTTCGGAAAAAAAAGGTGATGAAAAAATCGAGAATCAGGGAGATCCCTCGTAAAAGCAGACCAAGAAGGACGATTGGCTCAAGATGAGTGCGTGACTAACTGTGTCCGGGAGATTTTCCCGAACTACATGAAAATTCCGACAAAAAATCCCCCCCAGCGATTATGTTGCCAACAGAAGCGTTAAAGCCATATAAATTGCAACGCTTATCGAGTCGTTTGCGGTTGTTACCAGCGGGCCTGAGCTTATAGCAGGGTCTATTCCGATTCGGCGAAATAAGAACGGAAGGAACAGTCCGAGTGTCGTGGCAACCATGATCGCCGAGAACATCGCAGTACCGAATGCAAAAACAAGCCTCATAATGGATATTGTTTTTCCCGGGTCACCATCACTTTTAGAAATAATTAAGATAGCGCAAACTGTCCCGCCTAATAAGGCACAGGATAAAGCCACGAGCATTGCGATCCTGGTTTCTCTTGAGAACACCTGGCCGACTTTAAGAGCGGCAAGGTGCCCGGTCGCCAGTCCTGAAACTACTATAGCTGAGGTTTGCAGGCCGGCGTTGCCGCTGATAGCGGCAATCATCGGAACAAAAGCAATTGAAGCGGTGTAGAGGATAGATAATTGTTCGAGGTCATATTTTTTATGAAAAAACATCAAGACCAATGCCGTAATACCTGTTCCGACCAAACATGGCAGCAACCAGGTCATTCGAATCCGGGCAGCACGAATGGCTGAGAATGTATCAAGTTCCTCGGAGTCGGTACCAGCCATCGTATATAAGTCTTCGGCGGCTTCTTCTTCAGCCACCTCAATGACGCGGTCGGCGGTAATTCGGCCGACTAATTTGTCCCTCTCATCGAGAACCGGTACCACGATGAGATCGTTTTTACTGAATATATTTCGGACTTCTTCCTGGTCGGTATCGACTTTAACATATATCGTATCGGGATCTATTAAATCATGGATTCTTGTGTTTTCGGGACGGGTCAACAGGAATCTTATACGGACATCACCAAGAAATCGTCCATTGCTGTTGACGACGTACACACAATAGAAGTCCTCGTCAATTTCCGCCGCTCTAATCTTACTAACGGCTTCGGAAATTGTGGCATTCTCCGGAACGCTGATAACGACGGGGTCCATGATACCGCCCGCCGAATCCTCCGAATAGCCCATCAGCTTTCTGATCTGAGCCGATTCTTCTGCGGGAATGATTCTGAGAAGATGAATCCTTTTTTCTTCCGGAAGTTCGGATAAAACGTCGGCGGCGTCATCGGGATCGAGGTGCAGCACGATGCTGCTCAATTCTTCATTTTTAAGCAGCTCGAACAGTTCGGCTCTGGTCGCCTCATCGACTTTTTCCAGAACTTCGGCCGCTACAGGTTTGTCCATGGCATTGAAGATTGCCCGCTTGTGTTCGTTGTCCACAAGCTCCACGACTTCGGCGATGTCACTGCTTCGCTGATCGCCGAGAAGTTGAGCAAGAGTCTGCGTATCCCCGGATTCCAGCAAATCCTCTATTTGCTGCAATAATTGTTTCTGCTCGTCCGCCATTAATTCATACCTGTATTTCCGGCTATGCCGTTCTTAAATATAATCAGGAAATATTATGTAATTTACCCATCTGCAGCACAAAATAGTGTAAATTTTCCTTACAGGCAACAATTTTATCTTTTTGTGTAAGCCTGTGTTATGTGGGAAAAGGTAAAATTCTCTTGGTGTTCGGGAGGTTTTATTGTAAAATAGGCTTTGAAATACTAATTTTAGTTCGCGAATAATAAGGCACTTAATTTCTGTGACGAGGGCCATAAGATGAAAAGTATTATTTATGGATTATTGGGGGTGTTGGCGTTGACGGCTTGTCTGTCGTTTGCTGCACCTGAGCCGGCTGTTGTGCAAGATCCGATGCAGTGGACAATCGATACGGAATTTACCCACCCACAGAAGATTTTTATAAGACGCACCTCAGATAATAAACCGATAATATTTTGGTATATAATAATTACAGTTACAAATAAAACCGGTGATGATGTCGATTTTTATCCTAAATGTGATTTAATGACGGATACTTTCCAGGTAATCCCGGAAGGTAAAGAGGTAATACCGGCGGTTTTCGAACAAATCAAACAGCGTCATAAAAGTCGATATCCCTTCCTTGAATCTTTAGGCCGGACCGATAATAAGCTGCTTGAGGGAGAAGATAATACAAAAGATATTGCCGTTATATGGCCTGATTTCGATGAGAATGCCAAGAATATCACTTTATTTATTACCGGTCTGAGTAATGAAACGGCGGTAGTTAATCATCCGGTAGCAAAAGACGAAAACGGACAGCCGTTAAAGGTATTTCTGAGAAAGACTCTGGGATTAAAATATGCAGTTAAAAATGATCCTGCATCGAGAGATGGTGTTAATCTTAGTTTTGAAGGTAAACGCTGGGTTATGAGGTAGAAGACCTTAATTTCATCGCTAACCACATCGGAAAAATTATTTATGGAGGAGGGCCAACAGCATATATATCGAGAATTTCAGGTGGGGGCCGTTTATGGGGTGGGAAAGCTTTCACTGCCGAAGCAATTCGAGAGAGAAAATAGTCCAATAAATATTTTCAGTGTTTTCCTTAACTATTATAGCGTTTTAGAATAACTGGTGTTGCGGGAGTTTTTGTTGGAATATTTTTATTTCTCTTGAATTAAGTTTATAACCTCATTCATATTGTTAGCTCTTGATATTCTTCATAAGTTGTGTATTTATAAGGCCTTCAGAGAGTTAAAATAGGTATTTTATGCAGTCTGAATTACTAAATGTCCAAATGGTAATTTGTTTGCCAAGAAGGCTTTAATGTTATATAATAAAATTGATTTGGAACTGAATAGTTTACAGGAAAACTATCATGGGTAAAAGCAAAGATCCACAAAAGCTTCCTCCGGTAGATCAGTTAAGAGGCAGGACACTCGGCAGAATACTCATAAAAATGGGTGTTCTAAGTCGGGAGAAAGTTCATGAATGTCTGAAAATCCAAAGCCAGCGCCAAGGGGGGGTGAAAATAGGTGAAATATTCCTGGAATTTGGCCTGGTAGATGAAGGCCAGTTACACATGGCACTTGCGGCCCAGCGCGGAATGGAATATATGAATATCGACGGCATCGATATTCCTGCCGATGTGGTAGAAAAAGTGCCTGCACAGATGGCAAAAACATATCACATTATTCCAATCGAATACAAGAAAGAACAGAATGAATTGATCGTAGCTCTTGACAGTCCCGATAACTTCAGGGCGACAGATGACCTGAGGACGCTTATGGGTTTCAAGATCACAGCCAGAATAACCGATCCCGACGCTCTTGAAAAAGCTTTAACAAAATATTATGAGGAACAGCAGGACAGCAATATCAACGAACTGATAGATGAGATTCAGGGAGATAGTTTCTTAGCGGAATTCGATGGCAGGAACCAAAGTATTGACCTTGATGAATTGAAAGAGCTTTCCGAGTCGAATCCCGTTAAGAAATTGCTGAACCTGGTACTATTGCAGGCAATTCGAGACAAGGCCTCGGATATCCATTTTGAGCCGTTCGAGGACGAATATAAGATGCGATATCGAATCGACGGCGTCCTTTACGAAATGATCCCTCCTCCGAAATACATTGCAGCGGCTCTTAGCTCGCGTATCAAAGTTATGGCGGATCTGGATATTGCCGAGAGACGCCTACCGCAGGACGGCAGAATTTCGCTGACTGTCCAGGGAAATCCGGTTGACCTGCGTGTCAGTGTTCTTCCCACGATGTTCGGGGAAAGTGTCGTGTTGCGTATTCTTGACAGGTCTCAGGCCAGCTTTGACCTGAAAGAGCTTGGATTAAGATCCCGAGAGCATGATATCGTTCGTCAGCTTATTCGCAAACCCAACGGCATTATTATTGTTACCGGTCCGACCGGGTGCGGCAAAACTACGACTCTTTACTCGGCGCTGGCTGAGCTTAATGATATCGAAACTAAAATTATCACGACGGAAGACCCTGTGGAATACGACGTTGACGGTCTTGTTCAGGTGCAGATGAAATCCGAAATCGGGCTGACTTTTGCCCGGTGTCTTCGTTCGATATTGCGTCAGGACCCCGATATTATATTAGTCGGTGAAATTCGTGACCTTGAAACGGCACAAATTGCCGCACAGTCTTCGTTAACAGGTCACGTTGTATTTACAACCCTGCATACGAACGATGCTCCAAGCTCGATAGCAAGACTTTTGGATTTAGGAGTCGAACCGTTTCTTATTACCGCAACAGTCGAAGGAATTGTTGCTCAGCGATTGGTCAGGAGAATATGTACCGCGTGCAAAACTCAGTTCGAGCCGAACGAAGCTCAATTAATGGAATTACGGCTTACGCCGGATGAGGTCAAGGGCAAAAAGTTTTTCTATGGCCGTGGTTGCGGCAATTGCAATGGGACCGGTTATAAAGGACGAATTGGTATTTTTGAGATTATGGTATTCAATGACGAGATAAGAGACCTGGTAATGAATCAAGCTTCTACGGGAGTGTTACGTGCAGCCAGCCAAAAGGCCGGTATGAGGTTGTTGCGCGATAACGGGCTGGAGACAATCTATGACGGTATCACCACTATCGATGAAATCGTAAAAGAAACGATGATGGAGGAAATCTGATATCCAAGTAATAGGATTGAATTGTTATGAACCGTAACCGAACAAAAAATCCTGAATACAGGGGAGGTATTTAAAATGTCTGTTTTTCAATACACAGCTCTTGACGCACAGGGCGTTGAAATTAAAGACGAGATCGAGGCCCTCAGTCAAAAGGAAGCGATAAGTAAGATACGTAATATGGGCTACTTCCCCACGAAGGTTACCGTGGGAGGCGGGGGTAGAAGGACCGGGGCGAAAGCCGCAGCAAAGACCAAGAAAAGACGCGGTGCAGGCGGAAGGGTCAAAGTCAAACCTATTACTCAGTTCGCCAGACAGCTTTCGACACTTCAGGACGCGGGTTTGCCGATTTTGCGGTCGCTCAGGATTCTCGAGGAACAGCAAAAGTCGGGAACATTCAAGAGGATTATCGGTTATGTCGCTGACGACATCGAAGGCGGCTCCACACTCTCGGAAGCATTGGGCAAATACCCGAGGGCTTTTGATCGGCTCTTGGTGAGCATGGTTGCCGCCGGTGAGACCGGCGGTGTGCTGGATTTGATCCTCTCGCGTGTGGCCGATTTTATGGAAAAAGCCCAGAAGCTCAAATCGAGGGTAAAAGGTGCGATGATTTATCCGCTTGTGGTATTAACCGCAGCGTTTCTTATTCTTCTCGGTTTGATGCTCTTCGTAGTGCCCCAGTTTGAGCAGGCTCTTACGGAGATGACCGACGGTGATGAGCTGCCGAGAATCACTCAGATTGTGCTTGGTGTTAGCGGCTGGATCGCGAAAGGCCCTGTTATACCCGGAATGAATATCAAGATTCCCTATTTGAAATGGCCGCTTGGAGGATGGGTCGTTCTTCTGGGAACGCCGTTTATGATAATTTTTTTGTTGAGATTAATAAAGCGATTTCGCACCGGCAGAGTAGTTCTTGATACTATTAAATTGAAATTACCGGTAGTTGGTCAGCTTACCGGCAAAGTCTCTGTTACGCGATGGACCAGGACTCTGGGGACTTTGATTAGCGCAGGTGTGCCGATCCTCGATGCCATCAGCGTTACACGGGAGACGGCGGGGAACGAAGTTTTTGCCAACATGCTCGGAAAGGTCCATAATTCCATCAGGCAGGGTGACACTTTTGCCGGTCCGTTAAAACAATCCAAAACAGTTGACTTAATCGTCTGTAATATGGTTGCCGTAGGCGAGGAGACAGGCGACCTGGACAAGATGCTTTTGAAAGTCGCCGATAATTTCGACGAGCAGGTTGACGTGCTGGTCGGCTCGCTTATGTCCATGCTCGAGCCGGTCATGATTGTTGTTTTAGGCTCGATGGTTATGACCATCGTTCTGGCAATCTTCGCACCGATGATACAGATTATTACGAACTTAAGCGCGGCTTAAGAGAAATAAAACTTAAAATACTTAATTAAAGAATTAAAATTAAGGAGCAGAAAAAATGAAATCAATAGTTAAAAAAGCCAACAATAAAGCGGCATTTACCATTGTCGAGCTGCTGACCGTTATGAGCATCATTGTGATTCTCATCGGCCTGCTCGTTCCCGCTTTGAACCAGGTCAGGCAATTTGCGAAAAAAGTCAAACAACAGGCGCAGTTTAACAGCATCAACGTTGCGATAGAGCTGTTTAACAGTGAATTCGAGGGATTTCCGGACTCGAGTGCTACAGGTCCGGACGGCGGAGCATACTGCGGTGCCATGAAGCTCGGTGAAGCCATGGTGGGCAAGGATTTGATGGGTTTTCATCCGGATTCGATATTCAGAAGCGACGGCACCGACTACAGCAATAAACAATTATACACCGTTACAGGTGGGGGGGCAGTTGACACAACCGCCAGAAAAGGCCCGTATCTTCCTATTGAAAACGCCAATGCCTATCGCCTTGATGATATCTATACGAATGCGGGAAATTTCACGCCGAGCCATTTTGTCTTATGTGACGTGTTCGGGCGCGTTACGAATTTAAATACCGGCAAAAAGATAGGTATGCCAATACTTTACTACAAGGCAAATACGGCCAATACCAAGCATAATCTCGAAAATCCCGATGACCCTGACAATATTTATAATTACAGGGACAATCATGATCTGGTTCTTCTCGGCAAGCCCTGGGATCCGCCCAACGAGGGCGGCACGCCTCACAGACTTGCTGTTGAGACTGGCCATCCGTCCGGCTGGAGATTTTACATGAACACATGGAATGACCAGGTGACTACGGCGAGCAGGCCTTTCCGGTCGGATACTTATATTCTGATTTCCGCCGGCAACGACGGTGAGTATGGCACGACCGACGATATATGCAACTTTGACTGGAAGTATAAAGATATTCCGTAGCCATTTGAGCGGCGGCAAAGACACAGCAAAGAATATTGTCGATGTGACTGATATTGGAACGTATTGGAACATTCGGTTAAATTTGAACCTGGGGGAGCGGGAGAAGATGATGACCAGAAACCTGATACTAATTGGAATAGTGACGGCTATGTTGTTAATTGCCAATTTGACATTGGCCGGGAGTTGTGAGATTGTCAACGGCAGTTTCGAAGCCGACGGCAGGATAGATAATGTTGCACAACAAGACCCTAACGGCTGGATCGCGGAGATACCGTCGGAGGGCCAATTCACCGCGAAGACAGATGCCTCGTGGTCAACCGAAGGCAACTGGAGCCTTAATATTTCTTCGCAGTGGTTTATAACTTTCGCGGCCGGTGATATGGCGAAAGTGTCCCAGCAGATTTCCCTGACGGATATTGATGAAATAATATTCGACGTAAGACTCAATACATATACCGGCGCAAAGTGGGACCCGAATATTGCAACTGTTTTTATAATGATAGACGATGACCTCGTCTGGGAACCGAACAATACAGTCTCGAATCTCTCCGGTGAATATCTCGATCAAAGTTACGCCGTCGAGGACAAATACAGGGATGGAAACCTGCACACGTTGTCATTCGGGCTGAGAATCAATGTGGACGCGCCGAATGGTTTTTTTGAATTTTATCGTACATGGTGGGATAACATCGAGTGTGGCCTTTTTTGCAACGGCGGCGGTTTCTTAGACGGAGATTTTAATCGGGACTGCTACGTTGATATAAGTGACATAAAACTAATGGCCGAGCTTTGGCTGGCCGAGCTGCCTGCCTCTGACCGCTTTAACCTGGCTTCGGACGATGATGTTGATGCGATTGGTTTCGTCAACTTTCTGGATTTTTCGGTTTTTGCCGATAACTGGCTTTTCAGCAGTTTTTTGGAAGAGCAGCAATAAATATATCTGACAATAATAGAAATAAAAGGGAAGAATTGTGAAGCGTAAAAAAACAGGAATGACACTTGTGGAATTGCTGGTAGTGCTGGGAATTATAGCTTTGTTGGTCGGGATACTTATACCGGCGCTGACCGTGGTGCAGACAACCGCAAGAGAAACAAAACAGCATGCCCAGTTCAGTGCCATCGATTTGGCGCTGACGGCGTACAAGAACGACTTCGGTGATTATCCCCCGTCTAATATGACTGTGGACTACTGCGGCGCACAAAAAATGACCGAAGCTATAGTGGGCTGGGATTTGCTGGGTTTTCATCCTAAAACGGCCTGGCGAGCGGACGGCCTTGATATAGCGGGCGGATCCAGCTCATACGATCCGGCTCAAACAAGGGATAATAACAACAATAGTGTTCCGGACACTTTCGATGAGAGAAAAGGGCCTTATCTGGAACTTGCTTCCGACAATGTTTTCAGATTGGGCAGCACCACTAACAGGCAGGGCCTGTTCCTAGATACCGGGCCTTTGGAGCCGGCTACGTATGTTATCTGTGACGTATTCGGTAAACAGAAAATAAGACTGCTTAACGGACAGACTGTCTCGGCCGGGGCGCCGATTCTCTATTACAGGGCCAACACCTCTGAAAAAATAATAACGGGGATTTATAATCCCCTCGACAACGATGCTATAGTCCAGATTAAGGAGCTGGCGGACAACAGAGGGGACAGAAGGCATCCTTTGGGCTGGTCGGATAATAACTACGAATACTTCTACGACTATATAAGAGATCCTAAAATAGACGTAAGAGCCTGGCCTTACAAGCCGGATTCTTACATATTGATTTCAGCGGGGGCGGATGGAATTTACGGTACGAGCGACGATATTTGTAATTTCGGAAATTAGAAAATATTAATCCACGCCCGATTAGGCAAGCTGAGGTTATGAAAACGCACAAATACAAGCAGGGCCTAACTCTCATCGAGATGGTGGTCGTAGTGGGTATCATTGCGCTGCTGGTTACAATGATAATAAGCCTGGTTTCCCGTTTCGATAATCAGGCCAAAGAAAGAGGGCTGGAAGGCACTTTTACCCTGCTGGAAGATGCGCTGCAGGAATATCACGAATTCACGGACGGATTCCCCGAACAGCCTGAGAAGAATTTTACGAATGCGGCGGCACATTCGGAATATCTATATCAGCAGCTTTACTCGATACCGGATTCCCGGAATATTATGGAGAAAATCAGTGACTCTTTAATAAAGAACGAATACGAAACTACCCTGACACTACCGGAGATATACGATCCGTGGGGTACGTCTCTGGAATATAGATATACTACTGGAGATACCTTTCCGGTGTTGATTTCCGCCGGACCGGACAAAATCTTCGGCACTGCCGACGATATCCGAAGCAGATAAATCAGGCGATTGTCACCCTGCCGGCGGTGCGTAGTCGGAAAATGAACAAAATGAGAAGAAAAAACGAACAACCGGGTTTGACACTGACCGAGATGGTGGTGGTTATCGCGACGATAGCGCTGCTTACTACTCTTGGTTTGCCTGCTATCCGGGCGCTTCTCGGTTCATTCGAGACAAGCAGCGGCGCCAGGGACATGATAAGTGCGGCTTTGTCCGGCGCCCGTGCGATAGCTGCCAGAGAGCAGCGATACGCAGGTGTTCGTTTTCAGAGGGATTCGGCCGGTAATCAATATATGATTTATATCGTGCACGATCCCGAAAAGACCGGATTAAGTCCGGGTTTTCGGGCGGTCGATGGTCTCAAGCCAATAAAGCTGCCGGGTAATACTCGGGTGGCGGATTTGATGGTCAGAGTCAATCATAGTCCCACCACCGTCGGTGCACGGGATTCACAGGAGACTCTGCTACAGGCAAGTTATCTCGATGATACGAACCAGCAGAATTTGGGACCTGACGGGAACAACATATATGTCACGGATATGTCCAGCTTCTCGATTATTTTCTCGCCTAATGGGAAAATGGTCGTCCATGAAGTCCGCATAAGAAACAGGGACGGAATTTTCCAGCCGGATAATTCGGTATCGGCTAAAGTCTCGATGGATGATATTTTTAATTCGCCTGAGAATATAGTAAATCTCGGCATCGGAATGTTCGTGCAGGATGATTATGCACATTTGGGTCTGGGGGCCGAGTCGGGCAGAAACAGGATTATCATTTATGACGGGACACAGTTCGATAAGCTGAACGCGCAGGCAAGATTCGATTATTTGAAAAGTTTGGAGCCGATCTACATCAATCCCTATACAGGGACAATAATTAATAGACGGTTATAAATCCTGGATTGAAAATGAGCTTAATGTCGAAAAAAAGTGGTTTTTCTCTTACCGAGGTTTTACTGGCTCTCGGTACGCTCGCTATCGGGATGACGTTCGTAAGCGGCACGTTTCTTGCCGGAATTTATCTTTCGACAATTTCAACCGAACAGACGATTGCGTCTGTGGTTGCCGAGGAAGCGTTTGCAAAAATCAGGCTCTTTGGCCTCGGTTCGGCGGGGCAGAATCCGGCGGTTGATCGGCTGACTCGATACGAAACACTGAATTCTACTGTCCCAGCGGACGAGTTTGCATATCCTTCGACTAGGATCGAGTCCGACAAGCAATACTATTGGTCCGCTCTATGCAGGTCGGTGGATTCCAATCCGGCTAATCGACTTATTCAGGTCACTGTTTTCGTAAGCAGGAAAGTGGGCCCCGGAACGACGTATCCGGGCGGCTTCAACAGACCTGTGCCGGTCGAAGTCGGCATCTCATCCGTTTCCGGAAGCGGTAGTAATGCCCTTACGATAAGCAACTCAGCCGAGCGGTCGTATATCAACGACGGCTGTAAAATTGTGGATAATCGTACGGGTGAAATTTACCGGGTGGTTCTGCGTGATCCGGATGCACCTGATACAATCGTTCTCGACAGACCCTGGCAGGGA
Organism: uncultured Pirellulales bacterium; assembly: GCA_964431695.1. Taxonomy (GTDB): domain Bacteria; phylum Planctomycetota; class Phycisphaerae; order Sedimentisphaerales; family Anaerobacaceae; genus JAFGPS01. Next base: position 11,559 of record CAYSKI010000039.1, on the reverse strand, counting down.
GAATTAACCTCTTCGGTGTGGGTGGTTCCTCCGCCGGTCGGAGGCGGGAGATACCCCGGTATAGCAATATATCAAAAGGTAATTCGGTTTTAAGTCGGTATAAGAAATACAGATGAAAAATAAACGGCGTAAAAATACGGCTTTCACTCTCATAGAGCTTATGGTGGCTATGGGGATCCTGGTTGTCATTATGTCTTTTGCCGGGATTATTTTTAAAGTCAGCATCAATTCCCATCGTACCGCTATTGCCAATGCCGAAATCATGCAGAAGCTGCGGGCGATAACCGGCCAGCTCGATGCCGACTTTAAGGGTCTGAACAAGGATGGAGAAATTTTTGTCGTCTGGAAGGCCGCACAATTGCAGGGCGCCGATTACAAGGACAACGACCTCGACGGATACGAGAGATTCGACAGGATAATGTTTTTTGCCGAGGGTGACTTTCAATCTTACGGCATAAATCCGGTGGTTCGTGGCAATACGGCAAGAATCTGTTATATGCTTGCAAGGGACAGCACTCACAGGCCGGAGGTACAGGACAGGACCGAACGTATGCTCGCGAGAACTCAGCATATATTGACCTCCGATGAAAGTCTTACCGATTTTCTCGATCCGGAAAGCTTCAGTAACGCCCAGTGGCTCGAATGGAACAATCGATATGAGTATGACAGGACTTCTCTGGAAGCGTGGAAGATGATTCCCTGGGCTGATAAAAAGGATATGCTTTCGTTAATTAACGATGTCAAAGTAGCGGATAGTAATGTCATAGAGGATGTCAGAGGAGCGATTGTCGAACCCTCGGATGCGAATTCGATTCACATGCTTTTATGCGAGGGTGTGGGCGAGTTCAAGATTCAGGGCTGGTCCGACAGCCGGCAGCAATGGATGCCGGAAGTCGATCCCGACGGCGACGGCAATCTGGCCGATACACATTTTTACTTCAATGAGCCGAATAACGTACCTGGTGTGCTGTATCCTTATCCCCCCAACGGAGGTGTTGTCATCAATCATATCAATTATCCCAGAGAACAGATTGACCGGATGCATTTTAATAATATCCCGGGACTTGGGAGGGCATTGAAATTTACGTTTACACTATTCGATTCCAAAGGAATCATCAAAGACGGCAGGACATTTACGCACATTGTTTATTTGGACAATTAATCGGACAAAATGAGAATATTCAATAAAACATTTTCGAAAAGAAAGAGCTCAATCGGCTCGGCTCTTATCCTGGCCGTGGTTTTGTCCAGTCTGCTGGCGATAGTCGGCGTGTTGTTTGTTCTGGTTGCACGAATGAATAAAATGGCCGCATCGGCTGTTTCCGAAAACATGGAGCTGAACCTTGCCGTCGATACCGTTGTTGCGAAGATATCCCAGGAGCTGGTCCTTGATGTCCCCGGAGTAATAGAGGTACAGACACCGGAGCCGAATATATTGGATCCGAACGCAACGGATCCGAACGCACCGCCGCCGACTCCCGTTCAAATCGAGGAATATTACGATTATCCCGATGCAAATAATTTGTGGCTGGCTTCTCAGGAGCCTTACAAATCGGGAAACAATTATTACTGGCGGCAGATAAGTGACATCACGGGTAAACTGGCGGGAATGCGGCGTAATTTACGGGTGGACATTGTTGGTGAGTATGAGCCGATAAGCGATTCCAATGCAGTTGCGAACGCCGATGCCGACGGTGACGGAGTGGGCGATTCGGTGTGGTTTAAAATTGATGAAATAACCACAGGCAAGGGCAAGTCGATTTACGCTGCGGTCAGGATTGTTGACAACGGCGCAATGATTAATGTTAATACGGCCTATAAATTCGACCGGACCGATCCTAATGCCGTTATCTCCGATGTTGACGGTACAAATCAGTTACAAATTAACCTTTTGGCTTTAGCCGCTCAACCGGGAATGTCGCCATCCCGGGGGGATGAAACGAATCTGCTTATGGAAAGAGCGAATAACGGTATTAAAGTTAATCCGCTGGATTTAGGTTCTTATTCGCAGAATGTCATCTGGAATTATACTGTTGATATTAACGAATATACGCCCTTTGGTCTTTCCGATGAGCTGGAGCTTCGATATAGGTACATATTGAATCATACCGACATAGACACTCGACTCGAGGGATGGAGCGAGAGGTTCAGAAGCGGCAGCTTATCTACCCCGGTGACATCAGGGGGTGGAGATCTGGACGCGTGGTTCCTTAAAGCCGCAGGCAGCGGCGTCTTCGATCCGAATTATTCCTATCGGCATATTGCCACGATACATAATATGGATAGAATCATTAATCCCATCGGTGATGAACTGAATAACGGCAAGATGATTAATGTCAATGCGGCGGATAAAAATTTGCTGTATGAGACGTTGCGGGCCGGACTTCGGGATGACGGCGACCCGAATTCGATGCGTGCCGATGAATTGGCCGCACAGTTGGCGGTAAATATCGTGGACCATCGGGACCCGAATGCGGTTGTCACAACGTTGACAATAGGCCCGAAAACGTATTACGGCTTCGAGGCTCAGCCTTTCATAAATGAGTTAGCCTTTAGAATCAGTTCCGACAATGCGAGTGTTTCGAGCAATAATTATTTTGCACTCGAGCTTTATAATCCGTTCAGAGTGGATATTCCACTGTCCGATTTCAGGCTGGAGATTCGCGATGTGAATGACACGGCAATAAAGACAATAAAACTGACCGGATATGTCATATCGGCCGAGAGTAGATTTGTGATCGTCAATAATGGAGAAGCCGCAAGCCAGTTCGGCATAGATACTCTGATCTCGACAGGTGGCGGGAAAGAAGATCCTAATCTCGTATTGGCCGAGTATGCCCTTGTCAGTGCCGATCCTCCGGCGTACGAGCTTAGTGATAGATATGATATTTATCTTCGCAGGATTATGCCGGTCGAACAGCTCTATCTCGACAGGCAAAAAACGCAGGATGATTGGTTCGTCTGGAATGATGTCAAGGACACTTCCAAGTTCTACTGCAGAGACGACGGCATGGGCAACTATGTCTATCAAAACCTCCAGTCGGCGGCGAATACTCTCGGTGCAATCAACGGGACAACCGGATTGCGCAGGAACTACAACATTACGAATTCCACAGGTCCTTTTATTTCTCCCGGAGAAATAGCCGGAGTCCTCACAATCGCTCCCAGTGCCGATGTGAACGATATGCTCGGCCTGAAACTGGAGCTTGAGCCTCCCGAGGGGCAGATTCGGATGGATTTGCTCAATCCGGTCTATGCGGATATTTTCCGGTATCTGACCGCCCTCGATCCGACAGATTATGGATTGCCTGTCACCGAGACGAGAATAAAAGGCCGGATCAATGTCAACACCGCTCCACCGTTTGTAATCGCCCAATTGCCCTGGATGGAGCCTGCGGTCGCCCAGGAGATAGCTGCGTATCGCGATACGATTTCAGGTGCGTTCGAGAGTATCGCGGAACTGATGTATGTGCCGCAGATGGCTTACTATGCGACCGATGCCCTTGATCTGGATCTGTGGCCGGATTTCACCCCCGCCGACGGCGCTGTGGACGATTTCGAAGAACGGGATATCATTTTTTCGCGGATAAGCAATCTTGTCACCGTACGAAGTGACATTTTTACCGCCTATATCCTCGTCCGCATCGACGTCGATGGCCCGCAAAGAAGAGTAATCGCTGTTCTCGACAGGAGCGGCGTTAGCTCTCCTTCCGACAAAGTCAGAATCATCGCGGTCCATCCCGTCCCGGACCCGAGATAAATCAACCCGCCTGAGATTTTATCATTTCTATAATCTGCGGATGGACTTTTCGATTTGCCGCCACCGTCTGGAAGGTGTTACCCTCGTAGCCGTCCAGATCAAACGGGAAAATTTTCCCCCCCTGCCAATCGGTGACTTTCGCTCCCGCGGCTTCGGCGATAAACGCCCCGGCGGCGATGTCCCACAGCTTCGGCGTATTGGCGATGGTCCCGACGAGACTGCCCCTGGCCACATACGCCAACTGCAGGGCCGTTGTCCCGAGATTTCGAAACCTCGTCCTTTGCATAATCTCGCACGTCCATCCCGGCACGCCGTTGTCGTAATGACTGTCCAGTCCGACGCTGGAAAATTCATCCATGGCGTTTTCACCTGCGTCTATTTTCCTGCCGTTGAGTTGTGGTTCGCCGTTTTTGACGGCGGTGAACATCGATTCTGTTGCCGGATCGAAAACCACACCGACAATCGGCTCGCCCTCGTGCATGGCAGCGACACTGACGGTGAACAGCAGCAAACCATGCGCAAAATTATTTGTCCCGTCTATCGGGTCGATAACCCACCATATTTTTTCACTGCCGCGAGGGGGCTGCTTGAAAATTTTGTCGGGCTCGCCTTCCTCGGCGATAAAGCCATGGTCGGGGTAATTTTCCTTGATGCGGTTGATAATTATTCTCTGGCAATTGGCATCGGCCTGCGTGACAAGCTCCCCTGGTTTTTTCACGGTGGCTCTGGTATAGTTGATTTCTTCCATCGCCCTCTGGCCTGCCAGGCGTGCCGCTACTATCGCCGTTTCCAACATACTGCTCAAATCTTTTTGCTCTAATTCCATATTCTGCTATCCATCCGTTCGGTTTTTAGCCCGGCTCGCCGGGACGACTAATCTTGACATAACCTATATATTGCCATATTCTAACGTAGTTATGCAGGCAAGCCAACAGTTAAACAAGCCGAAATTGTTAATCCGCGCTACGCCGAGACAGCGGGCCGTCGCAGCGGGTGTTTGCATTGCTATCGTCGGTTTTTTCGGTGTATTTGCCGTTGCCGGTCATTATAAAGTCGATATGGGTTTTTTCCTGGGCCGGTGCGGCTTGAAGCAAAATACCGGCCTGCCTTGTCCGACCTGCGGAATGACGACCGCGGTACTGGCCTTCGCCCAGGGTAAAATCCGTCAGGCTTTCTATATCCAGCCGGCCGGCGCCTTTTTATGCTCGTTCCTTGTTTTCGTGGCGATTTTGTCATTTTTCATATCGTTATTCGGGATATATTTTCGCTTCATCGAGCGATTCTTCACCGAGGTGAAATTCAGATATATAATTTTGGCCCTGCTCATTATCATCCTGTCCGGCTGGGCGGTTACTTTCGCCAGAGCCTGGGCTGAAAAATATTGAGCGAACCGGTTTTTACCCCGGCGAAGCCCTACGAAGCCGGGTGTTTCCCTATGGGGATAAAATTGGCTTTGTTTTCCCGCTGGCTAAATGCCAGAAAACGCTATTTTTCTCATAATCTTTTTATATCAAAGAGCTTACATAAAATTGCCTATTTTAACATTGGCTTTGTTTTGCATTTTTTACACCTCCTCAAGGGTGGCATCTTCATCCCTAAGGGATGTAGATGGTTGATGTTAAATTGTTCAGCCGTGGCCGCCACGGCCACGGCCAACCCCCGGACAAGTCCGGGGGCTAACAAATTTATATTCCCCCATTTTTACTTCGTTATTCAGTATTCAGTATTCGATATTCATAATTATATTCGTTACACATTTTACCCAAAAACCGCCATATCGCAATCAAAATCCCCTTTTTTCAGCGAAAAATGCCCTTATTCGCGAACAAATAAGCTTATGGGCAAGTTAATTGGGTTGAATATGCCTCCAGATGAGATTGTAACATCTTCCTTATTTAATCCGAGTGAAATTTCACGTAATTTCTCAGGTTTGACAGTTACATCAATCATATAGGTGTTAGCAGACACGGATTCCTTTCTAATTTCAAGAGGTAAAGATTTATTTGATAACACATCTATATTTGCCGGAATATGTTCGGTCAAAAATTCAAGCTTGACTCTTTGATGTACAAAAACATCATCTGATTTGGATGCCATAAGAAACACTTTTTCCGGAATTAATCTGAATTTTTCAGTCCCTATTCTGGCAGAAATTTGTAAAGGGATATGCCTTTGGCCCTGGCCGGTCTCCAATACAAAATCAACATTTCCATTGAAGTTTTCAATCCCTGATGAGGGTTCCCCGGCATCGAAAATAAGAGGTATCTCGAAAGTAAAAATGATAGCTCCCTTTTTAGTCTTGCTTGACGATTTTACTGGGCCGCATTTTAGATTGGGATGGTTGCTTAACATTCTATTAAAATCAACAATATCATCGGATCCGGTATAGTAATTGATCTTAACCGGATATTCGATTACACCACCATCCGGAGCCTCGATATGGGCCATGTAGGGAAATATTTGATATGTGTCTTTGCAATAGGCTCGCACAGCATACCGTTTTATGATTCCTCCCGGCTCAAACAAAACAACAGCGTGGGCTTCCTGCCATGCTGCGTCATCAACATGCAATTCCATTGTAAGTGTATGCTGCCCTTTGATATTCTTGCCAAGCTTTGCTGCAAGGCAAGAACAACTCTTCTGTACTATTTTTGCTTTGTAGTCCTTTCCTTCTTCGGTGTCTATAGTGAATGTATGCTCAACGACAGAACCATTATCTACCTGACCAAAATCTTTTATATGGTCATATTTTTTCTTTATATTCATGGGTAGTTCTTTGATGTCATCCGGCTCTTTAATTAATGGCGGCATTCCTTTACTGGCGGTAATAATCAGAGCGTACCCACTCCAATAATCACATAAATCGGAAATCGCCAAAGCCTGAGAAACGAGAGTTCTTGTATTAACAACGATTGCAAAATCCTTGGTTAATCTCTTAACAAGAATAAAGTGTTGAGGGTCTTCGGCAGTAGCGGATACATTACCAACTGGTAATATGGCATAACCATTTTCTTTTGTTAATGCCCGTGTTGTTAATTTATAACCTTCCGCTGTAAAACCTAATTGTTCGGCAGCATCCTTTAGATCCTTAAAATTCGTTACACTAAAAGGTTCTTTTCCAATAAGTTCATATATACATTTAATACCGCATTCAGGTTGACCTGCTTTGGTAATCTTCATCAGTGCCCAAAGACATCTCGGCCCACAGGCTATATCAGGTCTGATTTCCTGTAATGAGATAACCTTTTCAGATTGAGCTTTTATTTGAGGCACATAAAGTAACGACAATATGTTTATTATAATACAAATCCTTTTTCCTTCGAGAAATCCTAACATTTTTAAGCTCCTTCTATATTCTATGTTTTTGCATATGATTTGAACCAGAACAACAGGCCTATAGAAGTAAGAATAACGACTCCAATAATTGAGTAGGTTTTGATGTTAAGAAATCCATTACCGTTATTGATAGTTACAGACTCGGTTGGAGGAGATTGCACCTGTTCATTAATTTCCTCCGATGTTTCTGATTCTTTCTTTATTTCCTTTGAAGTCAGTTTTGGAACATCATTTTCTTGAATATTAGCTTTTGATGCTTCCGGCTCTTTGCTGGTTGTATCAAAACTGCGGACGGTCGATACTTCCCCATTTGGACCAGTACCTGCGATAACATAAGATAAACCTGAAATCCTGTCAAAAACATCTGTTCCAGGGGGGAAATCAATCTTAAATGTACTTTCATTCACATCGATATTCGGGACAAATTCGGTTATAGTCAGTTCGTACCTTGTTGTTCCAAATTTTTCAGAAAATACATTTTTTTTGGTTTTTTCCGGATACCAAATACTCATACCGTCCATTTTAGTAACAGCAATTTTTTCGACTTCTGTATCGCTTATAAGTTTTTTATCTCGATACGATTGGTATTTCATCAGACACATTCCCTTGTCATGGGCCAGCCAATAAACTTTTTTGATTTCTATTTTATCTTTTCCAACAATCGAAAAACTCTTAAAATCTATAATATGGCATAATTCGCCTGCTATGGATTCAAGATTCGGTCGTACGCTAACACTACATGCTTCTCCTTTAATTCCACTTCTTAAAGTCAAAGCTAATTCAGGCACACCGTCGGGATATTCATCTTTTAGATTAGGCCTTGGGATTCGGCTTAGAAGCATGTAACGTTTCAAATGGTTGCAATTCTCTGCATAAGTTCCCTGTAAACCGGCAATAATAGAGCCATGACGTTCGTTACCAAAATATGTTTGAGTAACCTTGCCATCAAACGCATGTTCTATAAGCTTCTCAGGTCTATTAAAGCCATCTGCAACCTTTGAATAACGCATATGATAGCAAGGTCCATTGTCCTCTACCCTCTCTACGTATTCATATTTAACTGGGGATCGTTCATTTGGATTGTTTGCCGGGGGTTGATAATCTAATACACGCTGACAATAAGAAAGGCGCATGGTTCTTATCCCAGCATAACTGCTTTCCCATCCGGCAAGTATTGCCTTAACATCGAGAAAAGACTTTTGTATATCGTTCGCAGCAGCAGACAGGAAAACACTAATAACAGTAATCAGAATCAAACTTATAAATGTTGAATACTTATTCATTTAATATCCTCCTTTGTATTATTTGGACACTGTACCTTGCCCGAACGTAATTTCACTTCTATTTGAACATAACTATGAAAAATAGACTGAGGGGGCTTTATAACACAAAGCCCCCTTCGGCTTTACTCGTAATTTTAAATACTCAAATGCTTCTAATAAATACCTGATTATCCAGGACCTGCTCATTCACACCAATCCTTATATGATGATGAGGGGCCCGCATCGTTACAGTCTTTTACTGTTTCTTCCTGCACTATACATCCTTCTCCTGCGCTCCATTCACACTCAACGATTTTATACGTATCTGTACAATCCGTTGTTGTGTTCTGGCATTCTTTGCCTGCATCTTCGTTTTGGCATTCTTTTTCATCCTGTCTGCAACCTTCGGAATAACCAGCATAGCCGCCACATTGACTTTGATTTCTTGAATAACAACTTAGTGGAGCCCCAGATGGATAAGATGCTGATGCTTTACATCCTTGGGTACCTTTATCTTCACATGGTCCGCAAACGCCACCGAATACAGAACTCATTTCCATATCCGATAGGGATATTTTACTATTGGCGGAGGTGCAGAGGGTAATCGATAGCCCAATTGCACAAATAAGGAAGAATGAGCCGTAAATTCTATATCTCTTTGCTTTCATCATAAAATCCTTTTCATTTTTATGTTATTACATATTTTCCGTAGTGGATTTGAAAAGAATCATGATTTCCCTACCAGTCGTCATAAAATTGTAACATAATTTTCACCTCCTTTCAATAAGGCGTTTGTGATTACCTGTTTATTGATACAACAAATCGCGATTTTTCTGTATTTTTCATTTTTTTATATCAAACAGCAGGATTAGCTGCTGATTACATCTAATTTCGCCTTAAAAAAGCAAGTTCATATCAGTAGTGGTAGAAAGTGGCCAAAATATCAGAAAGAAAATTTACATTTTTTGATCTTTTTAATAAACCCTTATGTTGTAATATCTTACAAACATAAAATTTTTGCCATAAGCCTGATACCGTCACATTCACAGAGAATCTTCCTTGTTTCTATTATTAACAGCGAAATCAATAGGCCGAATGTTGATATGTTTTTTGTTAAAATTTTAGAAATATATTCGACTGCAGACGAAAGTGGATTTTTTTGTAGAGATTTGTGTGACTAACAATTTTCCTTTTGCCTTTTACAGGTAGATTAATGTAAATTCACTATTATAGATACGAGAGGCAAAGGAGTTTTCTTATACAATGTCAGTAAGACGTTGCTGTTTTCATTTTTAAAAAGTTCGAGGTGTCTCACAGCAGAAGGAGAGTAAAAATGTCCGGTGTAAAACCTTGTGTTTTGAAGATATTTTCAGTTCTTCTCTGTTTTGCCTTCACCACCTCGTGCGCAATCAAAACGGGAATTCAAAATCTTAATGGTTCTCATCACCCACTGAATATCGACGAGGAGCCGTTTCGCTACTGGGAATTCGAGACATTCAGTCCGAGATTCGCCAACGAATACATGGACATTACGCTCGGAATCGGTTACAACTCCGGCCGGGAAAAGGGGAAAATCGAAGTCCATGATTATAGATGGTTGCCGGAGATCAAAACCTACATGTGGGATGTTCATCTCGGCGCAAGATTATTCCCTCTCGGATTCAGCGAGCGGAAGGTCATACCTTATCTGGGCGGCGGTATCGGATATTTCGAGTACGACCTGGATAGAAGAGAGCCGGGCGATTATGAATATTATTACAGCGATGAATTTAACGATTACTATGTACTTGACAGGCATCACGATACTTTAGCTCACGGATATTTTCCCTACATGTCAACGGGATTGTTTCTGCCGCTCGATAAAAAATTTTCGCTGCAGGTGGAATTCCGTTATGATTTCGACAGGGACTACAAGCAATATGATATGGACGGCTATCAGATCATGGTGGGCGTAGCCTTCAAGTATAAGTGAAATCAATACACGAACAATCTTAAGATTTTAATCTAAAATCTGAGATTTCAAATCTGGAATTTATTTAATTTTCACTATTAGGCTGGTTCGTTTGTTCCCCGACAATATATCTTAAACCGGAAATCTTATCCGTAACACGTGTTCCTTCTTTAAAATCTACACGATAGAGACCGTCATAGAAATTTGGGTCGTTAACCTTTATTTCTTTTATTGACATAGTCATTGTTGCAAGAGGATCTGCGTCGCTACCAAGAATATATTCACCACTAACGGGAAACCAAACTCCTGGTTTCACTTGCTCAAATCGGGCCCTATATGTCCCATGAAGTCGATCTTGTTCATATGCTTCTCGTGAAATCAAAGAATAACCTTGATTTGGGTCAATTAGACCAATGATTCTCAAGTCCTCCGATTGAGAGAACTCAATCCGATGTTTTCCATCTTTTTGCTTTTCGACTTTCACTTTTTCTTTTTTTTCCAAAGCGCTTTTGAGAAAATCGCAGAAATTACCTCCGAAGGTTCTCCATGGTTGTAAATAATTTTGAGTCAAAGGTAAACTTGGTTCAGTTCCCCCTATTGATGCAAATGCATTTTCTGAGTACTCATTGTAATTAACTGAATTTTTTCCATCCCATGTGTTAATACTTTTTGATTTTATCTTCCCGGTCAGATTACCTTTTTTATCAATTTCTTTAGTTATAGTTTCTACTCTTCCGCAGCTTTTATTATCCAATGCCAAGTAATCTAATTCGTAAGAATAGACTTCATTTAGGACTTCCTGGGCGTCTTCTTTTGGGAGACCCATTTTTAAATAATCCTTATAAAACATTTGTCTTCCCTTTTCGGTGTTGTATATACGTTTTTCATGTATACATTTAAAGTTCTCAACCTTATTACGGTTTTCGAGCATTTTATCTAGGATAAATTTAGCCGAAACTGTCTTTGTTAATGTACTCTCATAAGAATCCCTGCTTTTGGTTTTGTCGCTCTCTATGTTTTCACTGGGATTATACCTATATCTTAAACCGGAAATTTTATTTACTATGAGAGTCCCATTAGGAAGTCCGATGCCGTCCAAAGTAAATTCAGAATCATCGACTTCAACATTTGGATGAAAATCAGTAATGATAGTTGAGGCTTTTTTTCGTAGCTTGTCGGGATCTATTGAATCTCTAACTTCAGGTGAATGAACTCCTTTATAGACAGAAAAATGAGCATTTTTAATATAC
>CAYSKI010000038.1:0-36590 GCA_964431695.1 uncultured Pirellulales bacterium | reverse complement strand
GGTATCCATTTATGATATAGCAGCAGTGGATTCCTGCCTGCGCAGGAATGACAATATGCAGAAAGTTATATGCTCGAATGGCGGGAGTTTTATCCCAATGCAACTGCACAGGATTTTTGTTTCCACCATCTGAGCAATACAATCCTAAAAACAGGCGATGATATCTAAATCAGGCTTTTAATATTTCAGCCAAATCTTCATCGACGCTGCCAATCGGCTTTATGCTGTACTTATCCACCAAGACTTTTAATACGTTCGGACTGACAAAGGCCGGCAGAGACGGACCAAGCCTTATATTCTTTATCCCCAGATGCAACAGGGTCAGCAGAATCGCAACCGCCTTTTGCTCATACCATGACACGATAAGTGAGAGCGGCAGGTCGTTGACGCTGCAATTGAATGCCTCGGCGAGAGCCAGCGCGATTTTAACGGCCGAGTAACAATCGTTACATTGCCCGGTATCGAGCAGACGGGGAATGCCGTCGATATCGCCGTAGTCGCGGTCGTTCAGTCTGTACTTGCCGCACGCCGCTGTCAGTATAACACAATCGTCCGGGACTTTTTCAGCGAATTCCGTAAAGTAATTTCGTCCCGGCTTGGCGCCGTCGCATCCGCCGATGAAGAAGAAGTGGCGAATCTTCCCGGCCTTGACTGCCTCGATAATTTTATCCGCCAGAGAAAGCACCGCCGTATAATGGAATCCCGTGCTTAATGTCCCCTTCGAATTGTCTTTAAGCGGAGGCTGTGACAGGGCTTTTTCAATCACTTCGCTGAAATCTCTACCTTTGATGTGTTTGACTCCGGCGGCCCCGGCTATTCCGCAGGTGAAGATTCTGTCCTTGTAGGATTCTTTCGGAATCATAATACAGTTGGTTGTTACCAGAATTGCACCGCTGAATTCGTCGAATTCTTTCCTTTGATTCTGCCAGGCGGTGCCGTAGTTTCCGACAAGATGTTTGAACTTCCTGAGTTCCGGATAGCCGTGAGCAGGCAGCATTTCGCCGTGAGTGTAAATGTTGATCCCTTTGCCCTCGGTCTGCTTTAACAGCTCGTAAAGGTCCAGCAGGTCGTGGCCGGTAACAACGATTCCCGGACCGGCCTTTGTGCCGCTATAAACTTTCGCCGGAGTAGGATTGCCGAATCTTTTCGTATGCGCGTTATTAAGCATTTCCATGACACGAAGATTCATTTCACCGGCCTTGAGAACCAGCTCAAGATAGCGATTCAGGTCGAAATCCACGTTCGTCAACGTGGCGAACATCGCCTCGTGCATAAAGGCATCAACTTTTTCATCATTTTGCCCAAGCTCCCTCGCATGATACGCATAAGCGGCGATTCCTTTTAGCCCGAATATGAGCGTATCCTGCAGGCTCTGGATATCCGGGTCTTTGCCGCAAACTCCGACACTAGTACAGCCCGTTCCGCCTGCCGCTTGTTCACATTGATAACAAAACATAACTTTTCCTTTCTTTAAATTTTGTTTAGGTTTCAACATTTTATTAAAAGTTCCGAAGCCATCCTGTGGCCTGTATTTGTCTTGAATACTTTTTTAATAATTTTTTCTATACGTTGCCTGGTTGCATCTTTTAATTCTCCCCGGAGATTAACAAGATTGTCAGCGTCCCAAATAATCCTGAACTCCGTCGTATCTATATTTTTGGCGGTGTGATGATTCGCGATAATCCTGCATATATGCTCGATTGTCCCGGTGGAAATATTACATCTTTTCAAAATTTTCTCCGCGATTAACGGCCCCTCGATCTCCTGATATTTACCGGCGGAGGAATTATATTTTAGTTCGGCCTTATGGATACCGATGTCGTGTAAAATGGCAGAGGCTTTCACAACAAGGGCGTCGCCACCTTCGGCCGCATGTATCCTTTCGGCGAAATTCAATACAGAGAGGGCATGGTTAATCCTTTTCGTATCTTCGCCAAAAACATTTTTCATCTCGTTGATTAACTTCTCGCGCATAGCTTGCGAATCCTTACGTATATTTTCTCTCATCCTTTACGCACGAATCATTATCAGCAGCATCTTGAACTTTTCATCCGCGGCGACTGCGTGCGGCACATTACCCGGCATAATAATAATCTCACCCGATAAAACTCCCTTTTGCTGCCCGCCGATAGTCAGCCGAGCTTGGCCATCCAGAATCTGAACGACCGCATCGTAAGGTGTCGTATGCTCGCTGAGCTTCTGGCCCTTGTCGAAGGCAAACAGCGTAATCGTCCCCGCCGGCTTATCCAGAATTGTTTTGCTTACTACAGAATCCGTCGCATATTCGATTAAATTTACCAAATTTTTTCCCTGACTCACACACGCCTGGAGGACGGAAGATTTATCTTTTGTCTGCGTCATTTTTTATCCTTTTTATATCTCTTCTTTGTCTTTTTAGAATTACCCGAAGCTAATTCATCTAACGTAATATTGCTGAGATACTTGCCGATATACTCCTGTAAGCCGAGAAGTTTCGGCCGGACCGGACATTGTTTGTGCCGCGGACAAATATCCCTGTTAAGCAAACATCTGTTTAAGCTGATTGGTTTCTGGATTGTTTCTATGACTTCGAGTATATTTATTTTGGTTGGTTCCCTGCCGAGACCGAAACCTCCTTTTGGCCCCATATAGCTCGTAACCAGGCCGGCGTTATTAAGCTTTTGCATCAGCTTGCACATTAGCTGATACGGTACACTTTCCTTCTCGGAGATTGTCCTGCTCGATACCGGGCCGTTTTCATAATTTCGGGCCAGATTCACCATTGCCCTTAGTGCGTAATCGGTATTTCGTCTGACGATATCCATTTGATACTTTTTCCTCTTAATGAGATATTATCTTAAAACATGTTGTTGCAAGCATCTTTTACGGTTGTTCAACTTTCGATAATGTTTGTATTTTTTATATAGGACTAATATAGTCTTATATTATCTTCATGTCAACATTAAAAAATATTTTTTTAATTTTTTTTGTCGGCCGGTTTACTAAGAGTTTTCCAGACTATCCGGGATCGTTTCAATAAAAGCCTTTATTTGATCCCGAACCTTTCGGAATTCCGCCATAACTTGCTCTTCCGAGCCGGTTGCAAAATACGGGTCTTTGAACGGCTTGTGTATGATTTTTACCTTGCCGGGAAAAACCGGGCAGTTTTGTGCCGCATTGTCGCATAAAGTTACGACATAATCGAAATCAACGCCCCCCAAATCATCGATATGCTTGGATGTGTGCACTGAAATATCCACGCCCGCCTCGGCCATTGTTTCTATGGCCCTGGAACTAACTCCGATAGGACGGATACCGGCGGAATACGCATCGACAACATCTCCCTTTAAATGCCGTGCCCAGCCCTCGGCCATCTGACTCCTGCACGCATTACCTGTGCAAAGAAACAAGACTTTAATCTTTTCTTTGGTTTGCAACATGATATCCTTACATAATTTTGATATATCACTGCCTAAAACAAAACGAGAAGAGTTCACAAGTCTCACAGGCGGGGGTGCATTTTCCCGTGCAGTTTTCGACAATTCCGACCCGGCTCAGGGAGAAATCGTATTTCACGGGGTCAGCTGGTTCGATCTCGGCAAATTTGGCTGTGATTTTCAAAGCGGTTTTCATAGAGACTGTTTTATTGTCATGGAATCCAAGAATCCTGCATAATCTGCCCATGTGAACATCGACAGGCACAATGAGTTTCGCCTTATCGACCGATTTCCATAATCCGGCATCGACCGCATCATCCCGTACCATCCACCGTAAAAAAAGATTCAGCCGTTTACATGCGCTGCCCCCGGAAGGGGAGGCCAATAAATATTTCAAACCGCTGCTTATATTTCCACCGTGTCGAGCAGCGTACATATCCACCAGGGAATCACAAAAATTCGATAGGGCGGGAATTATATTTTTATCCGCTTTGCTGTAACCTGAGAGAAAATAGTTTTCTATACCGCCAGCCTGTTCGAGGATTTTTTTAAGAAGCATCAATAAATCTGAAATGTCATCTCCTGATGTGAAGCGATGTTTAAACCCTAGTAATCTTCGCCTGTGAGCTGGACCGAAATCCATTACGAAAGCATACGGGCTTTCTCCGATTGTGGATAAAAGCCTCGTAAGACTATTTTGAATCTGCCCGACACGTCCGTAAGCAAGTACTGCTGAGAGCAAACCGGCGATTTCCATGTCCGCCCGATTGGAATATTTATAGACGAACTGCAGCGGGTCGGGCCTAATAAGATTCCGCCGATTATATTTATAATAGAGTCTCTCAAGGACGTTTTTTATCGCCGGTTGTCGGATTTTCAATTTCACTGTCATTCGTTTTGTGCTCAGGATTGTATCAGCCTTCAGCTTTTAGTATCGCTTTGGTAACATCCAGCTCGACCAATCCTACAGTGACAAGTTTTATCCGTCCATTTCGGTCGATGTAGAATGTTGTGGGTATCGAGCTTACATCGGCAAAGGGACTGGGTAACATGGTGCCTGCGATGGAGGCAACCGTATAGTTTATCCCCTTGTCGTTAACATAAGCTTTCAGAGTCCCCGGGTCCTCATTCGATATTGCTATTATGGCCAGCTCATCTTCGCCGATTTCTTTCCTTAGCTCAATCAGATGAGGAACTTCCTTGTGGCATGGCGGGCACCATGTCGCCCAGAAGACAACTAATACGTTTTTCCCGGTGTAGTCACTCAGGCGATGCTCTTTACCTTCGATATCGGTTACAGTAAAATCCGGAGCCGATTTGCCGAACCAGGGTTTGAAGACCACACCCCATGACTGGGCCGATTTGATAATATCCTCCAAAGCATTATTAGCAACATCGGCGGCAGCAGTAGCGGTAGCAGCTTCGGTTTGTTCGACAGGTTCATTTTTGGGCGTCTCTTTGTTGATAGTTGCAAAGATTGCACCTGCTATAACGACAATCCCTAAAACGGGGACAAAAATCCATATTGACTTATTTGTTTTTTTCTGTTCACTCATTTTTATATCTCCTTATATAAATTCCATTATAAATGTTTTTTTGGAATAGCAAGCTCTTTTAGCCAGCAATACAAAACCGGCACAACCAGCATTGTCAGAATCTCGATGGTCATTCCTCCGAACGATGGTATCGCCATCGGCACCATAATATCCGAGCCCCGGCCGGTAGAGGTCAGAACCGGAATCAGGGCCAATATAGTCGTTGCCGTAGTCATAAGGCAGGGGCGAATCCTGCGTTTGCCGGCTTCAATCACCATCTGGCGAGTTTGATATATACTTACGGGTTTTTGCTTCCCGAATGACTGTCTTAAATAAGTGCACATCACAACACCGTCATCCGAAGCGATTCCGAACAGCGCCAAAAATCCGACCCATATCGCCACGCTCAGATTAATAGGATGCACCTGGAAAAGGCTGCGCATATTGACTCCGAAAACACTGAAATCCAGAAACCATGATTGTGCATAGAACCATATCATTAAAAAACCTCCCGCCCAGGCGACCAGAATACCGGAAAAAACCAACATTCCGGTAGTAACCGAACGGAACTGTAGGTACAGGATAATAAATATAATAAAAAGCGCCAAAGGTATGACTAATGATAGAGTTTTTTGCGCGCGAATCTGATTTTCATAACTTCCGGCGAATGTATAGCTCACTCCAGCGGGAAGAACAAATTCGCCGCTTTCGATTTTTGATTCGAGATACCGCCGGCAATCTTCGACAACATCAACCTCGGCGTAGCCGGACTTTTTATCGAACAATACATAGCCGATGAGAAACGTATCCTCGCTTTTGATGGCCTGCGGGCCGCGGACATATCGAATTTCAGCTAACTGGACAAGCGGTATCTGCGAGCCGTTGGCGGCGGGGACAAGAACTTTTTCCAGCGTTTCAATCTGGTTTCTAAGCTCCCGCATATACCTGACCCTGACCGAATATCGCTCGCGTCCCTCGACCGTCGTTGTAATACGTTTGCCGCCTATGGCTACTTCAATTACATCCTGCACCCCGGCGATACTTATTCCATACCGGGCAATCGCCTCGCGGTCGATATCGATTTCCAGATACGGCTTTCCCACAATACGGTCGGCTATGACCGCAGATGCCTCCACGCCTGGAACTTCCCTGAGAAAATGTTCTATTTCCAGACCGACTTTCTCGATCGTATCCAGGTCAGGGCCCTTTACCTTAACGCCCATTGGAGCGCGCATGCCGCTTTGCAGCATAACTATTCGGGCGGCTATAGGCTGCAGCTTCGGAGCGCTTGTGGTACCGGGTATCTGTGCGGCTTTGACGATTTCATCCCAGATGTCATCAGGGCTGTTAATATTCTCCCGCCATTGTCTTATACGGTTGCCGTCTTCATCGGTGATATATTCCGGCTTATAATTAATGACGGTCTCAACCATTGAAATCGGTGCCGGATCGAGAGGGCTTTCGACACGCCCGATTTTACCTACCACGGATTCTATCTCAGGAATCGAACCAAGTGCGATGTCCTGCTTCTGTAAAACATCCAGGCATTCGGCGATTGATGCATGAGGCATTGTTGTCGGCATATACAAAAACGAGCCTTCGTCCAGGGCTGGCATAAATTCCTTGCCGAGACCGGGAAAAGTCCTCACACCGGCGGCCCAAAGATTGTTCGAACGGAGAGAATCCGGCACGAAATTAAGAACTTTCCCGAAACCGAGCCAAATCATTGCTCCCAGAATCAACATTAAAACAGGTAAAGAAAGGAAAAGTACTTTATGTTCGAGGCACCAGCCTAAAATTCGCGGATAAAGTCTCTGGAAAATCTTGAAAAATATCAAAAGCCCGCCAATGAGCAGCGCAACAAAAATCAAATTGCGAATAAGTCCCTTAGCGGCACCCAAAGGCAGCCAGTGGTCGGCCAGTATTATCGCCACGAGAATAACGGCAATTATATTGGCAATTAAAGGGAATGTTTTATTTATTTTTTGTGGGATATAATTTCTCAACAAATGGTACAAGCCGATCAGACCAATAACGATTCCAATCCATAGGCCAAACCGCAAAGCCGCTATAAATGCAACAATAATTAAAGCAGCCCCTAAAAAATATCGTGTCACTTTTTTGACAGCGGCTTTTCTGGTAAATAGGATATGAGCCGCCGGCGGAATTATAGTTAATGCTACAATTACAGAAGCAATTAATGCGAAAGTTTTTGTATATGCCAGAGGCTTAAATAATTTCCCTTCGGCACCGGTCATTGTAAAGACCGGCAAAAAACCGACGACCGTTGTCGAGACCGCGGTCAATACGGCACTTCCTACCTCGCTCGCAGCTTTGAATACGACTTCCAGCTTATCTTCATCCGGACCGGCCTTTTCGAGGTGCCTCAGGATATTTTCACAGATGATTATACCCATATCAACCATAGTACCTATGGCAATCGCAATGCCCGATAGTGCCACGATATTGGCATCGACCTTAAACAGCTTCATTGCGATAAAGCACATCAAGATGGCAAGCGGCAGCAGGGCACTGATAAGCACGGAACTTCTAAGGTGCAGCACTAAAACGATAACGACAATAATCGTGACAAGAATTTCCTCGGTTAGGGCGGTATTTAATGTGCCTAAAGTTTCGTGGATGAGTCCCGTCCGATCGTAAAAGGGCACAATTTTTACCTGTGAGACCGTTCCATCCGGTAAATTTTTTTGCGGCAGACCCGGTGAAATTTCTTCGATTTTTTCTTTAACATTCTTTATCGCCTCAAGGGGATTATAGCCGTAACGCACTACAACGACTCCTCCGACTGCTTCGGCTCCGCCCTTATCCAAAGCCCCTCGCCGCATGGCGGGACCGTATGAAACATGTGCGATATCTTTTATATAAACGGGGACATTGTCGTTTACTTTAATGACGGTTTTTTCGATGTCGGATATATCCTCGATAAAACCCAAGCCGCGTATTACATATTCGACCTGATTTATTTCTATTGTTCGTGCCCCGACATCGACATTGGAATTCTTGACCGCTATGAAAACTTCATCCAGCCCGACGTCGTAAGCACGCATAGCATCCGGGTCCACATCTATCTGATATTCTTTAACGAAGCCCCCGACGGAAGCGACTTCACTGACACCTTCGGCACTTAGCAGGGCGTAGCGAACATGCCAGTCCTGGATGGTTCGTAATTCATCCAGATCCCACCCACCGGCGGGATTTCCCTTTTCATCATAGCCCTCCAGCGTGTACCAGAAAATCTGCCCCAGCGCGGTCGCATCGGGACCCAGCGCCGGCTGAACGCCTTCAGGAAGCGTTCCGGCGGGAAGAGAATTGAGTTTTTCGAGAATTCTGCTTCGGGACCAGTAGAAATCGACATCTTCTTTGAATATGACATAAATGCTCGAGAAACCGAAAAACGAATAGCTCCGGACGGTCTTTACGCCGGGAACACCAAGAAGAGATACGGTCAAAGGATATGTAATCTGGTCCTCAACATCCTGCGGAGAACGTCCCATCCATTCGGTGAAAACAATCTGCTGATTTTCACCAATATCCGGGATAGCATCGACGGGCACGGGATCCCGGGGCATACCCCACAAGTCCCAGTCGAAAGGAGCAGCCCTGAGACCCCAGCCCAGAAACAATATTACCAAAAGTCCCACGACCAGCTTGTTCTCAAGACAAAATCGTATCACTCTATCGAGGATTGAAGGTTTTTGAATAACTGGGTTATCCATGATTTTATCCGGAACAATTTAATCAGGTCGTATTATTTGGCGGATTAAATCCCGTGCTTTTTCAGTAACACCGAATCAATTTTGAAACTGAGGCAGTTTGGCAAGATACTTTTCAGGATTTTCCTTAAAAAGCTTTTCACAACCGCCGCAGCAGAAATAGACCTTCTTACCTTCATGCTCTACGAAGATATCCTTGTTGATTGGTGCTTCCATAACAGGGCACAGAGTCTGCTCTGTTGCCGCGGCAACTTGTGCAACTGCTTCGGCCGCCATGGTTTCATGTTGTGCCATTTCCTGGCTCATTTCGACGGCTGCGGTTTCAGTTGTTTCCGGCTCGGATTTCTCACAACCGGTTAGCACAACCGATGCGACTATAAATAATCCGGCGATTGTCAATATCGATAATAATTTTTTTCTTCGAAGCTCCATTTTCTTACCCTTTCAAAATAATACATCCTTAATTGTTTAGAATTTTTTCACAGTTTTCTTACAAGTTATTATTAAATTCCTGCATATCATACTCGTGCTCCGGCATTGAAATCATTTGGCTGGCATTCATCATGCTTGGTTTAGCGCGAAGCTGCATCTCCGAATCGATCTTGAAGTTACCGTTAGTGACAACAATTTCACCTTCGCTCAGCCCGGATTCGACAAGATAATAGTCACCGGCCCGAGGTCCCAGCATAATTTCACGTCCTTCGTAAGTGGGTTTTTCAGTATCGGGAACCTGAACATAAACAACGGCACGTTTGCCCGTCAATAAAACCGCCGACACCGGTACGACTAATGGAGCCTGGCCGGTTTCGGCAGCTTTAACATAGCCGAGTGACTCTGCAGTGACCAAATCCATCTCGCATATATCACAGGTCCCGGCAGTCGCCTTGACAATATCCGGATGCATCGGGCATATCCATTTGCCTGCCATTTGTTCGTCCATCACCATGCCGCCCTGAGCGATTCGTGAGCTGACGACCGCACGGACAAACATTTCCGGCTTTAATCTTCCATCGGGATTTTCTACATTCACCCGGAGCTTTATAGTGCGGGTTTTATCGTTAAGTACCGGATCGATAAAACTGATTTGACCTCTGAAAATTTCACCGGGATAAGCCTCCGTCGTAAATTCCACTTCCTGACCATATCTTATCCACATCATATCCGATTCGTATGCATCCAGTTTGACCCAAAGCTGTGATAAATCTGCGATTGTGTATATTTTTGTTCCTGTTTGAACGTACATTCCCTCGGCGGCGTGTTTTTCGATAACTACTCCTCCGATCGGGGCATAAATCGTCAGATGATCGAGAGGCTTGCCTGTTTTCTCAATATCGGTGATTTGCTCCGGCTTCAATCCGAGCAGTCTTAGTTTCTCTCTGGCGGCTTCGAGAGTTGCACGTGTCGAATTGGTGATTAGTTCGGAACTATTAGTATTGATATTTTCAGCCGCTTTGACAGCCTGGAGTAATTCGGCCTGGGCACTCAGAAGTTCAGGACTGTAGAGATATACCATGTGGTCGTCTTTTCTGACCCGAATACCCGTGTAGTCCACATAAAGTCTGTCTATTCGTCCCGGAACCCAGGCGGAAATATTTTTCAGGCGTGTTTCATCATAATCAATCTTGCCGACCATTCGAATTTTTGCAGTTACGAATTTTCTTTCGACCGGTGAAGTTTCAACTTGCATTAGCTTTTTTGCTGCCTCGGAAAATTCTACTCTCATCTCGCCGATATTACTTTCCTTGAGCGGGATTAAATCCATAAAACAAATCGGGCATTTACCAGGCTTGGGCTGGCGAATCTGCGGGTGCATAGAGCACGTCCAAACAGTTGGCTGTTCCGCCATTTCCGAATGATTATGGCTTTCAATGATTTCCGAGGTGCCCGCTGGGCCTCTTAGTATAAAACCGAGACCGAACGCTGCGATTATCAGCACAACCACAAGAATGGCTTTCAAGCTATTCAAAAAATATTTTATTTTCTTTCCTGCCATAATAATCACCATTTAGCTTGCTATTCCTACTATTTATATAGGATATCTGTTCTATAGAAAACCCATTTCTTATGCTTTTTTTGAGGATTTCCATTATAGATGAGAGCTTTAAGGCTGTAATATCAGCAAAATAATTATTTTCGGCCGGCTGTTTTTCAGCCTAAATCTCCCCCGATTAGCATCTCTAATTGAGCTAATTTTTGCAGGTTAGTCGTAACGACCCGTTCCAAAGATAGCTCGAACTCAAGCAATTTCCTCTGCGCATCTATCAGGCTCAGAAAATCTACCGTCCCGGCTTTATATGCCACCTCAGAAGCCTCGAGCATTTCTTTCGCCTTGGGTATTAATATGCCCTTATATAATTCAACTTTTCTGGCGGAATCTTCGTATTCGAATAAACTTTTTTCAAGCTGTGCGACAAGGTCGTTTTGGCTCTGAACTTTTTTAGCCGAGCGACTTCTCATTTGCGCCCTGGCCTGGAGCTGAGCTGCTTTATAGCTGTCCGTCCAGATAGGCAGGTTGAGTGATAGCATTGCTATAACAGGATCTTTTCCGCTGTCTCTGACACCCGCCGCCAGAGCAGCATCGGTCTGTATCCAGTCCAGGCCGATATTAATATCCGGATAAAACTTTTTCTTGGCCAGCTCTAATTTAGCCTTGGCGGCGGCAACCTCGAAGTCCAACGCCTGCAATTGCGGATTATCGGCAATCATCTTTGCGGTGACTGCAGAGCGATCTATTTTTACCAAATTAAACTGCGGTCTTTCAGGCCACGGCAACGGCAAGTCGGTTTTCCGATTGAGAATGGAATTTAATCCGGTGACAACGGGCGTCCGTAACTCTTCCAGAGTCTTTAATTTGTCTTCAAGCGTGGCCAGCTCTATTTGCGCCCGAATAATATCCGGATGACTGCCGGTAGCGGCTGTGTACCTTGTCCGGGCCACCTCTTCGAAATGTTTCAACAGCTCGAGATTCTGCTTCGCTAAATCGAGAGCTTGTGCAAGATAGACATATTCATAGAACGAATCCTTTACCTTATAAAACAGTTCCAGCTTAGCTGCTTCGTATCTCTTAAATGCAGCTTTTGCTTCGGCCGCTGCAACATCGGTCCGAGCCTCTATCACACCGAACCACGGGAACGCTTGTATAAAACTCAACCTTTGTCTTTGCGGTCCTGTCCTCGTCTCTACTTCTTTAATAAAATATCCGTAGGTAAATTTGGGGTCCGGAAGTGATTTGGACTGAGGGACCTGCTCTACCGCCGTTTTCCACTGCTCGAAAGCCGATTCGAGACCGGCATTATTTAAAGCGGCAAACTCCAGATAATCTTCAAGTTTAGTCGGACTATTAACATCTTCTGCTTGCTGGGCGGCTAATGAGATGTTGCTCAAAACAGCAGAAAATAACATCATTACAAATATCGATAGTTGATATCTCATTTACATCCCCCTTTATTAATATCATCCCGGATATTTTTTATGATACAATAGTACCCCCGGCAACAATATTGTCAAAATTATTATACAGGACAATTTTTTGGCCGGGACACGGGGCAAATTGAGATTTATCGAATTCGACCGTCATACCGGTTTCGCTCAAGTTAATTAGTCTGCATGGTTGGGAGCTGCCGTATGAGCGAATTTTGCCGAAAAAAGAATTTCCTATAATAAATTCTTCGGGTATTAAAACATTGATTTCCACAGCCTTTATTGTCCTGGAACTTACATCTTCTCGGTTACCAAGGACAATAGTATTTGTTTTGGGATCTATTTTAGCCACATATAGAGGTTTTCCTCCGGCAAAACCTATACCCTGTCTTTGACCCAGTGTGTAATTTGCTATCCCTTTGTGTGTAGCTATCTTGTTGCCCTGCATATCGGTAATGTCACCCGCCATTTGAGCTTCGACGCAATTCAGGACAGATCTGTAATCACCCTGACCGGCAAAACATAATTCCATGCTTTCTGATTTATTGGCGACAACAAATTCTGATTCCGCCGCAATCGAACGAACCTCGTTTTTTGTAAGTTCGCCCAAAGGTAGTCTAAGCTTTGGAAGTTTCGCCGGGACGATGCCGTGAAGAAAATAACTCTGGTCCTTTGTTTTGTCTTTTGCCATACCAAGATGCCACTGATTATTATTTTGAGAGACTCTTGCATAATGACCTGTCGCAAGCCTGTCTATTCCTAAGTTGTTCTCTATGAAATCCCATACCAGCGAGAATTTCAACAGAGTATTACAATCGACACATGGATTTGGCGTCTCGCCTTTCGCATACGATTGAAGAAATCTCTTTATTACAAGCTTCTTGAAAGGCTCCGTGACATCGACGACGTAATGAGGTATATCGAGTTGCCTGCAAACAGATGCTGCATCCGCACCACAGCAATCTTGCCTGTCTGTATTATCCGAGGGTGGAATTTTCATCGTGACACCGAGAACCTCCCAGCCCTTTTCTTTTAGAAGGTAGGCCGTGACACTGCTGTCAACACCGCCGCTCATTAATACCGCAATCTGTCTCGAATGGGCCTTTTCCGGCTTCCATGCTCGGAGTGTCGGCTCGAATAATTTGATATCCCACTGTTCGGCCGTCATCAATAGAGCTTCTCATTCAAAAAGGATAGTACTTATGTATCGCTCAGCGGTGTCACAAAGAACGGCAACAATTAATTTATCAGCGTTTTCTTTGCGCTTGGCTATTTTTATTGCCGCAGCCGCTGCGGCGCCGGCGGAAATGCCGGTAAAGATGCCTTCTTCCTTCGCCAGTCGCTTTGCCGTCTCGAATGCTTCGGCATTCGTTATTTGTACGATTTCGTCGATAACCTTCGTATTTAACACATCGGGGATAAACCCCGCCCCGATTCCCTGAATCATATGCGGGCCGGGTTTGCCGCCGGACAGGACCGGCGAGTCCGTCGGCTCGACCGCCACAATCTGAACGGATGGTTTTCGCGATTTCAGGACCTCACCGACACCGGTTATTGTGCCGCCGGTACCGACGCCGGCAACAAATACATCGATCTGCCCGTCCGTGTCGTTCCATATCTCTTCGGCGGTTGTCTGACGATGGATTTGGGGATTCGCAGGATTCTGAAACTGCTGCAGCATTACAGCACCATCAGTTTCTTTGACAATTTCGTTGGCTTTATTAACCGCGCCGGCCATACCTTCACCCGCAGGCGTCAGAACAAGTTTGGCTCCGAATAATTCCAAGATTTTTCTTCTCTCAACAGTCATCGATTCCGGCATAGTAAGTATCAGCTTATATCCTCTCGCCGCGGAAACCCACGCAAGCGCGATACCGGTATTGCCGCTGGTCGGTTCGACAAGTGTCATCCCGGGCTTGATTTTACCTTCGTGCTCTGCAGTCAATATCATACTGACGCCGATGCGGTCCTTTACGTTGCTGGCTGGATTGAAAAATTCCAGTTTACCCGCGACCTTGGCCTTGCAGCTCTTTGTCACTCTGTTTAGCCACACTAACGGCGTATTGCCGATCAATTCCGTCATATCTTTCGCTATACGCATTTTTATATCCCCTGAAATTTCACTAAGGTATTAATATCACTTATTACGGCGAACTTTCATACTAAAATATTCCCCAACATCTTTAATCTCTATCACATCCTGCCCCTGCTGGACGAAACTTTCCGGCACATTCCTGGCAGGCTCGCCTTCGTCGAGCAGCACCTCAAGGATACTACCCGTTCCAAGCTTTTCAAGTTCGAGTTTCGCCTTAACAAAGTTTAACGGACATGCCACTCCCCGCAAGTCGATAACGTGATTTTTAGTATTAGTTTTATTAAGGTCAATTTCTCGTATTATCTTTTCAGCTATGAATTTAAGGTTGGATACCGGGTACAAAAATAGCTCTTCGTCTTTAAGTTCGGTTATTCGTGGATTATTGCCACAAAGTGGGCATTCCGGATTATGATTCAGCCGCACCTTCCTGAATTCCATTGTTAAAGCGTTGTACGTAAGCAGTGTATTTGTTAACAAATCGCCTATTCCAAGTAGATATTTTATTGCTTCGGTCGCCTGCAAAGAGCCGATTACTCCGGGAAGAACTCCGAGAACGCCGACCTGAGAGCAGGATGGTACCACATTCGGCGGAGGCGGAGAATTAAAGATACAGCGGTAACAGGCGGTCTCTCCAGGCAGCACGGTTATAAGTTGTCCGTCGAATTGGAGGACGCCGGCATGAGAGTAGGGGATCCTTTCGAAATAGCACGCATCGTTGACAAGAAATTTGGCGGTGAAATTATCCGTTCCATCGATAACAAAATCATATTCTTTGATAACTTCCCTTATGTTGTTCGCTCTTGCCCGAAGGTCGTGAGCTTTAATTTTTATATCCGGATTAATTTCCTTTATTTTGTTTTCCGCCGATATAACCTTATCAATGCCGACATCGGTGGTACAATGTATTATTTGCCTTTGGAGATTGGTTATATCGACTTTGTCACCATCGACAATCCCAATTGCCCCTACTCCTGCGGCGGCTAAATAGAACGCCGCAGGTGAGCCGAGACCACCGGCTCCGACAATTAATACTTTCGAAGACAGCAGCTTCTCCCGGCCGGCGTCGCCAACCTTCTCCAATATTATATTCCGGCTGTATCGTTCCATCTGTTGTTCGGATAATCTCATGTCTATTCCCAGCGATATAATAATTCTATTATTTAAAAATCACACAGTACCGTCTTTTTGTTTTCCTACATTTCTACAGGGTATTAATGATAAAAAAATTATTTCATATATCTTCTTTTTTGCCTTTTATCTATATGCTGTAATTAGGAGGGTGTTCATTTCTATGCATTCTCTCATATTCCACAAGATCGGTGAATGTTTTACTTCTAAATACATCGGTTAATGCATCATTAGCCTGTTTCCATAGGTCAAGAAACGCATCCTCTCCAATATGTTTATTATTTCCTTCATTTTCTATACCTTCCTTAGAAATTGAAATAGGGCCTTCAACATATTCTATTATTTCTTGTATTGTTAAATTATCCGGTGAGCGAGCCAAAACATATCCGCCTTCATTTCCTCGTTTGGATTCAACGAAACCTCCATGTTTAAGCTCGTTCAATATAACCTCCACAAAACGCAACGATATACCCTGAGAACGGGCAATATCATGCGTTTTGACCGGCAGTTTATGATTTCTCGATGCAAGTTCAAAAATCGACCTTAAAGCATATTGACATTTCTTCGATATTTTCATAAATTATCAATCCCTACTTCATTAATACTATCGGAATAGTATAATATATTTATGTGTCGTTTTTGTCAACTTTTTTTTTGAAAAGAATTAATCATATTTTATAAGTTATTATAAACAAAGATGTTAAAAATGGACATGCTACTCGTATTGGTATATGTTCCTTGTAAAAAGGCAAACTATAAGGCGAGGGAACGATAAGAAATGTAATTTTTTCCCTAAGTTTATTATTTTTTAGCCGACAAAGGCTTCTAAATACGTATAATACACTACTAATATAATAGGATTAATAACAAGAGAGAATTTATGAAACTATCAACAAGAACAAGATATGGAATACGTGCCGTTTTGGAATTGGCTGAAAACTATGGTAAAGGTCCCATACAGCTAAAAGTCATTGCACGGGACCAGGGGATATCTGTCAAATACCTCGAACAGCTTATGGCAGCGCTAAAATCCAAAGGAATTGTAAGTAGTGTCAGGGGTTCCAAAGGAGGCTATGTTCTGGCAAAGTCACCCGACCAAATCAGACTCAGTGACTGTTTCACCTGTCTGGAAGGCCCCATCGTTACAGTAGAGTGTATCGAAAACAATAATTATTGCCTGAGAACAAGTGATTGTATTGCCAGAAATGTCTGGGCCGAGGTCCAAAAAGCAGTTATGACGGTTCTTAAATCGATGACTTTACAAAGTCTTCTCGACAAATCAAAACACGATAAAAACCTGCATTATCAAATATAGGACATAACAATGGAAAAGGACAAATTAACAAACGAGAAAATGAAGAAACTGGTCGAGAAAATCATCCACACATATAAAGGTGACACCGGGATAAATTTTATAGATGCCTCCGATCTTCCGGCACGGGACAAAATACTTAAAATACTCGATTTGTTTACCGAGACGCTTTTTCCCGGCTATACCGGTAAAAGGGACATCACACAGACAAATATCAGTTTTATTGTCGGTGACATTCTCTGCCATATTTATACGGAATTATGCGGACAAATAGAACGTGCCTATAAATACGCCTGCAGAGTAAAGGAATGTGACGATTGTGACTGCCAGACAAAGGCGGAGAATGTCACTCAACATGTGTTGACGCACCTGCCGGAAATTAGAGAGATGCTAAAAGGTGATGTTAGCGCCGCTTTTGACGGTGATCCCGCAGCACAGTCTTACGAAGAAATAGTGATAAGTTATCCCTGCATAACAGCCATAGCTACATATCGCATCGCTCACGAATTATATCTTCAGGACGTGCCTTTAATTCCGCGAATTATGAGCGAATGCGCGCACTCCAGAACCGGTATCGATATTCATCCGGGAGCAAGAATCGGAAGGAACTTTTTCATCGATCACGGCACAGGCGTAGTTATCGGCGAAACCACAATTATCGGTGACAATGTCAAAATCTATCAGGGAACGACGCTCGGAGCAATGAGTTTCCCCAAGGACGAAAGAGGACAAATCATAAAGGGGAGAAAAAGGCACCCGAAAATCGAGGACAACGTGACAATATACGCCGAGGCCACAATATTAGGTGATATAACCATCGGGAAAAACGCCGTCATCGGTGGAAATGTCTGGGTCAAGGAATCGGTACCGCCCGGTGTCACTGTAACGACGGCGAATGCGGAATTGGTTTACAAAAAGAATATGAACGAAGGATAGTATTCCTCTCAGGAGAATAGTTTGAACGAATTAATCGAAAAAATCAGGAACTTAAAGAAACAGCTCAAAGCCGTGATACTCGCGCACAATTATCAGCCGGGTGAAATACAGGATTTGGCGGATTTTACCGGTGATTCTCTGGGTCTGAGCATCAAAGCATCGGAAACGGACGCCGAGACAATCGTATTCTGCGGAGTCTATTTTATGGCGGAAACCGCCGCGATTCTCTCACCAGAGAAAACCGTCCTTCTGCCGGAAAAACTCGCAGGTTGTCCGATGGCGGATATGATAACCGCAGAGCAATTGAGAGATCTGAAAGGAAAACATCCCGATGCATTGGTGGTTTGCTATGTGAATAGTCCCGCCGACGTCAAGGCGGAGAGTGATTACTGCTGCACCAGTGCCAATGCTGTTGCGGTAGTAAGTTCACTACCGGCGGATAGGAAAATTATTTTCGTACCTGATAAATATCTTGGAGGATTTGTTGCCGAAAAAACAGCCAGAGACATCGTCCTTTGGCCCGGTTATTGCCCCACGCACGTATATATAACCGAAGACGACATAAAACAAGCCAAGGCACAGTTCCCCGATGCGATAGTAATGGCACATCCGGAGTGCACCGAGCCGGTTAGAAAGCTCTCGGACCAGATACTCAGCACCAGCCAAATGCTCGGCTTCGTAAAAAAAAGCGATTCCAAACGATTCATAATAGCAACTGAAAAAGGAATCATACATTCACTAAAAAAACAAAATCCGGAAGCTGAATTCATCGCAGCCACCCAAAAGGCAATCTGTCCTAATATGAAAAAAATCACACTGGAAAAAGTGCTCTGGGCAATGGAAGATTCAGCCCTGGGTGGAACGAAATACAACGTTACTGTTCCCGAGGGGATAAGAAAAGGAGCAAAAAAGGCCCTCGACAGAATGGTCGAGGTTCTGCCTGCTAAATAATTATGATAAGTGCTGAAAACAATTCGATCGGCATCGTGCAAACAAGGACAATGCGCGTCGTTGAGCAGGAACAACCGTTAAAACTGGAGTGCGGCAAAAAATTAGCTCCGATTGACGTAGCCTATGAGACATACGGCCGGCTAAACGATGCCGGGGACAATGTGATTTTAATTTGTCACGCGCTCAGCGGCAATGCCCATGTCGCGGGGCGCAATAGCGCCGACGACAGAAAACCCGGCTGGTGGGATAATATGGTCGGCCCGGGTAAAGGTATCGATACGAATAAATACTTTATTATTTGCTCGAATTTCTTAGGCGGCTGCAGCGGAACAACAGGGCCATGCTCGTTAAATCCGGCAACAGGCCGGAGATATGGCCTGGACTTTCCGATTATTACAATAGCCGATATGGTCAGGGTTCAAAAACTTCTGTTGGACAAACTCGGAATAAAAAAGCTGTTGGCCGTGATTGGAGGCTCAATCGGCGGTATGCAGGTCCTGCAATGGACGATTGAGTATCCGGAATTTATAAAATCCGCTATGCCGATTGCAACAACCACGCATCTCGGCACCCAATCGATTGCCTTCGACGCCGTGGGAAGAAACGCGATACTGGGAGATTCGGATTTTAACAACGGGCAATACGATGATGAAAAAAGTCCCGACAGAGGTCTGGCGATTGCACGAATGATCGGACATATAACATATCTGTCGGAAAAAGGAATGCGGGAAAAATTCGGGAGACAGTTACGAAACGGGGACCGCTATAGCTACGATTTCAATTCTGA
This sequence comes from uncultured Pirellulales bacterium, assembly GCA_964431695.1. Lineage (GTDB taxonomy): Bacteria > Planctomycetota > Phycisphaerae > Sedimentisphaerales > Anaerobacaceae > JAFGPS01. The sequence goes on along the minus strand of CAYSKI010000038.1, from coordinate 17,276 downwards.
GTTTGCGGTCGAGACATATCTCGATTATCAGGGGCAGAGTTTCGTGGAGAGATTCGATGCCAACAGTTATCTTTACATTACCAAGGCAGCAGATTACTTCGACCTGGCACAGGGGTATGGCTCATTGAACGAGGCATTCGCACAAACAAAATGCAGATTCCTGATTATGAGCTTCTCAAGCGACTGGCTCTTTACGCCGGAACAATCGCGGATGATGGTCGATGCTTTGATTGCCAATCGTAAAGACGTCAGTTTTTGCGATATCGAGTCGCCATACGGTCACGATGCCTTCCTTTTGGAGCCTGAAGTTCTTGGCTCTTTTATTTCCAGTTTTTTGGATGCTACATACCGGCCCGGTTTTAACAGAAAAATAAAGGTTAAAAAACAAAAGAGTAATGACCTGCAAAGTCATCTTGAACAGGCCCACCGGGTCCGGGTTGATTACGAAGTAATCGAATCACTAATCGAACCAAACAGCACCGTACTGGATATCGGCTGCGGTGACGGAGAATTATTGGCAAAGCTCACAGAAGATAAGAACATTAAAGGTGAAGGGATAGAGCTTGATCAGGACCTTGTCCTGACGTGCGTAGATAGAGGACTGTCGATTATACAGTACGATATAGAGCATGGTCTGGAGAACTATGCCGATAAAAGCTATGATTATGTAATACTGTCCCAAACAGTGCAGACAATTAAAAACACAGAAAATGTACTCACTGAATTATTACGGGTCGGGAAAAAAGTCATCGTCAGCTTCCCGAATTTTGCTCACTGGCGATGCAGAACACAATTATTCCTGACCGGCAAAGCGCCGGTCACAAAGCAATTGCCGTTTGATTGGCATAATACTCCGAACATACATTGCCTGTCGTTGAAAGATTTCGATGAATTCTGCAACAGGCTGGGAGTCAGGATCGAAAAAAAGATCCCGTTAATCAAAACACGTATCAGCCCGGTAAAATTCGCCCCGAATCTTTTTGCCGAACAGGTAATATATGTGACGAGCAAGGAGTAAGTTATGGATGAAGATAAAAAATATCACCTGGAAACATTGGCTTTACATGCCGGGCAAAGCGTAGATTCCGATACGCTTAGTCGAGCCGTACCTATTTACCAGACAACCAGTTACCTGTTCAGAGATTCGGATCATGCGGCTAATTTGTTCGGATTAAAAGAATTCGGGAACATCTATACGCGACTGATGAATCCGACAACGGATGTCTTGGAAAAACGCCTGGCGTCAATGGAAGGCGGAGTGGGGTCGCTGGCCTTGAGTTCGGGCCAATCGGCAATTTATGTGAGTATTTTTAATATATGCGGCTCGGGAGGTCATATTGTCTCGTCGAACTCGCTCTACGGCGGGACGGTGACGCTGTTCAGCCAGACTTTCGCCAAGCTTGGTATCGAGGTGAGCTTTGTCGATCCCGGCAAGCCGGAAAATTTCGCCGGGGCGATTAAAGATAATACCCGCTTAATTTATATCGAAAGCGTTGCCAATCCCAGGAACAACGTGCTGCAATACGATAAGATAGCCGATCTCGCCCACAAAAACGGCATGCCGGTAATTTGTGACAATACAGTCACGACGCCGATACTCCTTCGGCCAATCGAATACGGCATTGACATCGTGGTCCATAGCTGCACGAAATTCATCGGCGGGCACGGCACAAGTATCGGCGGGGCGATCATTGATTCCGGTAAGTTCGACTGGACAAACGGCCGATACCCCGAGCTGACCGAGCCTGACCCGAGCTATCACGGCGTAAAATATGTCGAATCGTTCGGTGAGATGGCATATATTATCAAAGCAAGGACTCAGTTTTTGCGGGACATGGGCCCCTGCATGTCACCATTTAACGCCTTTTTATTTCTACAGGGGCTGGAGACCCTGCATCTGCGTATGCCCAGACACAGTGAAAACGCCCTGAAACTCGCCCAGTGGCTCGAAAAACAATCCCAGGTTAGCTGGGTTAATTATCCCGGACTAAAATCGCACCCGGATTATGCCCTGGCTAAAAAATATCTGCCCGACGGACAGGGGGCCATCCTGGGCTTCGGGATAAAAGGCGGGAAACAGGCAGGTATCAAGTTTATCAATAATGTTAAGTTAGCAAGTCACCTCGCCAATATCGGTGACAGCAAGACACTGGTTATTCATCCGGCCAGCACGACACATCAGCAATTAAGCAGGGAGGAACAGCTTGCCGCCGGAGTGACGGAAGATTACGTTCGGGTCTCGGTGGGAACCGAACATATAGATGATATAATTGCAGATTTCCAGAATGCCTTGAAAGCCAGTCAGGAGTAAAAAAGATGTGGGAATATACGGATAAAGTCAAAGATCATTTTTTCAATCCCAAAAATGTCGGTCAAATAGAAAATCCCGACGGTGTCGGTGAAGTCGGCTCGTTGGCATGTGGCGATGCTCTGAGACTTACATTCAAGCTCGACAAGAACGGCAAAATCCAGGATGCGAAGTTCAAAACGTTCGGTTGTGCAAGTGCCATCGCTACATCGTCGGTACTGACCGAACTGATAAAAGGAAAGACTCTGGAAGAAGCCTCCAAAGTGACCAACAGGGACATCGCCGATTATCTCGGCGGCCTGCCGGAGCAAAAGATGCACTGCTCGGTTATGGGCCGGGAGGCCCTCGAGGCGGCAATTGAAAATTATCGAAGCGGCGGTAAAAAAAAGCACGAACTCGAAGGTAAAGTCGTCTGCACCTGTTTCGGCGTGACCGAGAAGGAAATAGAAAGAGTCATCCGCGAGAACGACCTGACAACCGTCGAGGAAGTTACGAACTACTGCAAGGCCGGCGGCGGATGTGGCGGATGCAAAGGTGAAATTGAAAAAATCATCGAAAAAATACAGGGCGAAAAGGCAAAAGAAAAACAGATCGCAGCACCTCAAAAAGCCGGCACATTAACGAATATTCAAAAAATTCAGTTGATACAGCAGACAATCAACGAGCAAATAAGGCCGGCTCTGCGCGCTCACGGTGGCAATATCGAACTGATTGATGTCGAAGGTAATAAAGTCATCGTGGCGTTTCGTGGGATGTGCGCTCAATGCAAGTTAGCGGAATTTACTATGAAAGACGTGGTTGAAGCCAGAATAAGGGAATTCGTTTCCCCGGAGCTTTTTGTTGAAGAGGACAAAGAATCGGCACAGCAGCCGCATAATCACATAACGTAGAATTCCGGGACAATGTGGAATAAAAATATTTAACCTGCGGTTTTATTGCAGGTTATGAAATAACCACTAATACAGGACAAAAAAAATGGAAACAGTATATTTCGATAACAATGCCACGACAAAAGTGGACGAACGAGTTTTCGAACAGATGAAACCGTTATTCTGTGAGCTTTACGGCAACCCGTCGAGCATGCACACCTTCGGGGGACAAATTGCTCGTAAAATCTCCCGGGCCAGAGAGCAGGTGGCCGGTCTGCTTGGCTGTGAGCCGGGCGAGATAATTTTCACAGGCGGCGGCACTGAAAGTGACAATGCCGCTATAAAAGGGGCACTGGCTGCGGCACCGAACCGACGCAAAGTAATTACCACCAGAGTTGAACATCCGGCAGTTTTGGCGGTTTGTCGGGATCTGGAAAATCACGGTTATACAATCGTGGAATTAAATGTAGATAAAAAAGGCCGCCTCGACCTGGGAGAATTGGATGAGCAGCTCGACGAAAATACAGCCTTAGTGACAGTCATGTACGCAAATAACGAGACCGGTGTCATATTTCCAATCGAACAAATCGCCGGATTGGTAACCGAAAGGGGGATAACATTCCATACCGATGCCGTCCAGGCGGTCGGCAAGATACCGCTGAACCTAAAGCAAAGTAATATCGATATGCTGAGTATCTCCGGCCATAAACTGCACGGGCCGAAGGGTGTGGGTGTTCTTTTTGTCCACAAGGGAACGCGGCTTTCCCCCTATATGTTGGGCGGTCATCAGGAAGCGGGAAGACGAGCCGGGACCGAAAATGTTCCGGGTATTGTCGGACTCGGAAAAGCGTGCGAGCTGGCATTGAATAATATCAAAGAAGAAAATGAAAAGGTAAAGCACCTTCGGGACAAACTTGAGCAGGCGATTATGAAAAATTGTCCCGATTGCCGTCTAAACGGTGACAAAGACAATCGCCTGCCGAATACGAGTAATATCAGCTTCGAATATATCGAAGGCGAGGCGATATTGTTAATGCTCGACCAATACGGCATTTGTGCCAGCAGCGGCTCGGCGTGCACGTCCGGCTCGCTGGAGCCGAGCCATGTATTACGGGCGATGGGCGTTCCATTTACCGCCGCACACGGCTCGATTCGATTCAGCCTGAGCAGATACAACACAGAAGATGAAGTGGATTATGTGACTGAAAAAATACCTCCGATTATCAACCGCCTGCGTGAGTTATCACCGTTCGTTGTGAAATGACAGTTGGATACCTGTTCGTAAATTAAACTTATGACACTGGATGAAAAATACAATTTGCTCCGGGAAATTATTAAGAGCCTTAATAAGGTTATAGTTGCCTATTCCGGCGGTGTTGACAGTACGTTCCTGCTAAAATCCGCCGTAGATACCCTTGGCGCCGAGAATGTTCTGGCCTGTATCGGGATGAGTCCGTCATTGGCAAAGTCACAATACAACCGGGCGATTGAATGTGCCGGATTAATAGGGGCGAAAATCGAGGAAGTCGAAGTAGGGGAAATCCGAGACTCCGAATATTCAGCGAATAATCCCGACCGCTGTTTCCACTGTAAGACGCATCTGTATTCCGTCCTCAAAGATATCACCAAGCGAAAAGGCTTTAGCGGTGTGGTTTGCGGCTCGAATTACGATGATATGGATGATTTTCGTCCAGGCAATAAGGCCGCCGATATATACGAGGTGCGATCTCCTTTGGTTGAAGCTAAAATTACAAAAAACGATATCCGCGAAATGAGCAGGAAATTAAATCTGCCCACGGCGGATATTCCCGCCTCGCCGTGCCTGGCTTCCAGAGTCACCTACGGCCTGGAAATAACCGAGCAGCGCCTCAAACAGATCGAGCAGGCGGAGGATTTTCTCAGAAGCCTGGGGCTTTCCGAATTCCGCGTTCGTCACCACGATACTATCGCTCGCATAGAAGTCAGACCCGAAGAGCTGCATATAGTGACATCGGAATCTAATCGTGATATAATAGTGGAGAAGCTAAAATCTATCGGCTTCAAATATGTCACGCTCGATTTGCAGGGCTTCCGCTCAGGCTCACTCAATGAAATGCTTTCGGAAAACCAAAAACAAGACAGTCTCTAAGAGCATCAATCCAATTTCAGCCGGTTAGGAGTTTGTGCCATTTACGGCCGTCGGATTCGATGAGTTTATCTGCGGCGGGGAAACTTTCCGCTCCTGCAGGATATAGATGCAAATCAGAACCATCCTTTTCCCACGATTCCATGATGGGTGTCAACAATCGCCACGCAGCTTCGATGGCATCCTGCCGGGTGAAGAGGGTCTGGTCTCCGAGCATACAATCCAAAAGCAGCCGTTCATAAGCTTCCGGAGCCTCGGTCCCGAAAAGCTCCTCGTAGCTGAAGTTCATTGTCAACGTGCTGATGCATGTTTTCGACCCGGGCCGCTTGGCCTGGAAGTTCAATACAATCCCTTCCCGGGGCTGGATGCGTAAGATAAGGACATTGGGCGGCATCTGATCCAGACCCATCGAAGAAAACATCGAGTGGGGGACACTTTTAAAGGTTATCGCTATTTCGGTATCTTTGGCGGCTAACCTTTTGCCGGAACGCAGGTAAAAAGGGACATCTTTCCATCGCCAGTTATCAATAAAAAGTTTCGCTGCTACAAAAGTTTCAGTTTTCGAGTCCGGCGAAACATCCGGCTCGGCCAAATAGCCCGACACTTTCTCGTTGTTAATCGAGCCATCGGCATATTGTCCCCGAACGACGGTTCTGTCTAATTCATCCGGCTTAAAAGGGCGGATCGAACGCAACAGCTTGATCTTTTCGTCGCGAATACAATCGGCTTCGAACGATGTAGGCGGCTCCATCGCAGCCAGTGTCAGCATCTGAAGCATGTGATTTTGAAACATGTCACGAAGTGCACCGCTTTTATCGTAATAATTCGCCCTATGCTCCACTCCGACCGTTTCGGTAATAGTAATCTGGATATGGTCGATATAGTTACGGTTCCAGATGGGTTCGAAAATCGCATTGGCAAAACGGAACATCAGAATATTCTGGACGGTTTCCTTGCCGAGATAATGGTCGATGCGATAGACCTGGGATTCGTCGAAACACAGGTGGATTTTTTCGCTCAACTCAAGCGAGCTTCGAAGGTCTCTGCCGAACGGCTTTTCGACCACCAGCTTTATATCCGACTTCAGGCCCGGCTTCATAGCACAGGATAATCCCGCCATGCCGAGCTGTTCGACGATTGTGCCGTACAAAAGGGGCGGGACGGACAGGTAATAAATCGTGCTCCCGTCAACGTGATGTTTTTTATTCAGTTGGTTGATTTTTGATGTAATTTCGGCATAAAGCGAGATATCACTGTAATCGCCTGTGACATAATACAGCCGGTCGGTAAATGTTTCCAGCTCCTTCGAAGATACATCGGGAGACTTTCGCCGTATAGCTAATTGCGCATCCTTCCTGAACTGCTCGTCCGAAAGCTTCGTTCTTCCCGCCCCTAACAGATAGAACCTTTCGCCGAGCAGGTCATGCCGGAACAGCCGGAACAAACTTATCAGTAACTTCCTGCGAACAAGGTCGCCGGAAGCCCCGAAAACAACAAGCCCGCTCGGTCCGGCGGTGGTCTCGGCACAAATAATTTCCTGCCGGCTTATGGACAGTCCAACTTCCTGCACAGTATTTATCCTGAAATGCCGCTAATCCTCGATCGGCTCGAACTCATCCTGGCCCGCTCCGCATTCCGGACATACCCAGTCTTCGGGTAAATCTTCGAAGGCAGTCCCTGGTTCTACTCCATTTTCAGGGTCGCCTTCGGCCGGATCGTAAACATAACCACACAAAAGACACTTGTATCTTTTCATATTTCTGACTCCTTTTATTCGAATTTTCACAAAAAAACACGGCAGATTATCTAAAACTTTTCGATCTCTGACTCGTTAAATAATTTTACGCTTACTGTTTTACACCCGCTTGCTGTTTATATCAAACTTATTCTCGGTTGTTGAGAAAAAGCCCCTCAGTATTTATCCAAATGATGCCACTCTGCATTTTCAAGCCAATTCCTGGGTCTGGAAATAAAATCAATGATATTTTCGAGCAAAAAGTAATGTTTTTCTTCCTCTTTTGCCAGCAGCTCAAATAACTTCTTTAATTCGGGCTTATCCACCTGAACGGATTTTTCCATATAAAACTGCCGGCTTTGTTTCTCAATTTCCTGTGCCTTACTGTAAAGTTCTGTTTGCTCCTGACTCGAAGCGAACTGCTCTTCCATGTCATTCATTCGCATAAAAATATTTTTTACATCATCGAGAATGTCCGTTTCCGTCATTTCATATCGGCCCTTATCAATTTGCTCAATGGCACGGTAATGCTTGACCTCCTCGTCAGCCATGATTTTCATAACCGCTTTGAGAGCGGCACTATTCGTTTGTGCTGCAATCCGGCGGTAAAAATTTTCCCCGTCCTTTTCCATCTGCATTGCATATTCTAAAATGTCCATTTTTTCCCCTCTATATGTCACGTCAATTTGTAGTTTATCTGCGAGAATTCCGGCCTATTTACCCAATGCCTGCTTTAGGTCCATAGCGTGCTCCTGCTCAACCGCCAGGATATTTCTTAACTGTTGAGCCAAAGCAAATTCCTTAAGCTGTTCGTTCACCGAGTTTACTGAGAATTCTAATGTGACGCAATTCCTCTGTGATAATCTCATCTATTTTGCTTTTGGCCGGTTCGGCAGGAGTAAAGTCCTTCAAACCGCTATAGAAAACGATGGAATCCTTTTCCTTTTCGATAGCCCTTTTTAAAACATCCGATACTCTTTCCTTACCGCTCAGCTCGTCAGACGGATTCGGCCTGATCCCGAAGACGGCAAGGCCGGCCATGACTTTTGCTTCCGGTAAGGTTTGCTCAGATTTGAAATCCTTTGCGTCAGGATTTAGCTCCGAATATTGTTTTTTCATACCGGCGAAAATTTTTTCATGCTTAAGCTCCCAGTCTGCCAGTCTCAGAAATATTCTGCGTACGACAGGTTCATCGAAGATTTCCGATGCCCGTTTATAAAATCTGGCGCCGTTTTGCTCGATTTGCCCGGCGATTTCATATACTTCTAAAACATTCAACGTCACGTTCACGGTTCTGCCTTTTTCCTGCCGTAATTATTACAGGCTGTCGAGTTGTTTTTTCAGGATGGCTATATGACCTATTTCTTCTTTTATGATGTCTTCGACCTTGTCTTTACCTGCTCTGCGTGAGATGGCTTCTTTGATGCCGACGTAAAAAGCAATAGAGTCTCTTTCCAGACCGATAGCCATATCCAAGACCGCCTCCGGGGTATCTTTTCCGGCCAATTGCCCTGTAAGATCGGCATTGGGATCGAAAACATGGTCGTCTGCCATAACCTGCAAATACATCTGGGCTTCGCCGTCGGGATCGAAAACAAGAGGCTCGGCCTGCGTACCGGAAAGTCTCTTTCTCATCTCGGCAAAAGTCTTCTCATGTTTCACCTCCATCTCGGCAAGGTCAAGGAACAACTTATCGACCTGCGGGAACTTTTTCGCAGCATCACGGTAAAACTTCACCCCGTTTCGTTCAATCTGCTCGGCCATTTCAAAAACTTCGTCGGCGTTAAAAGGCATACCCATTAATTCTCCTTTCAGTTAAGAGCTTGCACAATTATTGGATTGTCCATATACAAAATCATTTCTTAAGTTCATTTAGCCGTGGCCTTGGCCCTGTCTTCCTGTGACATTGCCGCCAGCTTTTCCACTTCCTTGATGTCCAATTTCAAACCTTTGGCAACGCGTTTTCCATAATCTTTGTCCGCCTTATAGAATATCGCAGTCTGACGTAACTGTATCTGTTTCTGAGCACGGCATAGGTGACTTACAATATTGCCAATCAAGTGGTCGCGGTCCTCATCGGTCATTACGTCACGATAGAGATTGCCGGCCTGGACAAAATCGTCGTTCGGATGAGAAAATGCGTGACGTCCCGCATCCCCGGTTACCTCGAAGGGCGGCTCCGAAGATTTCGGGTCCGGCGCAGGTCCCCCGAAACTGTTGGGCCAGTAATTCGGACCGCCTCCGCCGTTATCGTCAACACGCATCGAAGCGTCTCTCTGGTAACTATTCTCGGATGCGCCTTTCGGCGAATTGACCGGGATAAGGTGATAGTTCGGTCCGAGACGATGTATGTGAGTGTCGTGGTACGAAAAGATTCGAGCCTGCAGCATCTTATCCGGCGAGGCAGCAATGCCCGGAACCAGATTGCCGGGACAAAAAGCGGCCTGTTCCACTTCGGCGAAATAGTTTTTGGGATTGCGATTTAAGGCCATTCGGCCCACCTCAATCAGAGGAAAATCGCCGTGAGGCCAAACCTTGGTGATATCGAAGATATCGAACCGGTAGTCTTTCGCCTGCTCGGCAGTCATAATCTGCACACACACCGTCCAGCTCGGATATTCGCCCCGTTCGATGGCATCGTGTAAATCTTTCGTGGCATGATTGGGTTCTTCTCCTGATATGCGGGTTGCTTCTTCCCTGGTCAGGTTCTTTATCCCCTGGTCGGTTTTTAGATGATATTGCACCCAGAAATACTGTCCCTTCTCGTTATACCATTTGAAGGTGTGGCTGCTGTAGCCGTTCATGTTCCGGTATGTAGCAGGGGTGCCCCTGTCGGAAAATAATATAGTAACCTGGTGAATTGACTCCGGAGTCAGTGAAAGGAAATCCCAAAACATATCCGGGTCCGGACAGTTTGTCGCCGGGTGACGTTTCTGGGTGTGGATAAAATCGGGAAATTTCAGAGGGTCACGGATGAAAAAAACCGGCGTATTATTCCCGACAAAATCGTAGTTGCCGTCCTCGGTATAAAACTTGACGGCGAAGCCGCGAGGATCGCGTGCGGCATCCGCCGAACCTCTTTCACCGCCTACCGTGGAAAATCGGGCAAAAACCTCTGTTTTTTTACCCACTTTGGAGAGGAATTTCGCCTTCGTGTATTTCGTTACATCCTGAGTTACCTCGAAATAACCTCCGGCCCCGGCGCCCTTGGCATGTACCACCCGCTCGGGTATTCTTTCACGGTCGAAGTGTGCTAATTTTTCCAGAAGATGGGCGTCCTGCATAAGGACCGGCCCACGCTCACCGGCAGTCATGGAATTCTGGTCGTCGCCGACCGGTATTCCGAAAGCGGTCGTTAACTTTTTCTTTTTACTCATCTTAAAAATCCCCCTTTCTTGACTAATGCGAATTTAAACCAAGACTTAAACTCAATAAAGGTAATTCTTACAATCATTCACCTGCGGCGGCCGGCGGCGTAAATACTCTTTGACCTAACTCACGATCGAGCATAAACATTCCCCCGGGAGCATTTTCCATCATTTTCAATTGCTGGACTTTTTCATCCGCCGAGGCTTCTTCCTCGACCTGCTCGTTGACAAACCACTGTAAAAAGCTGTTCGTCGCATGGTCTTTTTCAGCTATCGCCAAATCTACCAGGTCGTTTATCAGCCCCGTGACTTTTTGTTCGTGTTTGAAAACCGCCTCAAAAACAGCTAAAGGCGAATCCCATTTTGTCGGTGGACCTTCGATAACTTTTAATAAAACTCTGCCGCCGCGTTCGTTGATGTAATCGTATATCTTCATCGCGTGCATCATCTCTTCCTGCGCCTGCACTCTCATCCAGTTGGCAAAGCCGTTTAAGTTCAGGGACTTGAAATACGATTCCATCGACAGGTACAGATATGCCGAATACATCTCGGCATTTACCTGTGCGTTCAAAGCTTCTTCCATTTTTTTATTGATCATATATTACCCCTTCCACAATCCGTGAACGTTGCAGTACTCTCTGGCACTTACTGTAGCGGCTTCGATATTAAAGACGGCTTCCGCAGGCTTGCCCGGCTGGAGGAATTGCCTGTATGCCTTGCCGTCGGCCAATAGTTCGATCCACTCGATGTAATGCTTCTCTTCCATTGGATGAGGCACATCGCCGACCTTTACCTTGAAACCCCCGTCGATCTTCTCAATAACCGGCACATGTTTCTCCTTTCCGGTATCGGCGGTTTTTTCATCCAGAAGTTCCATCGGCTCGCCGCAACAAACCAGCTCTCCGGCGCCGCCGTGAAGCACTTCTACGATATTACCACATATATTACATTTATAAACTTGTAGTTTTTCCGCCATTTTATTCCCCTTTCTGATTTAATTCATTTGGTAATTTTAATCTCTTTATGTTTAGCCAAAATATTATCCGCCAGTTTATCTAATGCAACAAAATCATTTTCTTTCGGATGTCCTTTAACAACCACCGGCTCCAAAATTTCCGCCTTTAGATTCGGCATCAAAGCAGTCAACTGCTCGACCATTTTACCACCCCAGCCGAAAGAGCCGATAATTGAAGCGAATTTGATTTTAGGCCTCAAAGCGTTGGCTAAAAACGCGGCATAAGCGGCGCTGGGATGAGGCCCTGTTAACACGGTCGGTGAACCGATGACAACAGTTGCCGCATCTACCAAAGCTATCGCGAGCTTTCCGACATCCATAGTGGCAAGCTCAAACTGCTTGACGGTGATACCCCTTTGGATCAAGGCATCGACAAAATAGGATACCATTTTGGCAACACTTCCATGCATTGATACATAAGGGATGATTACCTCGTTCTTGACATTATCCGACGCCCAGTCTTTATAAGCATCGACAATAAATTCCGGCCGATTGTGTACCGGACCGTGACTGGGAGCAATGATTTCTATTTCTTTGCCGTCAAGCTTTGCGATATTGTCATTGACCTGTTTGCGAAACGGCATCATGATTTCGGCATAATATCGTTTCGCCGATTCATATACTGTTGCCTCGTCATCCACATAAAGACTGCTTGTTGCAAGGTGGGCGCCGAAGAAATCACACGAGAAAAATACCTTGTCCTCTTTCAGGTAAGTCCCGAAAGTTTCCGGCCAGTGAACCCAGGGAATATAAATAAATTCGAGAGTTTTATCTCCTAACGAGAGCATTTTACCGTCCTCTACGGCAATAAAACGATCCTCATTAATATCGAGCAGGTCGATCAGCATCTGTTTGCACTTTGGATTTGTCACGACCTTCGCATCCGGGAACATTAACAGGACTTCCGGCAGGCTCCCGGAATGGTCCTGCTCGCCGTGATGGCTAATGATATAATCTATCTTGTCAACGCCGCACTGAATAAGATTGTCAAGCAGAACACTCGTCTTGGCAGGATCGACGGTATCAATCAAAGCTGTTTTATTGCTGCCTTTAATCAGGTAAGAATTATAGCTGGTCCCGTCCGGCAACGGGATAAGCCTGTCAAAAAGTCTGGCATCCCAGTCGATAGCCCCAACCGCATAAACATTCGCATTAATCTTTCTCATCCTTCAATACCTTTCAAAGCTTCGATAGCTTCTTCATAGTTCGGTTCGTCTGTCAGCTCATCGACAATCTGGATATATCTTATTTTCCCTTTGGCATCCACGATAAATACGGCGCGCGCAAGCAGCCGTAGCTCTTTTATGAGAACGCCGAATGCCTCGCCGAATTCCGCCTTGCGATGATCCGAAAACGTCCGGACATTTTCAACTCCCGCCGCCCCGCACCATCGCTTCTGGGCGAACGGAAGGTCCATACTAATCGTCAGGACAACAATATTGTCTTTCAAGGCTTTGGCTTTTTCGTTGAACGTTTTTGTTTGAATGTCGCAAACACTCGTATCCAAAGAGGGAACGGATGAAATCAGACAGATCTTCCCGGCGAAAGATGACAGCCTGACTGGTGATAGGTCATTGGCGAGGACCTCGAAATCCGGAGCTGGATCACCGACTTTGACCGGATTGCCCGTTAAAGTCAGTGGATTGCCTTTCATTGTTACTACTTTTTTCTCTTCCATGACAAAGTCCTTTCTCCTTAACCGGGTGCGTGTTCCCTGGGTGCAGTCTTGTCAAAATATACAACACGAAACTGCTCCAGTAAAGAGTGTAATTTTTCTACATTGGTTAAATCCATTGTCCGCCCTGTTTTCATCGAATAAACCGGATACTTTTTCTTTTTATATTTTAGAAGTTCGTCGCTTCCAGTTCATAATAACTCAGCGGATGCGCACAGGCCGGGCAGATACTTGGCGGCTCAAGCCCTTCGTGCACGTAACCGCAGTTTCGGCAGACCCATCTGACCGGCTTATCACGCTTGAATACTTTGCCGTCGTTGATATTCCTGGCAAGAGCAAGATACCTCTGTTCATGTCGTTTCTCTGCAATAGCGATATTACGAAAAACTTCCGCTATTTCGGCAAATCCCTCTTTGTCCGCTACCTCGGCGAAGCCCGGATACATCTCAGTCGTCTCGTAATGTTCCCCGGCCGCTGCTGCTTTTAAATTATCGACCGTCTTACCTATAACGCCGGCGGGGAAAGATGCTGTAATTTCAACCTCTCCGCCTTTTAGAAATTTGAATTCACGCTTGGCGTGCTCTTTCTCCTGGTTGGCCGTCTCCTCGAAAATAGCCGCAATTTGCTCGTATCCTTCTTTTTTCGCCTGGCTGGCGAAATATGAGTATCGATTCCTTGCCTGCGATTCACCGGCAAATGCCGCTAATAAATTCTTTTCCGTCTGAGTTCCTTTTAGTTCCATCTGTTACCTCTCTTTCTTCAAGTATTAACCATACTATTATTCTATTTGCACAAATCACACAGCCCTTCGATATAGACAGTTTTCCGCAGCACTTTGAACTTTCTATCAATATACGCGGGCAGCTTGATGTCGTCAAATGGCTTATGATGAAAATCGATAATTCTTCTGCATTTTATACACTTAAAATGCTGATGTTCCGTATCCCCGGCGTCGTAACGCCTGGCATCGCCCGAGCCTTCCACTGCAAAGGCAGCACCTATCTCATTGAGGGTCAGGAGCGTTCTGTTGACCGTATCCAGCGATATACTCGGGAATTTCTTCCTCAGTTTCCTGTGCAGCATCTCCGCCGAAGGATGTTCCTGGCTCCTGAGCAGCTCCCGGTAAACGGCTATCCTCTGGGGCGTAACTTTCAGGTTGGCCTGCCTGCATCGGTTCGCAAACCATTCGATTTTCCTGTCCAGATATTTACTGCTGATTTTGCCTTTTATCTTTTTCATAGCTGCTACTATATAGGAGTAATTCCTATTTGTCAATTACCTTTTTTAAAATATTTTTCAACCAGTAACCGTCTGGAATATAACGACCTACGTAACGAAGTTTGAAAGAGTTCAGTTTTTCTTCTTAAATCCGATATTGCTGTTTGATAAGTAAACTGTCGAATCTGATCTCAATGGCAAACTGGTGCTGCATTCCTTCGGCAGGGCAGCGGTAAATATGACAAATATATGACTTTATATAATCCCGGCTTTAGATACGAAGCAGGCACTCCGGCAAGGGCTGCTTCTTCGCAAACATGGGCCGGTGGTATGCCTTCGTCCTTCGGCTCGAGCTCAACCGCTAATTACACATACTCTATCTATGCCAATTATACGCCGGACCAGCAGGACCAGTCCCCCGACTTAATCGGTAATCCTTATATGTTCACCGGCAGAAGATTCGACCTCGAAATCCTTCGACTCCGCTCAAGGACGGGCAGTTCTGTAATACTATATAATCCCCGAGAGTTTATCCGAATGATCGGGTCGTCATGAGGACGAGCGAAAAGTTCGAGGGCGAGGCGGCAGGGACAAAATCCCCGCAGGTGTAGTTGAAACTACATCGAGGACGATTTTGTTCCGACAACGAAGGCATCGGGCTTTGCAGCCGGCCGCAATAGAACTGATTATTTGGATAAGCTCTTTGGCCGGTTCCTGCAGACAGACCCCATCGGCTACTCCGACGGCATCAATTGGTACAACTACTGTAGAAATAATCCGGTAGGACGGTTGGATCCCTTTGGACTTCTTAGTGAGGGTTGGTGGACTGCAGATATTACAGGTTATGTTTATATCCCAGAAACTGATAATCTTTGGGGCATCACAGGAACTTTAAATATGGATGATCTCTGCGGCTGGCTAATGTGCAACCCAAGTGATGTTACTCCGCTCATTACAAGCGATGGTCTTCCTTTTTGGATTGTTAATGACACTTATGTAGATGATTATGTAGCAGCATATGATAATGAAGTATTGATGGAACCTACACCACTTGGATCAGAATTGCTGCCGGATTTATATCCATCTACTTCCACTGCAGAGGAAGTACAAAGACCTCCTATAAGAACGCCTGAAAAGCCCGCAAGGACTTCAAGACCTTCTATGAGAAGTGCCATTGCAATAGTCGGCACTAGGGTTGGTATCGCTTGTGGAGATGGACCATGGCCTGTTCTTGACGCAGTTGTAATTGGTTGGACGGCATATGAGGGAATTAGATGGGTTGATAGATTAGTAGTAGGGATAAGGGGTACGGGAGAAGTAATACCTGGATCAGTAGAAAGGATAAACAAACCTGGACATGGCGGAAAAAAGTGCCATTATCATTGGTTAGAAAGACACACTGATCCGAAAACAGGCAGGACGAGAATAATACGACGTTCGGGCCCATATCCACCACCGGGTAGTATGATTAATCCTATAGATATTGGGTGGTTTCCACTCCGACCACCATTACGAATACGACCTGCGCTTCCAGAACTACCAGAGTCTTAATTTAATTGGAGAAGTTTTATGTAACTTGTTATGCTTACCGATATTATCTTTGAAATTATGCTTTTTGAATAAACTTGCTATGCTGATGAAAAGGTGAAAATTACTTCTGTTGAATTTAGTGCAGGAACAAAGATTTTTTTATAAATGATAAGATGCGAGATTAAAAAAATATCCAAGAGATTGGATTTGAACACAATAGCCGAAATCGTTAACATGATAGAATACGAAATCATAGGCCTTGGACTTTAGAAACACATTAATTTAAAAAACAGATGAGTAAAGTGGTGTAGAATTTTGTATGTCTTTATCTGACGTAACCGCAAGGTATTTTTCTATCTTCGGGACAATGTTATTGCAATTATAAGGGAAAAAATATGAAAATACGTGAAGCTGATGATGAAAATTCTATTCGAGCACTATTAGATTACCTGAATGTATGTCACGATGGATTTATACGCCGGATTAGTTTCATCAAAGACAGAGAATACTGGGATGAAGATGGAGGTATTGCATATCCTTCTGACGAGAATGGGTATAATATAATCTGTGACATTGAAATGGACTTGTTACTGAATAGCTATATCGGCGCATCGCGCCTTCAAGTCGTGTTGCTAATCTTCGAAAAAGTAATGCACTTTCGTTTTTTCCAGGAAAATTCTTTCGACTATTCGGAGATATACGAGGTCACTTTTAATCGGGTAAGCAATGGAACTTTTGATTTTTCGTTTTGTGAACCTTCAAAAAATATGATGTTGACATTGAACTGCTCGAAGGTAATATGCAAAGAGTATGTTGAATCCGAAATATAAAAAATAATGCTGTATTCGGATTTTCAATTTTATACTTAATTCTGGGGACACCTCAGAAATCTGGGGAAAATCTGGGGACACCTTACTCATTTCTTTGTTACACGGCGAGCCGGAACTTTTTACCTTAGACAACCACGACCCTCGCGGCGGTTGTGTCCTTCTCAATGACGGCACCGTCAAGTTCATCCGCACCGAAGAAGAACTACAAAAATTAAAATGGAAGTGACGTAAGTTAACTTGCAACAGACGGCCAATATATAAAAAAAGAATTAAATTCTAAATTCGAATATCGAAACTCGAAACAAATTAAAAATTCTAATGATCCAAATGTCAAACATCTAAAAAACGTTGCTATGTGCTCGTTTTGAAGATTTGAGTTTTAGTAATTCGGGATTGTTTAGTGTTTTGGATTTAGTGCTTAGAGCTTCTTATAAAATCCTTTATAAGCATGACGGCACGGTCAAGTTCATTAGAACCCATGTCCTGAGCGTAGTCGAAGGAGAAGAAGAATTCCACGCCCTAAAATGGAAGTAACAAAGGTTAGCGTATAGCGTATAGTAGGTAGCGTAAAAACCTACGGACGCGCAAAGAGCATTTGATTAA
>CAYSKI010000037.1:0-36994 GCA_964431695.1 uncultured Pirellulales bacterium | reverse complement strand
AAAACAAAGCCAATTTGCCGGCTTTCAGCCGGAAATCCGAAACGCTAAATCCGAAATCCGAAACAATTTCAAATGTTCAAAAATCCAAAATTGACAAAACAATTCCGTGTAATCCACGTTGATCCGTGGAATCTGGGATCGAAACAACATGAACAGCTTATTAGTCTGCCGTTTTGCTTCCACGAACTGTTTTGTAGAGCCAATACGCAACGCCGATTAGCAGAATTGTGCCGAGCCAGCTACCGAAAGGCATCACATCACCGGTGATATGCTTGATAATCGGCAAATCGATGTCAAATTGCTTGAGGATAACGATGGGGATAGCCAGCAGAATACCCATAAGTGCTTCGCCGGTAATCAGGCCGGATGCGAACAGAAGGCCGTTGCGATTGGAACGCTCAATTTGTTCGCGGGAGGATTTCATTCGCTTATGAAAACGATGAACTACCCAGTGAATAATACCGCCGCCGAAAATCGGGACCGCCAATTCAAGAGGCAGATATATTCCGATTGCTACGGCGAGAACCGGCATTCGGAAATTGCTTTTTCTGGCTTCCAGAAAAAGATCCATCGCAATAATCGCCACGGCGACAGCCATCCCGATATATGCGAATTTCCACGGCATATCTCCCTTGAAAACTCCACGGGAGACCGAAGCCATAAGATTCGCCTGGACGGCAGACAAAGCTCCGGCCATTTTTTCCTGCGGCAGTCCGGGTTGGCCCTTAAAACCATACGCTTCCTGCAGGAGCATCAGCACGGGGGCAATAACGATTGCCCCGGACAATGTCCCTACGATTTGCATTACCTGCTGTTTCCATGGTGTGGCCCCGACGATACGGCCCGCCTTCAAGTCCTGCATATTGTCACCTGCGATTGCCGCGGCGCAGCAAACCACGCTGCCGATGATGATTGCCGCCGCCGGGCCGTTCTCGGCGCCTTTGCCCATAAGAACCAGCAATAAAAGTGAGGAAACGACAATGGTTGCAATAGTTATTCCTGAAATCGGATTGTTGGACGAGCCGACCAGCCCCGCCATATATGCGGCCACGGCGGAGAAAAGAAAACCGGCAATCAACATAACGACCGCCATCGGCAGAGATATGGATACTTTTCCAACGAAGAGCTGGTACACGAGGAACAGCGGAATTATTGAGCCTATGATCAATATTAAAATCCATTTCATGGGCATATCTTTCTCGGTTCGTTCGATTTCGACCTGTCCTTGTGTCATTGATCGATATGCTTTCAGGCCGCTTTTAATGCCGCTCAGGAGCGAGCCTCGCATTTTGAAGATGGTCCACAGGCCGCCGATTAGCATGGCCCCGACTCCGATGTAACGTGTTTGGGACGACCAGATGGAATAGGCCCTCTCGACGGCGTCACCGTCTGCGGCGGCATCGGAAAAAGCCGCACAGATTGGAATAGCGATATACCAGTTGGCGACTCCGCCGAGAAAGATAAGGACAGCGATATTGAGCCCGACAATATAACCTACCGAGAGCAGGGCGGGGGACAGATTCGAGCCGCCGTAAAGAATTGTCCTGCCGACGCCCCTGGCGCCTTCGATTGCTTCGGGCCAAAGGCCGATACCTTTGGCAGAGATCTTGAACAACCCTCCCACGAGAGAGGCCTTGGCGATTGTCCAGACTCCTTTGCCGCCTTCCTGTCCGGTCTCGAGGACTTCCGCCGTGGCGATTCCTTCGGGGAACTGGAGGTCGCCTTCGACGATGAGCGAGCGTCTCAGCGGTATCGTAAAAAGGACTCCCAGCAGACCTCCGAAGGCGGCGATGATTGTAATCCACCAGAAGTTCTTTCCTCCGAAGCCGTCCCAGTAACCGAGGATAACCAGCGCCGGCAGAGTGAAGATGACACCGGCGGCCAGCGATTCGCCGGCGGAAGCAGCGGTCTGGACGATATTGTTTTCGAGAATATTGCTTTTCCGGAAGAGCCTGAGCACGCCCATCGAGACGACCGCCGCCGGTATCGACGCCGAGACCGTCATACCGGCGAAAAGACCCAGATATGCGTTGGCCGCCGCCAATATCATAGAAAGCAGGACGCCTAAAATGAATGCCTTTATTGTGATTTCAGGTAACGACCGATTTTCCAAGTTCATGGCTCACCTTCGGAAAGTTTTGACGTTAACAGGCTCAATATCAGTTTATAAACTGGGCGACAAAATATTTCGGTGTCAACGGCTCGCCCGTTGCCCGTTCGATCATCCGGTTCCATTCGTACACGTCACTGACTTTGTATATCTTTTCGGAGATAAAATCACCGGCCTTCTTTTGACCGACGTAGCTGACGTCCTTGTCCGATTCGAGTTTCAGGACATTATGAACGAGATGGTTATGCAATTGAGAGGCAAACAGCTCGCCCAACAAATAATTATGGTAGTAGCACGGGGCTATGGTGAAATGAATTTTGGCGGCCCAATCCGGCATGTCACGGCCGGGGGGACTTTTAACCAACTGGTATTTTTCTACAGTCCGCCACCACAGCTTGTTCAGGTCCTGGTCAGGATTGGCGTAGAGCTTCTTTTCGAAATCGTACATAACCATTGCCCATCGGGCGAAAATAATCTGCTTGAGCTGTGCATATTTGAAACTGACTTTTTCGATTTCGGCCCGCTGTTCATCGGTCAGTTCCAGCATCTGCTGCATCCATGTGGGATTCCGGCTGAGCCGTCCGAAGAACATGGCAATTCCTTCGGTTGTAAAAATGTGTGCCGGTCGCCTGAGCAGGTAAGGCACATCTTCGCCGTGCAATTTATCGTATGTTGCATGGCCAAGCTCGTGCAGGATTGTCTCCATCCAGGTCTCGTTATTTTTGAGATTGCACAGAATCCTGACGTCACCTTCCCGGTCGATGTCCGTGGAAAAAGCATGGGGATTTTTACCTTCCCGTTCGTAAAGGTCGCTGTTGGCCAGGATGGATTCGACCGGCAAACCTATGCCGGCATAAAACTTTGTGGCCAGCACTTTGACGTCTTTGTCCTTGTAG
Source organism: uncultured Pirellulales bacterium (assembly GCA_964431695.1). Lineage (GTDB taxonomy): Bacteria > Planctomycetota > Phycisphaerae > Sedimentisphaerales > Anaerobacaceae > JAFGPS01. The sequence continues at coordinate 33,988 of CAYSKI010000037.1, read as the reverse complement.
TATGTGTCCAGGTCCACATCATAAACAAGGGGAGTTTCCTGGAAGAACGGGTCGTGATAGTGCCACGGCATCAGCTCGGAAACGGCTACATTGCATTGCCTGGCAAGTATGTGGTCCAGCTCCGCCTTCAATTCGGCGAAAGGTTCGTTGGTCAGCTCGTAGAGTTCGGCGAAGATTTTATCCAGCTCCTGAACGTCCTGCTCTGCGGTGGCAAGAGAAAGCGTATGATAGTTATCGAAGCCGAGTTTTTTCGCTGCCTGATTTCGCAGCTTAATCAATCGAATTATGTCACCGGAGACCACCGGGCCGACTTGCTTGCCGGCCAGCCATGCTTTTTCTCTTTTAACCGAATCGGTTTCTGTTTTGAGGATTTCCTTGATCCGGTTGTCGGTGACTTTTTCGTCGTCGATTGTGCCGCGGAACGTGCTGAAGTTCTTTTCGATTTCCGTGCCCAGCTCGACAATCTGTTTGAGCAGGTCCGGCTCGATCTGGTTTTCCAGATAGGCGTTGTACAGAACATCCATTTGCCTGGCCAGCAGGGGGTCTTTTACCTGCCCGGATTCTTTTGCCTCCTTGATAAAGGCAAAATCGCACGGGTCACTATAAACCTGTCGGATTTCCAGGGTCAGGGTGCTGACTTTGTCGTAGTCGGCTTCTTTGCCGCTGTTGGCCGCGTTCCAGTAAGCAAGGTTGACTTGTTTCTCCATCGGTTTGATTTTTTCGACGTGTGTTTGAATAAATTCTTCCATTTGTTGTTCTTTCTGATTGGATGCGCATCCCAATAAAATGAAACTTAGACTCGAAAACATTAGAATTGCTGATAAGGTCTTCATCGTTCATACTCCTGTTTATTTTGTGTTGTCATTTTGTCACCGGCCCCCTTTGTTATTTGAAGGATATTATCGGCAATAAAACAAGAAATCAAGCAGTTTTTAGGCATTTGAGACTTCGATTGTATTTTTTATATTCGGTTATTTCTCATTTGTATCCATGGTGCATTATTTGTACTATATGGACTTAAAAAACTGAAAAACATGTTGCTGTTTCAGGAATTGGCAGGATTTGATATGGCGAAAACAAAATATCTCACTGCACCGCTGCCCTCCAAAAAAATGCCTCGTTCGATTCCTTATATCATGGTCAGTGAGGCCACCGAGAGATATGCTTTCTATGCTTTTGATGCTATTTTGGCACTGTTTCTTATAAAGAATCTGATGGACTGGAATGGTAATCCTGCGGATCTAACCGAAGAACAGGCAATAGAATGGAAGCATTACTTCAAAGCTGCTGCTTATTTCACGCCGTTCATAGGTTCTCTGATAAGTGATGTATTTCTTGGGAAATACAGAACTATCATTGCCTTTTCGATAGTGTACTTCCTGGGTTTTCTGGCAATTACAGTGGATCAAACATATCTCGGAACGATGATTGGCCTCGGGCTTATTGCATTAGCCTCCGGAATAATTAAGCCGTGTCTATCGGCAAATGTAGGCGATCAGTTCGGACAGTCCAACCAGCACCTGATTACCAGGGCATATAATATATTTTACTGGGCCGTCAATTTAGGGGCTTTTTTCTCCATGGCCATATCACCGTGGATATATGACAGATACGGTGATGTCAGGATAGCTTTAGGCATACCAGGTATCTTTATGTTGCTTACTACCATAACTTACTGGGCGGGCCGAAAATCTATGGTTCATATTCCCCCGAAGGGTAAGGTTTTCTTTAAAGACCTGTTTAGTATGGAGGGAATTTTAGTCATTATTCGTTTATCATTTTTTCTGTTTATCTTCGTGGCCGTTTTCTGGTCGCTTTTCGATCAGACCACGTCCAAATGGATATACCAGGCAGAAAAAATGAACCTTACCTTCTTAAAATGGAACATATCCGACCAGACATTTTTTGGCTCGATTCTGAGCAAATTAGGTGGAATTAACCAGGTAGAGTGGGAAATTCTTCCCGCCCAGATGCAGGCGGCCAATTGCATCCTTGTCCTTATTACGATCCCGTTTTTCAGTTATATCGTTTATCCTTTGATAAATAAATTCTTCCATCTTACTCCGCTGCGGAAAATTGCCATCGGCTTTTTCGTTGCCATCCCGTCTTTTGCTATCCCGGCTCTGGTCGAGAAATGGATACTGGAAGGAATGCAGCCGACTATCTGGTGGCAGATGCTTGCTTACTGGTTTATCACGGCCGGTGAGGTATTGATTTCTATACCTGCTTTGGAATTCGCCTATACCCAGGCACCCAAATCGATGAAATCGTTGATTTCTTCGTTATATCTGCTGTCGGTTTCATTGGGAAACCTGTTCATTTCGCTTGTAAACAAATTCATCCAAAATCCCGACGGCACCGTAAAGCTGAAAGGCCCCGACTATTACTGGTTTTTCACAATCCTGCTGTTGGTCACTGGTATAATATTTTGTTTTGTAGTGCAGTTCTATAAGGGAAAGACATATATCCAGGGCGAGGAACCGGCAGAAGCCAAATGAAAAGGATAATCTCGGTATCACGGAGAACCGATATACCCGCCTTTTACGGCGACTGGTTTATGAACAGGCTCAAAGAAGGTTTTGCAGGCGTGGTCAATCCTTTCGGCGGGCAAAAATATATCGTCTCGCTTAAACCGGAAGATGTCAGGTGCTTCGTATTCTGGTCCAAGAACTTTACGCCGTTTTTCGAGAATCTCAAGGTAATCGAAAGCCTCGGATATAAATTCTATTTCAATTATACCGTTACCGGCCTGCCGAATATTTTTGAGAGGAATCTCGATAAAGAATCTGCAGTTGAGACTCTCAAGCAACTCAGCCGGATATATTCACCAAGGCATATCAACTGGAGATTCGATCCTATCATTATTTCGAATATATGCGACAGGAATTTTTTCATAGGGGCGTTTGAAACATTTGCCCGGGATTTTGCCGGTATGGTTGAGCGGTGTTATTTCAGCTTCGTGACCGAATACGGTAAGGTTATTCGTAACTTCAAAGAGCTCGAAAGAACAACAGGGGCGAAAATTCTAAACATAGGCGAGAAGTCCAAGATAGGACTGGCAAACGAACTGGCTGAAATCGCCGAGGGCTTTGGTATCCGGATGTATTCCTGTTGCGGCGATTATTTGATAAATGAAAAAATCAATAAAGGCCATTGCATTGACGGCGAAGTTATCGAAAGTCTTTTCTTCCCGGACGGTTTCGAATATAAACAGAAGCCCACAAGAGCGGAGTGCGGCTGCACCGAAAGCACGGATATAGGGACATACGATACCTGCCCGCACGGATGTATTTATTGCTACGCGAACTCGAACAAGCGCAGTGCCAATCAGGCGTATGAAAATCACGATGAGGATTCCGCCTTTTTGGGCTACAGTAAATCCCAGTCGGACAAATGGCTCGACGAGATACGAGCATCTTTGAAAAATAACGAAAAACATGATTCTGAGCTGTATAGATATATTTGAGACGGTTTTTCAGTTAGCTAATCTTAAGACGAACTGTTCCATTTCAATTTGTGCTTTTGCCCGGCCGGTTTTTATGGCATAGTCGGTTTCCGCTAAAAACTTGAGATATTGGCCGATTTTCTTTAAGGGGATTTTCCGAAGCTGGGCAAAAAAACCGTCCTGGTTGCCCCAGATACGAAGTTGTTTGCTGATTTCATCGGGTCTGGTGCCCTTTTCCAGCAGGACCTTGGCGTTGAACATCCTGCGGAAATGGTAGGCGAAAGCACCTATAACGGTGTATTCCGAAGATCTGTCATCGGCGAACATTCCCCTGAGTCTTTGGACTGCTGTTCCTGTCTGACCGGCGATGACGGCATCGATGACGGCGAATGCGTTGAACAGGCGATTGTAGCCGATGAGCGATTCGATGTGCTTTTCTGTGATGGTTTTGTCTTTGTCGGCATAGACCGAAAGCTTGTCGATTTCGCTGTACAGCCGCGGCAGCTCTTCGCCGGTAAGTTCGACTAACAATTCGGCTGAATCTCTGGTGAGATTTTTGCCGTGAGCATCTTTTGTGTATTCGATAAGGCGCTGCGGCAGTTGCCATCGTTTGGGCTGTGTGACGTTTATCAGCTTGCCGACGCTTTTTAGTTTCTTGGCCAGCTTGGTGCGGGAGTCCCAGCTTTTGACGGTCATTACCAGGCGTCCCGTCGGACACGGAGAATCGAAGTACTTTTCGAACATCTGGCGGTTATTAGAGATGAAATCGTCGGCCTTTTTTAAGACAATAACTCTTTTTCCTGTTAGAAACGGTGCGGTCCGCAGCTCATCGAGGCAGTCGGTGACGGTGACATCGGCCGGGTCCGGTGAAAAAAGACCGGTTGCTCTTTGTGAAGGCTCGATCAGCTCGTCGAGCAGCTCCCGGCATCGAGCGTTGACGAGAGATTCTTCTTTACCGGCGATAACATAAATTAAACTGTCCATAAAAAGCAGGATGTTACTTCGGACGTTTTTTCTTTGCTTTGGATTTCTTCATATTATTTTTGTTGTTGTTATTTGATTTTTGAGCATCGCTATTATTTTTGGGAGAAGATTGCTTTGGGACATTGCTGGTCTTTGGATTTTCAGCTTCTTCGGAGATAATCTTCGCTGCGGCCACAAGCTTGTCGCCGGACTTGAGCTTAATCAAACGGACGCCCTGAGTATTTCTGCCTATTGAGCGAATCTGGTCAAGTCCGGTGCGGATAATCATACCGTTAGCGGTAATCATCATTAAGTCGTCCGTATTCTGTACCGCTTTGAGGGCGACAACTTTACCGTTGCGGGTGGATGTTTTGATGTTTTTCAGGCCGACTCCGCCCCTGGATTGCGAGCGATAATTCTCGAGGCCGGTCCGTTTGCCATATCCGTTTTCACAGATTGTGAACAGGGCGGCTTTTTCCTCGACAATCACCATCCCGACCACGGTATCTCCCTGGCGCAGCTTGATACCTCTGACGCCTCTTGAGGCGCGGCCCATGGAGCGGGCCTGTTTCTCATCGAAGCGGATGGTCATGCCGTCGCGTGTCCCGAGGATAATATGGTCGGAGCCTGTAGTCAGTGCCACACCGATCAAATCGTCGTTAGGGTCGAGATTGATGGCGATCACGCCGGTGGCTCTCGGATTTCCGTAGGCCGATAATTTAGTCTTTTTGATAACGCCGTTTTTCGTGGCCATCAACAGTTGTCGCTGCTTTGCCGGGTCATCGCTTTCGTCCTCGAAGCTGCTGACGTTAATAATGGAAGCGACCTGCTGGTTGCCTAAGTTGAGCAGATTGACGATGTTTCTGCCCTTGCTTTGTCGTGACATGCTCGGGACATCATAGACCTTCAGCCAGTAGCACTTGCCGCGATTGGTGAAGATAAGCAGATAGTCGTGCGTCGAAGCTATGAACAGATGCTCGATGAAGTCGCCTTCCTTTGTATCCGAGCCGATGATTCCTCTGCCGCCTCTTGCCTGCCGACGGTATGTATCGATCGGCATTCTCTTGACATAGCCGGTGTGACTTACCGTGACGATAACTTCCTCTTCGGCAATCAGGTCTTCGATGTCGAATTCCTCGGCCTGGGCGGCGATTTTTGTCCGCCGGGCGTCACCATATTTTTCCTTGATTTCGTGTATGTCTTCCCGAATGATGTCCATGAGAATTTTCTCATCGGCCAGGACCGCCAGATAACCCTCGATTTGTTCGATCAGGTCGGCGTATTCCCTGGCGAGCTTTTCTATTTCCAGGCCTGTTAGCCTTTGCAGCTGCATGGTCAGGATTGCATCGGCCTGGGGGCCGGTGAGGAAATGTTTACCCTTGCTTTTTTCACTCACGAAAGCCTTCGGCAGAATTTTCTTCAAGGTTGCAAGCTCGGCCAGCCGCAGAGGTTTTTTCATGAGGCCCAGCTTGGCGGTCGGGGTATCGGGAGATTTCTTTATAAGATCGATGATTTCGTCGATGTCACTGACCGCCAGAAGGAGGCCTTCGAGAATATGTGCCCGATTCCGGCACCTTCGCAGCAAAAAGCGGCTTCGCCTGCGAATGACGACCTTGCGATGGTCGATGAAACAGTCGATCATCTCCCTGATATTCAGCGTTTCGGGTCTGTTGTTCACCAGGGCGATATTGGCGATTGCAAAAGTGCTTTGCAGCGGAGTGTAACGGTAGATTTTGTTCAATGCGATTTCGGCATCGGCGTCTTTTTTCAGGTCCACGACAATCCGCAGGCCGTGTCGGTCCGACTCGTCTCTTACATCGGAAACTTCCGGGAGCGTATTATTCTGGACACATTCGGCTATTTTCGAGACAATCGTGGTTTTGACCACCATGTAGGGAATTTCAGTAATAATAATTCTGTCTCTGCCTTTTTTAGATATTTCGATGTCCACTTTTCCGCGAACCTTCAAGTGTCCTCGGCCGGTTGTATAAGCATCCATGATGCCTTTCCTGCCGCAGATGATTCCGCCCGTCGGGAAGTCCGGGCCTGGAAGGCGCTTAATGATGTCCTTAAAACCACAACCTGGATCGTCAATCACCAGCAATATGGCGTCGCAAACTTCAGAAATATTATGCGGCGGGATGTTAGTGGCCATCCCGACGGCAATGCCCGTGGAACCGTTGACCAAGAGATTGGGAAATTTTGACGGCAGAACGGTCGGCTCCGTGCGGGTCTCATCATAGTTCGGGACAAAATCGACTGTTTCGTACCGGAGATCCTCGAGTATATCCGTTGCCGGTGAGGCCATGCGTGCCTCGGTATATCTCATGGCGGCCGGCGGGTCCGAGTCGATACTACCGAAATTTCCCTGGGGATCGATCAGCGTGTAACGCATATTCCATTCCTGGCCAAGCCGTACCAAAGTTCCGTATGTGGCCTGGTCGCCGTGTGGATGATAGTTGCCGCTCGTGTCACCGACGATTTTTGCGCACTTGCGGTGCTTGCTTCTCGGACCGAGGTTCAAGTCGTTCATCGCGACGAGAATTCGCCTCTGCGAAGGTTTCAGACCGTCACGAACGTCCGGCAGGGCACGCGAAACAATAACACTCATCGCGTAGTTCAGATACGAGTTTTTCAGCTCGTCGAGGATGCGCATATCCTCGAATTGTTCCTGTATTTTATTGATTTCTTTCATAGGCCTTTTTCTATCCTTAATACTGAAATATCCTGTGTGAATAGACTATCCTGAACCGCCGAAAAAGTCAAGAAATACTACGATAGTGATTGTAATATTAAAAATTTTTTTATACCTCAAAATTAACCGAACCCGGTTGGTATGAGTCTGAATTTATGGCTGTTTCAGACCTTTGTATTAATGGATTCTGAGGGGGACGGTTCAAAAGACTTTTTCAATTGATTGAGATTGGCGGCGCTTCCAACAATTGCTCTCTTTCCCGGAGCCATTCGGGATATTGGTCCGGGGTGACGTTTTGCCATAGCCCTTTGTTGCCGGTGCGGGCGCGGGATTCCAGTCGCTTGTATTTATTGTAAAGGCTGTGGTGAAATCTCAGGTCGGCGTACGCAAAGCCCCCGCTAAGGAGAATTTCATTTAAGAATCTGCCGTCCGGCAGTTTCACGTAGGCTAAAAGCCTTCCGTATTTGCCTCGCGTATCACTTGTTTCATCCAGGTATATTTCAACCTCTTTGCCGAAAGCGGCCTTTTTTACGAATTCTGTGGCTTCAGCGGCGAAGTACATGGCGCCGGATTCGGTGGTTTTTTCCGGAGCATCTATTCCCAGCAGCCTTATTCTCGTATGTTCCGACCGCCCGTCGGGTGCGTCGATATCCAGTGTATCACCATCGACGATATTTATAACGGCAAAAGTTCCGGTGTGATATTTTTGGCCGTCGGCGGCCTGGGTCTGTTTATCATCCGGAGATTGAGACTGCCAGTTATGTTTAATACAGATATTGTCAAACAGGACCAGAAAAACCAGCACCGGCAGGCACAGCAATAGCATGATATTGCGTTTGCACCTGCTCATTGCATGAACGCAAGTTGTCTTTTCGGAAGACATTTTTCATTAAAAAAACGCCAAAAGATTTACGAGCCTCGATGTTTCGCAGGTCTGTCCAGTTCAAAGGCATTACAGACCGCCTCGAGGGCTCTTTCGGCCTGGTCTTCATCTACGGCACAACTGATACGAATCTCACTGGTGGTAATCGAGTCGATATTGACCTTGGCTTCCGCCAGTGCGCCGAACATTTTTTCCGCCACACCATAATGCGTTCGCATACCCACTCCGATAACCGAAACCTCGGCGATATCCTCACGGATGAAAATATCTGAGAAATTGACTTCTTCTTTGATTTCAGCCATTGCTTTTTTGGCGGCGTCCAAATCTGAAATTTCAACCATGAATGACAAATTCGCTTTTTCCGGGCTGATTTCCGTTTGGATAATGTCATTAACGACAACTTTAGCCTTTGCCAGATGTGCGAAGATTTTAGCTGCGTTACCCGGCACGTTATCAACACCTACCAGACCAATCTTGGCCATATCTTTTTGTATTGTTGCACCTGAAACTACTACACCTTCCATTTGTGGTACCTCATGAGTAATGATTGTTCCCTGTGTTTCATTACTACTGCTTCTTACATGAATTCTAATATCATATTTTTTACCAAATTCTACGGCTCGCGGGTGCATCACACCGGCTCCGAGGCTTGCCATCTCGAGTATCTCGTCGTAGCTGATTTGGTCCATTTTCACAGCCTTATTGTATATGCGGGGATCGGATGTGTAAATTCCTTCAACATCGGTATAAATTTCGCATTCCTCGGCACCGAGCGCCGCCGCCAGCGCTACGGCGGTAGTATCCGAGCCGCCCCGACCGAGCGTAGTGATATTTTCGAATTCATCAACGCCCTGGAAACCTGCGACTATAACAATTTTACCCTGGTCCAGTTGATTGTGAATTCTCTCGGCGTCGATACTTCTTATTCGTGCTTTGGTGTGGACGCTGTCGGTCATCATTCGGATTTGACCGCCGGTGAAGCTGATGGCTTGTTTGCCCATTGCATCGAGCACCATCGCGAAAAGTGAGACCGTTTGTTGTTCACCGGTGCTGAGCAACTGGTCCATTTCCCGTTTGGGCGGATTGGGATTGAGCTCCAGAGCATCCGCAACAAGCTGGTCGGTTTGCTTGCCTCGAGCCGAGGCGACAACAACGACTGAGTAACCATCTTCTGCCGTTTTAATAACACGCCTGGCGGCTCGGCGAATCTTTTCGGCATCGGCTACTGATGTGCCACCATATTTTTGTACAATTATTGCCATATTCGACCCATTAAAAAAAACTTGTTTTTATATTTTAACCTGACGGTTAAACCGTTAACTTTTCAGGAAATACTCCATCAGTTCATAGCCGTTATTTATTCTGAAACCTGATTTCGCAGCATTGGCTTCGCTGAAAGTTGTATTTAAAATGCCGCTTATATTGTCACCTGCCATAGCAAAGGGAACCGGCTCCGGCGAATGAGCACAACTGCTGATCTTGGTAGGATGGTCCGGCATGACAAGAATTCGCCAGCTTGGGTAATGATGCAGTGCCTCAAATATCGGCCCTACGATGTGCTCGTCGATTTGTTCGATTGCCTTTTTCTTCAATTCGGCGTTGCCGCTGTGGGAAGCTTCGTCGGGCGCTTCGATATGCACGAATACCATGTCATAATTTTTTAGTGCTTCTATCGCCGCCGTTCCTTTACCCCGGTAATCGGTGTCGGTAAAACCGGTTGCGCCTGGGACGTTTATCAAGTCAAAGCCGATTAATTTAGCCAGCCCTTTGACAAGATCGACGGCGGTGATTGCAGCCCCTTTGATGCCGAAACGTTTATGGAAGCGTTCCAGTTGAGCCTGTTGGCCCTGTCCCCAGAGCCAGATGGAGCTAACCTGGTTTTCTCCAAGGTCTTTTCTTACTCTGTTGATGTCATGATGAGCAAATAGCTGCTGTGAACGGGCCATCAGATCGATAAGCATATCGGAGCCTTTGCCGCGGGGTAATATCCTGTCGATATCAGTGCCTATATGGTCGTGGGGAGGATAAGTTTTTATATCGAAATTTGTCTGTTTGAAAACTAATAAGTGCCTGTAACTTACACCTGTATGGAACTGTATTTGCTCGTTGCCGAGCTGGTCATTTAGTTCCGTAACAAGCTTTGAGCCTTCCGCGGTGGAGATGTGTCCGGCACTGTGATCGACCATTTTACCGTCGGCAATAGTCACTAAATTACATCTGAAAATCCAATCGCCCAGAGATAGTTTGATATTGCGTGCGGCTGCTTCAATGGGCGCCCGGCCGGTATAATACCGCACGGGATCGTATCCCAGCAAACTCATTTGAGCCACGTCACTGCCGGCTTCCATTCCATCAGGGATAGTTCGAACGAGGCCCTGCCTTCCTAATGTGCTGATTTTATCGATATTAGGTATCCTGGCGGCTTCGAGAGCGGTTTGTCCGTTTAATTGCTCGAGCGGGTCATCCGCCGCACCATCGGGGATTATAATCGAATATTTAGTCACTAATCTTTATCCTCCGGGATATCTACGATCCTGATGCAAACGGGTTTTCCCCCGATGACGTCAAGATTTTCCATGTCTTTCAGGGCGGCGGTAACGTTTTTTTGCCGGGTCAGATGGGTTGTTATAACGACCGGAACGGTATTGTCGGGGCCAATACCTTCGTGCTGTAATGCGCCGGAGATACTTATCTTATGTTCCGCCAACACTTTGCTCCACTGTGCAATAGCACCCGGCTGGTCTTTACACATGATCCGGATATAATATCTGCTGACGAGATTATCAATTTTATCGATCAAAGGAACGACTTTATCTCTCGGCTGTAGATTCAAATGGCTAAAAGTCTTGGCTGAATTACCAATAGCGACATCAATAATATCCGCCACGATTGCGCTTGCGGTCGGCATCATACCGGCACCTCGGCCATAAAACATGACACGGCCGACTGAGCTGCCGAATATACTTATGGCGTTGAAAGGACCTTCCACTCTGGAAAGGGGATTATCTTTGGCAATAAATGAAGGATGAACCCGAAGGGAAATCCTGTTGTTTTTGTCTTTTTGTCCGATTGCCAGTAATTTCAGACAATATCCCATTTCACCACCGTAATTGACGTCATCTTTCGATATTGCTTCGATACCCTCGACGAAGATATCCTCAAACATGATTTCATATCCGAAAGCAATAGAAGCAAGGATTGCGAGTTTATGAGCGCTGTCCTGTCCGTTAATATCAAGAGTTGGATCAGGTTCGGCGTAACCTTTTTCCTGTGCCTGAGTCAGGGCCTGACCGAACTCCTCGTTTTTAGATGTCATATTCGAGAGAATATAGTTACAAGTACCATTGACGATACCGTATATAGCAGTGATGTTATTTGCCGTCAGCCCCGTTCGAATTGCCGAGATGATGGGTATTCCACCTGCACAGCTTGCTTCGAAGGCTATGCATCTGTTATTTTGTCGGGCGACTCTGTAAAGTTCATTGCCGTGTTCCGCCAATAAGGCCTTATTCGCAGTTACAACGTTTTTTCCGGCCTCAAGCATTTTGAGCTGTATTTGCTTTGCTGCGTCGGTTCCTCCCACAGTTTCTATACCTATCTCAATTGTATCGTCGTTCAGCAGCCTGTTGAAATCGTCGGTAAGAATCCCATCGGGAAGTTTTATAGGACGTTCGGATTTCGTATCGATATCAACGACGCATGCCAGCTCCAGCCGAAGACCGGTCATGGTAGCTATCGAATCTGCATCTTCTAAAATAAGCTTTGCAATCCCGCTGCCGATGGTTCCGAAACCGACAAGCCCGATTTTTATCCTTTTTTCATCCATATTAAGACACTAATCGCCTTATTTTTGTGTATATATAAGCAACTATAGGTATTAAATAATCTGTTTGTAAGGATTTTTCTTAACAGAATCCCGCAATTTAATCGAAATCATTTAATTTGGTCAAGTAAAAACCGACAAAATCCGGATACGAAACACATCACAAAGACTGGATTAATATTGACTTATCTGCCTGATATATGTTAGAATAGGTAAAATTCTGAGGCTGTTTATATAAACATAACCTTAACAAAAGGTTAACAGAGCCGGATGATAGTGTTGTCTTGGGTCTCTTAGAGATGGGGTAAGCTTCCTATAACCAGGGGCAGTGGGTATAAATGCATAAAGCAGGAAGGACTGACCGATTTCGCTACCTCGGATATTTCGTTTGGTAACTGAGGTTTTTATTTTTTTTGTATAAATCGATAGAATACTTTTTCATGAAAGAAAAATGTGATCAATCCAAGGGTGCTTCCGATGCTGCTCGGATGGCGGTTAATCTGCCTGATCGTACCCTCAGATGCCGTCACGAGATTAAATATCGTATCAGTGAATCAGAGGCCGAAGCCATTCCCCGGTTCATTAAACCTTATATAGAGATGGACCGGTATTCCAAACTGCACAGGAAGGGTGATTACCCGATTGTCAGTCTTTATTTGGATTCGAACGAATTGCAGCTTTGCAAGGAGAGTTTGCGTGGTCATAAGAATCGTTTCAAATTACGAATACGCAGCTACACGGACGAGACGGATTATCCCCGCTTTCTCGAAATAAAACGCCGGATAAATACCATCATTGTCAAAAGCCGCGCGCGCGTCCTCGCAAGCGACGTGCCGACTTTGCTTGCCGGTTTGCCTCTACCGCCGCAAAATTATACCGCTGATACGGACTCTATTAACCAGTTCCAGTTATATATGAACAGCATTCAGGCAAAACCTGCTGTTCTTGTTCGTTACATGCGACGTGCCTACGAAGGCAGCTTGCACAACAGGGTAAGAGTCACTTTCGATAGGGAGCTTGCTTATTGTGTCACAAAAGTTCCCGAGGTAAGACTTTCCGGCGGGGGCTGGCAGAAAAATCCCCTTACTAAAGGCGGTGTGATATTAGAGGTTAAATTTACGGGCTGTTACCCGGCATGGTTGTCTCAGATGGTCAAGTATTTTAACCTGCGGCAGAAATCAATATCTAAATATGCTTCGTCGATTCAGGACTCATGTTTATTAAAGTTTTGCGCGCCTCAGGTTGCAGGATAAATATTTATGGACAGGATATGGGAAATATTGGAGGGTGTTCCCTCGGCCGGCGGACCTTTTACTCCGGAAGCGGTATTGTTGTCGCTTCTGCTGGCTTTTGTTTTAGGGCAGGTCCTGGCCTGGGTTTATTATTTTACTCACAGCGGATTATCCTATTCGAAATCTTTCGTACAGTCTCTGATTGTCATCACGGTTGTCGTGGCAATGGTGATGGCCGTGATTGGCACGAGTATCATTACCGCTGTCGGTTTGATGGGCGCTTTGGCGATTATCCGTTTTCGCAATATTGTTAAGGATACAAGGGACATTGCTTTCATTTTTTGTTCTCTTGTTGTAGGGATGGCCTCGGGTTCTCAGCGATATGCAGTGGCAATCGTCGGGACAGGCATTCTTAGTTTAATCATAATATATTTGTACCTGGTCGGCTTCGGTACACATCAGCCTCATAACGGCTTTTTACGATTCGTCTCCAGGGGTCATATGGGACCTGAAAGCCCGGTTCCCACTATTCTCAGACGTTTCTGCGGAAGTTTCACCCTCATATCGGCACAGGATACCGGTTTCGGCACGAACGAAGTTGAGTATGCTTATCAGCTAATGATTAGGGATGCCGCAATGAATCAGCAGTTATTGTCGGAGCTGCAAAACGTCGAGGGACTTGAAAATATCAACCTGACGATGCAGGAACAGTTACTGGAGGTTTAAGGAGCGTATGAAAAGGATAGATATCAGAGGTTATCCATTTCGTTTGCGCCACCATATACTTCCGGTCGCGGTCTGGTTGTTTGCCGTGCTTTGTGTCATCGGACTTTTCTCTCGTCGCTCACAAAGGTTCGAGGTTCTTGGAATCGCTCAGGGCAGGGTGGTTCAGATTTCCGCCAATTGCCCGGCTCGTCTTGTGAATGTCCCCGTACAGCTGTTCGATAAAGTGACACAGGGACAAACCCTGGTGGTAGTCAATACGGTGCTCGATAACGAGCAGCCGCGGGGCCGGTTACAGGCACAGCTGGCAACAGTATTGGCTGAAATCGAACATTTAACGGCTCAGTTGGTTCCAACGCAGGATAGCCTTAACGCGGAAAAAACGGACCGCGAAGCAAACCGGATTATAGACAGCAGAAGATTTTCAGTTGACGTTGAGAATGCGAGGCTCGATATTCTCAGATTCAGAGCTTTGATTGAAACCGACCGGATCACTCTGAAGGATTTGGAATTGGAAGTGAAAGTTACCGAGGAGCTTCTCAAACAAGATGCCGTCGTGCCGTACGAGCTGCAGAAAGCACAGGCACAGCATGATACTCTTGCAACGAAGATTTCAGAGAATGAGCAGTTGCTCGCCCAGGCGAATACCGCTCTGGAACAAGCCATAAAAAGACGGGATGAATATTTTCAACATGAGCCGTACCATCCTTCGGTTGAAGGGGCCCTGGATGTTGTCCGTAAAGCAATAAGAGTGCAGGAGCGGCGGATGGATGAGGTATTGCTGCAGATCGAGGCATTGGACGTAAACCAGGCTGTTGAGTTAAAGGCCCCGTTCGATGGTGTTATTAGTCAGATTCTGCGTGGAGCTTCGGAGGCGGTTTTGGCTGGCGAGCCGATTCTTGCGTTGACCGAAGCCGGTCCGACCGAGATTGTTGCCTATGCGAGCGAAGAACAGGTGAACAATATCCGTGAAGGGATGGAAGTCGAGCTTATCAAGAGCAGCGAACCGGCACGAATTATACGCTCCCGGATTACTTATGTGGGGCCGGTTGTGGAACAAATGCCGGTACGGTTGTGGCGAAATCCGAATTTTCCACAATGGGGCCGGCCGTTTTTGATTGAGGCTCCGCCTGAAATAGGGTTGGTAACCGGTGAGCTGGTCGGAATACGAAAACTGTAATCGCCGAATAAATAATGTGCAATTTCTACACCAGACATATTGTTGTTTTGATGATATGCAGCCTGATTGTTTTATATGGCCCGGCGGGATGTACGCAGCATAATTACAAAAATGAGGCGGACGAGCAGGTCTATAAAATCATCGACCAAAAGTGGAGGGATGATTTCGGCACCAAAGCAAACTACAAGGTCGGTGACACCGAGCCGTCGGCCGGTGACATTCGAATTGCTAAAGCCGTTCCAGCTTCGGGCGTTCTCACCCTGCCGCAGGCCGTGGCAATAGCGACCGCTTATAATCGCGAATATCAGACTCAGAAAGAAGAGCTTTACATCAAGGCCCTGGACCTGAGACTGACCAGGCATGATTTCGAGAAACAATATTTCGGAGTGGTCACCGGCGGATATAACGCGGATCGTAACGATGAAGTGGTGGGAATCGAGGCGAATTTCGGTTTTAATCAATTGCTGGCACAGGGAACTATCATCACTACAAGAGTGGCCTTGGCCTGGGCCGATGTGCTGACCGGTAATATGCGCAGCGGTTTGACGTCGATCCTGAGTGCGACGATAACGCAGCCTTTGCTTCGCGGCAGCGAACGCAAAGTCGTCCTGGAAAATCTCACACAAGCCGAGAGGGACACATTGTATCAGGTCCGTGCGTTCAACCGGTTTCGGCAGACCTTTGTCGTCTCGGTGATTAGCCGGTACTATGGCGTTCTGCAGTTATGGGATGTCATGGAGAGCGCTCAGAAAAATTGTGATACCCTGGGTTTGCTCATCGGTAAGGTCGAGACACTGGCGAATGCCGGGCGCATCCCTAAGCTGGAATTGGAAAGAGTTCGCCAGGAGAAACTCAGGGCCTATGACGAATATATTCAGGCCCGGAAACAATATCAACAGGCCCTCGATGAATTTAAGATAACTTTGAGCTTGCCCACCAACGCGGAATTTCAGTTGGATACGAAAGTCCTTGAAGCTTTGAAAAATTCGGAAATGAAAATGCCGAATTTCTCCGATACTGAGGCCATCGAGACGGCATTACTTCGACGTCTTGACCTGGTCAATGTCGCCGATGCCGTCACCGATGCCGAGCGTAAAGTTTATGTCGCCGCAGACAGTCTCCGGGCGGAATTAAACCTGGTTGGAAGTGCCGATGCTTCTTCGGCGAGACGGGCCGACCGCCAGACGCTGAATCGAACCAGAGAAGATTATAGCCTTGGTTTCGAGCTTGACCTGCCTTTGGATCGTGTGCCGGAGCAAAGCGTATATCGCAAGGCCCTTTTGACCCTGAACCAGCGGCAGCGGGAATATGAGCAGGCTTCCGATACGGTCAAATTGGAAGTTCGCAATGCCTACCGAGATCTGACCGAAGCCGCTCAGCGTTATAGCGTGCAGACCGAGGCTTCTGAATTAGCTGAAAAACGTTATAACAATACCCTTACACTTCTTCAATACGGCCGGGCGAGCAGCCGCCGTGTGCTTAACGCCCTGGAAGACATGCTTGATGCTCGAAATAATTCGACACAGGCACTTGTGGCTTTTGCGGTTGCGAGTTTGAATTTCTACAGCGATACCGGCGTACTTTACGTCCGCCCGGATGGCATGTGGGAACGCTGATTTCGAGTTCGTTTCAAGATAATGTCAAAGAAAGGTAGATTCTTTTTATTTGTCATCTGATATGGTGCTTGCTTTCACCGGTATCACTATTTCAGATTTGTTGACATCGTTAGTTGCTAATTTTATCTCGGAAGAATAATTCTCGCCTTTGATATTGGTATTCAGGAAAATCCTCAATTCGTATAACAATGCATCTTCCTGTTCGTATTTAAATAGCTGGGCGGTTGCCGGTTCTTTAGGTGCAGATGCTATCTTAACTGTAAAATCCGGCTTGTCAGGCTTATAAATGAAAACGCTCTTTTGTATTTTCCGCCCTTTGGACACATTCCCAAAGTTGGCACTATCCGGTGCCACTTTCAAGCCCACAAGCCATTCTGGTTCCGTCTGGCTTTTACCGGTAATTCCACTGGAATGTTCTTTAATCAGTTCCTCCAGCTCCCATGGAACGACCGGCGACGATACCGAACGAACGTTGCCCTTAATATCAATCAGAAACGGCCTGGGGATCGAACCAACGGCGTATTTCTGAAACGTACGCCCACGGAAATATTCTTTTTTTAGGCCTCCCGCGGTGTCAATGCATACTGGATATTTTACATTATGTTCGGCCATAACACTCTTAACTTCTGCAATGTCATTGATATCATCAGTTGGTAAGTGTACCCCGATCACAATAACAGGTTCGGTTTTGCCGCGTTCATGAATCTTGTTCAAGCCTTCGATGTCACCCAGACATGGCCCACAGGTTATTGCCCAGAAATCCAGCACGACGACTTTGCCGTGTAGATCAGCAAGCTTTAACGGCTCGGATCCAATCCAGGTTGTTACTTCCAGCTCCGGCGCTGGTTTGTTCATAAGCGCATATAGATTATGCGAATCTTCTCTTGTGCTCTTACCGTCTTTTATTGCCTGGAGGATATTTTTCGCCTGCTCAGGAATCTCATCTTGAGCTTTTTCAGTCGGTTCAGGTTCTTTCTGCGAAGGGTTGGAAGGGCCGCCGTATATATAATTGACGCCCAGCCGCATATCATAGATTCTCGTTCCCTGTGAAACTCCGATTGCCTCCCAGGTAAATTCATGGTCGAGAACTTCAAAAGTAAAGTCAAAATTCTTAATTTCTATTTCCTTTTTGCTTCGCAACGTTCCCTCCGGTCGATAGCCGACGCTGGAGAACCTTTTCAAGTACCAGCCTCCATTACTCGTAGGCTGCATCTCAGCTTCATTTTGTGAGAGCAAAACATTTCCTTCGCCAAAATCGTGATAGCTCTCAAACTTCACAACGGAACCGCCTTTAGCAAGGTTTATATAATAGCGAAGTAAATCTTGCGGGCGTTTTTTATATACTACTTCCAAGATGTAAACCTCGTTTTCAGGGACTGTTTTTTTTGTTATCTTTATTGAAGCAACCGCTTCATTAGGATATTCCAGGAAACTATGCCAAAAAGCAGTGTTTCTCAAAGGGAGAAATTCTACATAGACATTAATCGATCCGGCCATTTTGGGATCTCGCAGATAAGCGTCCCTTTCTCCCGCGAAGTATTCTTTGAAGGAATCTTCTGTTGCTACAGCCTTCCATGTTTTGTTGCTATTACCGACCTGCATTACTGTATCTAAGCGAATTTTCTGACCTTTGAAAACGGCTCGAACTTCGTGCTCCGTTTCACGATTTTTCTGCCCTTTCTCATCATAGGAAATATACCGGACGGTTGCCTGGATGCGGCCAAAATTCATAAGGGCCCTGTTAGCCTTGGATGCCTCATTGAGCTGCTTAAGAACCTCGCCTGGATTTGTGACTTCCTGTGCCAATGCATCCGATGGAAAGAATAAAATAGCGACGGAAAATAGTATTATAGGTTTATGCCTCATAAGAAGCCTCCCTGGTGTTTTTACCCGCTTTACTTCACAAAACTAATCAATTTTATCTTATATATCTCGAATAGTCAATGTTTTTATCTCACTATTGTAGATTAAGCGGGGATTCCAGCAAAGTGGTTAACTTTTTTTGAGGTTTCAATAATATCTGTTATTTTAAATCGTTATCAAACTAAGGGAGCCTGAATTGATAGACGGTTGATTTTTAGTGGATTTTTATGGATTTTTGGATTATTGTGTAGCTCCGAAAGACAAACTTTAACTTTGACTGGAAGCTGAAAGGATAAATCTATTCGATGAAGGGACTTTACAAATTCAACGAAATTGAGAAAAAGTGGCAGCAGTTTTGGGAACAATCCAGGACGTTTAGGGCACATGACTGCGACGATTCTAAGCCCAAGTATTATGTTCTGGATATGTTTCCCTATCCTTCGGGTCAGGGTCTGCATGTAGGCCATCCGGAAGGTTATACCGCCAGTGATATTGTCGCCCGGTATAAACGGATGAAAGGTTTCAACGTCCTGCACCCGATGGGCTGGGACGCGTTCGGCCTGCCCGCCGAACAGTACGCCATCCAGACCGGCACTGCCCCGGAACAGACAACGCAGAGAAACGTGGATAATATCCATAAGCAAATTAAGTCCCTCGGTTTTAGCTACGATTGGGATCGGGAAGTCAATACCACCGACCCGAATTATTACAAGTGGACGCAATGGATATTTCTGAAAATGTTCAACAGCTTCTTCGATGAGGCCGGGCAGAAGGCAAAGCCGATCGAGCAATTACCGATTCCGGAGGGATTGAGCGAGCGGGACCGGCAGAAATTTATCGATGATAATCGTCTTGCGTATGAAGCCGAAGTTGCCGTTAACTGGTGTCCGGCATTGGGAACGGTCCTGGCAAATGAGGAAGTAGTAGGGGGGCTGAGTGAACGGGGCGGGCATCCGGTAATCAGAAAGCCGATGCGGCAATGGATGCTTAGAATCACAAAATACGCCGAAAGGCTGCTGGATGATTTAGCAGAAGTGGACTGGCCCGAATCCATCAAGAAGCTGCAGGTGGACTGGATTGGAAAAAGTATCGGGGCCGATGTGGATTTCAAGGTTAATGGCTTCGATGAGACGATAAGGGTTTTTACGACCCGCCCTGATACGCTGTTCGGAGCAACGTATATGGTCATGGCCCCCGAGCATCGGCTTGTGGATATTCTGACGACCGACGACAAAAAAGACGCCGTTAAGAAATATCGTGAAGAGGCGGCTCGCAAAAGCGATTTGGATCGTACCGATTTGGCTAAAGATAAGACAGGTGAATTTATCGGTGCTTATGCTATCAATCCTGTAAATGACGAAAAAATTCCAATCTGGATTAGCGACTATGTCTTAATCAGCTACGGGACCGGTGCGATTATGGCTGTGCCGGCCCACGATGAGCGTGACTTCGAGTTCGCTACGAAATTCAATCTGCCGATTATCCCGGTTGTCGATCCTTTGGATAAAGAGCAATCCGAATTGGTCCGGCTGGGAAAGCTGTGCTTTATCGGGGACGGCAGGGCGATTAACAGCGGGCGGTTTGACGGCCTGAGTACCGCCGAATTCAAGGAAAAGATTACAAACTGGCTGCAGGAAAGAGGACAAGGGACAAAGGCCATCAACTACAAGCTGCGTGACTGGCTATTCAGCAGGCAGCGTTACTGGGGCGAGCCGTTTCCCATTTTGCATACCGAGGACGGCTGCGTCATCGGGCTTTCGGAAGAAGATTTACCTTTGAAGTTGCCGCAGGTTGAAAATTATGAACCGACAGGTACGGGTGAGCCGCCCTTGGCTAATGTGACCGACTGGGTAAATGTCACCTTGCCGGACGGCTCGAAAGCCAAACGTGAGACAAATACAATGCCACAGTGGGCGGGCAGTTGCTGGTACTATCTGCGATACCTGGACCCGGACAATAATAAGCAGGGATGGGCACCCGATAAAGAAAAATACTGGATGCCGGTTGATTTGTATATCGGCGGCGCCGAACATGCGGTGCTGCATCTATTGTACTCGCGATTCTGGCATAAGTTCCTCTATGATTTGGGATATGTCACGACCAAAGAGCCGTTCAAAAAGCTCGTTAATCAGGGAATGATTCTGGGCGAGGACGGCCAGAAGATGAGCAAGTCCCGCGGCAACGTTGTCAATCCCGACAAGGTTATTACCGATTACGGTGCCGACTCGATGCGGCTTTATGAGATGTTCATGGGACCGCTGGAGGCGATAAAACCCTGGAGTATGCAGGGAGTCGAAGGTGTGCATCGATTTTTGCAGAAGCTCTGGCGGTTGATTGTGGATAAAGAGACAGGTGAGCTTCGGGTCTCAGTTAAGCAGGCCCAGGCGGATGAAGCGACACTCAGGTTATTGAATCAAACGATAAAGAAGGTCGGTGACGATATCGAGAGTTTCGGTTTCAATACGGCGATAAGCGCAATGATGATTTTAGTAAATCACTTAGCCAGGCTGACGGTTATACCTAAAGAAGTTGTTGAAAAGTTTGTCTTTATTCTTTCTCCCTTTGCACCTCATATTGCCGAAGAACTTTGGGCCAAACTCGGCCATACCGAAAGCCTGACGTATGAGAGCTGGCCCGAATACGATAAGGAATTAATCAAGGAAAAAGAAATCGAATTGGCCATCCAGGTCAACGGCAAAATTAAGGACAAAATTGTTGTTGCCGCGGATTCGAGTGAAGAGCAGATAAAGCAAAAGGCATTAAGCTGCGAAAAAGTGATTGCCGCAATGTCCGACAAAGAGCCTAAAAAGGTTATCGTAATCAAGTCACGTTTAGTGAATATCGTTATTTGAGAAATTCAGAGTACATTATCTGAAATAAGGTATCTTATATGCTCCGATATATTTTTTCCAAAACCGAACGGATATTTTTAAAAGCAGCATTAATATTAGTACCTCTGTTGTTGTTCACAGTTTCTGTCTTTGCTAATAGCAAAGTTGATACCAAGTCTGATATTGCAGATATAGTCCGCCGGGCTGCTGCGGAAGGCAAGCTTGCATATAAACTTTCTACGACTGAGGAACTCAAGGCACTACTTGGGCCTGCCTCGAAGGAAGCGAAGAAGAACGATGGTGGGATGGAAATTCTGGATATTACTTTTTCTGATGTGAAGGCCAGATTCGGCAGAATGAGGGATTACTCAACACCAATGACCCTGCTCTGGATCAAAGCTGGAAGGAGGGAGATCGATATCGGTCAAGAACGACAGATCGTTCTTAGGAACGAAAAGGATTTAAACCGCTTTGATTCCTTCTTGGGATTTGCTAACGTGTCGCTGGCTCGTCTCGATTTGAGAGAGCACCTCGAACTGCTTGATAAAATGCCGTTCGACGGTCAAACTCTCTGGCCCGAATCCGACAAAATGCCGGATGGATTCGATCCGGTGACGTTGCTTGAAGAAGGCAAAAATCCCGGGCTTGGTATCCGGAGTTTACATAAACAGGGAATCGATGGCAGGGGAATTACTATCGCCATCATCGACCAACCATTATTACGGGATCATGTAGAATATGCTGATCGACTAACAGAATATGAACCTGTCGGACTCTTAACAGCAATGACCTCCCCGCAGATGCATGGTCCGCCTGTATGCAGCATAGCTGTCGGAAAAACATGTGGCGTTGCTCCTAAAGCCTTGCTACGTTACTTTGCCGTCCAGATGTGGGTGCCGGACAATAAACCGTACTGTTACGTCATCGATAAGCTCATTGATTTTAACAAAGATAAGGATATTACGCAGCAGATTCGAGTCGTGAGTATTTCTACCGGGATGTTCTCTCAGCAGGCCAGCTTCGACCGCTGGCAAGAGACACTCGCCAGGGCTGAGAAGAACGGGATATTGGTCGTGACGTGCCATCCAGCCTTTTTGCAATACGGAACACTCGAACGCGTTCCCGGTAAGGATCCCAATGAACCATCGAGCTATCGTCGGGGAAGATACGGCCGAAAGGAAAAAGTCCTCCACATACCCGCCGGTAATAGAACCATTGCCAGTCACCGTGGACCGGATGTTTACACGTACACTCGCACAGGCGGTATGAGTTGGGCGGCGCCTTATCTGGCAGGGCTGGCAGCTTTGGCGTATCAGGTCAATCCGGAGATCGATCCGAAGACCATCATCGATCTATGGCTTAAAACCGCTACCCAAAACGACACCGTACCGATGATTGTCAATCCTGTGGATTTTATAGAAGCTGTTCGCGAACTCGATAAGGAAAATATCTGATAAATGTTTACGGAAATAGAAGCAAAGCTAAAAGTTGATTCGCTGCAGAAGGTAGAAGAAAAACTCCGGGAACTGGGCGGCCTATTCGTAGCGGAGCAATTGCAGAGTGATATTCATTTTGACGACTCAAATTCAACCTTGACTGATTCGGACCAATGTCTTCGCTTGCGACGGCAGGTTGTCGGAGAAAGCACAGGATATTTTTTGACATATAAAGGTGCCAAAGAGAAGAGCAACTACAAAAAAAGGCAGGAAATCGAAATCCAGGTCAGTGATGCCGATTCGATGCAAAAGCTCCTCTCGGCGTTGGGTTATGAGCAGAAATTATGCGTCGAGAAAAAGCGCCGTCTCTGGCGGCTCGGCGAGTGTGAAGTTGCTTTGGACCAGTTGCAGGAGCTGGGCAGTTTTGTTGAGATAGAAGGGCCCGGTGACAGACAAATCGCCCGTGTACAGGAGAGTCTGGGGCTGACAGAGCTGCAGCATATTCCAAAAAGTTATGCGTCTATGATTATGGAAAAAATAAATCCGGCAAAAAGTAAATAATGACACAATACTTTTAATTCTATGAATCCGGAAGACGGCTACATTGCATATATTGTCAATCCCAAGTCCGGTGCTACCTGCACGAAGATGATGGGGCGCCGGTTCGAGAGATACCTCGTAAAAAGAGGATACGAAATCAGAGGCTCTCTTACAACGTCTTTGAGTCATGCCTGCGAGCTGGCTACAGATGCAGCGGTTGATTATGATTGCGCAATGGTTGCCGTTGCCGGTGGTGACGGCACGGTCAGGGAAGTGGCGCACGGTCTGGAAGGAAGTGACAAGCCGTTACTGATAATGCCGTCGGGGACGGAAAATCTGCTGGCAAATGAATTGGGTTTCGATGAAAAATTAAAGACGCTGATAAGGACCTTCGAAGCGGGATATATTCGACCTCTGGATTTGGGAAATGTCAATGGGAGGTGTTTCACTTCGATTGCCGGGTTCGGTTTTGACGGTGAGGTGGTCAAGCGGGTCAGTGAGCAGCGGGCCGGACATATCAATCACTTCGATTACTTCTGGCCTATCTGGCGAACGTTCTGGGGATACGAATTTTCTCCGATGAGAGTCGAGGTTGACGGGGAGGAAATTTACGATGGTTCCGGGCTGGTATTTGTCGGGAATATTTCAAGGTATGCAGTGGGTCTGCAGATTTTGCATTATGCCGATTTAAGTGACGGTCTGCTGGATATATGTATTTATAAATGTGCCTCCCGGATTCACCTGATTAAGCATTCGATAATGACGGTATTAAAACACCACGCCGATTGTCGCGATGTAATATATCGTCAGGGCAAAAATATAAATGTCAGCTCTAATGTTAATACTATAAGGACTGAAATTGACGGTGACCCCGGGCCGGTGCTTCCGGTCGAAATCAACGTGATACCACATGCAGTTAATTGTATTGTACCGGAAGGCGCCAGGCCGGCGGGTATTAGAACAAGAATTATCAGGGCGATAGGATAAAGAAGGTGCCTAAAGTGACAGCTTGCCCCTAAGAGGCGAGCTGTCATTCTGAGCGAAGCGAAGAATCTCTTTTTCGATGCTCAGATCCTTCGGCTGCGCCTCAGGATGACAAATGCGTGTAACTTTAGTTCAATATAGGTACTCTGAAATAGGATTTTAAATAAAATGAATTTCAAAATTGGTAATGTGAAAATTGGCCTGGATTCTCCATTATTCGTGATGGCCGGCCCCTGCGTAATTGAAAGTAAAAGTAATTGCCTGGATATTGCAGGCAGGCTGCTGGATATCAGTCGCAATACCGGTATCGGGATAATTTTTAAGGCAAGTTTCGACAAGGCCAACCGCTCCAGCATGGCCAGCTTTCGTGGTCCGGGATTGGAAAAGGGTTTGAAGATTCTCGATGCGGTTCGTCGGCAAACTAATCTTCCTGTTATGACTGACGTGCACGAACCGGCCCAGGCCGCTGTTGCCGGTGAAGTTGTCGATTGTTTACAGGTACCCGCGTTTCTTTGCAGGCAGACCGATTTGTTATGTGCCTGTGCGCATACCGGAAAGCCTGTGAACGTTAAAAAAGGACAGTTTCTCTCACCGGACGAAATGAAAAATGTGGTCGATAAGATTCGTGCTTGTAATAATAAAAAAATTATACTGACTGAACGCGGTACTTTTTTCGGTTATAACCGATTGGTGAACGATATGACCGCTATCGAAGCAATGAAAAAGCTGGGCTGCCCGGTAGTTTTTGATGCGACTCATAGTACCCAGCAGCCCGGTGGTCTCGGCCATGCCAGTGCCGGCAGAAGGGAAATGGCTCCTGTTCTTGCCAAAGCGGCTGTAGCTGCGGGTGCGAACGGATTATTTATCGAAGTCCATACCCGGCCGAAGAAGGCAAAATCCGATGCCGCCTGTATTATGCCGGTGGACTGGCTCGAAGATTTGCTTAAAACCTGTAAAAAGATATTCCAGCTTGTACGGAATTAGCGTAAGAAATTTTTTCGAAAGGACCTGACAATTGACAGGAGAAAAAAAATATTTTTACGGCCCGGTACCTTCACGAAGGTTGGGAAGGAGTTTTGGCGTTGATATTGTGCCGTTCAAGGTCTGTACGCTGGATTGCATCTATTGTCAGCTCGGAAGAACTACAGAGAAAAGTATCGAGCGTAAGGCTTATGTGCCGGCCGAAACGATCATTGTCGAACTTAAAGATGCATTGGGTCAGGGGTTGAAAACCGATTATATCACTATTGCCGGTTCGGGTGAGCCGACTCTGAACTCGCAGCTTGGTGAAATCGTTGAGCAAATAAAAGGAGCTACCGATATCCCGGTAGCCATATTAACCAACGGAACTTTATTTTACAGGGATGATGTTCGTGCCGACTGTGCGAAGGCTGACGTTGTCATGCCTTCGCTCGATGCCGGTGACGAACGGACTTTTCAGAAAATTAACCGTCCACATCGGGATATTAGTATTGAAATGCTCATTTCAGGTTTATGTACATTCCGGAAAGAATTTGCGGGCCAGTTGTGGCTCGAGGTTTTCTTTGTGGATGCAATCAACACAGATGCCGAGCAAATAGCCAAAATCAGGGCTGTTATAGAGCGCATTGGTCCCGACAAGGTTCAACTCAATACTGCAGTTCGGCCGACGGCTGAGACTGCTATCAAAAAATTGGATGCTGAAAAACTTAGTGCCATAGCCGAACACCTTGGTCCGAACTGTGAAATTATAGCTGATTTTTCGCCGGGATTGGATTACGAGTTTTTACGAGGCGAAGACAGTGATAGTTTCGAGTCGGATTTTGCGGTGAAAAGCACGATTAAAACCCTGTTTTCAATGCTGAAACGCAGGCCTTGTTCGCTGGATGATATATGTTCGAGTATGGGCATCGCTAGGAACGAAGCGTTGAAATATGTCACCGACCTTCTGAACAAGGGAATAATTTGTTCGGAAAAAAAAGGAGATAAAATCTTTTTTAAGATTGTTTCCTGAAAGCGGGTGAGTCAGCGACTTTTCAGCAAAAAAATCGCTGCTTACACTTGCTTAGAGTGACCTGCTGATAAAACAAATATCAAAATTTCCTCTTAATTTATATCTATTCTCATTCAAATTTGTAAAGCCGTAATCCTTATTGGCCGATAAAAGCCTTGTAAAGTTTTCGATACCTTTGGTTTTATCGCAAGTTGCGAAAACGATTCGATGGCTGTGTTTTAGAATGCTATGAAAAAAATGAAAAGACAACTTGTTTTGAATAAGGGAACGGAGAAGTTCATATTCCGTTATGAAAACGGCTGCGAAGACGAATTATTGGACGCCCTGATAGACCAGGCCAAGGACGAAAGAACGAACTTCGATTGGTTTGATGCCGCGGTGCTCAGTTTCAAATTAACGCAGTTGTTAGTCGTCCAGGCGGACGAACTATTGGGTGAAAACAAGGATGCTCAGTTCAGTGCGAATTAATACGACTTGTGTACCGGATTGTTAAAGACAAGTGACGTTGTAATTTTGGAAATATTAAGTTAATTAAAATTGTAAAAGATAGGTAAATTATGATGGAAGAAAGCAAGATTATCCAAAAATTCTTAGATTATTTGAAATATGAAAGACGTTTTTCCGAACACACAGCAAAATGTTACGGCGCCGACCTAACACAATTCGGCGAGTTTCTGTGCGGTGCATCCGAAGGTCACCCGGGTGACGGTGATACGGTATCGTTCGATCAACATGAAGGTACTGCTACGGCCGTGGCGACGAAAGTTCATGTCAATATCGATCAGTTACTTCTTAAAACCGGAACCGATTCAGTCAGGGCGTATCTTGCTCATCTCAACGAAAAGCAATATTCACGGGCGACGATAGCACGCAAGCTTGCAACGTTACGCAGCTTCTATAAATTTCTTGTTAAAAGAAATCAAATCAGCACTAATCCGGTTACGGCGGTTAGAACACCCAAGCAGGACAAAAAGCTGCCGCGTTTCCTCGAATACGAAGAAGTCAAAAGGTTGCTCGAAACGCCTCCGATGAATACCTGGCTCGGAGCAAGAGACAGAGCGATTATGGAAACATTGTACAGTACGGGCATAAGAGTCAGTGAGCTTGTTGCACTGAATATGGAAGATATCGATTTCCTCGGCGAGGTCGTACATGTCAGGGGTAAGGGAAAGAAAGAGAGAATAGCCCCTATCGGCGCATCTGCTCTGCAAACTATCCAGCATTATATGGAATTCAGAAACAAACGGGCACAAAACAACAACAATTTTGACTCGAAGGTTCTTTTCGTGAATAAGCACGGCCGAAGATTGAGCACCCGCAGCGTTCGCCGGAAAATGGACAAGTATTTGAAAATGGCCGGCCTTGATCCGGCAATCAGCCCGCACACGTTACGCCATAGCTTTGCAACCCACATGCTCAATAACGGCGCTGATTTGAGAAGTGTGCAGGAGCTGCTCGGCCATCAGTCACTGTCCACGACGCAGGTTTACACACACCTGACTACCACGAGGCTCAAGGAAGTGTATGAGAGTGCTCACCCGAGAAACGACAACGACAGTCATAATCCGTTGAAGAACTGATCTCGGTGAAATATATTTTGGTGATAGAACCCCCGTAAATGAGCGGGGGTTTTTTTATACGTATTATGGATTCGGGACACTTTCTCTGTCAACACGTTCGGGGAATTTTACTTATACAGGGTATGACGAATAAAGATTCTATTTCATAAGGCTGTTAAGATTGTCTGTGATTTAGAATCTGCAGAGGAAACTCAGGCCGAATGCATCGGCACTACTCGTGCGTTGGTATTCGACGTTAAGAAAAGTGTTTTCTGCGATATACAGTTGGGTACCGAGATATCCTCCGAATGTAGAAGACTCATCGATGTCCCATGTAAATTCCGGATTTACTCCTGGTTCGAGGGTGAATTTATCTTCTATCTCGCCGTCAACAAAATGGAGAAAAGGTCCGCCATAAATCGAAGTGCCGTTCGGGGCAGTGTAGGTAGCTCCTATGGCGAACTGGACTTCCAGAAGGTCGATATTAACAGAGTCGGGTTGTGGCCACTGTGGTGCTTTCAGGTCTCCGTCCAGATTGGCCCAGCTTAGTTGAATCAGTCGGCCTATCTTAAGGTCGCCGATTTCATAAAAGGTTGCTCTGGAACCAAGACAGAAAGAAAAGCTTGTATCACCGTCAAATTTTTCACCGGCTTCCCAGATCGAATCGCCAAACTCAGTACTTACTCCTCCCAGACGTAAATACAATTCACAGCCCTCCCAGATACCATAACTGAAATTGGCATATATTTTGTTTGTCTCGAAATCCTTAAGCTTGAACGATTCTGCTTCTCCTGCTGATGGTTTGTCGGGGCTGGGGTAATTACTATATTTGCCACTGTTCAATTCAATATCCATAGTGCTGCTAATGTAATCGATCCCGATTTCAGACTGACCTTGCCTCAAACCGGCAGTTGTTGGTCCCATCGGATCTAAAGCGAAAGCGCCTGAATCGGCCAAAGATATCAATAAAAATACAATAGTAACAAGCTGGACATAGTTTTTATTTCCGTGTTTTAATACAAATGTTCTTTTTTGCATAATCAACCTTCTTTTTTGCCTATTTGGCTAATAGTTTTGGACGGTTAAAAGAAAATCCTCCCGCTAATTTTAGACCGGTTACTTCCTTCGATCTTTTCTTCCTATTGGAGCTCCCGGAACATTGCCCGGGGAGCTTGATTCGGCTAACTCTGAGAAATCTATCTCCTGAAAGTCTTCCGGTAATCCACCTCCCTTTGACAGCCCCACAATACCGTCGTCTGAATCAATCCCAAGCCAGGAAAGTTGAATCCTGCCGTCAAAATACATCTCGATCTGGAATGTATTGGAATTGCCCGCGCCGTACTCCGGAACATTTTCCCACGTTACAGCGATACGGTCGGACAATTGCTTTTTGCTAACCATTCCCCCCCAAGAAGGATCGAGGTCCTGGAATAAACAAGATATCCGCTTTGTACTAAGATGATTAATCAAAGTATCGAAATTAGAAGTATCTCCTCTGGTGAAGGTTATATAACCATTGCTGCCGACGTAGAACCTGATATAGCTGAATCCGTATATATAAACTCTTTTTTGGTCCTCCGGATTGATTTGATAATCCAAATTGACGAGAGTATAACCATCATCACCCAAATCCAGGTATGTCCCACCGGCTGGATCGGTCGGTAGCTGTGAAATTTCCCTTAAAACAGCGCTATAAGAGCTGCCGTCTGTTGTAGGAGTAAAAATTACCGATTTATACGTTAGATCGAACGCATCCGAGCCTGAAAAGAACTGCTCTGTAAAGTATTTGGTTCCAGTCGAAGAGTCGTCGGAGGCTAACTGGGCAACCGGCTCACTATTCTCTACGGAAAGAGTTGTTTCGTAATAGTTATCGTCATCGATGTCTTCGGCAGATTCCCACCACAATCTGGGATAATCCTGACCTTGGTCTATCCACCATGAATCATCCGTTCCGTTTGTTGTCTCGTCCACGAAGTCCCAGCCTGAATCCTTATAAGTATTAGGGTCCAGCATTTCGGCTGTTGTCTTACCGATTCCGCCATCGCTTAAAATACAACCTGAGGTTTCGATGTCCCAGAAGGAGCCGATTACATTACTCCAGATATTACCATCTGACAGATCATCTGATTGCAGACTTCCAAAACCTGCCAAACCACCGATATCTCCGATGCCGTTAACAAGACCATTGCTGTAGCAGTAAATCACGATGCCGCTGTTGCTGCCAACAAGTCCGCCGACATGGAAGTTTCCATTGACATTACAGGATGTGTGACTGCT
Organism: uncultured Pirellulales bacterium; assembly: GCA_964431695.1. Classification (GTDB taxonomy): domain Bacteria; phylum Planctomycetota; class Phycisphaerae; order Sedimentisphaerales; family Anaerobacaceae; genus JAFGPS01. Next base: position 3,945 of record CAYSKI010000037.1, on the reverse strand, counting down.
CATGATGGTGCCGAGTTGTGTATTACATCCCACGAGCCCGCCGACGTATTCGATACCGTTGACGATACCTGTGCTGTAGCAACAGATAATATTGCCGTTGTTCTCTCCGGCGAGTCCACTGGCATAGTTGCCGGAACCGACTATGTTCACATCTGTTATACTCAAGTTGTTTATCTCTGCTCCGGGATTCAATCTGCCAAACAGACCAAGATTACTCTGACCTGTGATTGTTAAATTCGAGATTGCCAGACCATTACCGTCAAATATTCCATCAAAGCTCGGAATCACGGCCTCGGAATATGTGATGCCGGACAGATTGATGTCAGCCATTAGTTTGAATTGCTTGTCCCAGTAATTTGGTTCAGAACTTATAGTATTAAGATGTTCTGCCGTATAGATCAGGTAGGGATCATTCGGTTCTCCCGTGCCTCCGCCGTACCTTGCGTAAGAAGGAAGAGTAAATAAAGCGAATAATACTATTATTACTATTTTAATTTGTGTGTTTCCTAAAACCCTCATATCTATGACCTCCTATTCCGAATATTAAGGATATGTGAGATGTAAAAAATCTTCCCTTAATATGTAGTATGATAACATATTTCTAAAAAAATGTCAATTTGGGTAATTACGTATTTTTTATAAATTTTTTAAATTAGGAATATGGGATAATATAGGAAATATATAATAAACGCGACAGCATTTAAATGGAATTGTTTAAAGTTCTTTTTTGCTGCCTATGTTCCGATAATCAATCTGATATATTTATAATAATCCCTATATTTGCTCTGATTGGTTGTAAAAGGTCTAACGTCTTGTTTTTAAGATACTTGTACCATCCCGAATATGTAATTATTCGTAAGCTTATCCAAATATATATTTTTAGGGCTAAGAACCTGAATTTTGTAAAAAAATTATCTAAAATATCTATAAAAAGGGGTGGATTTGCTGTTTTAGGCTTTTGAATGACGGAAATTCATTTCTAAATGGAATTTGGGCCGGTATATTCCGGGATAAGTTCTTTAATTTTTCGGATGATTTGGTCGCGATTGAGTGTTTCGGCGATAGTTGTAAGCTCGTTTATGCCGGCACGAAGCTTGTCGCGTTCCATCGGGATATTTTTCCAGATACTGATTTTCGGGTGCCTCGTACGCTGCATGTCTTCACCCTCAATGGATAATTCCTCGAAAAGCTTTTCTCCCGGTCTGGGACCTGTGAAGTTTATCTCGATATCTTCCCCGGGAATGAAGCCGCTGAGTGTAATAAGCTCTCTTGCGAGATCTGCGATTTTGACCGGCTCACCCATATCCAGGACGAAGATTTCACCGCCCTTGCCCATTGCAGCAGCCTGAAGAACAAGCTGGCACGCTTCCGGTATGGTCATAAAATACCTTTTCATTTCGGGATCCGTCACCGTCACGGGACCACCTTCGGCGATTTGCTTTTTAAATATCGGGACGACCGAGCCTTCGGAATTCAATACATTACCGAAACGAACGGTGACAAAATGTGTTTGACTGGTCTTGCTGAGGTCCTGAACATACATTTCGGCGATCCGTTTGGATGAGCCCATTATACTGGTCGGATTGACGGCCTTATCCGTACTAATCAAAACGAAATTAGTTGTGCCGAATTTGTCAGCGGCATCCGCCACTATTTTTGTGCCTGTTATGTTGTTTTTGATGGCCTGTCCGGCGTTTAGCTCCATTAAAGGAACATGTTTATGGGCGGCGGCATGAATAACTACCTGCGGCTTATACTTTTCGAAAATTTGCTCCAGGCTGTTTTTGTCCGTTATGTTGCAGATCAATGATTCGAAGTGCACCTCCGGGAATTTTCTTCTCAATTCCCGTTCTATATAAAATAGGGGATTTTCCGCCTGCTCGACAAGAAGAAGCAGCTTCGGCTTGAAATTGCACAATTGCCTGCACAGTTCGGAACCGATAGAGCCGCCCGCGCCTGTCACTAAGATTGTTTTTTCTTTCGTATAAGCTTCAATCGAATTCGAATCGAGCTGTACGGCTTCTCTGCCCAATAAGTCATTAATGTCAACATCTCGAATCTGGGATACCTTATATTTGCCGGAGGCGATATCGGTAATATGAGGGACGGTGCGAAATCTGATTTTTGTGCCCTGGCAGACCTGAATAACACGTCTGAGCTGTTTATGGCTCGCTGAGGGCATTGCTATGGCGATTTCGTCGATATTTTGGTCCTTGCAGATTTCAGGCAATTGCTCCACCGTTCCGAGCACCGGTATTCCGTGTATGTGTGTGCCTTGTTTGGCGGGATCATCGTCTATAAGACCGATTACCTGGTATTGGACGACAGGCATTCTGTGTATTTCCCTTAATAATGCTTCACCGGCATTGCCCGCACCGACTATGAGAAATCTCCTGAGACGCCCGACTTCTACGGTTCGGGACGATTCGTAATATAACCTGATTATCATTCTTAATCCGGCTAAGATTAACACCGTGGCAAATAAATCTGCGATACATACGCCTTCGGCAGGCTCCACCATTCCCGGCGGCAGATATGTTCGTCCAGTGTGGGTATTACCAACCAGGAACCATATAACAACTATGATTAGTGTGCTTGTCAGTGAGGCATGTACTATCGCAATCAGGTCGGAAATCCCCACGTATCTCCACCAGCCGCGATATTGTTTGAAAAGTCCGAAAACAGGCAGCTTTATAATGAGCATAAACAGGAGTAATGTCGGATATATATCGACAAACCAGGCACGCTTAAATTGCATGTTATGTATCACAAGGAAAGAAAGCATCAGGGAAGCCGCAAAGGTGAATATGTGTGTCAACACAATCAACGGCTTACGAAAGCGAAGCAGAACGGCCGGCGGTGCGGTCAGAAATTGCACCAGGTTCTTCACCTTCTTGTCGGGCGGTTTTTTTGCATCTGTTTCGGGCATAAATAGTTTATCGTCATATTTTTGTGCCGGATTTACTCACAACTTTAACTCCGGCAATAGTTTATGTATCTTAAATAAAGAAGCTCGAACACCACGAAACAGGAGAAGTCCGAATTTGCGATGTTATTGTAACTGTTTGTTTTAACTGTGGTTGTGAGATTCGAATAAAAGGTGCATACTTCTTTGGTGATTTTCACGTTGCCTTCTTTAGCCTGTTGGATATAATTCTCAGCTAATAATGAAAAACATCGAGCAGCCGTTTTTTTGAAGGTTAGACCATGATTATTAGAGAAGAGACCGAGTCCGATATCGAGGCCGTCACAGAGGTGACAATCGCCGCTTTCAAAACATTGGCCATCAGCCACCACACCGAGCAATTCATCATCAAGGCCCTGCGGGCCGCCGGGGCCTTGACAATCTCGCTGGTCGCGGACCTCGACGGCCGGATCGTGGGTCATATCGCCTTCTCACCGGTTACCCTCACGGACGGTTCCACGGACTGGTACGGCTTAGGGCCGGTCTCCGTGCTGCCTGAGTACCACAAACAGGGCATTGGGATATCTCTGGTCAATGCAGGCCTGGACCGGCTCAAGGCCATGGACGCTAAGGGTTGTGCCTTAGTGGGTGATCCGAACTTCTATCGCCGCTTCGGATTCCGCAATATCCCGACCCTGGTGCACGAAGGGGTCCCGCCCGAGGTCTTTCTCGTCCTGCCGTTTACAGACGCGGTGCCTAAGGGAACTGTGGCCTTCCATGAAGGCTTTTGGGCAGAGGCCTAACCCCTCAGGCTAACGATGATCACCTACATCGATGTCCACAGGCACTAAGGCGATGAAGACCGAACCGATTCTTGGCATCCAGGTCCCGTCCAGGCAATACGGTCCTCGGTCAGGGTGTCACTGTCCCCGGCTGAACAATCTATAAATCGGTCGTCCCAACCCCTTCCTTCATAATCATAAAATAGGGACGTTTACCGAATGGCGGGACTTTAAGGTTATTAAGAAAAAAGGTCTCCT
>CAYSKI010000036.1:0-37008 GCA_964431695.1 uncultured Pirellulales bacterium | reverse complement strand
AAATCGCGCAAGTTAAATTTTTAGAGCGCGCATTTTTTTGTGGCCGTTGGTATTACAGACAACTATCGAACAAAATAATATCGTTTGCCAGATGAAGTAGTGGCTATCACAATTGAAGCATAACAAAAAAAGACCTGAAACTATCTCCAGGTCTTAATAGCGGGGGGAGGATTCGAACCTCCGACCTCCGGGTTATGGGCCCGACGAACTGGTTTTTTGCAGCTCCTTGATTTCAGATAACTTATAGAAACAGTAACATCTTAGAGACAATTTTTTAAATCCACATGTAGAACATGTTGATCACAAATTTAGTTGTAAGTTAATATTTAAGTCAAGAAAGATTTGAGTTGAGGTCGATGCTGTTGAGCCCCCCTACTAATCTATACTATGATATTTATATCCAATCTAAAAAAATATTTAGATATAACTTACAATATCTGATCATAACACAGCCGAATTTCTGAACGATAATATTATAAATTACAATAATTAGGTCGCGGATGAATTTTTGCACCCTAAGGTGTATTGTTTTATAATTTCGGAAGGCACTCAAATCAAAAGTAGAAGTATAGTTTCTGTAAACAAACGAATATTCAAGTTATATAGTTAGAGAATAACTATAATTAGGTTGTTTTAACTTGTCCAGTATATTTTGTTAGGGTATTATACAGAAACCATAGAATATTATGTCATATGTTTACAATCAAAGTAATTATATGAATAAAGTTTTAACTCAAAATAGAAATCGGTTAATTCAGCGGAGATAAATGATCATGAACATAATGACATTAAAAACAACAATTCGACTAACAATAGTTACTTTGATTACTTTTACTTTATTTTCCTGTACTTCAAACACTTCAGACAAATTGGAGACTTTTTCTGTCCGGATAACAGATAAGCCTTTGACATTTTGTAATCCCCTCAGCATAGTTGTAGGATCAAAAAGAGCACGCAGGCTCGGAGAACCTGTTATAGTCCTTCACCAGGATGATTATTATCTTTTTACTGGTGGTGGGGGGTACTGGTATTCCAGTAATATGAGGGATTGGACATACGTTAGTGCTCCAGCTTTCCCGAGGGGTTGCCCATCGGTAATCAGTGACGGGGAAAGATTAATTGCTTCCGGTGATAAAGGCAATCATGATGTGTTCTCCAGTAACGATCCTAAGAATGGAGTTTGGGAAAAGATAGGTGAATACCAGCGGGATTATGGCGATGCAGACTTGTTTTTAGATGATGACGGCCGGTTTTATATGTACTGGGGATGGTCGCAGGTTTTACCCTTTCAGGTTGTTGAACTGGATCCGGATAATGGCTTCAAGGAGAAAGTAGAACCTTTTACCTTATTCTTCGGCGATTATGAATCGCATGGTTTTGAGCGAAGAAGAAGCGAGGATGTGATATTTCCCTTCTTCTCACATAGGCCATATTTCCCCGAAGAATCGCCATGGATTGAGGGGCCGTGGATGATAAAACACAATGGTAAATACTATCTGCAATATGCCGCAATCGGCCTCGAATTTGCGTCTTATTCTCATGGGATTTATGTGGCTGACAACCCTCTCGGTCCATTTGAATATTCCTCACATAATCCTCTTACGTTTAAAACGACAGGATATGTTCTTGGAGCAGGCCATGGCAGCACTTTCCACGACAAAAACGGGCAATTATGGACTATTTGTATGATCCCTTCATACTACGGCGGAAGAGGTAGTGGTGAGCTCGTTTTATTCCCTACTGCTGTAGATGCTGATGGTGTAATGCACTCCAATACTGCTTTTGGCGATTATCCGCAATATTATCCCGGTATCAAGGAAAATGCAGTTGATAATAACTTTACGGGGTGGATGCTTTTATCCCATAAAAAACATGTAGAGGTATCTTCCACTCTCGAAGGATTTGGAGCTGCAAACGCAGTGGATGAAAATTTCATGACTCACTGGAGTGCCGAAACGGGCGATCCCGGAGAATATATGACAGTTGACCTTGGTAAGCAATGCGATATATATGCTTTGCAGGTCAATTTTGACCAGCAGGATACAAGTGGACAAGGCGGCATGCGCAGGGGCATGGGATTTGGCATGCGAGGCGGCGGAGGTCTTAGCCGTTATCAATCATATACAGTCGAGGTTTCAAACGATAATGCTAATTGGTCGAAGCTCATTGACAAAAGTAACAATGCACAGGATATCAGGCACGATTACACAGAGCTTGCGGAACCAGTAAAAGCCAGGTATGTTAAATTAACCAATGTATTTACCCATGATGATGGAAAATTTGCAATTCAGGAATTACGCATTTTCGGGAACCCGGAAAAGGCTAAATTCACAAAGGTTGATGATGTATCGATAGTTCGTGATCCGGAGGATACCCGCGATGCGACCCTGTTATGGCAACCTGTTAAAGGTGCCGACGGTTATGTTATTCGATATGGAATTGAGCCGGTCAAGCTTTACAATAACTATATGATTTATGATGGATATACTATAACCATTCACAGCCTCAACAGGGATGAAAAATATTATTTTGAGGTCGAGGCATTTGATAGCGGAACGGATTACTACAAGGAAAGAACAGAACAGACTATGGGCCGGGGTGCGGAAATTGAGCTTGCGCAAGGTAGGCAAATGGTTGAGAGAAAAATGATTGTTGAAGGCAAGAACGAGTATGTTTTTGAAAATATTCTACCGGGACAATATACATTAAGACATACCTTCGGCCCTGCATTGTGGAGAGGAGAATTGACAGAAGCTGAGCTGATAGGCTCAGATGATCAGGCCACGGTAACAGCTACACTTTCAGATCTTGGTACAGGCTTAAAAGTTCTTGGACAGATGGAAATGAAGGTTATCCCCGGAAAGCAAAGCGGGAAATTTATCGTGACGTTGAGATATGATAAATCACATTTAGATGGAAGGAAGAATTAGAAAAACTATAAAACACCATTCAACAAGCAGTATAGCCATTAATAATGTATGGGTATGACAAGTAAAAAAACTTTTTCTTTTTAGTTTTTTATCAAAACGCCACTGAACATAATATGTTTCTTCTCGTTTAATTAAACTTGCCATAACAAAGACTCCTAAAAAAATACGTTATTTTTAAGAAGTCCCTTTTTGAGCTAAAAACGTGATGTACAAAGTGATGTACAAAACGCCATTTTGCCAATAAAAAAAGGACTCACGATTTAACGCAAGTCCTTTATTTATAAGTAATAGCGGGGGGAGGATTCGAACCTCCGACCTCCGGGTTATGGGCCCGACGAGCTACCAGACTGCTCTACCCCGCGATAATCAATTAATTCACAAACAAATAAAATAAATACTCCAAGACACTTACTATTAGATACAATCTTAAACCGATAATTCGAAAGTCATTCCAGGATACAATAAAAAGTCATCTCTATCAAGACCTGCATAAAAAATCATAAATTTTCACGAATAACAGCGGCGATAGATTCCATTTTCCCGGCTGGATACTCGTATGAAGGCCATCGGTTAAATATACCGTCGCCGGAATTACGGCTGATAATATGAAAATGCAAATGTCCAATCACCTGACCCGCTGCTTTTCCATTATTACATAACACGTTATATCCGTCGGATTTCATAGCCGCTGCAACCGCACCGGAGATTTTTCCTAGCCGGGCGGCAATCTGAGCCAAAATCTCGGAGGGACACTCATGTAATTTTTCAAAATGCCGTTTCGGTATCACTAAGGTGTGACCATCGCTTATCGGTCCGATATCAAGAAAAGCGAGAACCACCTCATCTTCATAAACTTTTGTAACCGGAATTTCCCCAGCCACCATTTTACAAAAAAGACACTGGTCCGCACTCATAATAAAGTAATTTGATAAAAAGTGAATTACTGATCCTGATCGACTCTATCCCCGGAATCCTGATTTTCTGCTGGTTCTTCCGTTTCAGCAGACTCCTGAGCCACTTCAATCTCCTCCGCCTCAGCAGGCTCCGAAACCTCAACAATCTGTTCAGATTCGGCACTGGTTTTTGCTTTTCTGCCGAAGCGCCGTTTTTTACGAGTTGTCTTGACCTCCTCCTCTGTGCCTTCATCAGTACCAACTAACTGAAGCAACACAAGCCGGCCGTTATCACCCAACCGTCTCAAAGACAGCTTGATAATTCTTGTATATCCGCCCGGTCTGTCAAGATATCTGGGGCCAAGCTCGCTAAACAACTTACCGATCACCGTCCCCTTCTTAACTTCGCGACCGTCTTCGGAATCTATAATATCGCGATTTCCAAGTAAGGAAATGGCACGACGTCTGGCCGGTAAGCTGCCCTTCTTTGCCAATGTAATCAGCTTCTCGGCAAAAGGTTTAACTTCTTTAGCTTTTTCTATCGTGGTCGAAATGGTTTCGTGCTGGATCAGCGAAGCAACCAAATTTCGCCTCATTGCCAGACGATGCTCTTTCGTTCTACTCAATTTACGTCCCGCTACTCTATGACGCATATCATCAAATCCTCTTATCAGGCAAAACCGCCCGAATTCTTTATCAAATCAAATTCCAGACTAATTACCAACATCAGTCATACCCAAAGACAAGCCTATATCGGCGAGTTTTCTCTTAATTTCCCGCAGGGAAGTTTTGCCAAAGCTGCGAATCTTCAGCAAGTCCGCTTCTGTCATCTTAACCAATTGCCCTACGGTCTCGGTTTTAGCCGACTCGAGACAATTACTTGCTCTTACCGACAGCTCCAATTCCTGAATCGGCATAGCCAGCTTCTGGGCCAATTCCTCATTCACGGCCTGTTCCTCAGGCTCTGCTTCATCACTAATCTGAGAAGCGGTCGTGGTTTCTTCTCCAAGCTCAAAGTACTGTACAAACGGATTAACATGCTTTCTCAAAATCTTTGCAGCTTCAACCAGTGCCATTTCAGGCGTAACAGTTCCGTTTGTCCAAATCTCCAGAATAAGCCTGTCATAGTTTGTTCGTTGTCCGACGCGGGTATTCTCGGTTATGTAGCGCACTCTTGTAACCGGTGAATAGACGGTGTCGAGCATTATTCTACCGATTTCCTGGTCGAATCTCTCGGCGTCATCGATGCGTTCGGAAGCCGGCATATAACCGCGTCCGTTCTCGACAACCATTTCCATTTGAAAATTAATGTCCTCGGTTAAAGTAGCCAACACCAAATCTTTGTTTATTACTTCAATTGCCGGATCCGCAACGATATCGGCCGAGGTTACGGTACCGGCTTTATTCACCGAAATGTTCATTATCTTCGGTCCCTGGCCATTGAGCCGTATGATAAGACTCTTGACATTCAATATAATATCAGTAACATCCTCCATGACTCCTTCTATCGAAGTGAATTCATGATTAACACCGGCAATTTTGATAGATGTTACGGCACTACCTTCCAAAGAGGAAAGTAATATGCGTCTGAGGCTGTTTCCAATAGTGGTACCGAAACCACGCTCGAAAGGCTCGATGAAGAAACGGCCATATTTTTCGCTCGATACTATCGTGTCTCGTTCAACACGAGTAGGCAGCTCTAAACCACGCCATGTAACTCGCATACAAGTCTCCTCTATTAATTTTCCGAGTCAACCAAGTTTTCGTTATGCAATATAATGCACAATTAATTCCGCTTGGAACTCAATAATAAAACAAAATTATCCCTATTTATCTTGAACAAAATTCCACAACTAACTGCTCTTCCACAGGAATCTGGACATCATCACGAGAAGGTAACGCAACTACGGTAGCCTCTGGCCTTTCTCTGGATAACTGTAGCCAGCCCTGTGTCGTAAAATTCGGATTGCTTTCTAATTGTTCTTTCACTTTTTTAATGCTTTTATCAGAACCCTTTATCGTGATCTTATCTCCGATTTTTGTCGTATAATCGCCAATGTCAACTTTGCGGTTATTAACATAAATATGACCATGAGCGATAAGCTGTCTGGCAGCCTTGCGTGATGGTGCAAAATTTAACTTATACACGACGTTATCCAGACGTCTTTCCAGTAACTGCAACAGTGCTTCACCGGTATTGCCCTTTCCCCGTTCCGCTCGACGATAGCACCTCATAAACTGCCGTTCTAGGATACCATAATATCTTTTAACCTTCTGCTTTTCGCGCAATCGAACCCCAAATTCACTTGCCCTGCCTCTGCGCCAGCCGTGCATACCGGGGGCCAGATTACGCTGCTTTTTTTCGACCGGACACTTTGCCGTCTCACACCTGATACCCTTTAGCATGAGCTTAACACCCTCACGACGGCAATGTTTACATGACGAACCTAAATAACGTCCCATTTGTATTTTCTATCTCCAAGTAACTTTGGTATTAAACCATTTACACTCTTCTTCTCTTGGGCGGCCTACAGCCATTATGCGGCAGAGGGGTGACATCCTCTATCGAGGCAATACGCAAACCGGCCTGCTGCAGGGCCGATATGGCGGATTCACGACCGGAACCCGGCCCCTTTACCCGGATCTCGACCTCACGCACGCCGTTACGCATCGCAGCATTGGCACAACGCTGTGCCGCTCTTTGTGCTGCAAAAGGCGTACTTTTACGAGAGCCCTTAAAGCCCACACAACCTGCTGAGCCTGAACAAACCGTATTACCATCCAAATCGGTAACCGTAATTAACGTATTATTGAAAGTCGCTTTTATATGTACAATAGCCTTGACGACGCTTTTTCTTACTTTTCGTTTTGTCCTCTTTGCCATTTTTTCTCATAACCTTTTTATCTGAACCAAATGAGTTTTAGCGTTTTTCTTTCACACCCTTCTTACCAGCGACAGTCTTTCTGGGGCCCTTGCGGGTACGCGCGTTACTTTGGGTACACTGCCCACGAACAGGAAGGCCTCTCCTGTGACGGATTCCTCTGTAGCAACCTATATCGCGTAAACGTGCAATGTTCTGAGAAACCTGCCTGCGAAGCTGTCCTTCAACGATGTAATTACGATCTATAACCTGGGTTATGCTACTGAGCTCATCTTCGGAAAGCTTGCCGGCGTTAGTGTTTTTGTCTATCCCGGCTTCCTTTAAGATCTGCGCAGCAGTATGTTTACCTATACCAACAATATAAGTTAATGAAATCCATATTGACTTTTCGTTAGGAATATCAACACCAACAATACGCGGCATATTAGCTCCTTTTGTCAGTTCTTAGCTTTAAACTTGCCCTATGTGCAGTCGAAAGTCCCGGAAACAAAACAATCATCCCTGGCGTTGTTTATGTCGTGGATTAGTACAAATCACCCGAACAACGCCTTTGCGACGAACAATCTTACAATTTTCACATATACGTTTTACAGAACTTCTAACTTTCATATGTCGAACCTTTTTTATTACTTCAACCAGCAACTCAGGATATTTTTCTATGTAATTTTCCTTAACGCCGTAATTAATTCCTCAAAACTATGCGACCTCTATTCAAATCATAGGGGGACATTTCAACAATGACCACATCGCCCGGCAAAATACGAATAAAATTCATTCGCATCTTGCCCGAGACATGGGCCAGAACCTTATGACCGTTCTCAAGCTCTACTCTAAACATCGCATTCGGCAAAGCATCGGTCACCGTAGCCTGTAATTTTATTGTGTCCTTCTTTGCCATTTTCATTTAGTGACGTAAGGCCCGTATATGCGCCCTCGGACGCGAGTCACCGCCTTTTCTTTGTCAATACTTCACAACCATTTTCAACTATTGCAATCGTATGTTCATAATGAGCCGAACATTTACCATCTACCGTCACCACCGTCCAGCCATTCTTTAAGGTACGCACGGCACTCGAACCGGCGTTAACCATCGGCTCGACGGCCAATACCATTCCTTCCGCCAGCACAATGTCGTTTGTCAGTAATTCCCTGCTGACAAAGTTCGGTACTTTCGGTTCTTCATGCATCTTCCTGCCGATGCCATGTCCGACAAAATCCTTTACCACCGAACAACCCGCCGATTCGGCAAGTCTCTGCATCTCGGCAGCAATCTGAGACCATTTGACGGACGGCGCAGATTTAGATATTGCAGTATCAAGAATATACTTCGTTAAATCAATCAAACTGCGTTTATCTTCCGAAATATCACCGACGGCTACCGTCACGGCGGCATCTGCACAGTAACCATTAAGCCTGACGCCGAAGTCAATGCTAAGGATATCCCCGTCCCTGAGCTTTGTTTTTTCGGAGGGTATCCCATGAACAACCTGTTCGTTTACCGAGGCGCAAATTGCACCCGGAAACGGGATTTTAGACAAGGGCGAACGAACTCCCTTAAACAAAACCTCAGCTTTAGCATCGGCAGCCATTTGCAAAGCCACCTGATCCAACCGAGCGGTAGTTACTCCCGGCTCTGCCATCTCTTTCAATTTTAAAAGAACATCTGCAACAACAGCACCAGCTTCACGCATTAACTCAATTTCTCTTCGACTACGAAGCGTTATAGCCATTTCATTTCGTATCTCTTATTTCATAGCCTGTGGTTACAGTCACAATTAGCGCTTCACGTTGCGACCAGAGCATCTAACTTTTCAAAAAGGTCTGTTTTTACCTCGTCGGCGCTCCTGTCAGCCTCGATATCGAAAACAGTGCCGTTGTTTTTATAGTAATCCACCAGCGGTTCAGTCTGCCGATGGTAAGTCTCAAGACGATTCGCCACCACTTCGGTAGTGTCGTCAGGCCGCTGAATAAGTTTTGTGCTATCATTATCGCACAGACCTTCTCTTTTCGGCTTTAAGTTCTTAATGTGGTAAACGGCTCCACACTTGGGACAGCTTCTTCTTCCGGTAATGCGACTTACTACTATGCTGTCATCTACCAGCAAGTTCAAAACAACATCAATCGCAAGCCCATCGCGAGCCAGAGATTTATCAAGCTCTATAGCCTGGTTAACCGTTCTGGGAAAACCATCCAGAACAAAACCCGCCTCGGACGCTTTGCCTATCGCGTTTGCCATCATTTCAATTATGATTTCATCCGGCACAAGCGCACCCGAATCCATATAACTCTGAGCCTTTTTGCCTAACTGGCTGTCTGAGGCTCTTTCCTGTCGCAGGATATCCCCGCTGGACAAATGGAGCAGACCGTATCGTGCCACAATCTGCTTACATTGAGTACCTTTTCCAGAACCCGGTGCACCTAACAATACTATCCTCATGCATACGCTCCTTTTATCCTGCCTGAACCGCTGAAACCATCGTAACTTCTCATTAAAAGGTTTGCTTCAATCTTTTGTACCAGATCCAGAGAGACACTAACGACAATCAGTAAACCGGTGCCGCCCAGATACATTGTTATCCTCTGCTCAATACCGAGAGCCGCTGAAACCACTACCGGTATAACGGCAATAAGTGCTAAAAACGCGGCACCGAAATAAGTGATTCTGGTCATCACCGTCTCCAGGTACTCGGCTGTTCTCCTGCCGGGCCTAAGTCCGGGAACGAAACTTCCGGAATCCCTCAGATTTTTAGCCAATTCTTTGGGCTGAAATTGCACCGTGACCCAAAAATAAGCGAATAAAATTATCAGTAACACATATAAGACATTATATGTATAAGCATCATATCTGAAGGCCCCGTCTAGTGTAGCAAGCCATCCGGATTCAGGGAATTTCACCGCCAATTGTCTGATGATAATCGGGGGAAACATCATAAAACTCGATGCAAAAATAATCGGCATGACTCCGCCATGATTTACCCGCAACGGTAGATAACTCCTGCCTCCGACGGTCATTCTGCGACCACGCACCTGCTTGGCCTGTTGAATAGGTATTCGCCGCTGGCCCTGGGTTATTAGAATCGCACCGGCCACGACAAAAACAAAAGCCGCTAACAGAAACAATATCTTGGCTGGTCCATAACTTTCAGGGGATGCTGTCAGGGTAAGGTCCGCACGCTGCCAAACCGTTACAATCGTTCCGGGCATACGCGAGATGATTCCGGCCATAATAATCAGACTAATTCCATTGCCTATGCCGTATTCGTCGATTTGCTCGCCGAGCCACATCAGGAAAATTGTGCCGGCGGTCATACCAATAACACCCATTATAATCGCTGCTCTCTCCATGCCGGGGTAAATCGCTCTGCTTCCCCCCCCCAACCACTTCATAAACAAAAGAGACTGAATTATACAGATCAAAACAGTAAGATATCGTGTGTATTCCTGTATCTTTTTGTGACCTGTTTGGCCTTCCTGACGTAACTTCTTCAAAGCGGGGACGACCTCACCGAGCAGCATAAGGATAATCGAGGCGGTAATATAAGGCATAATTCCCAATCCGAACAAGCTGCTTCGACTTAGAGTTCCGCCCGTGAACATCTGCATCATATCAGCAGCCCTGCCGAGCGGAGTATTCGATTGTGTGGCCGGATCGAATATTGCCGAAAGATTAAAACCAGGGACAGGAATATGAAAGCCGATCCTGTATATTACCAAAAGCGCAACGGTAAAAATGATTTTGTTGCGCAGGTCCCGGATTTTAAATATATTAATTATTGTCCCAAGCATATTTCGTTTCTCGCGTCAAATGGCTCGTATTTCACATAACACATTACTCACTACGCGTCACAAGGCTTGTCTTTCCGCCGGAAGCTATGATCTTCTGCTCAGCGTTTTTGCTAAACTTATGGGCAGTTACCTGCAGCTTTTTTGTCAGATTTCCTTTGCCGAGAATTTTAACTTTACTTGTTTTCTTAGCAATCAGTCCGGCGTCGGATAATTGTTCCGGCTCTACAACAGCACCGTCATCGAATCTTTCCAGTTGCCAAACATTCACTATTTCACATCGTTCGGCAAATTTATAATTATTGAAACCCCGCTTCGGCACACGGCGAAAAAGCGGCATTTGTCCGCCTTCCGATAAAGATACGGCTTTCGAGCCAGCCCTGCTTCCGGCGCCCTTATGACCCCTGCCACAAGTCTTGCCGTGTCCGCTGCCCGAGCCTCTTCCGATACGACGACGTCTGGTATGCCTACCTGCAATAGATGTTATTTCATAATTTAACATTTAAAGTCACCCAATCGTTTGCCGGCAATCACTAAACTTGAATTGCCACTCCACGAAGAGATTCAATCATTTCTTTACTGCGCAATTTCAACAAGCCATCCAACGTAGCTTTAACGACATTCTTAGCAGAAGTGCTTCCGTAAACTTTCGTCAGAACGTCCTGCACACCAGCATATTCGAGGACGGCTCGAGCGCTGGAGCCGGCAATTACCCCAGTACCGGGACTGGCAGGAATCAATCTTATTTTCGTAGATCTGTACCTGCCTTCTATATGATGTGGGATCGTTCTTTCAGCCAGAACTATCTTATATAAGCTCTTTTTGGCATCCTTGACTGCCTTCTCAACTGCCTGAGGAACTTCGTTAGCCTTGCCATAGCCGACTCCAACCATACCTGTCCGATCACCAACTACGACCAACGCCGCGAAACTAAACCGTCGTCCACCTTTTACAACTTTCGAACAACGATATACCTTCACAACCGTATCTTCCAGCGGCTTTTCTTCCTGTTCTGGTATTTTAAGAGATTCTACTGCCAATTTTATCTCCAAACTTTAGCATTGCTCAAGCTTAAAAAACCAGTCCGGCTTTTCTGGCTGCCTGAGCAAGAGCACTCACTCTGCCGTGAAATTTATATTGATTTCTGTCAAAACAAACACACTTAATACCGACGCCGAGAGCCTGTTTGGCAATAGCTTCACCAATAACTTCTGCGGCCTTTTTATTGCCGGAATTAGACAACTGGCCCTGTATTGTTTTTGTCTTTGTACTTGCCGAGGCAAGCGTCGCCCCAACCGTATCATCTATAATTTGAGCATAAATATGCCTGTTGGAGCGAAATACGGATAACCGAGGCCTGTCGGGAGTCCCAAAGACTTTCTTTCGCACATGATGTTTACGCCTTACCGCCGCTTTTTTTATTTCTTTAGCTCTCATATCAGGCCCCTCCCGAGGCAAATGCTTTTCCTACCTTGCGACGTATTCGCTCACCGGCATAACGTATTCCCTTGCCTTTATAAGGTTCCGGAGGTCTTATTTTTCGTATATCAGCGGCAAACTGCCCCAATAATGCTTTGTCTATCGAAACAAGCGTAAACTTGGCAGGAACATCATTACCCCTAGTCGCACCAACATCGATTGTTATTTTGACTCCCTTGGGTATCACCCGTTCTACAGGTTGGCTATATCCGACCTGGAAGATAAGCTTTCCACCCTGCTCTTTAACGTTGTATCCGGTCCCGAATATTTCCATTTTCTTTTCGAAACCTTTACTGACGCCGATAACCATATTGGCCAACAAGGCGCGAGTTGTGCCGTGTAGCTGTCTGTTCTGGCGATCTTCGGGATGATCATTTCCAACCAATATTTTCTTTTGATTACTGCCAATCTCCACCTTTATTCCGGGCAGAGAATCTATCTGAAGCTGCCCCAGCGGTCCCTCGACATTGATAAACTGACCTTTCTGTTCAATTCTCACCCCTGGGGGTATATCAATAGGTTTATTTCCAATGCGACTCATTAGCTTACCGTACAAAGTATCTCGCCGCCGACATTAGCTTCGCGGCACTTTCTATCACTTAAAACACCCTTGCTTGTCGATACGACCGCTATTCCCATGCCAGCCAAAACGCGCGGCAATTCGTCAACAGATACATAGATTCTGCGGCCGGGTTTACTCGTTCTTTTCAATTCGTTAATAATCGGACGACCTTCCTGGTCGTATTTCAATGTAATTCTCAAGACTCCCTGCTTGTTGTCATCGATTCGGTCGAAATCTTCGATATAACCTTCGTCCTTTAAAACAACCGCAATACCCTGACAAATATTTGAGGCTTTGACCTGAACATCGCTCTTATTTACACGAGCAGCATTGCGGATTCTCGTCAGCATATCGGCTATTGGATCACTCAAACTCATATTTTATGTCTCGATTATCGTGTCACGAAAAATCTTTTTATTGAATAACGGTTTATATCACGCTTTCTACCAACTGGCTTTTTTCACTCCTGGAATTTTCCCTTCATTGGCCAATACTCTAAAACAAATGCGGCATATTTTAAACTTGCGATAAACAGCTTTCGATCTACCACAAAGCTGACAGCGTGTATATTGTCTGACACGAAACTTTTGTTTCTTTTCTGCCTTGTTTTCGAGTGCTTTAGTTGACATCTACATGCTCCAATTTCATCATACACTTAGCTCTTCCTGAAAGGCATACCGAACAGTTGAAGCAATCTCCTTGCTTCCTGATCAGTTTTTGCCGTCGTGACAAAAGTTATATTCATACCCTGCTGAAACTCGACTTTCGCCGCATTGATCTCCGGAAAAACACTCTGCTCGGACAAACCCAAGGAATAATTGCCTCTTCCGTCAAAACTGTTTTGATTTGTACCTCGAAAGTCTCTGACTCTCGGAATCGCAAGACTGATGAGCCTGTCCATAAATTCATACATTCTTATGCCTCGAACAGTAACTTTCAGTCCGGTTTCCGTGCCTTCACGAACCTTGAAATTCGAGACACTCTTCTTAGCTATACATACAGAGGGCATCTGCCCTGTAATCATCATCAGGTCTTTTTTTGCCAACTCTAAAAATTTCTTGTCCTGCACCGCTTTGCCGATACCCATAGAAACAACGACCTTTTCGATTCGCGGCACAGCCATAGGATTCTTATAACCAAATTCTTCGGTCAGCTCCGGTACTATTTTTGACTTATATAATTCTTTCAAACGCGCCATGGGGCATCTCTGATTACTAAATCGGTCGATTCTTTTAGCGATCAACCATTTTCCATCTCTTATTTAGCCTTTCTAACAACTCCAATTTCCACGCCATTGGCAACGAGGCGTTTTTTACTGCCGTCCTTCTCTATCTGGAAACGCACCTTACTACCTTGGGAGCTCTTCGGACTGACCGGCAGCACATTACTGATATGTATAGGCTGCTCTATATTGATCCGCCCCCCCTGGGGATTCTTGCGCGACGGACGAACATGTTTTTTTACTATATTATGACCCTGAACAATTACGCTGTTCTTGTCGGGCATAACACGCAATATCCTGCCTGTAGCGCCTTTATGGTCACCGGCAATAATTTCAACCAAATCTCCTTTTTTTACATGTAACGCCATACAGCTATATCCCGTATTCAATCTTTTTTTTCACACTGTACAAATTCAAACCACCTCACTGGCCAATGAGATAATTTTCATATAATTTTTCTCACGAAGCTCACGTGCCACTGCACCGAAAATTCTTGTTCCTATCGGATTACCGTCATTATCAATCATTACAGCGGCGTTGCTGTCAAACCTGACATAACTGCCGTCCGACCGTTTAACTGGACTTTTTGTGCGAATAATAACACACTTATGCACTTTCTTGTCATCCAACTGGCAACTCGGAAGAGACTTCTTGATTGCGACACAGACAACATCTCCTACACCGGCTACAGGCCGGGTAAACCTGCCCCGGGAACCACTTTTACCAAGAACCCTTATACATAACGCCGACTTGACTCCTGAGTTGTCGGCTATATCTAACATTGTTTCCTGCTGAATCATCGTCTCGTATCTCGACTCATATCAATGAAGCTTTTTCCAGTACTCTGACAAGACGCCATCTTTTAGTCTTGCTGTACGGTCTGGATTCAACTATTTCAACGAGGTCACCGACCCCGCTCTGATTGTGTTCATCGTGAACAGCCAGTTTCGTTCTGCGTTTGATATATTTGCCGTACTTCGGATGCCTGACCTTGAAGTCAATAGAAACCGTAACGCTTTTATTCCCACTTTTACCCGTTACGATGGCGGTTAAAGCTTTTATTCTTTGATCCTGCATCCTTAATTTCCAGTCATAAAATTATGCTGAACGCTATTTACGTTCCCGCACTATCGTTTTAACCCGTGCAATATCACGCCTTGTATTAATAATAGCTCTGGAATTTTCCAGTTTCTCCGTGACGGCCTGAGAGCGCAAATCAAACAAGTGTTTTTCGAGTTCTTCCAGCCTACCATCAAGCTCGTCCGGACTCATTTCTCTATATTGTCGCGCTTTCATCTCGAAGCTTTCCTTCACAGTGAATGTCTTCTTTTAACAAACCTGCATCGAATCGGCATTTTATGCGCCACCCTGACCAGAGCCTGTTTTGCCACATCCTCACTAACCCCTCCTATTTCGAAACAAACCTGTCCGGCCCTCACTCTTGCGATCCAAAAGTCGGGTTCACCTTTACCTTTACCCATTCTGGTTTCCAGCGGCTTGGAACTAACCGGTTTATGCGGAAAGATTCTAATATACACCTTACCTTCACGATGCAGAAAATGAGTCGCAGAAACCCGGCCAGCTTCTATATTTTTCGCACTTATCCAGCTATTTTCCAGGGCCTGTAAGCCGTATTCACCGAACGCTACATAGTTGGATCTCGATGCGTCACCCTTCATTTTGCCGCGCTGGCTTTTACGATACTTAACTCTTTTTGGCATCATTGCCATTTTTATTTAACCTCTAAACTTCTATGTAAAAACACACGTTCAAATATTAATTAGATCCGCCATCGGTGGTCTCTTCGGGAGGAGTTGCTTCCCCGGCTTTCACGTCGCCCCGGGGATTCTTGCTTTTTACAGCGCCAGCCCTGCCCTCGACAGAACCGGAAGAAACCCGCCTTGGCGGCCGACGTCGCCGACGGTGATAGCTCTGCTCATTCTCTTCACCGAACTTTCCTTTATATATCCAGACTTTGATACCAATTGTCCCGTATGTCGTTCTTGACGTCGCCAGGGCATAATCAACATTGGCATCAAGAGTATGTAACGGAATACTGCCGAGCTTTTGTGTTTCCTTCCTGGCCATTTCGGCCCCGGCGAGCCGCCCGGAACAGATAATCTTTACTCCTTTAGCGCCGGCGTTAACTGCCGCCTCACAAAACTGCTTCATAGTCCGTCTGAAAGAAGCCCGCTTGCTTAATTGTTCGGCAATTGCCTCGGCGACCAATGCGGCATCAAGGTCAGGCTCTTTAATTTCTATAACATTAACGCTTATTTTGTGACCCGTGATAACCTCAAGCTCTTCTCGTAACTTGTCAACCTCGTCGCCTCTGGGACCTATCACGACCCCTGGGCGGGCACTATGCAATGTAACTTTTACTTCGTTACGGGTTCGGATGATTTGAGTTTTTGCCACTGCTCCCTTGGGCACACTACGATTAAATCTCCTGTCTATATATTGCCGGATTTTCTGATCCTCGACCAGGAAATCTCCGTAATTGGCCTTTGGGGCAAACCATGTGCTCTGCCAGCCAAGTGTTATACCCGTCCTAAAACCTATTGGTGATGTTTTTTGTCCCATAATTTCGATTATCGTACAAGATATTATTTTGTTTCTTTGTTATAGTTGCGTCACCGTTATATGTATATGGCAGGCCTTTTTCCGAATAGGATGTGCCCTGCCTCTGTCTTTTGCCATCCATCTTTTTGTTCCAATACGAATTCCGGCATCATCGACGCGAGCAGAGCAAACAAAAAGATTATCAACGTCGGCCTGCTGCTCGTCCGCATTTGCAACAGCACTTTTTAATACTTTGTCCATCATCGTTGCGGCGCGTTTCCTTGTGTACTTCAATATATCCATCGCATCCTGAACGCTTCGACCGGTTACTAACTGAGCAACCAAGCGCGCCTTTCGCGGTGAAATCGGAGCAAAACGATAAGAGGATCGCCAATCAGCCAAATCATTTACATCAACCGACATAGCGTTCGCCAGCCGTCGAATATCGTCCACGTCCGGCTGAGGTTTAAAAAGACCCCTCTTCCAGTTTTTAACAGCGGCCAAAGCTTCTTTGCGATTACGCCCCGCCTTGACAAGGTAACCGGCTAACTGTTCCGAATCCATCTGCCGTTTCTTACTATGCTCTTTTAATTTTTCAACGCTTAACATACAACGTTTCTCGTAATTGGTTCGCTGGCTTTTTGGTCATTCACCAAAAAGCCTATCATACTCAAGCTTTTGCTATTTTCTTGCTCGAATGCCCTTTAAATGTCCTTGTCTGTGAAAATTCACCAAGTTTATGCCCGACCATATCCTCTGTCACAAGAACCTTATTAAACATTTTGCCGTTATGGACCAGAAATGTCACGCCTACGAACTCGGGAATTACGGTACATCTTCTTGCCCAGGTCTTAATTGGCTCGTGAGAACCGGCTGCTGTCTGTTTTTTTACCTTTACAAACAACTTCTCATCGACAAATGGCCCTTTTTTACTCGATCTGCCCATTCGGATTTACTCAACCTTCAAAGTACAATAAATTCGCCATCAATTCTTTTTGCCTTCTACGCTTTTATCTGAAAACGTCCACTTTTTCGTCTTCGTATAATCCTCTTGTTACTCGGATTCCTTGGATTCCTTGTCTTCCCACCTTTTGCCAGCACACCGGTAGGTGAGCAGGGATGTCTGCCACCATTTGCTCTTCCTTCCCCGCCACCCATCGGATGGGCGACAGGATTCATTGCCTTGCCTCTGACATGCGGCCTGATACCCATATGACGTTTTCTTCCGGCTTTTCCAACCCGCACATTTTGGAAGTCGGGATTACTCAACTGACCTATTGTCGCTCTGCACTCTTTTCGTAACATACGCATCTCACCGCTCGGTAAGATGACAGTCGCCCAATCTCCTTCTTTCGCCACGATTCTCGCAGAGCCGCCGGCACCTCTGACTAATTTGCCGCCCTGTCCGGCCCTCATTTCGATATTATGAATCTCTATGCCAGCGGGAATCGTCTCCAGCGGCATTGCATTTCCCACCTTTGGCTCACATGAGAGACCACTTTCGATATAATCTCCCACTCGAATACCGATAGGGGCCAATATGTACCTTTTTTCGCCATCAGCGTAATGCAACAACGATATGAAACAATTTCTATTAGGATCGTATTCAATCGTTGCTACTTTAGCGGGGATACCGTCCTTATTACGCTTAAAATCTATGATACGATATATTCTCCTCGCGCCTCCGCCCCTAAAGCGAGTCGTAGTTATGCCGTAATGGTTCCTGCCGCCGTTCTTTTTAATTCGCTTGCACAGTGACTTCTCAGGCTTTTTGGCCGTCAGATCGGAATAATCGTTTACCGAACTGTTTCTTCGTCCTGCACTTGTTGGCTTATAAACTCGAATGCCCATAACTCGTATCTCGTAATTTAGAACAAATCTATATGGAATTCCGGATCCAAAAATACAACCGCTTTCTTCCAGCTCGAAGTTTGCCCGTAAGTTCTGCCTCTTCGGCGATATTTTCCAGGGCGGTTGGCTGTCCTGACTTTCAGCACCTTGACACTATATATTTTTTCCACAGCATCTTTTATCTGAGCCTTATTAGCTTTTTTATGCACTTCGAAACAGTATGCACCTTTCGTGTTCGCGAAGTGCATTCCCTGCTCAGTAACCAAGGGCCGAATTATAATATTATAGTTATCCACACCGATACCTGCTAATTATTACTTGTCTTGTCTTTATTTAAGACTGATAAGAACGCGTCTTTTGTGAACAACATTTTACGGTAACTGCAAATCTGTCCGGCATTCAATTCGTTCACCGGCATAACAGCCACCCTGGGAACATTCTGGACTGATTTGTAAAGATTAACATCCGCGGAGACAATCGCTACAAGACAACTGCGTTCAATTTTGAGGTTATCTAATATGGCAACAAAATCACGTGTTCGCGGTTTCTCAAGACTCAACCCGTCAATTACCACAACATTATTACTTAAAAGTTTCGCCAATATTGCAGAGTCCTTGGCTAATTTCTTTTGTTTTTTCGGCATACGCTTGCCAAAATCTCTGGGACTTTTTGCAAAGGTTACTCCACCACCAACGCGCTTGCCGGTTCTTATGTTCCCTACACGTGCATTCCCGGTTCCCTTCTGTCGAAACAGCTTTCTATCCGAACCGGCCACCATACTTCTGCCCTTATTCGAAGCTGTTCCAACCCGTTTGTTGGCGTGATACATAACTATGGCCTGCTTCAGCAACGGATACCTGACTGAGCCGCCCAGTGCCGCCTCATCGATCCTCAGGCTTTCGATCTCCTGTCCATCTTTGTTATATACAGCCAAATCAATCATTTTCCGGCATCCATCTTCTGCTTATTTTTTTGTGTGGCACCGCCCTTTTTGGCACTGCGAACAATGCAATATCCACCGGCCGGCCCAGGCACAGAGCCTTTTATTACCAATAAGTTTTTATCTTCGTCTATCTCAACCAATTCGTGGTTCTTTGTTGTTATCCGAGTATTACCCATGTGCCCCGCCATTCTTTTGCCCTTTTTAGGACCTGCACCATGACCGGCATTACTGGCGAAACTCGATATCGAACCGGGCGCTCTATGTTTTCTTTCGGTTCCATGCGAAGCGGGAAAACCACCAAATCCATGGCGTTTCATTACACCAGCAAATCCTTTGCCCTTGCTGATACCAATTACATCAACGAATTTTTCTTCTGCAAAAATCATTACCGTAATAGAATCACCAACTTCGTACTTCTGCTCATCGTCATCCGACACTCGCATTTCCCTGACTAATTTCTTCGGGGATGTTTTAGCTTTATTAGCATGTCCGATATCAGATTTTTTCCTGCGAACGGTCTTTACATCATCGAAACCACACTGAACGGCGTTGTAACCGTCACTGGCAATAGTTTTGACTTGCGTAATTATACAAGGACCAGCCTGAATGACTGTAACAGGCAATAAATTGCCCGATTCATCGTAAACCTGAGTCATTCCAACTTTTTTTCCCAACAACATTGCCATTATCGCTGTTTCCCATTTAGCCCGGTTGTATCAATCAAGCTTTAATTCTTACGAAAACTCCTGCCGGGACAACCAGGCGGTTTAAAACTTCAACTGTGCGGGCATTGGCTTCATGAATATCTATCAGTCGCTTATGAGTCCTCAGCTCAAACTGTTCTCGTGACTTCTTGTCTATATGAGGACTTCTTAGAACAGTATATCTTTCGACCCGTGTAGGCAACGGCACCGGACCGCTGACACGGGCATTTGTTTTTCGAGCATGCTCGACTATCTCCTTTGCAGACGCATCAAGTGTCCTGGAATCATAGGATTCCATCTTAATTCTAATTCTTTCAGTTTCAGCAGCCATAATTTTCCTCTGCACTACTGCAGCCAATCCGGCGCTTCTGCTTTCTCAAAGTTACGCTTACATAAGCGCAGGTAACAAAGTATTCAAAGACAAAAGCTGATTCCTTATTTCCATATCACACGTTAGAAATATGGATAACCTGTACAGAAACTTCGCTCCTTGCCCACATTTCTATAAACGTGCTTATTATACTTCCAGTTCAAATAAACCGGATAGATATTAACTTATTTTACAAGAGCAATACACCACTTTATAAGCATATAGTTTTTCTGCTATTTACTATATAAAATTAATCCGATATTGGCAGGAAAGGCTTTAGCAATGACCTCTGATTACTATAACTTCACATTTCCAAAGATTGTAATCAATACCAAACTGTCAAATTCGCCTTCCTTAAGAGTTGGGGTTTAGCCCATCCAAGGACATATTTAAAACCTTCTTTAGACTTTAACTATACCCCTTAATAAAGTCAATTACCATCCCTGACTATTTATTACCCGACTTGCCACAGCCCAACTTAACTCACGCAAAGTCATCCGTGACGATGCTCGCTACGGCTGAAAACCCCTAAAACTATCAAAGATCACTATGACTGTCAATAAAATGTTGGATTTTTTTGGATAAATTTTAAAAATTTATTTTTTAGAAAATAATCTGCTTAGCTACCTGCTCCGGAACCTTCTCATAGCTCAGCGGCTCCATCGTAAAGGTCCCCCGGCCGGCCGTCAAACTCCTGATCTCGCTGGAATAACCAAACATCTCGGCAAGAGGTACTTTTGCGTCAATTACCTGCATATTCCCGTGTATCCGACAATTCGTAATCATACCCCTTTTAGCAAGCAAATTACCCTGAATCGCACCAAAATTAACCTGCGGAACAACAACCTGAATTTTCATTATCGGCTCAAGCAGAATCGGACCGGCGTCCTTTATCAGCTTTTCAATAGCAATTGCAGCAGCCTGTTCAAAAGCGAGTCCGGAAGAATCCACCGAATGGAAGGAACCACCAATCAACGTAACTCCAACGCCAATAACAGGATAGCCCGCCAATGCACCATTACCCAAAGCCTCTTTTGAACCTCTCTCAACATCACTAATATACTCTTTCGGAACCTCATCGGCAGGCGCATTACCAATAAACTCAATATCGCTTCTCCAATTACCATCGTCGGTATAAAGCGGTTCTATCTGTAACACAACATGCCCATATTGACCATGCCCCCCAGTTTGACGTACAAATTTACCTTCCCCCTGGGCCGATTTTGTAATAGTTTCCTTATAAGCAACTCTTGGCTTGCCGACCCTTATATCAACCTTTCTTTCACGTACCAACTTATGTTGCAAAACTTCCAGATGCAATTCACCCATCCCACTTATAATGGTTTGCCCGGTTTCGCTATCTACCTTACATTCAAATGTGGGATCCTCCCGCTTTAAAGAAGTGATTGCTTCGGCCAACTTTACCCTCTCAGCCGCAGTCCGAGGTTCTATTGACATATTAATAACCGTTTGAGGAAAGGTAATACTCGGCAAACAAACTGGTTTCTTGGGGTCACAGATCGTATCACCCGTGAGAGTTTGTTTTAAACCGACAACAGCTACAATGTCACCTGCACTTGATAAATCTAAAACCTTTCGTTCGTTCGCATGCATCTCAAATATTCTGGTAATATTCTCTCGCCGATTGCGATTCGAGTTCAAGATTCTGCTACCGGGCTTCAGTCTACCCTGGTATATTCTAAGAAAGTACAAATCTCCATGTACATCGTTTGTAATCTTGAACGCAATAGCAACAAGACTGCCGTTGGGATCACACTTGATGGATACCTGTTTATCGGCATCATTCGGCTTGTGTCCCATAATATCCGGCTTATCCAGCGGCGAAGGTAGATACTCCATAACGCCATCGAGCAGTCTTTGCACACCAATGTATTTTAAAGCAGAACCAACAAAGACCGGATGAAGTTTGTTTTTTAAAGTTCCTGCCCTGATTGCTCTTGTTACCACTTCTTTAGCAATCGGTTTATCATGGACATAGGCATCCATCAGCTCTTCATCATACTCGGCAGAGAGTTCTATCATCCGGTTTCTGTTTTGATGTGCAGCCTCCAGCAATTCCGCTGGAATCGCTTTTTCCTCGAAAATAGCGCCCATCTTTTCGGGTTTATAAAAAACCGCTCTCATTTCGATTAAGTCTATTATTCCTTTAAAAGAATCCTCCGCACCAATGGGAATCTGCAAGGCAACCGGATTTGCCAGGAGCTTATCGCGGATACTGTCAACGGACATTTCGAAATCAGCTCCAACCTTGTCCATCTTGTTGATGAAGCAAAGACACGGCAGGTCATATTTTTGTCCCTGCCTCCAAACAGTCTCACTCTGTGCCTGCACACCCTCACTGCCGTCAAAAACAGCTACCGCACTATCGAGAACACGCAGCGACCTTTCCACCTCGGCGGTAAAATCGATATGCCCCGGTGTATCAATAAGGTTAATCTCGATACCCTTCCAGGGACATTTTGTAGCCGCAGATGTGATAGTGATCCCTCTTTGCTGCTCCTCTTCCATGAAATCCATTACGGCAGTACCATTATGTACTTCCCCCATCTTATACGTTTTTCCCGTATAATAGAGTATACGCTCGGTAACGGTCGTTTTACCGGCGTCGATATGAGCCATAATTCCGATATTGCGTAAATTTGCCAGTGTACCCATCTTGGAACTCATAAGCCCTGCTTAATGGCTCGAATGACAATAACCGACCATAAGCAGCGGATAAAAAAAACTGCCACGGTCATTTTCGTAAACTTACCGTGGCAGTAGTAAAAAACAATTATTACCAGGCAAAATGAGCAAAAGCTTTGTTTGCCTCTGCCATTCTGTGCACATTCTCTCGGGTAGTCATTGCACCACCCTGTTCCTTATAAGCATCCATCAATTCAGACGCAAGACGCTGGCACATTGGCTTACCCTTCTTGGATCTGGCTGAGGTCAAAATCCATCTGAAAGCAAGGGATTGCTGGCGCTTTGCATTGACCTGCATCGGCACCTGATAACTCGCCCCGCCGACCCGTTTGCTGCGAACTTCGATTAACGGTTTCACATTGTTCACAGCCTTCTCAAATACCTCAAGCGTTTCGGCATCCTGAACTTTTTCACCTATGATGTTCATAGCATCGTAAAAAATCTGCTGCGCGGTGCTTTTCTTGCCTTCCAGCATCAAACAGTTAATAAACTTGGAGACCAATTTACTATTATACCTGGGATCAGGTTGTAATTGTTGATTTGAAGCGGTAAACCTTTTCATATTCGATTCTCGGTCAGACTTTATCTTTCATAATCAGTTTTCGGTAACTGTCAAATTCCACACTATTTACTCTTTTTTGCTCCGTACTTGCTCCTGCCCTGTTTGCGGTTAGACACACCGGCACAATCCAGAACTCCACGTACGATATGGTACCTCACACCAGGCAGGTCCCTGACACGACCCCCTCGAATAATAACCGTGCTGTGCTCCTGAAGATTATGGTCGATACCGGGTATATAAGCCGTAACTTCTTTGCCATTCGTTAATCTAACTCGGGCAATCTTGCGCAAAGCGGAATTCGGTTTCTTCGGTGTCTGAGTTCTTACAATCAAACACACACCTCGTTTCTGCGGTGATCCGCTGATATCGGATACCCGCTTATGGCCTTTAGACTTAGCCCTCGGACGTCTGACTAATTGATTTATTGTCGGCATAATTTCTACAGTTCCATGTCTTAATATATTTTGTTAAATTATCAATAAAACCAACATTGTAGCATTAACCGCACAAATTCCAACAAATTTTACGCCCTGATTGAATTTTTTTTCAAAATAGGCGAAAATACCGGATTTTATTCTTCAAAATCCCGGAGATTAACCAGGCAAACATCTCCAAATCCGGCTATCCCGAATTCGGTCCTCATTTCGCTGAAAATCCACAAATAATATACATAATATCGGAACATCCATAACCTACGTTATTATCGACAATATTCCCGCAACACTGCCACAACTTACTAAATCCGGATAATATTTCTCTTTGACTTACAATATTCCATCTGATAAAGTATGTATGACATGTAATATGTTTCTTGGCAGGAGCGGAGGCTGATGAATTCTTTATTATCTAAACAATTGTCTTTTTAAAAAAGCAGAAATAAAAGGATTCATAATCGACCTTAGTTTTGGAAACAAATAATGGATGCAATAGATATTGCTATAAGGAAATTCCTGCAATATATGTCGGAACTGGGATTGGAAAAAGGGCAGTTACTAATAATAGTAACAGCAATCATTATTTTGTTAATTCTGATTTCGAGACGTCGGCGCAAAGCTAAGGTCAGACCGATACGTACGATCCAGAACATAAATCAACCGGAAATCATCGGTAAAAAGCTCTATAGCCATCGAGAAAGTCACCCCAAAGTCGAAGATACCAAACAGCACAAACCAGCCCCGGCTCCTGCAAAATCCCTAAAAGATGAAAAACCAAACTGGAAACAGACTACTAAAGAATGGAGAAAGGCTACAGAGCAAATCAGACTACTTAGACGCGAAGTCACCAAATACAAACGAACAGAGGAAAAGCTCCAGAAGAAAATCTCCGAGTTAACAACCTCCAGCCAACAAACTCCCGTTGGAGCCAAAGAATGCGAGCATCCGGAATATAATATTAATCCTGGGCTTTCTATGCCTCAAACCTTTGAAATCCAGGAAATTCAACAGGGCGAACAAGCAGATAACAGCATGAAACAACTAACCGTCAATAACACTGTCACTAATAAAAAGCAAGGAGAAAATATTCCCGAAGATGAACATACCCAAAAGGTCGCAAAGCAACAAACTGCAGATTTGATCACCCCCAAGGAACAATCCCGGCAGGAAATAGCCAACAATCAAAACCTGCTTGAAGAACCAACGGCAAAAGAAATAAAAAACAGGGGCAATTCAAAACAACACGGAACACCGCTGGATGTTCAGGAATTGAAATCCATAGCCACTTTAGCGAAGCGGTTACGCAGAAACAATCATCAACAACAAAACAAATAGCCGCCCCGCTTTCCTGATAATTCATACATTTTTAACGAAAAGGCCTTTGTTTCATTCGATACCCAGCGCTTCCCTGACCGCAGCCTCAGCTTTTGCTTCGGCCTCTTTGGCTTCCCTGATTTCCGCCACTTCCTCGAATTCCTTCGGCAGCGGAGCTTCGACAAGATGTTTGACCTTTATTTCCAAATGGGGCTTGAAAGCCGTACCGGCGGGTATCAGGTGACCGAGTATTACGTTTTCTTTCAAACCATGAAGCTCATCTATCTTGCCCGCCAAGGACGCCTCGGTGAGAACTTTGGTTGTCTCCTGAAAACTGGCTGCAGCTATAAAGCTCTCAGACCACAGCGAAGCCTTGGTGATTCCCAAAAGTAATGTTTTGGCGGTTGCAGGTCTCGGTTTCTTACCTGTGGCACCGCGGCCGCCGATACCTTCCATCTTTTCATTACTGCCGGCCAGCTCCTCTTTACTGATAATCTGACCCAGCTCGAAATCGGACACGTCTCCGAGGTCGGCTATTTTAAGACTATTAGTCAGTTTTTCGTTCTCTTTTTTGAATAAAAACCTGTCAACAACCTCGCCCGGCAGAAACGAACTGTCACCCACAGATTCAATTTCCACCTTTCGCATCATCTGAGAACAAATAATTTCAATATGCTTATCATTGATATTTACATTCTGGGAACGATAGACATTTTGAATTTCTATCGTCAAATATCTTTGCAACGCTTCCTCACCTTTAATCCTCAGAATATCGTGCGGCACCAGCGGGCCATCGGTAAGAGCGTCACCGGCTTCGGCATAATCGCCGGTATGAACGTTCAGATGTCTGTCCCGAGGAACATGGTGTTCCTTTTCCATACCGCTTTCACTTCTGATAATAATCGTCATCTTGCCCTTGCGCTTGTCGCTCCTTAACTCGACTCGACCACTGATTTCCGCCATAGCAGCAGGATCTTTGGGCTTTCTTGCCTCAAATACTTCGGTAACTCTCGGTAAGCCCCCGGTTATATCCTGTGTTCCGCCGGTAGCTCTGGGCTGATGAGCAAGTAACTGGCCGGCTTGGACATTCTGACCCTCAACAACCTCGATTCTTGCACCCGCAGGCAAATAATGCACATCAAGTATTTTACCGTCACTGTCTTCAATAATGATCTGTGGATGCTTGTCACCCTTGTGTTCGATTACCACCGGTTTTCCCGCTTGTCCTTTTCTTTCTTCTTCAATACCAATCGTCTCACCTTCGATGATATCAACAAACCGTATAGAACCGGCTACTTCCGCCAGGATCGGTGTACGGTGGGGATCCCAACCGAACAACGGCACGCCGGTTTTTACCTTACTATTATCCTTAACAAAAACAGTGGCGCCATATGGCACTTTGAACCGGTCAAGTTCTCTTTCCTTTGCATCAAGAATGGCTATTTCGCCGTTTCTCTTGAGGGCAATAACGGACACTTTTCCGCCGCTCTGCTGAATTTCAACAGCATTAATATCGCGATAACGCACCTGCCCGGCATGTGTCGCTTTTTGTTCCCTTTCAAGAATAGCTCTCGAGGCTACTCCGCCGGTATGGAATGTTCTTAGTGTTAACTGTGTTCCCGGCTCGCCGATCGACTGTGCCGCGACAATACCTACGGCCGAGCCTTCTTCAACCAATTGCCCTGTGCTCATATCCCATCCGTAACACTTTGCACAGATTCCAAACGGACTGTCACATGTCAGGGGGCTTCTGACTCTGATGGCATCAAGACCCAGAGCTTCGATCTTTTCCGCCGCTTCAGCATTAATAACCTCGTTCTCACGAACGATCATTTCGTCGGTTATAGGATTACGAATATTGTCTCTGGCTGTTCTGCCGATAATCAGTTGAGACAGCGGAACATCAATCGCCTCCGCCCTTGGCGGACTGACAGCACTTTTAGTGATCCCCTGAAGGGTCTGGCAATCACGCTCAATAACAATTACATTCTGCGCCACATCGATAAGCTTACGAGTGAGATAACCGGAATTAGCCGTCTTTAATGCCGTATCGGCCAAACCCTTGCGCGCTCCGTGAGTGGAGCTAAAGTACTCAAGAACAGTCAAACCCTCGCGGAAGTTCGATTTGATTGGTGTCTCAATAATCTCTCCACTCGGTTTAGCCATTAACGCTCTCATTCCCGCAAGCTGTTGAATCTGATCAACGCTTCCTCTTGCTCCGGAATCACTCATAAGATATATCGGATTCAGGTAAGGTCGGCCCTCGGCCGTCGTATCCTCTTTAAGACCCCGCATCATTTCGTTCGTAACCGCTACTCGTGCGTTCGTCCACGCATCAACAACCTGATTATACCGCTCGCCTTCGGTTAAGACGCCGTCATGATAATTCTTATATATTTTTCCGACCTTATTTTCTGTTTCTTCGATAATCTCCTGTTTTCTATGAGGAATCTTAAGATCTGTAATCCCAAAGCTAAGCCCTGCCAGTGTGGCATATTTAAAGCCCAGATTTTTAATCTGATCGAGCAATACCACCGTTTCAGATGCTCCGGTATATTCATAACAGTCGCTAATTACCCGACTCAGCCTTCTCTGGGACATCGTAACATTATAGAACGGCATTCCTCCCGGAAGCATATCGTTAAATATGCACCGACCGACCGTTGTTTCAATAATCCCTGAATTTGAAACTGCCGATTCACCGACCACTTTGACACTTTTTCCAAGTCGAACCAAAATCTTCGTATGCAAACCAATTTTACCTACCTCAAGGGCCATTATTGCCTCAAAAGGATCTCTGAACAGCCTCAATTTCCCGGTTTCTTCGACACTACCATGTTGTGCATAGGTCAGATAGTAATTGCCCATCACCATATCCTGAGAAGGCCCAACCATCGGAGAGCCATTTGCCGGCGAGAAAATATTGGATGTAGTCATCATCAAAATATGAGTTTCCGCCTGAGCTTCGACGCTCAACGGTAAATGCACCGCCATCTGGTCACCGTCAAAGTCGGCATTGAAACCTTTGCAGGCAAGAGGATGAAGCTTGATGGCGTTACCTTCTACTAATACCGGCTCGAAAGCCTGAATACCCATTCGGTGAAGAGTAGGAGCCCGGTTCAGCAGGACGGGATGCTGATGGATAACTTCCTCGAGAATATCCCATACCTGTTCGTCACGCCGCTCGATCATCCTTTTGGCACTTTTAATCGTATCGGCCAATCCATGTTGCTTAAGCTTGCGGATAATAAAAGGTTGATATAATTCGAGAGCTATCTTTTTCGGCAAACCACATTGAAAGAGCTTAAGCTCGGGTCCCACAACAATGACCGAACGAGCCGAGTAATCCACGCGCTTACCGAGCAGGTTCTCACGGAACCGCCCCTGCTTTCCCTTAATCATATCCGTCAATGATTTCAAGGGCCTATTATTGCTGCCAAGAACAGACCTTCTGCAACGCCCGTTGTCGAGCAGCGAATCCACCGCCTGCTGCAGCATCCTTTTCTCGTTGCGGATAATTACCTCGGGGGCGTTAAGATCCATCAACTTTTTCAGTCTGTTGTTTCGGTTGATAATTCTCCTGTACAGGTCATTCAGATCACTGGTCGCAAAATTATCCCTTTCAAGTAAAACCAGAGGTCTCAAGTCCGGAGGAATAACTGGTATAACTTCAAGCACCATCCATTGAGCTTTGTTAGTACTGTTCCTGACCTGGTTGATGATCTTAAGCCGCTTTGTCAGATCTTTTATCTTTTGCTTGCTGTTGGTCTTAGTGATAGTTTGTCTGAGCTGGCCGCCTATATCATCGAGATTAAGATTCTCCAACAGAGCCTTGATGGCTTCGGCACCCATAAATGATTTAAAGGATTTGCCGTATTTATTCGTAGCGTCTCTGTATTCTTCTTCACTTAGCAGTTGCCCTACTTTCAAAGGACTTTGTCCTGGGTCGGTGACGACGTATTCCTGAAAATAAATAATTTTTTCGAGGTCGGCGCTTTTCATCGCTAAAAGGGTTCCCAGTCTGTTCG
Source organism: uncultured Pirellulales bacterium (assembly GCA_964431695.1). Taxonomy (GTDB): domain Bacteria; phylum Planctomycetota; class Phycisphaerae; order Sedimentisphaerales; family Anaerobacaceae; genus JAFGPS01. The sequence continues at coordinate 7,783 of CAYSKI010000036.1, read as the reverse complement.
GAATAGCCTTAAAAAACCAAATGTGCACTACCGGCGCCGCGAGATTAATATGCCCCATGCGTTTTCTTCGAACACGGCTATGCGTGACTTTGACGCCGCACCTGTCACATATAATACCCTTGAATTTTGTCCCCTTATATTTTCCACACGCACATTCCCAGTCACGTTCGGGTCCGAAAATTCGCTCACAAAACAGGCCGTCTTTTTCCGGGCGATACGTACGATAATTGATTGTTTCCGGCTTTCGTACCTCGCCAAAAGACCAGCTCCGAATATCATTAGGACTGGCCAACGAAATCTTTACTGAGCCGTAATCATTAATGCGGTCGTAAATACTTCCTAACATTTATAAGCCCCTTACTAATGACTATAGAAAGTCGGCAATTAAATAACCATTCACTTAGAGAGCGGAGCTCCCAAGCCGTTTCTTTTCAAGTTGAATATTAAGCCCAAGCCCCCTGATTTCATTACACAATACGTCGAAGGACAGAGGAGTTCCTGCTTCAAGGGTGTTTTGTCCCTTGACCATCGATTCATAGATTTTTGTCCGGCCCTCAACATCATCGCTTTTGACGGTGAGCATTTCCTGCAGGGTAAAGGCGGCACCGTATCCTTCCAGCGCCCAGACTTCCATTTCCCCAAACCGTTGCCCGCCGGTCCTTGCCTTTCCGCCCAACGGCTGTTGTGTGATCAGACTATACGGTCCTGTGGCCCTTGCATGAATCTTGTCGTCAACGAGATGATGGAGTTTCATCATATAAATGTACCCAATCGTCGCCTTCTGATCAAACGGTTTGCCCGTCCTGCCATCATATAACTGAGTCTTCAAAATATCAGGAATATTAATAAAAAACTCATCGGCCGGTGGCACCTGTTTATCCTGGCGAAGCTCGGTCTTTCGTGCACTCATAAGCTCATTTGCTTCCTGGGTCAATTTCTGGATATCATCTTCGGTGGCACCGTCAAAGACCGGAGTTATGGCATTAAAGCCAAGAACCTTAGCGACCCAGCCGAGATGTGTTTCGAGAATCTGGCCAACATTCATTCGACTTGGAACACCGAGGGGATTTAACAATATGTCGAGGCTCGTGCCATCTCCAAGAAACGGCATATCCTCTTCGGGCATAATCTTGGCAATAACTCCCTTGTTGCCGTGACGTCCGGCCATCTTGTCGCCGATCGACAATGTCCTTTTGATCGCCACATACACTTTGACCATTTGTAATACACCGCTGGGCAGCTCGTCGCCATGTTTTAAATTTGCAATCCTTTGTTTCTTTTCTTCCTGGATTTCGGTTATCTTGCTCCAGAATTTATCGACTATCTTCTGGGCATTATCCCGAAGTGAAGCCGGCCTAATCCATTTGACATTGAAGTTTTCGATCTGCTCATAAATAACTTCGTTATCAGAACTTGCACCAACTTTCTGACGTGTGGACGGATCGACAATATTGACTTCGAATTTGTCGTGAATAGTCTTGATCATCTGCCTGAACAAGGCACATTCCTTCGCCCTCATCTGCTTTTCATATTCTTTTATCTGAACTGCAAGCGCTTTTTTCTGCTCGTCCGTCCCAGCTCCGCGTCTGGTGAATCGTTCGGTTTTTATTACAATGCCCTCGTACCCACTGGGCAACTCGAGCGAGTCATTTTTCACATCCTCACCGGCCCTGCCGAATATAGCGTGCAATAGCTTTTCTTCGGGTGTCAGCTCCGTCTTGCTCTTGGGAACAACTTTACCTACCAGAATGTCACCCGTACATACTCTTGTCCCCTCACGAATAACGCCATTCTCATCAAGGTTTCGCAGCGCCTTTTCACTGACATTGGGAATATCACGGGTGAACTCTTCCTTGCCAAGACGTGTTTCACGGACCTCAGCCGTAAATTCATCGATATGAATACTTGTGAAACTATCATTTTTACAAAGCTTTTCGCTGACAATGATGGCATCTTCAAAGTTAAATCCATCAAATGAAACGAACCCTACGAGGACATTTTTGCCAAGAGCCAACACGCCATCAGCAGTTCCCCCACCGTCTGCAATGATCTGTCCGTTTTTAACTTTATCGCCAAGTTTAACGATCGGTTTTTGATTGAGGCAGGTTCTCTCGTTCAAACCTATGAATTTTTCGAGATCATATTCGTCGGTATGGTTAATCACAATTTTCGTTGCATCCACCGAAGTAACCGTACCGGAGGTTTCGCTACGAACCACCATACTGGAGTTTAGTCCAACAACACTTTCCATGCCTGTCCCGACCAAAGGCGGCTCAGTCCTCAGCAAAGGAACAGCCTGTCGTTGCATATTCGAGCCCATTAAAGCTCGGTTTGCATCGTCATGCTCCAAAAACGGGATCAGTGAAGCGGAGACACCGACAATCTGCTTCGGTGAAATATCAACGTAATTCACTTCTTCGCTGGAAACATGTGCCAATTCGCCGGCTTTCCTTGCAAGGACCAATCCCTCTGTTATTTTACCGCTTTTAGGATCCACCGCGCTCGGAGGCGCAAATATTGCCTTCATCTCCTCGTCCGCACGTAAATATTCCACTTCATCGATAACCTTACTGTTTTTCACTTTACGATAAGGAGAAAGCAGAAATCCGTATGCATCAATAGAGGCGAAAATCGCCAATGAAGCAATCAGACCGATATTTGTCCCTTCGGGCGTTTCGATAGGACATATTCTGCCATAGTGGCTAATATGAACATCACGAACCTCAAAGCCAGCCCGCCTTCTATTTAAGCCGCCCGGTCCAAGAGCCGACAAACGCCTTTCATGAGTCAATTGGCTCAAAGCGTTGGTCTGGTCAACAACCTGGCTTAACTCACCGCGACCAAAGAAATAATTTATGCTGCTCGATACGCTCTTGGAATTCACTAGATCAGCAATGTGAAGTGAATCTTCAGAGTCCCGTTTCATACTCATCCGTTCCTGCACAGTTCTGCGCAGTTTAAGCAATCCTTTTCTGATTTCATCGGCAGCAAGCTCGTCAATAGTACGCAGTCTTCTGTTGCCCAGATGGTCGATATCATCAATCTCGCCACGATCATTACGCAAACCTACAATATACTTCATCGTATTGAGAAAATCCTCGGGCCTGAGCGTCATCTCATTTTCGTCTATAGTCTGTTCAAACTTGCGATTTAATCTGAACCTGCCTACATTACCAAGGCGATATCGATTCGAGTCAAAAAATTTCTCCGCGAAGAAAGCCTGTGCTTTTTCTTCATTGGGCGGATTACCGGGCCTTAATCTCATGTAAAATTTTAATAACGCCTGTTTATGACTCTGGCAATCATCCTCTGCAAGAGTATTCAAAATGATGGTGTCTCGAACATCCTTGATTACCTCGACGGCAGCCGAGGTTTTCTTGGAAGCTTTGGACTTCTTTTGTTTCTTGGAACCTTTAGTCTTCGGTTCCGTAAGTGCAGCCTGTATCAGAGAAGCTTTATCGCCGATTTGCCCACCTGCTTCCACGATGATTTCACCGGATTCTCTATCGACAATCGGCTCAACCGCCCACATATTAGGCATAAGCTTGTTTACCGGCAATTTCTCCGTCGGGTAAAACAATCGCAGGATTTGTTCTGTAGTTCCGTAAGCTTCGTCTGTTGCACGCAGAAAAACAGTCGCCGGTATCTTGCTGGACTGGTCGATCCTCACGACCAAAGTGTCTTTGTTCGTAACACTGATCTCGATCCAACTGCCTCTTTCGGGGATTACCCTGCCGCCATGCAAAACTCTGTCACCTTCTTTGCTCTCAATGAGGAAATCAACACCCGGACTTCTATGAAGCTGGCTCACTATAACCCTTATTGCACCATTGATAATAAATTCGCCGCCGCCCACCATGACCGGTATTTCACCGAGGTACATTGCCTGTTCGGCCAAATCCTCACCCTCCTTTGAGCGCAAACGACACCATATCTTTAAGGGGTATCCATAAGTCAATCGCAGTTGTCGGCACTGAACCGGGGTATAATGAGGTTTCTCCAGCTCATAGTAGAGGTATTCCAGAATCATTTTCTTATCGTAGCTTTCGATAGGAAATGTCTCCCGAAAAAGTGCTTCGAGCCCGACAGGTTTTCTCCTTGTCGGTGCCACATCTCTTTGCAGGAATCCACCATAGCTTTTCTTTTGTATCGCAACCAGATTCGGAATCTCAACAATATCGGGGAGTTTGCCAAAACAACGTTCGGTTTGTCCAGCAATAATCTCACGCATTTGTAATCTCCAACATTATACGTCCCAATCGCTACGCAGAAACAACATTATGCAGTTGTCCCGAACTTCCTTCCGGAATTCAAAACTGCAAGCTCATGTATCATGCTCCCGCTCAATTCAATTCCACTACTGCGCCGACAATCTCGAGTTGCTTTTGTAAAGTTTCGGCTTCTTCTTTACTGAGTCCCTCTTTAATCGTCTTCGGAAGATTATCGACAAGCTCCTTGGCTTCTTTTAAGCCCAGGCCGGTGATAGATTTGACCTCTTTTATAACCTGTATCTTCTTATCACCGTATTCTTTAAGAACTACATTAAAACTCGTTTTTTCCGCCTTCTCCTCAGATTGCGTCTGAACGGCAGGACCTGCCATCATAACGGCTCCACCAGCGGCAGGTTCAATACCGTATTCATCCTTGAGATAGTCACCCAACTCTTTAGCCTGCATTAACGTTAGAGCGACTATTTTATCACCGAGCTTTTTTGTGTCGCTGCTCCATTTTTTCCCTTTGGTATCTTCTTTTGTCTGTTCAGCTTCTTTGGTTTGGCTCTCTTGTTCTGTCATTTCCAAAAACTCCTATCATATAAGGCCTGGTGGTAGCCGAAACTCCGTCGTTTCGTTTAACCCCCTTTACAAAGACAGGGACAGCCACGCAAGCAATTTAATATTCTAGTCTCACGCTGCTTGTTTTTCCTCACCTTCCGCTTTTGTCTTTATACAACCCGCAATAATCCCTGCAGGTGCACCGATAACAGCAGCCAACCTACGGCCAACGGACTGAGACAACATAACAATCTCGCCCAGCAGCTCCGCTCGTGTCGGCATCTTTGAAAGCGACTCAGCCTGCCTGGCATCCAGTGCAATGCCGTCAAGAAACGCTCCCTTGACTTGTATAACAGGATTTTTCACGGCCCGTTCGGCCAGCTCCTTTGCCACATCAACGATACTGTCACCGCCATAAGCAATAGTACAGGGACCATCAAACAATGCCGCCGCTGGGTTCATTTGACGATTGTGCAAAGCTTTTTTAAACAGGGAGTTCTTAACTACCGATAATCGAATACCCTTTTCTTTAAGCTCTCCCCGGATTAAATTATTGTCAACTCCGTCAAGGCCTTTGATACTTACAATCAAAAAGTCCCTGATATTCTCATCATCAATTTTCTTTTCCAGCTCCGCCTGCAGTAATGCTTTTACATACTTGCTCATTTTTCTTTTCTCGTTTTCACGTATCGATAATAAATAAAAACCTTCAGTAATTAACTGCTACACTCGGGCTCATGGCAGCAGATATACACATTTTCTTGATGTATGTGCCTTTTGCAGAAACCGGCTTAATCTTCTTAATGTGTGAAACAAATGCCTCTATATTATCTATAAGTTTTTGTGTTTCGAAGCTTTGTTTACCGACCACGACATGGACATTACCGCCGGCATCGTTCCTAAACTCGATTTTCCCCGCAGCAAATTCAGCCACCGCTTTAGGAACATCGTTCGTCACAGTACCGTTTTTTGGTGACGGCATTTTACCCTGCGGTCCAAGAACCCGGCCGAGCTTGCCTGCTTTACCCATTACCCTCGGAGAGGCAACCGCAACATCAAAATCCAGCCAGCCATCGGATATCTTTTTAATCAACTCATCGCAACCTGCTTCAACAGCCCCGGCCTTTTGGGCCGCCTCGATATCGGAATCCTCGCAGAATGCTATGACGGTTTTCTTTTTCCCAATCCCATGAGGCAGGGACAACGAACCCCGCACCGTCTGATCGGCCTGTTTCGAATCGATGCCCAGATGCAACACACATTCTACACTCTGGTCAAACTTTACAGACTTGAAAGATTTAACCTTTTCCACCGCCTCAGCAATATTTAAAGTCTCTTTGCTCGACTGTTGTGCTTCTTTTTTGTATCTTTTGCTTCTGTCTTGCATAACTAATATCTCAAATTGCAAATATTTCTCTTAAAACTTATCAATCATTTATTTCTATACCCATACTTCTTGCGGTGCCCCTGATTATTTTTTCCGCCTGCTCAATATCGTATGCGTTCAAATCCTCGAACTTGGTTTCAGCGATTTTCCGCACCTGCTCGGCACTGATTTGTCCGACTTTCTCTTTATTTGGTGTGCCGCTTCCTTTCGCAATCTCGGCAGCCTGCTTGAGTAAAACCGCTGCCGGCGGACTTTTAACATCGAAAGTAAAACTTTTATCCGCAAACACAGTTATAACAACCGGCACAATTGTCCCGTTCAACTCCCTTGTTCTTTCATTGAACTGTGAGACGAATTGGCCTATATTAACACCGTGCTGACCCAACGCAGGTCCAATAGGCGGAGCCGGTGTTGCCTGCCCGCCAGGCGCCTGTAATTTAATCTTTACTGCTACTTCCTTCGCCATTATTTACCTTCAATTCTCGATTTCCGGTGTGTGTCCGAGTTTGTAATCACCCTCATTATCACAATTTTTCGATCTGCCAATATTCTATATCCAGCGGTGTGCTTCTACCAAAAATGGTAACAATCACCTTTACAATTCCGCGATCGGTGTCAATCGAATCTACGACACCTTCAAAGTTCTCAAAGGCACCTTCCCGGATTCTAATCATATCACCTTTTGTAAACTCTACTTTAATACTCGGAGCCTCTTCAGGTTTTTCGGCCTCCAAAAGCATCTTCGCTACGTCCGTGTCGCGCATAGGTGTGGGAATACCTTCTGTTCCGATGAAATCACCGACTCCGGCGGTCCCTTTAATCATGAACCAGGCCTTTTCCGGGACCCTGCCGTCCTCGGTAGATTCCATTTCCATAAAGACATAACCCGGATACAGCTTCCGCTTATGGACCGTCTGTTTGTTGCCGCGGATACGCTTTATTCGCTCAACGGGAACCTCAATTCTGCCAATAAGATCAGTCAGGCCTTCTCTTTCCACTTTCTGTATAAGAGTATCTTTAACCTGGGCTTCTTTATTCGCCGCAACTCTCAATACATACCACTGCATATTAACACCTTATTTCATATCTCTCTTGAGAGACAATGCTTAGCTAAAGAGCCACATAAAAAAAGTTTGAAAGCTAAGATCGGCGGTTCCAAGAAGTATAGCCATAATAACCACTACTATGATAACGATAAACGTTGAAACGGCTATTTCCTGTTTACTCGACCAACTAACCTTTTTCATCTCGCCCTCAGCGGCGATTAAAAAATCCGCAACCTGATGCTTGTTCACCAACCAAAAAACCAACAGAGTAAGGATAACAAACAATCCCGTAGGAACCATCGTCGCTATCCACAGGGATGCTTTATTGCTAATACTCCATGACGCTGCCTCCAATTCGTAATAGAGCTGCAGACAACCCAGGCCAATGATTATAGCCGCGGCAAATGCACTGCAAAGTCTCGTATATTTGCCCTGTCCACGTTTATATATATCAAAAAACATATTTACCCCGTTTCTTAATGAAGCGTAACTAATCATCTCGCTTCAAAGCAGGCCAGGAGGGGATCGAACCCCCAACCTTCGGTTTTGGAGACCGACGCTCTGCCAATTGAGCTACT
>CAYSKI010000035.1:0-37426 GCA_964431695.1 uncultured Pirellulales bacterium | reverse complement strand
CCGCTATAAAACTCTACGAGCACACAATAAACACTCGTCGAAGTGGTTCGATGCTCGGTGACTTTATTCTGTCGTTTCAGAAGGTGGATAAGCAGTCGGAGTTTAAGGCTATTGAGCACGCTGAGATTGGTCGACGGATTGAGCGGTTGGCGGCGGAGGTTGTTCTTCACCACAAAGGGGCGTCGCTATCGCTTATCTATATGAAGCTGATGCCGTGGTTATTGAATAATAGTCTTTTAGACAAAATAAGTGAAAAAGAGCTTATTCCGTACCTCTCCAATAATTTTGAGGAAAAGGACGGCAAGTGGTATTTAAAAGGAAGTCCCGGCGATGAGCTGAAACAGGCCCTTGAAGAGTACAGCAGGCAGCACTACAAGGCATCTTATGGGGAATTGGATTTTGTCCCGGTGGAAGCAAGGATCGAATATCTTATCAAGCGATTTCTTTACGCTCGCGGATTCGCCACGCAGGACGATATTCTTAATATCATCTATGAGAATCTAATCAACTCCAACATGGCCGATGCAAGGGAAATCCAGCAGGTCCTAAATAGCATTGCCCAATTGGTGCCGATTTCTCAAGCCGCAGCCGGTAAGGTAAGCAAGGCCAAAGCGGGACGAAAGGTCTGGAAGCTTAAAGAAGATATAGAGCGAGAGAAGCTTTTCGCTGAACTCGGGGCGGATGTGGAGTATCGACTGGCTACCAGTGAGGAGTCCGATCATGACCTTGCGATTGCGCGATTGATGGAAATGGCTGGAATGCGTAACCTTAAGGCGCACATCGGCAAGACGGAGCAGACAAAATACGCCGAGTTCAGACAAATGAGCAGTGACCTGCCACAGCGGGTACAAGGCATGCCCAAGGCGGCCCGTGACATTATTGAACAGATAGACGTGATATGGCACAACAGCGGTAAGGGAATTGTGGCCGCATTCGAGGTTGAACGAACAACCACTATTACCAGCGGGATAGACAGGTTCAGAAATCTGTTGACTGCTGCGCCGGAGTCAGAGATTGAACTCTATCTGGTTGTGCCAAAATCGCGAGGTAACGAAGTACGCAGCAAACTTGGCTCGCCGGCCAACAGAAAAGACGGACTTCACAAGAAAATCGGGTATATCTATCTTGAGGATTTGGACATCCGTCATGCGGCCGCAAAGGTTGATTTTGAGAAGATAAAACACTTTATCAACGGAGGTCAACAATGAACCTGTCTCCTGACCAATTGCAGGAACGGCGAGAGCTATTACAGCAATGTCTGAGCATGAGCGTTATTCAGGCGCAATCATACGCAAACAGCCTGAGTGAGGAACAGTTTCTTGAGGCCATAAACGGCACAACCCGGAACATGCTGGGCATGAATATGAAGCGCCCGGCGACTTTTCCTGAAAACTATTTCGGTCAGTACTATACCATTCAGAACTGGAATCTCCGGCCGGGGAACGTCTGGGAACAATTAGAGATAGATATCCTGAAATGTTTCACAGCCGAACGAGAAGCCCGCGAGGTTCTGGAGTATTTTCTCAATCAGCCTGGTTTCCAGGCCGACTTCACCGTAATCAAAGCCAGGTTCAAACGATGGAGGAATACGCTGGATAGTTTGCTTGGCTTCAAGCTTATTCGTAAGCTTCCCGGCACTGCAAAAGATACTACAACGTATGGGCTTTACGGAGAAATGGTTTCTTTGCTGCGGCGAGTGTTGGATTCACCAAGAAGTCAGGAGCTTCCTGTAATCAATTCCGAGGCGGCACAAGCTGAGCTGGCTTTTGTGCAGCAGATGGAAAAGGAATTCGAGGATTACCTTCGTGACGTGCTTGCAAATCGGCTCGAAGAGACACTGGAATTTGGCCGTGAGCACATGAGCCTTGGCTTGGTTACGCACTATCTGGAAGAGCTTTTTGGGCCGATGCTATATTTCGACATACTGTTGGCTTTGGCTCACCAGTACGGAATGACTGCAACGGAGATTATCAATCCCGAAGGTACGCGAGCCGGCAGCACTGGATTCCACCTGGCCTTATTCGGCGCTCCTGGCACTGGGAAAACCTTCTCCGTGAAAGACCTGATGCTTGGTGACGAAGCAAAAAACGTACGTGCCCACGGATTGCCGGGATTGAATCGCTACTGTGGCGGCATGACCCCGGCGAATTTCATTAGGATCGGAGAAGCCTATCAAGGAAAGCGGTTCAACTTTGTAGTGACCGAGTTTAACGACTGGTTTCGTTACAAAGGCATGGTCGAGCCGCTCAAATTAGCATTGGAACAGGGGAAGATTCGTTATGAAACCAAGGTCGAGACAATCGGCCCCTATCAGTTCAGTTGCTTCTTTTCGACGAATTATAATACGGAAATGAGCAAAAATATGGGTTACCGAGTTACCGTAGCGGACCCGAATTTCAACGCCATAGAGGACCGTATGCTTGTTCGCATGCATCGTATGACCAAGCAGCGTCTAAGGGAATTGTCTCGTAATCAAAGAGAATTGGCAATGGGCAGAATGCGCATGCGCCTGGCCGGTGAAATACGCGATCACCTGACGCTTATTTATGCTATTCAGACCGAGCATCCATTGGTCAGAGACCGATTCAAGAAAAAAACAGTTGTCTTGCGCGATACTTTTTTCCATGAATTAGAAAAAGCACAAGAGTTGGTTCTGGCACAAATCAGGAGTGATATTCTGTTCAGTGTTCGTGTCCGACAGAATGCAATCAAGTTAGCTGGTGCCTTTACTCTTTTTTCGTACTTCGCACAATCAAATGAACGGTTGGAGATAGGGGAAGATGCCATCAAGCTTGCTTTGAAATTCTTCATTGAGGAGGTGGCGATCCGGCAAAAAGTATCAGTAGATGTCGAATCTATCTTGTATGCTCTCGGACTTAGCGACATTAATAAAGCGATAGGTGCAGCGCAACATGCAAGACATGAATGCGATGCCAAATCTCCGACAGATCCTGCTGACTACATGGACATTTTCAACAGTCAGACAGCCCATGAATTAAGGATGCTGGAATCTAAATACGCACCGGACACCGGATGGGATGCCCAATTAGAGGATATTATAAAAATATTCGGGAAAAAATGGGACCATTTAGATGATGAAGTAAAAGGATTCTTAAGCACCGGCGAAATCCTTCTTAAGGAACTCGAAAGACTGGATGTTGGACACGCAGACTATGCGCCAGTTGTGATCGAATATGCAAAGGGCCTTGAATGCCACCTTCACAAGAAATTCTTTGATTCATTCAAAGAATCTTTACGTCAGGATGGCCTTTTAACTAATGAAAGCATTTATCAATGCGATTTCGGTCCAATTCCGCTATCACCGTCAGAGCGGCGAGTTGTTGATCGCACTGTCAGTGAGTTGAGGGCGCTTCTCGCTGAAGATAAGCCTCTAACTATGGGAGCGATGTGGCATATTCTATTGCGAGTTAGGCACGAGGTTAAACCGGCCCCTGTATTGGGAATGTTTGTTGCTCATCTGCGGAAACATAAAAAGAGTATAAGTCTATTGGAAGGGGAATTCACAAAGAGCTTGGGACGATTCATTGAGTCGTTCAGAAACGGTGCGGCACACAGTAAATCAATAACCTTGGAGCAGGCGAAGGAATGTCGCGACTTGGTTTTCGGAAACGCCAATGCACTGCTTAGAATATTAATTTAATCCAAGGACAAATCAGAGCTCAATTAAACATTTCTGTTGATTAGAATTTTAACTAATTGAATTTAACAAACTATTAAAATTATAAAGAAGATTGATGAAACAATCGACACCCCCGACGGCTGGCCAATAAAATAAGGAAATATCGTTGATTTAAACGCGTTGCAGGTTATAAGTCTGTTATTTTAGAATATAGTTTTAAGGAGAAAGCTATGAAAACAATTCAGCAAATCGGTTCGCTATTCTTTGTTGCAGGGCTGTTTGTTACCATATTTGCCGGTGTGCCCTGGCATGTGATGGCGGCCAACGATCCAGTCGTACCCTGGTGGTTGAGGATAGCAGTATTCTGTCTTCTTGGCGGTATCCTTGTAGTCCTGGTTACACTGGCTCTGGAACAGAGCAAATACAAAACATCGAAGGAGGAGCTTGTTGTCGATCAGTCGCAAAAAGGTGTTTTACTTCTGAATTCTACAGAGGTACCCGGCCGAAAAGTCACAGATATTTTAGGACTGGCCCAGGGACACACGGTATTTGCTATCTGGCTCGGCAAGGACCTGGCTGCCATAGTCAGACTTATCCTTGGCGGTGAGTTGACTGAATACACGGAAATGATGGGAAAGGCCCGCACAATTGCTATTAACAGGATGATTGCCTCAGCGGAGCAAATGGGGGCGGATGCAGTAATCAATGTCCGCTATATGACTACAAGTGTTGTGGGTACTGCGTCCGAACTTTTAGTTTACGGAACGGCCGTCAAGCTTAGTGCATAGAAGTTAATAAAACAATCACCGTCCGCGACGGTCGACGATAGAATAAAGACAGAAGCCGGAAGACAGGTGACAGAAGCCAGAAGTCAGACGACGGAGGAAAGACGACGGACGAGAGTTGACATAAGCCGGACGACAAAATACAGGAGGTGTAATGCAGAAAAAAGCCTGCTATTGCGGAAAGGTCGATACAATTCTCCTGGAAGGTTTTCACTGGAGATCGCACGAATTCGACTGGTACAATATCCTCACTGAAAAAGCACCCCGCATCCAGCAGCTTCAAATTGACGTTGTCTGGTTTCCGCCGTCGACCGCCAGCGCCGACAAACAGGGTTATCTGCCAACGGAATGGTATAATCTCAATAACAATTACGGCTCCATGGAAGAACTCAAAAAGGCGGTTATCTCCCTGCGTTCAGGGCCTCGGCCGGTTGAGGCGATAGCAGATATTGTTGTAAATCATCGCTGCGGGCTGAATAACTGGGCTGATTTTCGCAATCCAAACTTTGCGGCCGAAGGCGTAACTAATCCCGACGACATTCAAAAAGCCAACCTAAAGGCGGTTTGTGCTGATGATGAATGGAAACAGCGTGAGGGGAAACCCACAGGTGCAAAAGATACCGGTGTCGGGTTTGACGGCGGGCGGGATTTAGACCATAGCAATCCTCTTGTTCAGCAGAAAATCATTCACTGGCTCAAGTGGCTTCAAACAGAAGTTGGTTTTGTCGGCTGGCGATGGGACATGGTGACAGGCTACAATCCCAGATATATCGGCATGTATAATGATGCAACCGGTCCACTCTTTTCTGTGGCCGAATTTACAGATGCGACAAGGGGCGGCCTGCTAGACTGGGTTAATCGCAGTTACGGTCAGCCGGATGAAGCAAACGGTCAGCCGAACCGTACCAGCGGAAAAAGTACTGTGTTCGATTTTGCAACGCGGGCGCTGCTCAAAAAGGCCCTGACGGAAAAAGATTTCTCCTGTCTGAAGACTGAGGGTGGAAAATGTGCCGGTCTGATCGGTCTCTGGCCCTCAATGGCGGTGACGTTCGTGGACAATCATGATACCGAGCCGGCCAATCACAATGACCCGTTCCCGACGGAGACGGTTCAACAGGCTTATGTTTATCTGTTGACCCATCCGGGCAAACCTTGTGTGTTTTGGTGCCATTTATTCGACTGGGAACCGTCCTATCGTAATATAATCGAAAAACTAATAACGCTTCGGAGAAAGGCGGGTTTGAATTCCGAAAACACAGTTAATATTATCGCGGCTCAAAAAGACCTCTATGCAGCTACAATCAGTGAGAAGGTCGCCCTTAAAATCGGTCCAAGCTCATGGAATCCGGATGGACAGGGATGGTCACTGTACCTGGAAGGGCATGATTTTGCAGTCTGGCTAAAGGACAACATCCCATGAAATCCATCCATAGCCACAAAAAAAGCGGAGAGCTGCGATGACGAAAAAGAGATTGGTGGCGGTTTTGGGAAGAGTTGCTCCTTCGGTTATCTTCGCCGGTGTTTTCTACACAGGTTGGATGGCTGTCGCAATACCGATAACTAAATCAGGATTCGGCGGATCGGCCGCCCAGGCTGTAATGTGGATATTAGCACCAATTGTAACGGGACTGGGTTTTGCAGCGGGTCTGAAAATATTCGAGTTACTCACATCGTCCTATAAAACCGGCTTTTGGGAGATTTACATGTGGTCTCTGGCCGGTTGTGCGATAGGCTGCGGGATTGTATGGGGCTTTGGTCCGATGCTGATTGTCTTCGGGATGTTTGTGATTGGGACGCTCAGTGTCGTGCTGCACGAGGTGGCCGGGATAAAAAGGAAGCTGTGAAAAATAATTCCCGAATATCACTAAATAATCGACACCCGCAGTGTCTGGTGATAGAATAAAGACAGAAAGCAGATGACAGAATCCAGAAGACAGGTGACAGAATGGCAGAGCATCAACCTACGAAGGATTAATGTATATGAGGTATGCAGGACTAACCGATGAGCCGAAAGGAAGGAAACTCGAATGCGGAAGTCCGCACGATTTCAGAGTAATGCAGCAATTCACCTCCGAGACGGCCGCCCGGCGATGGGTAAGCAGAATGCTCGCCCAGGGATATGAGCAGGATACTATCGGCAAAGGCTGGAAATACGGCTATACTTTTTCAATCCGGAATTAGTTTGCAGCTTTTATCTGCCGGTCGATAAAATAATATTGATTAACGATGAACAAGGAAGCTGTAATAATTTATCGAGAAGAGCAGAGTTTTGCCGCGTGGCTTCGGTGGCTGGTTAATATAACCATGGCTCTGGCGGTGTTGCTGAGTGTCTTTGCTTTGGATAAAGAATTGAGAGGTTATAATCCGCCGAATACGACGGAGCTTGTTATAATAATCCTTGCCGGGGTAGGCGTGCCGATAGCGATCGCGGCTCTTTTTTACTTTTTGAAATTGGAGACGGAGGTCCGCGCGGACGGTTTGTATATACGATTTGTTCCCTTTCATATTCATTTCAAGAAGTTTGCCGTGGATGATTTGAGTGAATGTTACGCCCGGCGATATAAGCCGATCCGGGAGTACGGCGGCTGGGGCATCAGGTGCGGCCTGTCAGGAAGGGGAAGGGCGTACAACGTCAGCGGCAATAAAGGTGTGCAATTGGTTTTCAAAGGCGGCAGGAAATTGCTTATAGGCTCGCAAAAGGCCGAGAAACTCCAAGGGGCGATTCGCTCCATCATGAAAAGGAGTTGATAGCCGTTCGTTTTTGGGCCGGATTATATTCACTTTTTACGGCGGGGGGCTTTTCCAATTCTGTGCGAGCAGGGCGAAGTCTGTGAAATTGACAATGTGGTCGCCGTTGATATCGGTTGCCAGCGGCGTGATGGCGATGTACTGCCACTGTCCGGCCAGCAGGGCGATATCGTCGAAATCCACGACAAGGTCGCCGTTAATGTCACCGGTGACTACAGCCGTTGCCTGGAAATATTTCAGAGCCGCTTCGATATTGAGCAGCCCCCAGCCGTATTGCGTGTCCCAGCCGCGCGGACCGAGGTCTTCGACGGTTTGCTCGATGGCCTCCCGGACCATATCGGGGTCTGTCACGCCATTGGAAATCAGCAGGGCGGCTGCTCCGCTGACGTGGGGCGCGGCGGAGGATGTGCCCGCGGCGAAATAATAGCCGAAATCATTCGGGTCATCGACGAATGTCTGCTGTAGGATACCGTCGGGGCTGCCGTCGCCGTTTTGATCGACGCTGGTGTCACCTCCCGGGGCGACGATGTCTATATGATTGCCGGTATTGGAATAGAACGCCCGCGTTTGGTCGAAGCGCGTGGCGCCGACCGCGATGCAATAGTCGTCGTACGCCGCCGGATAGGAGGGTGGATTGCCCTGTTCGAAATCGTTGCCCATCGCGCAGACGATTGTCGCGCCGTTGTTGTAAGCGTATTGAACAGCTTCTCTGATTGTTCTCGTGTTGAAGTCTGTCCCGATGCTCATATTGAGGACATTCGCCCCGTTGTTTGCCGCGTAGTATATGCCGTCGGCGATATCGAAAGTCGTACCGATTCCTTCGGAATTCATTACCTTGACCGGCATGATTGTGCAGTTGAACGCCACGCCGGCGACGCCGATGCCGTTGTTGGTTGACTGGGCGATTGTGCCGGTGACATGTGTCCCGTGGCCGTTATCGTCGTTGGGGTGGGCGTCGTTGTTGACGAAATCATATCCGGGAACAAACCGCGTTTGGGCCAGGTCGGGAGCGAGCCGATATATCCCGTAATCTTCGTAAGCCACACCGCTATCCAGCACGGTGATAATGACGTTGGGGTCACCCGTCTTGATGTCCCATGCTGCTTCGAGATGAACGCCACCATCAGTGTCATTGTAAAAATTCCATTGTAAGGGATAAAGTTCGTCGTTCGGGACAAGGAATTGCCTGAAGTAGTGATTCAGCTCGGCGTATTCGACCTCTTCATGGCTTTGGTACATCGAGAGCATCTGCTCGTTTTGTTCCGGTTCGGCGGTTTTCAACAACTGCAAATCCGCGAAATTGCATTTACCGACGACGGTACAGTTGTATATGCCGATTATTTCGTTTTTTACTTCGGTGGGGGTACCCGGTACGAATTTGATAATAATTTCGTCGGGGACATGGCCGTTTTGGGCTAAAACAGCATCTGGTTGACGGGAATTTTGGCCACGGGCGCTTGATGTCGCGAGGACGAAAGGCAAAATTACCGCAAGGGCGAATTTTATGCCGGTTCGCAGGATACTGCTTCGAATCATTTTTTCTTTTTTCGACATTACTTTTTTGCCCCTGCCGTTTTCGTATAACTTCTACTGGTTATTACGAAGTCACCATTATTAATTAATACTGTCATATCGAACAGGGGGTTCACATAATAAAGTTTGTATCTTCCGCCTCGGATAACCGACATATTCGCTTGATTTTTTGCCTAAGCAGGCGCATACTGTGTTAGTCGGAAGTTTTTATAGACAGGTTTGATTACAAGAAAAGATGAAAAAAATTTCGATTAAGGATTTGGCGGGGATAATAAAAGCCTCTATTGTGGAAGCGGGGCAGGCGATGCAGGTATGTACCGGCGTCAGCACCGACTCGCGAACCATTAAGGCCGGCGACTGTTTTTTTGCAATTGCCGGTGAAAAATTCGACGGCCACAATTATCTCCGCGATGCGTTAGCAAAAGGTGCCGTCTGTGCCGTTACCGAAAGAGACATCGAAACGAAAGATTTCACCGGTAAGTGTATTCTAAGGGTTCGTGACACTATAGAATCGCTGGGGATTTTAGCCGGGTGGTATCGCAAACAGGCGGGCTTCAAGGTGGTGGCAATAACAGGCTCGGCGGGGAAAACGACCACCAAGCAAATCGTTGCTCATGTCCTTAGCCGGACCTTTAACGTTCATTGCTCACCGAAAAGTTTCAATAATCAGATCGGTCTGCCGCTGACCCTGCTCGGTGCCGGGCGGGACGTAGGAATTGTTGTTGCCGAGATCGGAAGCAATCATCCCGGGGAAATTTCGCACCTGACTCGAATAGCCTCCCCCGATGTCGCGGTTGTCACGAATGTTCACCCGGCCCATCTGGAAGGTTTCGGTGACATTCAGACCATCGTCCGGGAGAAATTATCCATTGCCGAAGGTCTTGGGCCCGACGGCGTTTTGATTGTCAACGGGGATTTTAAGATACTGGTGGATACCTGCCGGGCCGCCGGTTTGAAATTTCTGACGTTCGGCAAATCGGACGGCTCGGACTATCAGGCCGGTGACATTCGCCCGGACGGCAGTGTCGGACGATTTACAATTGACGGTGTGGAAGTTTATCTGCCGTTGGCAGGTTCTGGAAATATTGAAAATGCCCTTGCGGCATGGGCGGTTTGCAGCCGGTTCGGGATTGAAGCGGTGGATTTTGCGTGGGCGATTAAAACTCTGCCTGCCGTATCCATGCGGACCGAGCTTTTACAGGTCGGGACATTGACAATCCTGAACGATTGCTACAATGCCAATCCGGTATCGATGAAAAACGCCTTAGAGATATTGGCCGGTATCGATTCGGCGGGGCGGTGGCGGAAGGTTTTTATCTGCGGCGAGATGGCCGAATTAGGACAACAGGCCGAAAGGTTGCACATCGAGTTAGGGACGCTTATCGCCGAAGCTAAGGTGGAGCTTGTTTTGGCTATCGGGCCGTTGGCGAAAATCGCCGCCGAGGCGGCAAAGGCGTCCGCCCGGGATGTTTTACAGATAAAATGTTTCGAAGATACGCCTTCGGCCTGTAATAAACTGCACGAATTTATCCAGGATTACGATATAATATTAGTGAAAGGTTCGCGTACGGCCTCACTGGAAAGGGCCGTTGAGAAACTTAAGGAGCTTTTTGTCGAAGAACCCGTCTCGTAAAGGGATTGGTAAAATCGAGATGCCAGATGATATACCATTTACTTTGGTATTTACGTGCCGGTGAACGATTCGGTTTTTACGCGTATCAGAACGTGCTGTTCCGCTCGGTCTCTGCGACGCTGACCAGCCTGTTGATTGCCCTGTTTATTGGTCCGAAGATTATCCGGTGGCTGATGCGGAAAAAGATCGGCGACCGCCCGGAGTTCCATCACGCCACGCTTAACGAGCTGACCAAGGAAAAGGCCAATACCCCCACAATGGGCGGGCTGATTATTATTCTGTCCGTAGTCGCAAGCACATTGCTCTGGGCGAAGTTATACAATCCCGAGCAGGGTGTCTGTAATCCTTATGTGGTCAAGGCGGTTTTTCTAATGGTCTGGTTCGGTGCTCTGGGCGGGGTTGATGACTGGCTGAAACTTACCAGCAATATTCGTCACCGCAGCCGCGACGGTTTGAAGGTCTGGGAAAAACTCGTATTTCAAATCGGCGGGGCCGTCCTGCTTGCCTCTTTTTTATATATAGACTTTGCCGCACTCGATGCGAACGGCAATCCGAAAGTTCCCGACGGCATCAGGTTCTGGCTGCCGTTTTACAGTCACAGTCTGCCGTTGGCCAACTGGATGTTCATTATCATTGCTTTGTTTTATCTTACGGCGACCAGCAACGCCGTGAATCTTGCCGACGGGATGGACGGCCTGGCCGCCGGCTGTGTCGGTATGGTCAGCTTTGTTCTGGCCCTGCTGTGCTACGTTGCTTCGGAATCGATGGGAGGCTCGCGGGCCGTCACTTGGTCCAGTTACCTGCTTTTGCCTGCGATACCGGCGGGGGAGCTTTGCGTTTTTTATGCCGCTATTTTGGGAGCGGTACTTGGATTTTTATGGTTCAACTGTCACCCGGCACAGACTTTTATGGGTGACGTCGGCTCGCTGCCGTTAGGTGCGGCGATGGGCTACGGCGCCTTGGTGACAAGAAATGAAATCCTGCTGCTGGTTATCGGCGGAGTTTTCGTCATCGAGCTGATGAGTGTCGTGCTCCAGGTCGGCTATTTCAGATATACCGGGGGCAAACGGCTCTTTCGATGCGCTCCTATTCATCACCATTTTCACCTTATCGGCTGGAGTGAGCCGCAGGTAGTTGTTCGTTTCTGGCTTATCGCCGCCGCTTTCGCCGCCCTTGCTCTTGCCACCTTAAAAATCCGCTAATCTCACCTGCGTAGGTTCGTCAATCATTCTTCCGCGTCGTGCTTTTTCAGCGATTCGACAATTTCGGTATAGCCTCTTTGCTGAACCACATTTAAAGGTGCTTACTATGGGTATCATGAAACGACATTGAAGAGATGGACCGGATCGAAATAAAGAAAATTGTTGAGAAAAAAAATATAAAAGATAGAATCACATTATGCAGGTGTTAAAACTGTTTCTTATTAAAGGTAAATATGTCTCGTTTTTACTGAAGACATACAGTCTTATCCATTGGATTCGAAAGGAACCGAAATGAGTTTTCTTCTATCACAACGTCTTGCGTCCTCCTTGGTTGGTTTTATCCTCGTTGCCCTTCTCATGGGCTCTTTGCCCGTACAGGCCCAGCCCTCGGGTGGTCCTTATGGCCCGATTTGGCAGAATTATGATTTACCCAAGGTTGAAGGTCAGATTTTCTACGTAGCGACCGATGGAAAGGCCGAGGAATCAGGAACATCGCTTGATACGCCGACAACACTTCCGGCGGCAGTGGAGCGAGTTAAAACCGGTGATGCGATAGTTCTACGCGGCGGCACCTATCGAACCGGAGGTTTGGTCTTGAATCAGGGTATTACTATGCAACCCTACGCGGACGAACACCCCGTGCTCAAGGGTACCCGCGTGGCAACCGAGTGGGAGGTTCTCGACAACAATGTCTGGCGGACGTCGTGGAAGACGCTCTTCCCGGCGACCCCTCTAAGCTGGTGGCGCGGCCGCAGACGCACGCCGCTGCACCGCTTCAATAACGACATGGTCTTCGTCGATGGCGAGATGCTGTGGTCCGTAGGTTCGGTGGACGAACTCGACCCAAACTCGTACTTCATTGACTATGACAAGGGCCAGGTCTGTATCAGGATCGATCCAACGAACCGGCTCGTCGAGATAACCGCTTTTGACGGCGCCATCGTGCGCACGTCCAAACCCGTCCACGGTAAGACAAACGACCACAAGGGGCCTGTAATCCGCGGGATCACCTTCACCCAGTATGCATGGCGGGCCATTGAGATCGAGGGCAAGCGGAGCTTCGGCCCTACGGAGGAGCCGACCGACGAGCCAATCGGCCCTGCCGATCCCGCCACCTACGGCAAAGAGGTTACGGGCACGACGCTCGATAATGTGACGATCACCTTCTGCTCGCGCGTGGCCGGCTACTTCCGCGGCGATGGGCTCACGATTCGCCACTGCTTGTTCAGCGACACGAGCACCGAGGGCGTATATATTATCGGCTCGTCCGACGTTCTGCTGGAAAAAAATATCTTTAGACGTAACAACGTCGAGAGAATTACCGGATATTTTCCGGCGGCTGTAAAGATTTTTAATCAAAGTTATCGTGTCACGTGCCGGGACAATCTGGTTATCGACCTTCCGTATTCAAACGGGATCTGGTACGATGTCGGCAACGTGGACGGTGTCTTTATCAATAACTGGATCGAGGGAGTAGGCGATCCTAACAGGGAATTCTCAAATAATCGGTATTGGCCGAGTGACAGCGGATTCTTTTTTGAAATCTCGAAAGGTGCTATTTGTGCCGGAAACGTCTTTGTCAATTGCGACCAGGGAATTTACGTAATCAACAGCTCGGATGTCCAAATGTTCCAGAACACTTTGGTCAATAGTACGGTTTGCATTATACGTACTCCGAGAAGTGCGGCCGACGACCATTTTGGCTGGCATCCCAGTACCGGGCCTGATATCGATGAGCGCAATGGACATGTTTTTGTCAATAATCTGCTCACTGGAGATGCGAATTATCGCAGGCCCCTTCTGTCTATTGCGCAGACTCCTTCCTTGCGCGAACGGCTCAAAAAACCGCAGTTAAAGCAACTCGATTATAATGTGTATGTACGCAGCTCGGGAGCAACATCTATTCCGTTGATTTTGTGGAGTCCTGCGGACAACAATGATTGTCAGTTGGCGTTCGAATCACCGGAAGCTCTGCAGAAACTGTATCAGGAATTTTCGGAAAATGATCAGTATTTTTCCAATTATAATGGTCCCTTATTTAAGAGTGCCGAATTGGGTAATTATGAATTACTTAAGTCCTTCCCAGGCTCTAAAAAAGCATCGCCTCTTCCAAACGAAATCAGCAAACTTCTCGGATGGGAAAAACAGGAATCTCGTTTCCCCGGTGCTTTTCCTTTATGCCCCTAAGTCTGATTCATAGTAGTGGTGACAATAATTGGTATTAGCATTTTGTTATAGTTTGTTTCTATTTTAATAATGCTTGTTCGATTATCTCTGCAGCCTCGGCATCTTTATCACGAGCTTTAAGTATAATAGGAGCAATCTGTCGCTGGATTTCCGGCTGCTTAGCACTGCTTTCGTTGCACTTGCCTTAACCACTTTACAAATCCGCTAATCCCACTTTAACCGGCTTTTTCATTATTCTTTTGCCCCGTGCTTGAGCAAGAGTTCGACAACTTCTTCGTGCCTTCCCCTTCTTGCTAATGATAATGCAGTTTCGCCTTTTTTGGTTTTGTCGTTGACATTAGCTCCTTTGGCAATTAACACTTTGACTACACCCTCTATATCCTTGCCCAGGAATTCTTCCAGAACTGCACAAAAAGATATTTTTTTGAGAAAGTTTTTCAAAAATCCTTATTTAAACAGCAGAAACACTGAGAAAAGCTGAAAAAAATTCGATTCTTTGTTGTAAAATTGATCCGGTGAGCCTCTATAAAATAGAGAAACGCGTTATCTCAAGAATAAAGCATGAATACACAATCAGATTCTCAATTAGTCAAGGCCGCTTTAAATGGTAACCGGGATGCTTACGGCCGTCTGTTCGAGAGGCATGAGCGCTCCGTTCAGGCGGTGGTGCTGACGATTCTCGGTGATTACAACGCAGCTCAGGACGCGGTCCAGGAATCTTTTGTGACGGCGTACAGGAAATTGGGCGGATTGAGAAAGGCTTCGTCTTTCGGGCCGTGGATTCGAAAAATCGCCCGGCGTCAGGCAATACAGATGTACCGCGATATGCTGAAAAGAGAAGATGCAAAACAAAGAATAATAAATATGAACGCTGTATCCGATGACGGGAGAATCGATGAGCTGAATCGCGGACTTCTCGAGGCGGTTATGCATTTGCCGAAGCATGAGCGTGCGGTGATTATGCTTAGGCATTTCGATGGCCACTCGGCGAAGATGATTAGTGAAATGACCGGGCGCCCGGTCGGTACGGTGACAATGCAGCTTTCGCGTGCTCATGCACGTTTACATAAATTGCTGAAGGGAAGTGCAAAATGAAAGAACATGATAAACAAATAGAAACAAGGCTTGAGAACCTGGGCGATTTGCTCAGGTCGCGGCCTTCGGTAGCGACTGACGGGATGAAAAAAATTGAAAAGTTGGAGCAGGCTGGGCCTTTAAGGTCTGCTGCTTTGGTGCCGGCTCTGTTTAAATCGGGACTCGGTCTTGCAGCGTGTCTGTTGATAGGTGCGTTTTTGTGGTTCGCGATAACCTGGCCGACAAGTATCACATTGGCGGACGTTCATAAATCCATAGAATCAAAAACTTGGGTGCTCGTCAGTTATGAAGATGGGATGAAAGAATGGGCGAATCTTCGCGAGCGACAATGCTTTTTAACTTACAATCGTAATGGGAATTTCTATGTTGGAATGCGCGATCATGTCAACGGCATCTGGCGGGCTTATCACAGCAATTGGGGCCGGCAGATTCACGAAGAGCCTTTTGATGTCCGGCCTTATCCTCAGACACCGTGGGAATATGCAGTAGGTGATTGGGACGACCGGGGTAAGAGTGAATTTTCCCATACCGTGGTCGAAAAAGTGAATGATACTATCGACGGACGGCAGGTTGTTCGGTTTGATACGTATAGCATAGGGCCACTCGATTTACGTGTCCTGACGCAACAGGTATGGGCGGATCCCGAAACTCGTTTACCGGTACGTATTCGGAAGTATTCGAGGCCGGATGAGTTTAATACCGGCGATTTCTCATTCCCGGAAACCGGACCTTCGAGTATCTACGATCTTAACACGCCGAAAGGTTTGGAAATTGTACGTAACTGGGGGATTATAGAACCGGCTGCGAGGGCGATTGTTGATGCCGGGAAAGAAGCCTTGCAAAATCTCCCGGATAAAATGCAAATTGTCGAGAAGAGAAATAACCGTATTGGCATTTACTATCGAATCGGCAATAAGTTGCGACATGAAACTTATGCCAAAATAAATGTAGAGAATAATAATCCGCTTCCTGTTGAGCCGCCTGAAACAAAAGAGAACCTCCGTGAATGGGCGATGCACAATTTGACTCTTGTTCAATTACGTATTTACGATGGAGAATATGAATATAGTTTAGATGAAGTCCCATGGAAACCGGAAGTAAAACTTAGTGTGGAGTACTGCGGCGAGGATTGGATTGACACGCGCTTGCCGATTCGAGGCCAATGGCCTTACACTCACAATGTCGGCCCTATGAAAGTCTTGGAGGACGAACCTGGGACACCGCCCGAGTGTGTATTACTTCGTTATGAGGGCCTGGGACTGCGCCGAGACTGGTACGTCGATCCAGAAAGGGATTATATTTGTGTGAAACGGATACAATCCAAGAAAGATGAGGACACCAACCAATTTATTAATCCATCGGAAATAGAACTTACAGACTTAGTCCAGCTTTCATCAGGACAGTGGTATGCACGAACGACAACAAGTCAGGGAGAAGTTCTGGTTGAGTACGATGTGAAATTGCTTAGCGATTCCGAGATAGAACAGCTTACCGGTAAAGATGATTCGACGGGATTTTTCGACGGTGAGAAACTGATAAAAAGTGCAAGGGACAAAGGAGTAAAAATTACATTTTGGGCACGTTAGTATATAGTTACTCAGAAGCTGTTATCCGTAGTGTATAAATTCATCCGTTATTGCTTACACGTTACATGCTGGAGCGAGCAGCAGGTGGTGGTTTATTTCCGGCCGATTGCCACTGTTTTCGCTGCACCGACCTTAGCTATCTTAAAAATCCACTGATCTCCTTTTGTATTCCTTCCGGATATCTCAAAAGGCTTGATTTTACCCCTAAAAAGGGGGATTTTTATGTGCCAATATCATAACGATCGACAGAAGGAAATGGAACCTGGCTGATTCGTTTGGGTTAAAGAATATTTATATCCTGAGCCGATACAGTTTGGTGTTATACACTAATCTGGCCATATAATGCGGATTAATTTAACGGGCAACTCGATATAAACAGTTGCATGTGGGTATTGTTGTGATTCGTTGCGTTTTGATCAACGGATTTGGGGGCGGGGGGCATCTCACAAACTGTAACTTATCCGAAAACCACTTTTTCAATACTGATAACGAGGGACGGGGGGATTTAAAGGTGATTTTTAAAAGAGAAAGAGAGAAATTTAAATGGATAAAAATAGATATTATATTCCGGATGGAAGGCGTTTTTGGTTTATCATATTGGGCGTTTCGATTTGTTTCGGCATCTTTGTAACTCTTGTTCCTTCGTTAAAACCTGTTGAAATGATAAAACTTTCCTCCACCACAGGCCAATCGCAGGAACCCAACCGTCCCGATGTGCCTTCCGAGGCGGCAGTCGCACGGAATAAAACCATATTGGCGACTAATCCGTCGGTTAATGCGGTGACAGAGGCGGCGGTAAAGATGGGGATTCTTTCCTGCGTGAGCCGCATTAATCAGGTTGCCTCTTTTCTTACAGCAAACGTCAAAAGCGGGGTTTATATTTTTTCTCCTAAAAGTCAGCCGGATAAGCACATCTTCTCCACTTCGTTCGAGCTGTTAAGGTCGGACGATTCCACGCTCTATGCCAGCGCAAGTTTCTTCCCGAATCGGGATGCCGTATATGACACGGTCGAATATGTGGATATCGGGTGCGAGGAGCTGGAAAAAACGGTATTTAAAAAGTTAAAGCGTGTCAGCGTGCTTAAAAAGAATATTGTTTTACTCGACGGCGGGATGGTTAAAGTTTTCCTCATGCCTGCGGGTAGCGGAACTGTTGTGATTAAAAAAGAAGTCATCCAGTAAGTAGTTCAGGAATATAAAAAGGGTAAGTAATATGAGAATAGATATTCTTCGTATCTCATGTATCATATTTTTTGTGACAGTGGTTGCCGCGGTAAAACCGGCAGTGGTTATGGCGACCTCGGAAACTATGTACGCTAAAGACGACGATCAGGACGAAACGGGCGACATAGCTATAATAACCGATTCGGGCAGCCCCTACGTAGTTCTTCGAGCGGACGACCAGGGAACTGCAGCAGATACCAGCTCTACTATTTCCGACAGTACGGCGGGCATTTTGATTTATGACGCTGGCACTACTTCGACAACTTCCCCGTCCACGTACGTTCAGGTAGTAGGAGGAGAAAATAATCTCATCGTGGCCGGCGACGGTATTACCGTTAACGGTCCGACATCGCTAAGCAGCACGTTAGGTGTCACCGGCCTGGCTACTCTCTCAGGAGGTGTGTCTGTAAGCGGCGGCATCGATAATAACAGCGGCGGGATCACCGAAGCAGGTGCTATATCGGGCGCTATAACTATCGACGCCACCGGCACTATCACAGGCGGAAATCTTGCAACCGGCGGGACTCTCGATGTTAGTGATGCAACTACACTCGGCAGCACTTTGAGCGTTGCGGGACTATCCACCTTGAACGGAATAGATAACGGCGGTGACGGCATTTCGAACGCAGGTGCTGTTTCCGGAGTGACTACTCTAAACACCACCGGCGCAGCTACACTCGGCAATACCTTAAGTGTGTCCGGTGCGACTACTCTGAGCAGTACTTTGAGTGTCACCGGGCTGTCTTCTCTCTCGGGTGGTGCGTCAATTGTCGGCGGTATCGATAATAATAGTGACGGAATCACGGAAGCCGGCGCAATATCGGGAGTAACCACTTTGAGCACCAGCGGAGCTGCTACACTCGGCAGCACTCTGGATGTCAGCGGTAATCTTACTGCACAGGGAAATACCAATACGATAGGCTCGGTGGGTTTATCAGCAAATACTATTACAGGTGCTACGAATACTCTCACCGGCACGACGAGCAGCACGATGACAGGCAGCAATGCAAGTGTCAGTCTTGCATCGAACAGCGCCAGCATGGGTGTTACAAGCGGCGCCGCCGTTACGGCTACTAATAATATGCTTACGGCGTTGACCGCCGACGGTCATGGCTTGACTGTCGATGATGCCAACAATACGACTACCCTGACCGGCGGCACCAACTCGTCCTCCCTGACACTGGCGGACGACCAGGCGACTCTCGGTGTCGGTACGGCTTCAACTTCGGAAGTCACAGTTCTCGATGCGACCAACGACGGATCGACAACATCCGTTACTATCGGCGGAAGCAGCAACTCTTCGAATCAGATTTTGTCAACTGCCTCAGGCGGTACAAATCTTATGCAGGCCGCTACGACGAACACACTGACCGCCGGTACGAATAACGTTCTAAATGCAACTTCACAGAACCAGTTGACAGGTGGGACCGGCAATACAATTACGGCGACGACCGGTAACAATACGATGACTGCGACAACCGGCAACAATACCATAACGGCTACGGCCGGAAGCAATGTCATGTCCGCCAATGCAGCGAGCCAGTCGAATACCATTTCGGCTACCGGCACAAACGGAACGAACAATATAACCGCCAATACAACCAGCGGTACGAACAACATTGAGGCATATACGAATAATATAGGTGTCTCGACATCGAGCTCTCAGAATACAATCGGTAACGCCGGAACTTCGACCAACGTTGTCACTGGCGCAACAAATACGATAACCGGTACAACAAGCAGCTCGATGACAGGCAGCAATGCAAGTGTCAGTCTTGCATCGAACAGCGCCAGCATGGGTGTTACAAGCGGCGCCGCCGTTACGGCTACTAATAATATGCTTACGGCGTTGACCGCCGACGGTCATGGCTTGACTGTCGATGATGCCAACAATACGACTACCCTGACCGGCGGCACCAACTCGTCCTCCCTGACACTGGCGGACGACCAGGCGACTCTCGGTGTTGGTACGGCATCAACTTCGGAAGTCACAGTTCTTGATGCTACCAACGACGGATCGACAACATCCGTTACTATCGGCGGAAGCAGCAATTCGTCGAATCAGCTTCTGGCAACTGCCAGCGGCGGTACGAATGCAATTCAGGCCACTACGACGAACACTCTGACCGCCGGTACGAATAACGTTCTAAATGCAACCGCACAGAACCAGTTGACAGGAGGAACCGGCAATGCAATTACAGCAACGACCGGCAACAATACCATAACGGCTACGGCCGGAAGCAATGTCATGTCCGCCAATGCAGCGAGCCAGTCGAATACCATTTCGGCTACCGGCACAAACGGAACGAACAATATAACCGCCAATACAACCAGCGGTACGAACAACATTGAGGCATATACGAATAATATAGGTGTCTCGACATCGAGCTCTCAGAATACAATCGGTAATGCGGGAACTTCGACCAACGTCATAACAGGAGCTACCAATACGATTACAGGTGCAACGACGGTAACGTCCACGACCACTGCGAATCAGATGGTCGTTGACAGCACAAGCTCTCGCTTTGTAAGTGCAGACGGTACTCAAAGCTTGGCGGTCAGTAACAGCGGAACTACTATTACAGGTGCGGCAGGGCACACGTTAAACGTAACGGGCACGACTACAACCGTTAATGGTACGGCAACTATTTACAGCGGCAACGGTTCCGGCAACGAGCTTATTGTCGATGGTACAAGTGCCCGGTTGGCTAATTCCACCAACACCAACAGCGTCGCCGTCAACAGTACCCAGACAACCGTTACCGGCACAACCGCAATCAACGGAGCCACCACAATCACCAGCCCCGACAGCAGTCATGTTCTTTCCGTGACGAATACGAATACCCAGGTCAACGGAGGAGCAGTGGTATATTCGGGTGACGGTGCGAATAACAGTATCGTGGTTTCCGGCAATACGAACAGTAACACCCTTACCGTGGGTGACACTCAGACGGGTGCTGTCGGGGTCAATTCGTTTGATTACGGTACAGAAGTCACCGGAGGTATGTTAATTGACGGCGATCTTGGTGTTAACGGCAGTATTTACAGTCTAAATCCGACGGCAAACGCGACTGTTAATGTTGCGAATAATGGAATGACGATCACCGGTGTGGACAATACAGTCGTGCTGCAGGCCGATGACGATGCGCTGGATACTAACGCCCGCGCCAAACTTTTAATGGAACCTACCTCCGCCAGTTTGCTTGTAAACACCGATTCGGGCCAATCTCACGGCATCCGGATTACCCAGACCAGTACGATTGTTTACGGTGGAACCAGTACTACAACCTTAACTTTGGATGACAACGGGGCGACGTTCGCCGATGAGGATACGGGCAACCCGGTCAAGGTAACCGGCATAGCCGACGGGACCGGCGATTACGATGCGGTTAATGTAAGGCAGATAAGGGGTGTGATGGACCGGCTTGACAGCAGAATCGACAAGGCTTATTCGGGTATAGCTTCAACTGCGGCGCTTGCGGCTATTCCGAGGCCGGTTCCGGGAAAAAATGTTTCATTCGGCCTGGGCTTTGGTAATTTCGAAAGCCGCAGCGCGCTCGCTTTCGGCACTAAGGCCCTTGTTGGCAAAAAGAAGGACATCTCTCTCATGGCTGGCATGGGATACTGCGATAATACAACCACGGTGAGCGCCGGTATCGGCTGGAGTTTTTAACCGAGCTGCAAATCCTTACCTGATAAGTCACTAAGGATACCATGTCCCTGTGGACATCGAAATTGTTTTATTTTTTTCTTATTTTTCTTGACACCGTCTTTGCATTTTGATAAATAGGTATAGTTGTACCTCATTGGAGGAGGTTACTACCTCAAAATATGCATAAGCGAAAATAAGGTTGGAACACCAATTGCTCGTTTACCTGTGAGTGAAAGAGTCCGCGATGATTGTCTTGCAAGTCTCGATAAGCTTCAGCCAGATGAGTTAGGGACGTAGTCTATTTAAACAACGGTTGAAAAATTTATAGAGGAGGAAAGTGATGAAGCGGTTTTGGGTATTTTTTGCTGTGTTATTAGTTTTAAGTGCCGCCGGCACGACATTTGCCGTAACAACGGTTTACACTGATGAAAGTTCTTTTGTAAGTGCCGTGAAGCTGGGATACTATCTGGAAAACTTTAATAGCTTTGCGTACGGAAGCTTTACGGAAAGTAGTCTTGATTTGGGCCCTGCTAACGGTTTTTCATATACGATGTCCTCACCAGGCGGCCTTTTTTCTTGTGACGGGAGCATGTCGACAGCCTTAGAAACGGACCCATTAAACATTATCTTTACCGGTTCTTCCGTCACGGCGGTTGGGGGAATTTTCTGGCCGACAGATGTCGATGGTTTAGATATGGTAGGTGATATCACCTTGTCGCTGAGCGATGGGACCATTCATAATCTGATAAATGCGGACTTCAGTACATTCCGGGGTTTTGTAAGTGATAGCGCAGCGTTCACCTCTATGTCAATCAGTGCTCCTGGTGCAAATCAGTATCCCACTGTGGACCACTATTACGTCGGACAGGCCATTCCAGCGCCGGGTGCGCTTCTTTTGGGCGGTATCGGCGTCGGTCTTGTAAATTGGATGCGCAGACGCAGGGCGATTTAATTAGCTCTGTGATTTCAATATATTTTTCATCTGGGCTGTAAGCTTTGTGTTTGCGGCCCTCTTTTTATTGTCATCGGTATAATATCAATTCTAAATATGGTTGTTTCCCCTGTGCAGGAGGAGGAATCGCATAAAGATTTTTTTCAATTTTAGAGGGAATTTTTGATGACAAAACCCGGCGGATTGGTAGAATTCTTCTGCTGTTTTTGAAGCAGAACAAAATTGAATATTATCTTTGCCGGGGTGTGGGCTATCCGACGGAAGTTTTGCTCGTCCCGAGCGAAGTTGAGGGAAAGGAGAGATTCGATGGAAAATCATCGATGGAGCAAGATTAAACGACACCGCAAAAGCGGCTTTCGCAAGCGGATGCAAAATAAAAACGGCAGAAAAACACTGAGCAGGAAACGCCGTGTCGGTAGAACCGTCAACACGGTTTAAAAAATCGGCCGATACAAATCAAATCCGGTGGTCTTCGCGTATGATTACACGGTACCCGCCGTCGAGACTTGCGTTCCAGTTCTTGACAGGGGCGATTTTTTTCAGCCTGTCTATCTCCTCCATGCCTGTTGTTAGTATTTTTCCGGCCAATTAATTACCCTTAATTACTGAATGATTATACGGAGTTAGTTTTGTTTCTATTGTCCCCGTTTTTAATGAGCACGTAGCATTTTTCCACCCGGACAAATATCAGGATAGACAACATGCAATTGTATATTTAGAGATATTCTCGGTA
Organism: uncultured Pirellulales bacterium; assembly: GCA_964431695.1. Classification (GTDB taxonomy): domain Bacteria; phylum Planctomycetota; class Phycisphaerae; order Sedimentisphaerales; family Anaerobacaceae; genus JAFGPS01. Next base: position 14,456 of record CAYSKI010000035.1, on the reverse strand, counting down.
TAACAATTGTATCAAGCCTGCTTGTAAACCTCAGCAGGAAAACATCGTTGTAGAATATATCTTCTTATTTTATAATTGTTTATACTTAAATCTCACTCGTTTTGCAAGATTTTTTTATGGATGTGATTTTTCCTGTAACGAATTTACCAAAACGACGTCTATCTTGTAGGCAGATCGACGAGGCAAACAGGCTCGGGGACGAAAATCCTTGAGTTTTTCCTGTTTTTTTGAGATAATAACCTAATATCCGGCAGGAAGGTCAAGCCATGTTGAATCTAAAAATCATAGGAAAAAACGAAGGCGGTTTAGCGGTCTCGTATAATATCATAATATTGTTGTTTGCCATATTATGCGGGCTTGTGTCAGTAACATCAGCCGTCGGCCAAAAAGAGGAAGCGGAGCGGATGGACTTTTCTCCGGATACGATTATTGTCAAACTCAAAGAGGATGTCTTGATCGATCTCCGGGGGGATTCGGAGTTGTCCGGTTCTGTGTTGCAGAGCATCTCACCATTCAACAGTATCCATGCTAACAACCGGGCCGTGCACATAAAGCCGGTTTTCAGGGACTTCAAACAAAATCAAAGGCGAATGGAGACCCTGTTAAATAGCGGAGGTTTCGGGCTGGATAAAAAAGAGAAACACCTCCGACAAAGATTTCAACGGGCGCCGCAAAACACCGCCGCAGTCGATTTAAGCCGGATATACCGGATAAAAATCGATTTGGATGCCGGGGACACACTTCAGGAGATTCTCAAGGCCTACCGAAACAATCCCTATGTCGAATACGCCGAGCCTGATTATTACGTCCGGCTGTGTCGAACACCTGATGATCCCAATTACCCTCAACAATGGGCACTGCCCAAGATAGACGCCCCCGAGGCGTGGGACATCCATACGGGCAGTCACGATGTCGTCGTGGCCGTGATTGATACAGGCATTGACCTGACACATCTGGATTTCCAGGGCAATATCTGGACTAATGAACCCGAGCTTAACGGACTTGACGGCGCCGATGACGACGGGAACGGTTACATCGACGATATTCACGGTTATGATTTTGCCTATGACGATGGTGAGCCGCTGGATGATTTTTCTCATGGTTCGCATGTCGCCGGTATAATCGCCGCCCGCGGGAACAACGGCACGAACGTCTGCGGAATCTGCTGGAATGCCACGATTATGCCGGTCAAGGGGATGGACCCCGACACATTAGGGCCGGCCTCCGATATTTCCGAGGCCGTCTATTACGCTGTGATTAATGGTGCGGATATTCTGTCCTGTAGCTGGGGGATGAATCCACCGAGTAACCTGCTTGCCGAGGCCTTCCAATACGCATACCAGCAGGGAGTTGTCGCCGTTGCCGCGGCGGGAAACGATAGCTCGAGCAGCGTTTTTTATCCGGCGGGATATTCCACCGTGATTTCCGTGGGTGCCTCAACGCAGGGTGACCAGAGGGCTTCTTTTTCGAATTATGGAAGCTGGGTGGACCTTATAGCGCCGGGTGTCGATATTTTGTCACTGAGTTACTACGGGATGACGCGGACATGGGAGGGAACGTCTATGGCCTGTCCCCATGTCTCCGGGACGTGCGCCCTGATGCTGTCGGTCAATCCTTATCTTACGCCGAATGAGGTACGCCGGATTGTTATGAACACAGGCGATACTGTTACCTCCGGGATATGTCTTTCCAACAAGAGGGTTAATCTTTTCAATGCACTCAGTTCGGTTGTTTCCCGGGTGGGGGCAGTGCATTTCGATGAGGATTTCTATAGTTGCACAGATGTTGTTTCGATATTGGTTGCCGATGCGGATTTGAAGGAAAGTGCCGTTTGCCCGGTTGTGCTCACCACGGATCAAAATGACGTGGAGACACTTATGTTGACGCAGAATTCTCCCGAGATTGGCGTCTTCGGCGGTTCTATTACGACGAATGAAGGAGTGCCCGCACCGGAAGACGGCATTTTACAGGTGGCCGACGGTGGCAACATTGAAGTTGCCTATATTGACGAGCACGGAGTCGGACGCAGTCTTAACAGGGAACAGACTTATACAGACACGGCGATGATTGACGGGCAGGCTCCGGTGATTTCTTTTATTGATATTGACGCCTCCTCGCCGCAGCCTGTCGTTATTGTCGAGACGAATGAGCCGACAATAGCGACCGTACAGTATGGCGCGGCCGGTTCACAAGTCGATCCTGTCACCGCTCGAGGTACGGCAATTTATGCCACACGTCACACTATCGTGCTCGATGAGGTTCGTGCCCAGACGGATTATACTTTTGCAGTTGAAGTGGCGGACAGAGTCGGCAATACCTCACGGGATAATAAAGGTGGAGCGCTCTACGGTTTTACCACCGTACCTGACGTCGGAAATATTTATGTCCCGGCCGATTATATCACTATCCAGGAAGCTATAGATCATTGCTGGGACGGTGACACTGTCCGGGTGGTTGACGGCACGTACACCGGGACCGGCAATCGGGACATTGATTTCAAAGGCAAGGCCATTACCGTTCGCAGCGAAAGCGGGCCGGAAAACTGTATTATCAACTGCCAGGGCTCGGAGCAAAACCTTCATAGAGGTTTCTACTTCCATAACCGGGAAACACCGGATTCGGTCCTGGATGGTTTTACTATTACGGGCGGGTTTCAGGAGGGCGAATTCAGCGACGGGACTGTCTGTCGGGGCGCTGGTATCTTGTGTAATGCCAGCAACCCGACTATAAAAAACTGTATTTTACGTGACAATTCCGCCACATACGGCGGGGGACTCTATATCTACAATAACAGCAATGTCACTGTGGTAAATTGTAGCTTTACCAGTAATTGGGCCCAGCGCGGCGCCGGTGTAAATAACGATGAAAGCATTCTCGAAGCGATAGATTGCTTGTTCAATCGTAATGTCGCAGGTTCCTATTACGGCGGCTTGTACAGCGGCTATGAAAATAGTCAGGTGACATTAAGAAGATGTATCTTCCGTGAAAACACAGCGTTTTATGGGGCCGGAGCCGTCGGAGTCGGAGGGAACAACACAACGATTACCGATTGTGAATTCGTAGGTAATACGGCAATTGGAAGGGACACGAGTCAGGGCGGGGCTGTTCGCACTTTAAACGGTGATGTCTTCATTCAAAATTGTATCTTCAATGGCAACAGGAGCAATGAATCCAGCGGAGCCTTTTATCAATATCGGGGACAGGTGGATTTGATTAACTGTACGTTTGCCGGCAATACGGCGCTGGACGGACGGGCCGCAGGTGTCTTTGCTTATGATGATGAAGATACAATCCTGCGGGCGAGAAATTGTATCTTTTGGGATGGGGGTGTCGAACTGTTCAGGGACGAGAATGCTCAGTTCGATATTCGTTACAGTAATATCCAGGGTGATTATCCCGGCGTGGGGAACATGAATCAGGATCCTCTGTTTGTGGATGCCGGCTATTGGGACGACCTCGAAACGCCTGAAGACTCCAAAGATGATATCTGGATCAACGGCGATTATCACCTGCAGTCCCGTGCCGGGTACTGGAGCGAAGATTCTCAAAGCTGGCTTGTTGCTCCGGCCGACAGCCCCTGCATCGACGCCGGCGATCCTAATTCTCCCGTTGGACAGGAACCTTCGCCGAACGGCGGGCGAATCAATATGGGGGCCTATGGCGGTACGGACCAGGCCAGTATGTCGTCGAATTGAAATTAATTTCCGTCCGGTTTTTCAGAAAATTCCTGTAACAAATCTGCGCGTTTGTTGTCTTTCGTATAGACAAGGCACCTTTTGCGGCTTTATAATCACCATGCGGCGTTTTTTCAGGCAGTACGAATGTAAATTTCGGCCAAGAGATGTTAGGAGATCGATCATGAAGAATCTTTATATATGTCTGTGTGCCTGTTTTATCATTCTATCACCAGAAATCTGTGCCGTTGAGGTTCGAGCTAACGAATCCGATTCCTTAAAGTCCTTTTTAGATCCGAATCAGATGCTTAAAATATGGGAGGATAATTATGCCCATTTCGAGAGTATGAAAGTCTTCTATACCGAAAGAGTTTTGGAAGCAGTACCTCCCGAGAAAAACCCTACAAGATTCGATAGTCTTGTCAGGCTTATGAATGTTGAAAGGATAGAGCGGGGACAACGCTTTTGGGTACGCTATTCGACGGCCGAAGAGGGCTTCGAAAAACCTGACTCTATTATAGGCGGCTCTTTTGACGGCAGGATTACCCGTGAATATACCTCCATGGAGAACCGTGGTATGATTATTGCCGGGATGATTGGCAGGAACACCGAGACAATGAATATGCTCAAAATTTATATGCGTATAAATAGGCGGATTCTTTTTAAAAAGAATCCGTCCGGCCCATTCGAGACATATATTATTGAAGATCCTAATGCAAAGCCCGAATTAAGTCGAATCTTGAGTAGAGCGATTGTGTTTAATCGGGTCAATGTACTACCGAAGCTTGAGCCGGTTTCTGGAGAATTGTGTCACGTTCTGGAAATATCTTACAGAGGTAATATAAATTTTAAAATCTGGCTGGCCCACGGCAAAGGAATGCTTCCACTCAAATTTCAACGTTATGAAAATAATAAGCCGATGTCGGATATTACAGTCGAACAGATCGGCAGCGTGAAAAACAAAGGAAGAATTATCTGGTATCCGAAAAAGGCGACTCGAACTTCGAACAGACAGGATTGGGGTAAGATAAAACATGAATTGACTATACATGAATTTGTTCCGGATATCGAAGTAGATGACAATATGTTTAGATTTGTTTTCCCGCCGGGGACAAGGATACATGACGAAATTCGTAGTATGTACTATATCGCAGAAGATACTCTCGACTCTAAAACACCAGCGTCATTGACAGGAAAATCTTTGCCGGATTTGAATAATCTTCATCTCAGCACAGATCCGAATCAATTCAAGGATAAGGCCGTTTTGATTTGTTTCTGGGATATGAACCAGCGATTTTCACGAAACTATATTTTGCAACTAAATAAAAAGGCACCTGAACTTTCAGAAAAAAAAGTTGTCGTCATTGCTGTTCAGGCTTCGAAAATCGAACAGGCAAAACTCGATGAATGGATTAAAGAAAATAATATCACCTTCCCGGTTGGAATGATTGAAGGCGATTCTGAAAAAACAAGATTCGCCTGGGGCGTAAAATCCCTCCCGTGGCTGATTCTTACCAACAAAGAGCATATAGTTCGTTTCGAAGGCTTCGGAATTGATGAGTTGAAGGAAAAATATGATAAAAATTAATGGGATAAAGAAAATGAAAAAAGCAGTCTTAATTTCTGTCTTCTTCGTATGTATTGTAGTGCATGCCAATACAGTACAAGAGAATGGTAAATTTGCAGCAACGCTACCAAATGGAGCAACTGTAGATCTAATCGGAGTGTCATATCGTTCGCAGGGATTATCTCAGCCAAAGCGATGGTGGCGACCTGATGGGACAGACATGATTGAAGAACCCTACCGGCACTCAACAACATCCGCGGGCGGTTCTTCCGGTTATAAAGTTCGTGACTTTGCTTTGCGTATAACAGGCGTGGCTAACTACAGCAGTGCCAGCTATAATTCTCTTGGAAGAACTAATGTCCAGCCCGTAGTACCAGTTGATAAAGACAATAAATTTTTGCCTGATGTACTTGCATTTGTAGGTCTTTTTGAAGAAGGTCGATTTGAAGATACAATCCGAATTGGTATCAGTACTGAATCCTGGCAAAAAGTTGAAGAATGGATCGACGAAGGGTGGCATGAACACGATCCTGATAACATAGTTTTTCCCAAGAGTACAAATCCATTAATCCTAACCTGGCCTCGCCAAAAAGGTGAAGCTGTAATAATTGAAATGGTTAGTAAGGATGTAGCCGAAGCAAAACGTATGCTCTTATTTGATCGTAATGGAAAGATTCATGAAGAACACCCTCGAGTACTTGGTCAGGGCCCTGGTCTTACTAAAGAACAATACTGGTTCTGGCATATTCAACGAGAGGATATGCACCGGATCGAGTTTCAGAAACGTCCATATCAATGGGTCGAATTTAGTAACGTGTCGCTTGAACCTGATCATAAAACAAATGTAGAAATAAACATTTTATCCATGAAAGAGAAACAAGTTCGGGGCTTAGCCGTTAGTGAACTGGAAAAGGAAAGCCTTGGGTACATTTTCGACAGATTGGCAAAGAATCTTCGATTTCCCGAAAGCGGGCGGGCTAAATATCGGCTTGAAATAAATACGCCGGAACGAGAATCCCGCGTGTTGAACTGCGAATACATGTTCGATGTCTTCTATTACAAATTTTCAATTATAGGAGAGGATCCGGACGATTTTGATGATAAGCGGTATTTTGACGGTAGAAGGACTATCGATTGGCCTATTAGAAATAAAACTGCAACCTTTCGAGATAACATTAGACAGCGTACACCGATCTACAGTTTAGAATGGGCAATGCCGGATAATTTAATTGAAGAATTATCAACTCATGAGGTTGAACTATTAGGCTCTTATGAAATCAAGGGAATTCCATGCTTAATGCTCAATTCTGTTATGAGCGCCAAAGACAAACTAAAAGTATGGGTTGCAAAAGAGCCGGATATCTATCCGGTTCGAATAGAGCGTTTCGAGCATGACAACCTGCGAGAAATCTTTGAGTTTGAGAATATCAAGCTCTGGAATGGCGTAGTTTTTCCTGGGATCATCAAACACGCATCTTATAAATCAGATGAAAATGTGCGGCATATACCGCTAAGCAGTTATATAGTAACCATCGAGTCTTTCACTCCGAATATTGAAATAGCATCAAGTGAGTTTATGCCTGATTTTCCACCCGATGTTTCAGTGGGGAAATATCTTTTAGACAAGACGCAGACATCGGAGATTGAACCGACAATCCCAGCAAAGTATTTAAATAATTTCAATAGTATTGATATTAATTTCGATATTGAGCAGTCAAAAGATAAGAAGATGATCGTCTGCTTCTTCGACGTGGAACAGCGGCCGTCACGGAATTGTATTATGCAATTGAGTAAAAAAGCAGATGAGCTAAAAGAAAAAGATGTTATCATTGTGGCTGTTCAGGCCTCGAAAATCAAACAGGCAAAGCTCGATGAATGGATAAAGGAGCAGGACATTACCTTCCCTGTCGGAATGATTGAAGGCGATTCTGAAAAGATACAGTTCACATGGGGCGTAAAATCACTTCCGTGGCTGATTCTGACCGACAAGCAACACATCGTACAAGCAGAAGGTTTCAGCCTCGATGAGCTGGATGAAAAAATCAAGATGTTAGCAGCAAAATAAGAATGAAGGTTTTTTAACAATGCTGTTTATATCGGCGTCGAGTGGTCTAAAAGTCCTGGTGTTCTTCGATGTGGATCTGGACGTTTTCCCTGTAAGGCTCTTGTGGCTCGGAATCGGCCCGGTCTAATTTTTTAGAGGCCCAGAAGATTTTTACCGCCGTAATGCCGCAGCCGATACCGGCTAGAAAGAAGACCGCTGCAGCGAGTGTGGCGAAGAACTTCGGCAAAAGATAAATCATAAAACCGAAGCCGATAAGCATCATTCCCACGATCAAAATTGCCGCAGCGACATTCTTTGAGGCCTGGGAGATTGCATTTGAGTAATAGCGAAAAACCATGATTTACATTCTATATTATTAATGGTTGAAATAAAAGGGCGGATTTCTCTTTTTTGTAAAACCCGCCCTTTCGTCGATAATTTTTAATACATTCCGCCGCCTGGAGGCATTGCAGGTGCTTCCTTCTTCTCGGGAATTTCGCTGACGATAGCATCGGTAGTCAGCAGCAGCGAAGCGATTGAGGCCCCGTTCTGCAGCGCGACTCTCTCGACCTTTGTCGGGACAATCACGCCGAATTCGATCATGTCACCGTATTCCTTGGTCAGGGCGTTGTAACCGAAGTTCTTGTCCTTGCTTTCGATTACTTTCTGGGCCACGATTGAACCGTCCAGACCCGCGTTTTCGGCGATTTGCTTGATCGGGGCCACGAGGGCTCTTCTGACGATGTCCACACCGATCTTTTCGTCCCCAATTGTCTTGATTTTATCCAGTGCCGGTATGACTCTTAGCACCGCCACGCCGCCGCCGGGTAAAATTCCTTCCATGGCCGCGGCCCGGCAGGCGTGCAGGGCGTCTTCGACGCGGGCCTTCTTTTCCTTCATCTCGGCCTCAGTTGCAGCACCGACGTTAATCTGTGCAACGCCGCCGGCCAGCTTGGCCAGTCTTTCCTGCAGTTTTTCCCTGTCGTAGTCACTTGTGGTCGTTTCGATTTCATTTTTTATCTGCTCGATTCTGCCCTTGATGGCCTCGGTGGTGCCGCCGCCTTCGATGATTGTGGTGGTGTCTTTATCGATGGTGATTCTTTTGGCCCTGCCGAGCTGCCGCAGCTCGATATTCTCCAGCTCGAGTCCGAGGTCCTCGAAGATTGCCTCGCCGCCGGTGAGTGTGGCGATGTCACTTAGCATGGCTTTTCGCCTGTCACCGAATCCGGGAGCTTTGACCGCTGCGACTTGGAGTATGCCTCGCAGCTTATTGACGACTAAGGTTGCCAGGGCTTCGCCCTCGACATCTTCGGCGATAAGCAGCAATGGCTTGCCCTGTTTGGCGACTTTTTCCAGAAGCGGGACGAGCGATTTTACCGTGGTGATTTTCTTTTCGTGGACGAGGATATAAGGTTTTTCCAGCACTACGTACATATTTTCCAGGTTATTGATGAAGTGCGGGCTAAGGTATCCGCGGTCGAACTGCATTCCCTCGACCAATTCGACCGTTGTCTCTAAGGACTGGCCTTCCTCGACCGTGATAACGCCGTCTTTGCCGACTTTGTCCATTGCTTCGGCCAATTTCTGACCGATCTCGACGTCCTGGTTCGCGGAACAGGTCGCCACCTGTTCGATCTGTTTGGTCGATGTCACCGGAGTGCTCATCTTCTGCAGCTCTTCGACGATTTGCTCCACGGCCTTTTCGATGCCGCGCTTGACCTGCATCGCATTGGCGCCGGCGGTTATATTTTTCAGGCCTTCGTCGAAGATGCTCTCGGCGAGGATTGTGGCCGTTGTTGTCCCGTCACCGGCGACATCAGATGTCTTGGACGCAACTTCCTTGACCATCTGGGCACCCATATTTTCGTAGGAATCTTCCAGCTCAATTTCTTTTGCCACGGTGACGCCGTCTTTGGTGACAAGCGGCGAGCCGAACGATTTTTCCAGAACTACATTTCTGCCGCACGGACCGAGGGTTATTTTCACGGCTTCGGCCAGCTTCTTCACGCCTTTTTGAATCGCGGCACGTGCGTCGGTTCCAAAAGCTAATTTTTTAGCTGCCATATTTATATCTCTCCTAATCTGTGGCTTATAATTTTGATTTTTTACTTTTCGATTACGGCCATAATATCCGATTCACTCATAATCAAATATTCCTTGCCGTCTATCTTGACCTCCGTACCGGCATAGCTTGTGAAAAGGACCATGTCCCCTTTTTTCACCTGCAATTTTCGTGTGGTTCCATCGTCGAGTACTTTGCCGTCGCCGACACTGACGATTTTGCCTCTTTGCGGTTTTTCTTTGGCACTGTCCGGCAGAACGATTCCGCCTGCTGTCTTGTTTTCCGCTTCCAGACGCTGAACAAGCACCTTATCTGCCAATGGTCGAATTTTCATTTTGTACTTACTCCTTTCGAAATTGTATTTAATAATTTCTCGGCTTATTTTCTAATTGGACATTTTTATCCCGATACTAAAAAGGTATTAGCTGTCCCGGCCATACCTTAAAATACATACATTGCGGCAAAAAAAATTGCTTTTTATCATTGGCTCCTTAGCTGAATATATCACTGTGATATTTCTTTATAAATAGCCTGTTGAGCTGTTGCCGGAGAATAGACATATCGACGGGTTTATCGATAACGCTGAAAACATCGAGCCTGAGGGCTTTTTCGAGCAGTGATTCTCCGGCCGTGTTTGTCAGCAGGATGCACGGCAGCAGGGGGTATTTCATTCGAATAATTTTTATTACAACCAGACCGTCGGAGCGTTCCGAATCCATATCGACAATTGTGGTATGGATTCGTTTGTTCCGGATTATATTAACGAAATCAGCAGCATTTTCGGCTACGAGCAGATTAACACCCCTTGGCCTGAATATATGACGCAGAGCCTCCGGCCAGGCCCAGCCGGCCTGAGAGGTTAATACATTCACTTCATCAAGTTGTGATAAGTTAGGGACCATAACAGTTCATTCCTTGTCCTGATTAAGATGTGCAAATACTGTGCCATATGTTTTAAACAAGATCCGTTTTTGCATAAACCTATTATTTATGGAGATTTATGTCAAATGAAGCATTTTGTCATTTCTGCCATAATACCTATTATGGACCTGCTTTCTGCCATCCTGACAGATTAATGCTCAAGGAGTATCGATTTTCGCCGGTGTTGTCGGTAAATATCCTATAATTTAAAAAAGGGGTTTTTTAAATTTACGGGGAAGAAAATTATAGGCCCAAGTAATTTTTTATCAAATTGGATGGAACTATACAAATTTTAACCTTATAAGGCAATATTCCCTCTTGTAATTAAAGGGCACAATGTGGATAATATAGGAAGATAGTCATTTGGTTTTTTGGTTAACTTAGGCAAGGCTTGTACCGATATAACACTTGATATTCACGATAATTGTACCGTGTAAAGAACAGCTAATGTGAGGATTGAAAATCTTTCGGAAAGTCTTCTTATGGAAATATAAGATGCTAAAGGGGATATAAAATGAGAAAATTTCTGAATATCTCGCTTCTTTTACTTTTATTGGGTTTGTCCGGCTCGCTCGGTTGCAGAAGCTGGCTCAGGCATGAAGATACCAGCCGGACGGAGCCGAATTTCATCGATGAGTTGAATTGGAACCAGACTCTCGAAGGCAGAACTACCGTTCGACAGACGGAAGGGATGACTTCGGAAGAACGAATGCCGTACGTTGATGCGTCAAGGATGATAAATGTGAATGAAGTCGGTTCGTCGGTAGTATCAAGAACTTATCCCTGGCCGGAGTGCGGGATTGTACAGTTGGACAAGATTATGCCGAAAGAAGTCGGCCTTAATAAACCTTTCAGTTACACAATTAAAATCACGAACCTGAACGATACTTTGCTCAACGGCATTATTATTACCGAGGAAATTCAAAATCATTTTAAATATATCAATTCCAACCCGACGGCGACGCAAAATGAAAACAAGCTTGTTTGGGAAATTAACGCGCTGGGTGCGAAAGCCTCCAGGCAAATATCTGTCTCAGGTATGGCCGATTATGCCGAACCTTTGAGGAACTGCACGACGGTCCAGACACCGGTCATCCCTGCATGTGCCGTTGTAGAAGTGATTGAGCCGAGGTTGAAATTGACCAAAACGGCACCGGCGGAAGTTCTACTGTGCGACCTGATTACGGCCAAGTACATCGTATCCAATGCCGGTACGGGAAATATTCCGAATGTCAGGATTGTAGATTCGCTGCCTGCAGGCCTGCGAACTACCGACGGCAGGAACGATCTTATATTCGAAGCCGGAACACTGGGACCCGGTCAGACGCGGGAGTTCACAATTGATCTTCGACCCACCAGGACCGGTACATATACGAGCAAGGCTGTAGCGCAGTCAACAACGGAACTGAGGGCCGAATCGTTTGAAACGACGACGGTTGTCAGTCTGCCTGTATTGAGCATCAGCAAAACCGGTCCTGAAAAATTATATATCGGCCGGCCGGTGACTTATGAAATAACCGTTACGAATACCTCCGACGTTCCGGCCCGGGATGCGGTCGTAGAAGACACCATACCCGAAGGAATGACGTCGGTAAAAGCGACCGCCGGTGCGAAGCTTTCCACATCGAAGCTGGTATGGGAAATTGGTACACTTGCTCCAAAGACTTCCGAAACAGTTCGAATATCTTATGTGCCGACTAAACCGGGAGCGCTGGTGAACGATGCGACTGCATCAGCTTATTGTGCGGAGCCGGTGACTGCTTCGGTGAGAACCTTCGTTACCGGAATTCCGGCCGTCATGCTCGAGGTCGTTGACATCGAGGATCCTGTCAGGATCGGCAACCGTGCGACATACATGATATCAGTGACGAATCAGGGTTCTGCGACATCCACGAACATTCGCATTGAATGCATCCTGGAAGATAATGTACAATACGTCTCGTCGGCCGGAGCAACCGCCGGTTCGATCGTTGGTGATACGGTAAGGTTCCTTCCTTTGGGCTCTCTTGCACCGCAGGATAAAGCGGTTTGGCGCGTTGTGGTCGCCGCCGTCAGACCGGGTGATGTACGTTTCAAGGTCATTATGAACAGCGACGAGCTAACTCGTCCTGTCGAAGAGTCCGAGGCCACTCATTTGTACGAGTAGCCATAACAGTAATCAAGAGAGGCACCACGGAACAATTTGGGTCGTGGTGCCTTTTTTTATCCTCATTTTTAAATTTGTCCGCATTCCCGCATATCACGGATGTCGTTTTCTTTTTGTACATACAGAGATTGCCGGTACAATTGGCTTGATATATTGTGGCGGGCTTTTTATTATATACCTGTTGCGAGCGTCCGTATTCTTATATAAAGATATTTGAGAATACCTTTTTTGGGAGGCGTTAATATGCGGGTAATAAAATTTCTGGACGAATCAGCCGTCCCTTATGACGTAACGGATCATGTCCCGACTTTCACGGCACAGCAGATGGCCGCCGCCGAGCATGAACCGGGCAGATATGTGGCCAAACCCGTGATTGTCAGGGCCGACGGCAAATACATGATGTGCGTTCTTGCAGCCTGTTACAAAATAGACTTAGGTGCGTTAAAGGGCCGGATCGGCGCAAAGTCTGTCGATTTGGCCCTGGAGAAGGAGATCGGCGAGATATTTGAAGACTGCGAGCTTGGGGCAGAGCCGCCTTTCGGCAATTTATATGATTTGCCGGTGATTATGGATAAGGCTCTGGAAAAAGACGACCATATCATATTCCAGGCCGGCGCGCACGATAAGGCGATACGAATGAGCATGGACGACTACCGCAGACTCGTGAAGCCGAAAGTGCTTGAGTTCAGCTATCACATGACCTCATGATGTGCCTGTAGCGGCCGGACAACACTATTGTTACTCCGAGCGTAGCTGAACTAAACTCGCCACTCTAAGCACAGTCCAGCCACACTCCCATCACACCGAGCGCAATCCCCGTATATATCGTAACTTATAAAAATTTTTTCTAAAATCTTAAAGAATCTTGACATGAATATATAAATATGTAAATATATTAAGTATACCTATATTAATTTTGGGGACATTGGATTATGTTTAGTACGATCGAAGCTGCTAATAGCATTGGCGTATCAAAAAATACCCTTCTGCGATGGCTCGACGAAGGGCTGATAGATGATGTCCAACGCGATTGGCGTGGCTGGAGAGTTTGGATGCAAGGGGACATAGAGCGTATAAAAGCATTCAAGTTGGAATATCATAGCAAGCCGATTAAACGTCTCAGGCGAAGCGCATTGTCCAGGGCCGAGTACGCCAAAGCGGCGGCCCAAAGTATGGGAAGCTTTGCGAAAGGTTATTTTCCAAGACCGGAGGTGGGAATGTGAAGATTCGTCGGGCAAAGGCAAGCGATGCTGCACGTTGCGCTCGGATAAGCCCCGTTCGTACTGCGGATGAACTTAAAAAGTTACTTAAGCAGAACGAAACCAAGTGGTTGGTCATTGAGGATGACAGCGGGAAAGTTGTTGGCCTTGGGATCATCAATTTCTGGGCCTGGAACAAGATGGCGTGGATATGGGATTTATGGGTGGATGAGACCGAGAGAGGAAAAGGATACGGCACTACCTTGCTTAAAGGGATGCTCAAAGCAGCCAAAAGGGACGGGGCAAGGGTCATGATGGACGTCGGCCCGCCTAATCCTCATGACTGTTCCCTGGCTGAGTTGCTCGTTTATAACGGTTTTCGCGTCTGTGGCATGAACGATCGCTGGTTCGATCATAAATACCCAACGGCGGTTTTTTATGGCTACGATCTATGAAAGAGAGAAATAATGGCAAAGAAGAAAGATACATTAGTGCCCTACGACCAGGTATCCCCTGGATTTGAAGCGGTGTACACCGGAGAGACCTCCTCTACGCCCGTCCAAAAGAGCGAAATGGTTTCTACACTCTATTCAGATGAGGATGGCAACCTTATAAGCCAGTGGTGTACTATTCCCTGGTTCTTTCCGAATGAGGAAGGGCAATGGAAGGAAGATGAATGGGACGATACGGTCAAGCACCTGCGTGACATGCAGATCAAGCTGGGACCACTGACCGATAGCATTCGGCTCCTTCGCGCCCACATCACCGGTCTTATTCCATGTGATAGTGGCCTGCCGGTTACCGTGGACGAGTTACTGTTTGCCATTGCTCGGGGGAAACTGG
>CAYSKI010000034.1:0-38114 GCA_964431695.1 uncultured Pirellulales bacterium | reverse complement strand
TTCACTCCACTCGGAATGACGATAGGATTTTCTTTTCGACATACGCAATACGCATAACGAACCGAGTCATGGACATTTTTTTCCGAAAATCGCGGTTTTGGGTTGTATTAAGGGGGTTTTGGGTAAAATACGTAACGAAGGGAATCGCGAATCCTTCGACGAAGCTCAGGACGAGCATCGAATAACGAAGTACCCGACTACGTAATACTACCTATGGCACAAGTTCGCCGGGGTAAAAAAATGCAAAACAATTTATCCCCAAGGGAACCCAATTCCAAAAAACAGAAGCCAGAACGGAGAAGACGGAAAACAGAAGACAGAGAAAAAATTGAAAACAAAGCCAATTTGGATCGGGTCTAAATTGATGTAAGCTCTTTGATGACAAGTAAATAGGTGAAAATAACGGGATTTTACCGGCAAAAAAACAAAGCCAATTTACCGGCCTTTGGCCGGAAACTCGAAATTCTAAATCCGAAATCCGAAGCTTATGGATTTGGAGAAAAAAATGAAAACACTCAGTTTCGTTTGTAGCTACCTATGGCACAAGTTCCGCCGGGACAGCTCAAAGCCAATTTCAAGGCTAAAATTCGATATTATTGGGAGTCAGTCCTGAATCTTATATTTCAGTTGATCTTAAAAAACGCCGAAAAATACGTAAATCACTATTAATTTTAGGTCTTATGACATTCAGGGTATAGCAGAAATCGCCCTTGAGAACGGCGATTATTTGAAAGGTGAGCTTTCATGCTTTCATATATTCTAAATGGATTTTATCTGATTATATGGTCGGCACTGCTGATACACTGTCTGCATCAGCGCCGGTTTTATCCGATAATCGGCAGAGGATGGGGTACCAAGATTTTATGGCTGCTGACATTTATTTTCTTCAATCCTTTCCTTAGTCTTTTGTATATAGCCTTCGCTGTATTATTGCATCCTCGTAAAGTCGAGGAAAATAGTAAACCTATAAATATGGGTTCTATTGTGGTAATAGCATGCATTGTTTTAGTGCTTGTGGTTTTTGAGCTGCCCCTCGGCGGTTCCAAAACCGAGCCTGTCGTAACAATAAAAAGTTCTGAAATTGACGATCCGGCGAACAACAGGAAGAAATTTTCCGGTTTTGAGCCTGTTCTTGGAGTGATAAAAGCGACCAATAAAGTCCAGACGTACAGCTCAACCTCGACCGGAGCGGATGCGAAAGTGAACATGCGTAATATTATGCTTATCTGTCATAATCCCCATCGTTTAATCGATCGAGCGGCCAGGGAGTTTCAAAAGTCTTTAGCCAGTCTGCCTTATGTGGAGACTGTCACGTATTACTCTTATGGAACACGACCTGAAAGTGGCGGTCTTTTGCCGGATGTTTTTATTGTTATTGATATGCCAGAGTTTAGTGAAAGCAATTTGCTTAACAGCCGTAATCTTCAGGCGACAATAGAATGGCAGGCCGGCAGCTTGATGTCTGGTAATTTGTCTTGTTCATTCGATGACGATTCGTGTTCGATAGTCCGATTCAGTATCGAAAGTGAGCTTAATCATGTCAGTAAGATGACCGGAATCGAGAGTCCGCAGGCCAGATACAAACTTGAGGCAAAGAGTATTTCCGGCGAGCTTATCCAGTCTATTAAAAAACAGTTTGAAAATTTGCTCGATAAGTACGGCCGACTGCCTCAATTACCTGATACGCTCTATGGAACTTACAGAAAGTCACCTGAATTTTCCTTTATTAGCAACGATAATATCCGGCAGCATATTTCAGGCAGCGGATTATTGACCGATAACGATACGGTTTGGCAGTTTACGGACGAACGCCAGACCGAAGAAGCATTGGAGGCATACCGTGACGAATTAAGCAGCCTCGGCTGGACGGCGAACAACCGTGATAGAGAAGACTTGGAAATGCAAAACGGCAATGAACGAATACACATATATCGCCAGAAAAGGCATGACGTTAAGCCCGGTCTGGTTGTCTCTGGTGATATTAAGAAGTCCACGCCGGAGGTTCCGATGATTGCACATTATCAGTCCCGCTGGACCGAAGAACGAACGCGGGAAGTAATGGATTGGTTGTTGGACAGCAATGATGTGGATCTTAAGACACTGCTGATTTTTGAGAAAAATTTCCGAACACCACAGCAGCGTGAGCGTTTGTGTTCTCTAATCGAGCAAAGTCCCGTTCCAACGCTGGATGGATATCTTGTGCTTGCTCGTTTCCGGGCGGATCATAATGAGCGGGAGAAAGGCTGTGAGATGCTGATGCTCGCTCGGGCTATGCAGTACGCCGAGAAAGGCAATAATGTCAAAGCACAGGAAATTGAGAATCTGGCCAAGAAGCTTGGTGATGAAAGTTTGACCGAGGCTCCGATCAGTGACGAGATTTTCCGTAAGACTGGTTTTATAAATGCCGAAGAGATTGACGGGCAAATTTCTGTAAAAAGAAATTTGGATGAGCCTTTACTATTTTACAGGCATCTTGACGACGGAGAATTGCATACTATAACTTTGCGTGTTATTCGCTCTCAGGAGCCTTTGCCGATGAGGTCCTACCGTTTACTGACCGTGGAAAAACGTAAGGGAAGCTCAAGCTCCGTTGAAGAGGATGGGAAAATGGAGCCGAATGGCACTTGGATTGCGAAATTTTATCTCCAGAGTTTCGCGAATGAAGGCAAATCCATACATTTGAAAATTGTGAGTCTCGTTGATGAAAGATTTTGTTTTATCGTCACAAACGAATGAATTTGAGACGATTTTATTACTGACTAAAACAATCTATCCGGAGCAAGCGTTTTTTTTGGCCTCTTTTGTCGAGTAAAATTTTATGTTTGTAAAATCCGGCGGATTTACCAGCCTGATTCGGCGGACCGACAATATCAGAAGGCTTATCGATTGCTTCCGTTAAAGGTATCGGATTGTGAACACCGTTTTTTCGAGTGTATCAAACCTTTACTTGGTTAGAATCGGTCCCTTACAACCTTTGCATGTCCTTTTTGTTTTAACCGGGCCGCTTGAGGCTGATGATACACCCGAAAAGAATCCGTTACAGGATATATCGAGTCTTCCGATTCCTTTTAAATCCACGAAAAATGTGTCTGAAAATATTCTTGTTCTGCCTTTGTTATCGGGCGGCCTGATTACCAGCTCAAGCTCGTAGCCGTTGTTGGTTTTTCTTCGATTACGAATACTAATGAGCCCTTCTTTCGAAAAGGCCGATTCGATCTCGAATTCCTCGTTGTAGTTGCTGATGACATTGATTTTTTTTACAACAAGTTGTTGAGGATTGGCCTGGTGAATCATGATTGATCGCGGGCTGGTTTCGAATCTCGGCGGTGCGTCGAAAGTCCCGCTGATTATCTTGGTTTCGGGATGGGACAAACCTATTTCAAAAAGCCCGTCCATAATACGTTCCAGCTTTTGCGTATCAATCCTGGGTTGAAGCACAAACTGTCTTGCCTGTATCGAAGGATCATAGTCGGCGGTAATACATCCGTCTGTTGACTTGAAGCTTGTAATTGAAAAAGGCTGATTGTCGAGACTGCGAATTGTAATTGTCGGGCAGTTGGCGTTCGGTTGATTCAGCATAAGGTCGAGTTTCTTCGGCTCGTAATCGATCTTGGCGGTTATGTTTGCTTGTACTGATAGTTCCACTTCGGGATTTGCTTCGTCGTTGCTGTATATGTAGATAGGCTTTGAGGTTCGGCCGAGTTGTGTATCCGAATAAAATCCGACTTTTAACGAGCCTTTTTCTCCCGGTGCATACGCTGATTTCGACAGAACGGAAGGTGTACAGCCGCAGGTTTGTTCGATCTCGAGTATTTCAAGAGTGCCGTCCCCCGTATTTGTGAAATTGAATTCACAGATGTGAGTTGTTGCCGGGCTGACGTTTCCGAAATTGTGTATTAATTTTTCAAATTGAATTTTCGGGGCTTTTTTGACGGCGGGCGCAACAAGTTTGGGTTGAGCCGCCGCCTGAGTTTGCCAGACCATCTGATTAAACCAGTCGGGATTCAGTTCCCGACGGGGTGCAGCTTGTTCTTCGCAGCCGAACTGGAGCATTAATGAAAATGTAGCAACAATAATAGATATCGATTTGTTTGGCTTCATATTCTTGCTTTCCCGGTTATTTTATGTGACGGAGTTTTTTGCCAATACATAAGGATATTAAATTTGGCGAATAGGACACCTTGAAGCGACGCCCCCTCAGATGACCCTCTTCCAGTAGTATCGCCGAGTTTTATTGATATTATTATACCCTGATCGGCTTTAAAAGTCAAATCCTTTTTGATTATGCAGTTTGGGAATTGTTACTTTGGTATTTTCCCATAATAACAGTAATTTTTGATTATTTTGCCTCTATTTGACAATTCCGGACCTATATGATGAAATTGAGATAATAGTATGATATTTTTAGCTGTTTGTTCTTGACGAAACGATTTTAAGTTGATAATGGTACTTCATAATTGGAAATCGACCGATAGGGCTGGTTTAAATTGAAAGGAGGCCATTATGGCAAAGAGAATTTGTACCGTAATAATCATCGTTTCATTGTACTTTTTACCGGGATGCCAGAATCCAAATAGCGGGACAAGCCGGATGTTGCCGCATCGTACTATGCCATCCATAGGTACGAGTCGTGCACTCATTCTAACCCCGGCCGGTGAAATTGATATTGTTGAAGACGTGGCAGCCAGTCGGCAGGCATATCGGGAGGGACTTGAAATGCTCGTCAGATATTACACAAAGACCGGTAATAACCACAAACTGGATTGGGCAAAAAGAGAATTGCATGACTTGAATGTCATGCCTCAGTATAATTACATCGTTCCTGTTGTGGCCTCGAAAGATTTTCGCGCAACTGCTATGATTCCGGATGCGGACCTTCTTTATGAAGATGCCAGATTGCAGAAAGAGGGTGCTGAACCTCTTGGAGCTACAGTGTTTGTCGATAAGAATGCATATCGAATGGCTCTTAGAAAATTCGAGGATGTTATTGTTAAATACCCGACCAGTGACAAGATTGATGATTCAGCTTATATGTCGGGTGAAATTTCCGAGTATTTCAAGGATTATTCGATAGCGCTTGATTATTATCAGCGGGCATATACCTGGGACCCCGACACACCTCATCCGGCAAGATTTAAAGCGGCAAGAATTCTGGATAAATATATGCACCGCAATGCTGAGGCGTTGGAGCTTTACAAAAAGGCAGTTGAGACAGAAGGCAGGTATGATAAATACAGGGAATTGAAGACCGCTGCCGAAGAACGAATAAACGCCTTACAAAAAACGGGTGAGAGCCAACCGTGATAGATGTCTGATATAAACTTTTAGAAATTTTCTGCGGGCCTGGATAAATATCAGGCCCGTTTTTTTATATAATATATTCGTTAAGAGTCTCTCCTTCGCGTTATACAGATGTTATCGAGTCTCGAAAAGAAAGTTGCAGATTTTATAAAAGCGAATGAGCTTTTTGGAGATGCACCCAAAGTGCTATTGGCTGTTTCAGGCGGAGCCGACTCTATAGCGCTTCTGCATGTAATGCAGGTGCTAAAAAAGCAGGGCATTATTAGGGCGGATTTATGCTGTGCTCATATCAATCACCAATTAAGGGCCGAGCAGGCCGATAAGGATGAGGAATTCGTTATTGAACATGTGGCGAAACTTGGATTGAACGTGACAACTCGGCGGATTGATGTTCGCAAGTTTGCCGGAAAGAATAAGATGTCGATAGAAACCGCCGCCCGAAAAATGCGTATCGAAAATCTTCTCGACATCGCCGGACAAAACGGCTGTAGTCACATAGTCACGGGACATCAAAAAGATGATAATGCCGAGACGGTTCTGCACCGTTTGCTTCGAGGAACGGGTTTTCGAGGTCTTGCCGGAATTTGGCCGATGCGGGCATTCGATGGAAATATCCGGTTTGTCAGGCCGTTACTTTGCGTCACTCGAAATGAAATTGTTAAGTATTTGCAACAAAATAAGTTGCAATGGCGTGAAGATGAGACAAACATCAATTGCCGATACACTCGAAACTACATCCGACATAAACTGCTTCCGGCATTGCAAAAGGAGTCTAACGGCTCGATTGTGGAGCAGCTATATGAGTTATCCGGTGCGGCACTAAAATTCTATAAGATTTTTTATAATCATGCTGATAACATCTGGCCCAAAATTGCAGATTGCACAAACGAAAATGTCTCCCTGAATATAAAAATATTTTCGGAACAATCTCCGCCGGTTAAAGTTGAACTGGTGCGCCGAAGTTTAACCTCCATTGGATGCGGCGAGGGAAGTGTGACACAAGTTCATTATCAAAATATTCTGCAGTTGGCGGAAAGAAATGTCACCGGCAGAAAAATAGATTTGCCGGACGGATTTCTAGTCCGGCGGGAGTACGGAGATTTGTTTTTTTCGGCTCGCAGGGTGGTGTTTACCCCGCCAGTATCTGAGGTCGAGCCTGTAATTATAAAAATTCCCGGAAAAACACAATTTGGACAATACTTCATCGAAGCAACAAAATATTTAGTCCCCAGTTTTACCGGGGGGGCTGTTTCGAAATTCATTGAAAGTTTTGACTTAAACAAACTTAAGCTGCCGTTAATTGTCCGTTTAAGGCAGCCCGGTGACAGGTTTATTCCTTTGGGACAAAAGGATGAAACGAAAATCGGCAAATTTCTTACTTCTCAAAAAGTGCCTCACGAGATTCGGCAAAAAGTTCTTGTTATCACCGATATGGAAAAAATCATCTGGCTTTGGCCTGTCCGAATCAGCGAACTGGCAAAAATTACCGACGGCACCCGTAAAATCTTTCAATTGGAATTAAGTGATACCAAATCAAAAGAATAAAAAAAGCCGGGCGAGAATCCCCGGCTTTTATGATGCATTGAAATCGGTTTGGTAAATCTACTCCGGCAAGTCTTCCGGTGCTACGTCCTCGACGCTTAAATCACCATAAATGACACGATATGTTTCGGAGCCTTGGGGCTGATACCAGAATATCGGCGTCTCGCCGTCACCCAGCTTTACTCCATTTCCGGCGTAATGCCATTGTCCCTGTCCTTTGAAGAATCGAATAAACAGCAAATGCCGGCTCAATTTCATCCCCAGCTCAGTTTCTTCCTCATCAGATAACCCGAGTTCTCCCATTTTATTTTCTATTGCGGGAGCTTCCTTGATATAGTCCTCGACAGCAACGCTTTCGGGAAACCAGCCCTCTCCGAAGACCTCAGCTCTGATGCGGAGACCTTCGACAAAATCCTGCTCGGTGGAGCCCATCAAATCAAGTTCAACCTGTTGCAGTTCATATCCATCGGGAACATCCATACTGAACAACGAATCGTCCATTGGTGAATCAAATTTGACGTTTTTGCAGACTACTTTCAACTGTGGCTCTATCTGCTCGATCTGTACGGGCAGCGCGGTTTCTGAATCAGCCCAAATCGTGATCTCCGCCTTTGGATGTTTGGCACAAAAACCAATAACACTTTGCCCCTGAATCTTCTGTTGACCAAGTTCTTCAACTTCAAAGTGAGGGCTCTCCTGTAACATGATAATAATATTTCTCAGCACTTCCATATAATTTGGCATTGAAGGCAAGCCCTTTAAGTCAATATATGCCGCTTCCTTCTTAGAAATATTCATTGTCAGAATCCTGCTGGCCTCAAGGTCGATGATGATAATGTCATCTTCCATGTTCGACATAGTTCTTCTAATTCGTGAACCCTTTACCATATCGTGAATAACCGGTACCTGCTCATCTTCGCCCATAATTATGTCAAATTCCGCAGTTTGAGCATTAAGAATAGGCTTTATGACATCTGCGAAGGTTACTGTTGCTACGAATGGATTGCCCATATAGTGCATCCCAACAAGTACTCCGAAAATTATCACGGCGACAGCGGCAAGTTTTGTGATTGAATTTCTCATAATTTTTCTCCTGAAAACGCCGAACGGCGTTGTGTGCTTTTGTGATTGTTGTTTTGTATCGTTATAGACAGAGAGCATTTCCTCTCGCAGTTTTTCGCGATGGGACGAATTCGGCTTGGTGTCGATATTTAATCGATTAACAATCTTTTCGAAATCTTTTTCATTTTCGAACATTTTACACCTCTCCGTCATAAACGGTTAACAGATGGTTTCGTAAATCATTCAGTATTCTATGCACCTTAACACGCAAAGTCGTTTCTTTGATATTCATAATATATGCTATCCGCTCGTATGGAAGATTTTCAAAGAACCTTAGCGTGATAATGGTTTGGTGCTGAGGCTTTAGTTTTAGTATAGCCGCATAGAGTCTCGGCCAGTCCGGCTCGGATGAATTTCCATTGGATTCATCGCGTTTAGCCCTGATTGAATCGGCGGCTTCGGCGAACAGTTTCTTACGCCTCGAGGTTTTTCTTATATAAGAATTTGTCTGGTTGATTGCTATGGCGTAAAGCCAGTTTCCGAAATCCTGCTCGTCTCGGCCGGCAAAAGTCCGAATTTTGCGAGCTACCTCGAGAAAAACCGTCGATGTAACATCTTCGGCAATTTCCTTGTTAAAGAGCCGATGGACACAGAATCGAAAAATCCGCTCGTAATACAGCTCATAAAGCTGCCCAAGGGCGTAAGCCTGAGTACGCGCTCTGTGTACTAAATTATCTTCTGTTTGCTCAACGAATTTTGCCATAGCACCAACCATTATCGCATTTATAATTGCGCGGCGGACGATTATGTTACAACATATTGCAAAAATTTCCCATATAATGTATTTTGTCCCAGAAAGCTGTGCGTTATGATCCAAAAGGAAAGAATTAAAATCCTCAACGATGAAAAGCCACGGGACGGCAAATATGTACTCTACTGGATGCAGGCCGCTCAGCGAGCGGAGTATAATCACACCCTGGAATATTCGATCCGTAAAGCCAACGAATTAAGAAAGCCGGTCCTCGTATTTTTCGGTATCACTGAAAACTGGCCACAGGCAAACTGGCGGCATTATTTCTTCATGCTCGAAGGACTCAAAAAAGTCCGCCGGGAACTTCGAGCCAGGGGGATTCAAATGATTATCCGGCGGCAGTCTCCCGATGTCGGAGCGGCGGAATTAGCGGATGCAGCCGCTTTGGTTATCGTCGATGCCGGGCAATTGCGAATCCAGCGGAAGTGGCGCCGCAATGCAGCGGGGCGGATTAAATGTCCTTTTTATGAAGTGGAGACCAACCTTATAGTTCCCGTCGAGCAAGCCTCCGATAAGGAGAATTTCTCCGCCGGTACTTTTCGCCCGAGGATAACAAAGCAGCTCGACAAATACCTGGTGCCCTTAAAACACACCAAACCAAAGCTCGATTCGCTCAGTTTGAAATTTAAAAGTTTCGATGTAGAAAATATCGACAAGGCTGTCTCGAAACTCGACATCGATCATAGCGTCGGTAAAGTAACTTCCTTCGAAGGCGGGACGGACCAGGCGAAAAGGCAGCTGCGTGACTTTTTGAAGAACAAGCTGAATAAATTCGATAAGCTTCGCAATGATCCGTGTGCCGATTGCGTTTCCGGTATGAGTTCGTATCTTCATTTCGGGCAAATCTCGCCGTTGTATATTGCCCTTGAGGTCTTAAAAACTTCCGGCAGAGGCAAAGACGCATATCTTGAAGAGCTTATTGTCCGCAGGGAGTTGAGCCATAATTTCGTATTCTATAACGATAAATACGATATGTTTGCCTGCCTTGCTCCCTGGGCTAAAAGGACGTTGAATTTCCATCGAGTCGATAAACGGCAGTACATATATTCTCTCGAAGATTTCGAGCAGGCGAAAACACACGATCCATACTGGAATGCCGCTCAGAAGGAAATGGTTCTGACCGGAAAAATGCACGGTTATATGAGGATGTACTGGGGAAAGAAAATCTTAGAGTGGAGTAGAAATCCGCAAACGGGATTCAAGATTGCTCTGGAGCTTAACAATAAGTATGAGCTTGACGGCAGGGGGCCGAATGCTTTCGCCGGTGTGGCGTGGTGTTTCGGCAAACACGACAGGGCATGGTCGGAAAGGCCGGTCTTTGGTAAAATCCGTTATATGAACGCAGCGGGATTGAAAAGGAAATTCGATCCCGATGCTTACGTTGAAAAAATCCGGTCACTCGAAGGAGCGTAAAAAAAATATATGAAACGAATTGTAATTACAGGTGCGACCGGCTTTATCGGCAGGGCTTTATGCGAAGACCTTTGTAAGGATTACAAGGTCGTCGGTCTGTCGCGTGACATTCGGCGGGCATCCGGATTGATAGGTGATTTCGCCGAAATCTTCGAATGGGACGGCAGAACCACCGGGACATGGATCCGCCAGGCCGACGGAGCTTTCGCCGTAATTAACCTGGCAGGTGACAATGTCGCATCGGGAAAATGGAACCGGTATAAAAAGGCGGGGATTCTTCACAGCAGGCTCGATGCCACCAGGGCGATAATTGCAGCGATAAAGCAGGTCGATAACAAGCCCTCGGTCGTAATCCAGTCTTCCGCTGTCGGCTATTACGGTTCCTGTGGGATACAAAAGTTGAATGAGCAGTCTCCTCCCGGCAAAGGATTTCTTGCCGATGTTTGTAAAAAAGTTGAATTTTGTACAGAGCAAATGGAAAATCTCGATGTCAGATTGGTTGTAACTCGAACAGGTGTAGTAATCGGCTCGGGCGGAGGGGCGCTGCCGAAACTTGTAAGGCCTTTTAAGTTTTTTCTCGGGGGACATCCCGGCAGCGGCAGACAATGGTTCTCGTGGATTTCTTTGGAGGACCAGGTTGCTGCAATAAGATTTTTACTTGAGAACGAAGACCAGCAGGGTGTTTTTAATCTGACTTCACCGAACCCGGTGACAATGAAGAAATTCTGTAAGGCTTTGGGCAGGGTGTTGCATCGGCCATCCTTGTTTTTTGTGCCGGGCTTTGTCCTGCGGTTGAGGTTCGGCGAAATGGCCGATGAGATGCTTTTATCCGGGCAAAGAGTTGTTCCCGAAAGATTAATAAATGCGGGATTCAATTTCGAACATCCTGAAATTAAACAGGCACTAAGTGCCGTTTTAAGTCGAAGGGATTAATTATGAGTTTGGCAGAATATTTTCGAGCCACCGAGGGAATCGGAATTTTGGCTACGAGTGATTCGGCCGGTAATGTGGACGTGGCGATTTATTCCCGGCCCTATGTGATTGATGAGAATAAAATCGCTTTCAGTATGCTTGAGCGGACCAGTTTCGCCAACATCGGTTCCAATCCTAAAGCGGCATATATGTTTATCGAACGCGGCGAAGGATATAACGGAAAAAGATTGTATCTTGTGAAAGCCGGTGAGGAAACGGATCAGCAGCGCATAGAGGAGATTAAATCTCAGCATTCGAAGAGGCATGAAAGCAAAACCGACTCGGCAAGGCATTTCGTTTATTTTTCTATAGAAAAAATCCGGCCCCTTGTCGGTTAAATTATTGGCCTTATCAGGATGTGACATGTAGAGATTGAAATTTTTGTAAAAGTACGATAGAATTATTTCCGTTTGTTGATGTCGCATAAAACTTAAACTCATGGAGATGTATTGATGTATATTATACCGGCAATAGATTTAATCGAGGGACAGTGTGTAAGACTCATCCAGGGCCGATATGACCGGCGGATAAATTACCAGAGCAATCCCGTCAAACAGGCCGAAGATTTTATCGCCGCAGGCGCCCGGTGGCTCCATATCGTCGATTTGGAAGGTGCCAAAGCCGGCAGGCCCGTTAATACCGAAGCCATCTCCGCAATAGCAGAATTGGGGAAATTGAAAATCGAGGTAGGCGGCGGCCTGCGTGATGAAGCATCGATACAACAGTTATTCGACATAGGAGTAGAGCGTGCAATCATTGGCACAAAGGCGGTCGCTGATTTCGAGTGGTTTAGCCGGATGGCGGAAAAATTCAGCGGCAAAATCGTGCTCGGACTTGATACACGAGATGCTTCTGAGGATGTGTTTTATGAAAGCGAGCCGGTTTATTATGAAGGCGACCGAGTATTGGTAGCTACTGATGGCTGGACAAAAAACACTTCAGAAACGTTATTAGAATTCGCGAACAAGGCTGCGAAGTTACCTATTGCGGCAATTATTTATACCGATATTACCAAAGACGGCATGATGACAGGCCCGAACCTCGAAAGAACCAAGGCCCTCGTCGAGGCGGTCGATGTCCCCGTTGTCGCATCCGGCGGCGTTACTACTATCGAGGATATAAAAAAGGTGGCCGAATTAGGCGCAGCAGCGGCAATAATCGGCCGAAGCCTCTACGAAGGAACACTCACACTTTCCGATGCCATAAAAGCCGCAAAGGTATAAGACCATCTCTCTATGAACTTATATAAAGAGCATACGCCAATTTTGGCCCAAACCAAAATAACTTTCCTTGGGGATAAATTGTTTTTCCAAATTCGTTTAGCCGTGATCGGTACGACCACGGGCCCCCCGGACAAGTCCGGGGGCTAACCAAAATTGGCTTTGTTTTTCAACCGCAGATTTCGCGGATTGACGCTGGATTTGCCGTATTATCTTGTTATCAAAGAACTTAAATTATATTACCTATTTTAACATTGGCTTTGTTTTTTCAAATTGTTTAGCCGTACCGGCTACGGGTAATCCCCTCAAGGCCGGCCTTGAGGCTAAATATGCAATGTTTGTGTTGTTTTTAACTTTTCACTTTACACTTTGAACTTTTAACTTATTTTCCGCCATACGCTACTCGCTATACGCTATCAATTATTATACCAGCGATCGGCCGAATGTAAGGAGAATTCCCCGATTTTAAGTTAAAAATGTCAATGACTTATCACCCGCTGTATAGATTTGCTCTGCAAATCTGCGGGTGCGTCTTGCGTTGTGTGTATCGCGTATGTCGAAAAGTCAAAATTCTCCGTAATACGTAGAACTACGTATTTTGGATATTTCGTAATCAGTAAGGTTATACGACCTTTAAAAGCGGTCGATAAATATATTGCGAAAAAAACCTTTTTTTAGGGGGGAAGTTCATTTATTCAGGAGAAAATCAAAATGGATAATTCAACAATCTGTTATAATGCTATTCAGCGTCATTATAGGAATGCTCTTGTAGAACTTATTCGAAAAAGATTAATTCAAGAGTACGGGTCGTCAGCCACATCAGAACTAAAACAACTCTTTACTAAGAAAGACTCACAGACTGGAACAACTTTGTGGGATAAGATCAGGAGAGCTGCAACTGAACGTCGTTCTGGGGGTACTGGTGAGGTGGATGTGCCAATTCAAGATGATTTTGATCTTCTCGGAGTAGAATACTTCTATAATGTATTTGAAAAATTCTTCGATATTATTTGTTTTAAACATGCTGAAATAACAAATCGTGAAAAGAACCAAGCCAAAACAACACTTCTCAACTGGATGCGAACAATCAAAAATTTTCGGGATCCTCTATCCCATCCAACAACTGCTGATTTTGGTTTTGAGGATTCAGCAAATGTCTTATATTGTGCACGCAAAGTCCTTGATTTCTGTGAGCTCGCCGAACCAGCGAGCCAAATATTGATGTTGGAACGCAGGCTATTAGGTGGCATTCATTTAGTTGAGGACCAAATATACACGTATCTACCTCCCGAAGATGAAGTTGTAGTAATAAGAGATTTTGTAGGGCGCCAGCACGAACTTAATAAACTTAATGATTGGTTCGAGAATCCTCATGCAATACGTTGGGCTTTATCTGGCGAAGGTGGAAAAGGTAAGTCGGCAATTGCATATTTTTTTGCGAGATCTCTCGCATCCAGAGCAGACACTGGTCTTGATGCCATTCTCTGGATATCTGGAAAACGACGTAGATTTATTGAGGGACAAACAATAGATGTAAATCGCCCAAACTTTTACGACCTGAGCACAGCAATTCAAAGTATTATTGAAGCATATGGATTTGCCTCTGAAATTTCAGGGGAACTACAATCAGATAAAAAACTCTGTATCCAATTACTGACTGACAATCCCGCATTGCTTATCGTCGATGATATCGATACACTTGAAAATGAAGCAGAAGAGGCGATTCCGTTCCTTTTAATGGATGTTCCTAATATTACCCAATCGCGTATTTTGGTGACGTCTAGACGTGCACTTTTTGGAATGCGAGGCTCAACAACGCAGATAACAGGCCTTTCATCTAAAGATGGTGAAGCATTCCTGCGATCACGTTGTGATTTGATGGGAATTCCTAAAAACTCAGTTTTGCGCTTGAAAGACAAAGTCCTTGAGGCAACTGATTCATCTCCTCTTTTCATTGAGGACTTACTACGATTAACTCAGGCAGGACTTGATATCGAAAGGGCAATTGGTCTCTGGTCAGAACGACGGGGAGAAAAAGCCAGGAGATATGCTATGGAACGCGAGTATGAAAGACTTGATATAGATGCGAAACATCTTTTACTTGCTCTCAGCCTTCAAGATTTTTGCTCTGTTGACTATTTGACTAAAGGGCTAGATTGGGATTTAAGTAGAATAACGAACGCACTTGAGCAATTGAAATTAATGTTTCTCGTCCCATCAAAAGGACAGGTTGAAGATTTCAAGCAGTTGGCCTTGAATCAGAACACGAAAAGGTTGGTTCTTGATGTTTTTGAAGGTACAGATTCTTATAGACGAATACAGCGTCAGATGCAGGCGGCAATGGGACAACTTACCACTAAACGACAAGAAGATAGACTTGTTTCTCAAACCCTTCGTAAGGCACGACTCTTAGCTAATCAATGTCGCCCTGATGAGGCGGGGCAACTGCTACGTAGCTTTCTTGATGATTATCCTGGACGAGCTGATATCCACGCAAACCTTGGGTGGATATACAAGAAACAAGGCCACCTAACTGATGCGAGAGAGGAATTCAGACGAGCCTATCAGTTACAATGTAGAGAACGAGATACATTTTGGCACTGGTCAGACTTAGAGGCTGCTGAGGAAGAGTGGGCAACATCAGAAGAAATTGCCGACCTAGGTCTAAAAATCTTTCCCGGCGATCAGGGTTTACTTTTTAGAAAAGGTTATGCATTGCATCGTCGTGCTAAAGAAGAATATCGTCAAGGAATGCAAGATAAAGCTAAGAAACTATGTGAAAGCGCAATTTCATATCTGGATAAATCATTGAAGTCCGGAATCGGAGAAGGTAAAAATAAAAATATTCTTGCCCAAACATATCGTGCGTTAGTGCTAAGTGCAGAGATACTTCAAGATGGACGGAAAATAAAAAAATATTTAGGAGAATGGAAGTATAATTGTCCGAGTGATGAGAACTATATAAGCGAGTATGAACGCCTTAGGTTTAAGTTCCCAGACTTTCTATCACCATTAGATGATTCTATAGAGTTCTCTGTGACAAATATGCCCTAATAATTTAATAGAAAACTGAATAGGAAGATTCCTACTATTTTCTAGAGTCTCCGGGGTCAGGTTATAAATATTAACTTTCAAATATCACATACAGGGAAAGAGACATTCTGTCTTTCGCTTTGACGGAACGAAATGGATCAATTTATTCAGGCAGTTCGAATTTGTAGCCGATTTCACGGATTGTGTGGATGAATGTAGGGTCGTGCGGGTCGGGTTCTATTTTGTTTCGCAAAGTAGTGATGAAACGGTCGATACTGCGTGAGCCGACGTAGCAATCGTATCCCCAGACGGCATTTAGAATCTCATCGCGGGTAAGAGCCCGGCCCTGTCTTTTGAGGAAATATTCGAGCAGCTTGAATTCCTTTGGTGAGAGTTTGACTTCTTTTTCCTGGCGGGTCAGTTTTCTTGCCGGTATATCAAGGCGGAAGTCCGCGAATTCGTAAATGTCCTGTTCGGCCTGCTTGCTACGCCGCAGGAACGCCGCGGCACGGGCGAGAAGCTCCTTGATACTGAAAGGCTTGGTGACATAATCGTCTGCTCCGAGATTCAGCCCCAGAACAATATCCGATTCTTCACCTTTGGCGGTAAGCATGATAATCGGCATTGTCAGATTTTCCTTGCGGATGAGTCTGCATATTTCATAGCCGTTAATTTTCGGCAGCATGATATCGAGCAGAATCAAATCTGGTTTTTCATTCAGGGCCATATTCAGGCCGTCCTCGCCGTCGGCCGCGATCAGGACGCGATAACCTTTGAATTCGAAGTTATCCTTCAAGCCACGCAGCATTGTCGGGTCATCTTCAACTATCAGTATTGTTTCCATAGGATTGCGTTAATTCAACAAATTCAAATTTATAGCCAACCATTTTAACGGTGTGAATAAATTCCGGATTATCCGGATCGGATTCTATTTTTGTCCTGAGCTTATTCACGGCATCATCGATGTCTCGTAATGTGATGAAACGGGAATAACCCCAGACGAAATTCCTTATCTCGTCGCTTGTTAGTGTGCACCCGGCCTTTTTGAGGAACAGATGAAGCATCTTAAATTCACCGGGCGAAAGATTGATTTGTTTGCCGTCGCGTGCGAGGGTGGAAGCCTCGACATCGAGCAGATAGTCGCCGAATTCATAAACCGCCGGCTCCTGCGTTTTCCTGCGTCGCAAGAATGCCTCGGCCCGAGCCATGAGTTCTTTAATACTGAACGGCTTGGTGACGTAGTCGTCGGCACCGAGATTCAGCCCCATAACAACATCAGCTTCCTGGTCCTTGGCGGTCAGCATTATAATCGGCATATCGAGGTTCTTTTTGCGAATTTGTTCGCATACTTCGTAGCCATTGATTTTCGGGAGCATAATATCGAGGATAATCAGATCGGGATTCTTCGCCAGAGCCGTATTGAGGCCCTGTTCGCCGTCTCGTGCGGTTTTAACTTGATAGCCCTTTATCTCGAAATTATCCTTCAGGCCCCGGAGCATCGTCGGATTGTCTTCGATAATTAATACGTTTTTCATGTCGATCTAATCTTTTGATTTTAAGCTGACAGTGAAAGTGCTTCCTTCGCCGGGCCTGCTGTCAACGGAAATCGAGCCTTTATGGGCATCTACAATAAATTTCGCAATACTAAGCCCCAAACCACAGCCTTCGGCATATCGTGCGAGGCTCCGGTCAACCTGGTAGAATCTGTTAAATATTTTTTTTGCCGACCGGCTTGACATTCCTATGCCGTTGTCGGAAACATAAAAACACACTTCACCGTTTTTGCTGTCAACTCTTAACTCAATTTTTTTGTCATCATAAGAATATTTATACGCGTTGTCCAGCAGATTGACAAGCACCGTTACCATAGCATCACGGTCGGCCATTATATATGGTAAATCCTCTTTGATAGTTAATTTGAAAATGCACCGCCCATTGGCGAATTTGGTTTTGACCACTTCGGCAGCGGCTTTGGCGATAACCGCCGGATTTGTTCTGGAAAACTCGAATGCCTGTTTATTCCTTTCCATCCTCGAAAAACTCAAAAAGTTATCAATAAGCCTGCTGAGTCGTTCGTTTTCCTGTGCGGTCATCTGCAGGTACTCTGTTACCTGTTGCTGGTCTCTGTAATTACCTTCCAAAAGCGTATCTACCAGCACGCGCATCGAGGCCAGGGGGGTTTTTAGTTCATGTGATACTGTGGCGATGAAATCATTTTTTAACTTATTTGTTTTTATCTGTTTTCCTACAGCCTGAACAGTCAGCAGTCCCGCCCCGATGGTAACGCCGATAGCTAATAAGCCCGCCCAAATATATAACAGGGCTCGTTTAGCGGCTGTCTTTTCGAATATATCCGTATCTTTGAAGTGAATTTCAATAGACCAGCCGGGGAAAAATTTACCAAATGGTGCTTTGAGGAAAGCCTCTGTTTTAGGTTTTTCCAGGCCGCAGACATAATTGTCGAAATTGTCCGTTACTCTGTGAGATATGTCCGATACCTTGAGTCCCTCTTCGCATAAATTAAAATCCGAACTGAAATTTTCCTTCTTTTGTAACAGCAGATATTTTCTGCCGGATACTTCGTGATACATGCCGAACGTTTTCTGGGGTAAATTCAGACTTCTGAAGCTGTCCTGGGGCCAGTTGTCGAATATTGTCGCGGATGCAGCAGCTTCAGACTTTTGAGCGGCTGTATTCGAGAGGTTCAGGACAGTCGAAATTTGTCGCTTCAGTTGCTCGATCCAGGCCCATTCAGAGCCTTCGAACGTGAGTTCGATTGTTTGAAGTATCGCATTTAAAGAAGACAGGAGTTTCAATACGTTTTCTTCGGACCAGGGCTCTGATACGACATCCGCATAATACTTCTCTATAAAAGAGGCCGCCAGCTCTTCGGCCGAAAGGAGCTCTCTTGCTTTGAGAATCTGTGGTTGTAGTTCCTTGGCCCATTGACTTTCCTGGACAATTTCGAGTGCCTGGCGCAGGAGGAAAATTCTTGTGGCCGAAGGCAACTGAATGAAATTCTCGCTGCCTTCGCCGGAGTAATCAATAGCGGATTCTATCAGTTCTCTGAAGTCGGTCAGCGCCGGGCCTTCTTCGGTATTTTGCTTTAGTTTTACAAGTGAAATCCTCGACCGGGCAATCAGGGCTGCCGAAGATAAACTTATGTCGGGCTTATTGCCGTAGGCTATCTGTCTGCAAAGAGCGATTGCTTTTTCGATATTTCCCGATTTTCTAAGACAACGTACCTGTGCCGTCAGTGCATAGTAGCGAGTGTATTCATCGACAAGGGATTCGGATATTTGTCTGTAAAGTTTTATCGCTTTGTCGAATTCCTCGTTGTTAAATTCGAGTTTCCAGGCTTCGTCAAGCAGTTCCGTCGATTCGGGGATCTGTTCACTGCCTGCGAGTATGGGATAATTCATTCTTCCATTACTATCGAAGATGATGATAGTATCGCATTTCTTTGAAGTGTCGGTCCTGCTGATCCGGCTGATAAAATTCTCGAAAAGTTCAACAGGCTTTTGTTCTAATGCGGCTTGTCGTTCAAGCTCGTCGATTTGGGCCGTCCAGAGGTCATCTATTCTATTGCGGATTATTTCCAGTTGCTGGTTAAATGCATCGGTTAGTTTTTGTTTGACCGCCAGATGTTCGTTTTTGACCGCCTGGTTCATAAACCATAATAAACACACGGTGGGCAGTATTACCGCCACCGCAAGCAGTAATACCACCCACCGCATTCGGTCATAACCAAAATTGCCTTTTTTTTTGATTTTCACTTGCTGTTTTTTTTCAAATTATTTGTTGAGCGCCTTAATTTCATCTTGAGACAAGGCATAGTTGAAAACGCGTACGTCATCGATAAGACCGTTCCAGAAACGTCCCGTTTGTTCGGCATTTTCACCTATATAAATCGCATAATCATTGGTATTAATAGTCCCGGCGGCTTCTGACGAGACATCCAATTTGCCATCGACATACAAGTAAAGCATTTCTCCGTCATACACTCCCGCAGCATGGTGCCATTGACCATCGTTTACATTAACGTTTCCGAGAACGTTGCTCCATTGCATATTGGGTACTTCCAGGCCGGTGCAGGCAAATTCGAGATGATCCGCAGCCTGGTCTCTCTGTAATCTCCAGGCACTGTCACCTTTTGTAATAATCGCAGTGTAATCATAATTGAATGCATTCACTTTAATCCATGCCGTTACCGTTATCTGTCCTGTTATATCGAATGCCGAGTTTGTTCCAAGATCGACATAGTCACCGTCACCGTCGAATTCCAGAGCGCCGCCGATTTTTCCGCCGGACGGCTGCCATTTTGGATCGCCCATGAGCCGCCCGAAGCGATTATTGCCGGATGAATCTTCGGCAAAGTCACCCTGCTTTTCATCCAATTTCCACCAGGCGATTAGTCCGGCTAACTCGGCCTTACCAAACACCCGCGAATCTTCAAAGGCTATATCTGTTGTGCCCGACCAGGCCAGCTTGGTCCTCTCGCCGCTGTCATCGTCGTTGACGTGAACTTCAAGACCTATTGTTGTTCCCGGAGAAGGTTCGGTCCCCAGAGTCGTCCATGGGAACTTTATCTCGGTACGATACCCGGTTCCCGTTGTCACCATGGCAAATTCAACTCCTTCGACTGTACCGTGTTGATCTTCGTCCATCGTGGGATTATTTTTGTCCCAGTCGAAGTGAAACTGATAGTCATTCTCGTTATAGTTACCCGAGCGGCTGTTGTCGGCATCGATGAAAACCTCGATGCAGTCGTCCTCGTACCATAGGTCCGAACTGGAATCGTTTGTCAGGTTTTCATCAGTCACATCAACCAGTACATAGAGATTATCTTTGTCCCACATAGCCTTATAATATGTCGAAAAATCTTCGTTTGATGATATGGGTGAATATATCACGTTGCCGAGTTTATACTTCGGGGCGACGGACCAGGTTTGTTCCTCTTTTCCATCGATTACGGGGCTCTTGTCGGCTTTTTTAACAGTCGCCGTTTTGACTTTTTGTTTTTCGGCCATTTGCTGTTCTCTGGCGGAATTCATTATCTGGGCCAGTTGCATCATTGGAACGAATAATTCGTTAATGGGAGGGATCCCGATGACGTCGGCTCTGATATTTAAATTATTGTTTTTTTCGTCGGTTCGTAACTGTAAACAAGTGGCATCGGTGCTTGAAGCCAGCAGGTCAAAAATTTGGTGAACTTCGCTTGGTGCCTCGGAATTTGCTTTCACCGTTCGTACTATTCCACCGATATTGAATAAAAATAATTTACATGTGTTCGGGGATATTTTACTCAGAGGTTCCTGCAGCGGGCCGGCGGCAAGAATTGATTGACGGTTTTTTGTTGCCGATACGGAAGACTCGATTAATGCCTGGCTTAGTGATACCACAGTTGTTTTGATGTCGTTATTTATATGACAATAAAGTTTCTGTCCTTCGAAAAGCTGGATCTCGTATCTGTCGTTAATCGGCTCGGTTGGTCCGGCGGTTGATTCGGCAGGAAGAAGTTCAGCAGCGGATAATAGTTTGGCCAATATCTGCCGGGTTTGTTCGGGGTCGCGGTTTTTGATTGCCAATCCGATAGATGTGGCAATCGGTGGGATATCCGTATTTGTTCGTGCCCCAGCGTTATCGGGCGGCATGACAAACAGGGAGAGTTGTTCGATATTTGAAAAAATATCTTTGCCGATATCAAGTCCTGTCGCTTCCTGAATTTTTTGGCCGATAGCCTGGGCCTGGGCGCTTCCTGCATCGCCGAGAGTGAAACTAATCAGGCCGATTGCTCCCGATGGAATGGCTTCGAATCCGGCCTTACTGAGATTAGGTGTCCGGATTATGTTGTACGCAAGACTGTTATGGCCGTCTTTGAAAGCTACATTTGTTTCGATCGCTATGCCGTTTTTCTCTAATGAGAGGAAAGTCATAACGTCATCGATGCCGTTAAAATCAACAAAGCCGTTCGCCATACGTATTTCTTCGGGTAATTCACCTTCCGGAAGTACTTTTTTAAGACCTTCAAATACCTGGTCCATATCTATCCAGACGGTAAGTAAATTTTCCTGGCGTATTTTTTTGGAGACTTTTGTGAAAGATTTGTTACTTGATGCGAGTGTCGGTTTGTTTGTCATGCCCTTATATTGTTTGACGCTCCATTCCAGTTGTCCCGCGGAATACGCCTTTTGGGTTGACAGGATGACAACAGTATCATCATATACTGCACATCCTCCTTCGGGAAGTGCAACGGTTTGCATCCCTTCGAGACTTTTCATTGGTTTGCCTGCCATTGTCAGCGCCATCTGAAGCAAACCCTTGAGTGCGTCACTTTTTCCCGGGAATAAGACGATAATTGCCGGTGGCTCGTCTTGCTGAGAGATGCCGGTAATGCCGATGCCCACGCCGCGTATCTTTTTGAATTCCGCCATCATACCGGGATTCAAAAGAGCGGAAACAATATTTGCAGGAGAGTTGGACCCTTCCCATCCGGTGTTGTTTCCACCGATAGCCGCAAGGGGATTTTCGAGGGGAGTGCCCTTGAGCATATTCAGGATGGTTTCAATCTGTTTGCCGGGGCTGCCGATTTCCGCATAGAATATAGTCTCCGGCGGCATCAGAGCGGCCGGATCGGCGTTACCCATGCCATCCAGCAACGGTTTGACCTTGCCGACGATTTCGGTTTGTTCGCTATATTGGGCGACCAATGTCTGGAAGATTTCCTGGGCACGCTGCTCATTATGTTGTTTGAGATAGCACATTCCCTGTCTGTACATAGCCTGAGTAATATGATTTCTTTGAGCGGATTTGTCTTTGATTATCTGCTCATAAATCTTGATTGCCGCATCGAGATTACCGTCGATCTCCTCGGCATACAAAGCTTCCTGCATCAGGACGCTTGCCGGCTTGGTGCCGCTGCTTTGACCGGCCAGACAGTATTGCAGCCCGACGAGGGCGGATACGCCTGTTGCCATTAAAAAAATGATTGTGAGAATTTTCAGTCTTACCATAATCATGCTCCTTTCAAATAGACTATCATAAATTTATCTGTTTTGACAAGAGTATTTTGCAATTCTAATATTACCGTTTTGTTACGATTTTGTCCTTTTTTGAATATTTTTAAGGTGTGTAATAAGCAGGGTAATCTGAAACGGAGCCGCCTCTGTTTCTTCTTCGGGACATAATAGTCAATCACATAATGATGGTAGGAATTAACACATGAATCCTAATGCAAAGTGTTTTATTGCTTTTGTCAATTGCATTCGGCGTAATAGAATAAGCTCGTATTTATTCCTCTATTTCATATTTAATTGCAAAAGTTGTATTTTGGGGATTATCTGAAATTAACCTCAAATACAATTTGCCGTTGTAATCAGAGGTGAATTTTATAGGTTGTTTATATACATCGTGCCTGGCCGTAAATAGACAGTGCTTGGGTTCCAAATCATCGACAATACTTTTATATAAATACGTTTCAATATCTGACGAATACTTTCCTGTCCCAAACTCATCATCATAAGAAATTGAATATGTTTTATTCTCTTCGACATCTATTGCAAACCATTTTTCATCAGTTCTATATTGAAAAGAACCTTCGAGCCATGTGCCGGATGGTATCGGTCTTGCATTCTCGAAACGATTCCGAAGGGGTATTCCTTCTTTCGCCCCATGTTTTAGCAGTAGCTCAGCAACATCCTGATGGTCGTTTTTCCTGGCCAGATCCAGAGGTGTCGTACTGTTCTTTGTTTTAGCATTTATATCAGCGCCGTGGGCCAGAAGAAGCTTGGTTACCTCTTGTTTTCCCGCTAAGCATGCAGCGTGCAACGGTGTCAGACCTGCATCCCTCATATTCTGAATAGACACCTCACCACTTTTTATGTTTATCTTGGCGCCATTGGCAATGAGCAGTTCGCAGACATCCTCGTGGCCCCCCCGTGCCGCCAGGTATATTGGAGTTATCAACCACTCGTCGGTCTTGGCATTGACATTGGCGCCTTTCGAAATTAATCGTTTGACTTGGCTGATGTTCCCTGTCTCTGCGGCATCATACAAAGATTCAGTAGCCCCATGCCTGCGCAGCAGTTCGGCGACTTCCATACGACCCCTTTGTTTGGCATTGCCTAACGGAGTGGAGCCTAAGTTATCTTGTGCGTTGACATCAGCCCCGGCGGCGACGAGGAGCTCTGCCGCCTTGCAGCGTCCCCTGGTGGCTGCTATATGAAGGGGTGTGCGACCCTGCTGGGGATTTTTAGAATTGACATTGGCCCCTTTGGCGAGAAGCTTTTCAACGATCTCCGCACATATTTCATCTTTAACATTTGGTCTGCAACGAGCGGCCAAATGAAGCGGTGTACCATTTGTGGAATATATGTTAACATCAGCGCCATTGGCAATGAGCAGGTCAATGATTGTGCTGTGTCCACCCTGGGCTGCCGCATGCAGTGCGGTTCCCCTGTCTTCCGCATGCAGGTTGACCTCGGCGCCGTTGGCAATAAGCAGTTTCACTACGTTCTCATGGCCGGCTAATGCCGCATCTCCAATCGCGTGCTTGCCGCTTTTCGATGTTGCATTGACATCAGCCCCTTTGGCCACGAGCAGTTTGACTACCTCCATATGTCCTTGAGAGGCTGCACATTGCAGTGGTGTCTCGCCGCCTTTGTTTTTAACGCTAACGTCGGCCCCTTTTGCGATAAGCTGCTTGATGATCGCCGTGTCACCGGCTTTACTTGCCTGGTGCATAAGTGTGAGGCTGCTATTTGTCTTGATGCTGACGTCCGCTCCCTGGCTCAAGAGATACGCAAACACCTCCTTTTGCCCGGCGGACAACGCCCAAAAAGCAGCTGTCCAGCCGAGTTCATCTTTTGTATCGACATCTGTACCGCTTTCCACTAACTGTCTTACCTTTTCCAGGTCGCCTTCGAGTACAGCATTGTGGAAAACAGGGATATTGACTCCTGTGCCAACAAAGAGCCTGGCTATGTCTGTATCGGTCTCATCGAGAGCATAGTGTAGAGCTGTCCATCCGTCCTCGTTCTCGTACTCTGCGTTGACGTTGGCTCCGGCGTCTATGATGGCTTTGACAATACCTTCGTGGCTCTGCCAGACGGCGTAGAAAAGGGGATGATAGTCTCCCTTGGGACATGTATTGACATCAGCACCGGCTGCAATAAGCATCCTGACAGCTTCTTCATCGTCACTCCAGATCGCATAGTAAAGAGGCGTATAACCGTAACTATCGCCCACATCGACTTTGGCTCCATTTTCAAGCAGCACTTTGACTACCTGTGCATGGCCTGCATTGGCAGCATCGAGTAGCGGTGTCCATGAATCATTCACCATGCTCGCATTAACGTCTGCCCCATGAGCGATGAGCAAACGTGCTATCTCTTCGTGACCACTACTGGCGGCATAGTGCAGGGGGCTCTGCGACCGCTTATCCCTTGCGTTGACATCGGCATCGGCCGCGATGAGTTTCTTAACTTGTTCCAAGTCACCGTTTTTGGAGGCTTGGTGCAACGAATTAATTGGATCTTCATTATAATCAATTGATGTTTGGGTTTCCACTCGGTTAGTCAGTACACAGCCAATTGGCACAGTCAGCAGAGCCGACAGTAATACAATTGTCGCGGCAATTAGACTTGGACGTTTGTAGAAGTGTTTTCCCGGTTTTAACATGGTCTTTATCCTTTCCTCGATATTTTTCACCGGACCGGCTATAGCCAATGACGGTATCGGCCGGGTCGATTTGTACTCAGAGATTAATATATTAACAATCGCCTTGCTGTACTCTTTGGTTTTTGCTCCCAATCGGGCAATGGTTATTTCATCACAGCATTTTTCCCTCTCAGCGCGGATTTTCTTATTCGTCCACCAAACAAAAGGATGAAACCAGAACACCCCCTGTGCAACAATCTGTAAAAGATTGACAGCGGCATCAAAACGTAAGATATGACTT
Organism: uncultured Pirellulales bacterium; assembly: GCA_964431695.1. Lineage (GTDB taxonomy): Bacteria > Planctomycetota > Phycisphaerae > Sedimentisphaerales > Anaerobacaceae > JAFGPS01. The sequence goes on along the minus strand of CAYSKI010000034.1, from coordinate 12,802 downwards.
AGCTCATGTCCCAAAATACCCCGTTGCTGTTCAACATTGTTTACTTTCACAAAGTCGATTGGTAGATAGATGCTGCCTCGCAGCAAACCCCAGACGAACGGCTGGCCTATGCCTTCAACCAGCCAGACCTTTGGAATAGTTTTCAAGTTCAGGCCGGAAAAAACATCTTCAATCTGACCTTGTAATCTGGCTGGGAGCAGTTTTCGCTGCCGTCTCAGCCATAATTCCGTTCGCAAAGCCCTTGTCACAGCTATAAGAGCAAATATAATCACTCCGGCAATCCAGGCAGCCCCCAGCCATTGTCGGATTGTGAGCCTGGTTACTCCTTCTGCAGCAATTTCTCTCGAAGGTCTTGGTGCCGGTGCCAAACGATGTGCCGGAGATTCTACGTCGATCATATCCACAATCTCGGCAGCCATGATTAGCTCATTAGTTGGTTGCATTAAGGCTGGCTCGGATACACTTTCTTCCGGCAGAATTGCCAGCGGAATTGTGGTTAAAGGCGGCACGAGACATTTTGCCAAGACAATCAACCAGAGCAGATAACGTATGTGGGAACTTCTGTTTCTAAGCAACCATGAGACCGCTGCCACTACCACGACCAAGATAGCTATCTGCCAGCTTTGCCTCAGCAGATAATTCGATATTTGAGTCAGGTACGTTTCCATTATTGCATCTCCGCAAATAATTATTTACTATGATTGTTCTACTAATTCTTTCAATTTCTCAATATCCTCAGGATTGATTTTGCCATGCTGTGCCAGGTATTGCATCAGTGGAACAGGATTGCCGCCGAAGAGCCGCTCTAAGAAGTCTTTGACCGACCGTTTGATAACTGCTTCCTGTTTGACAGCCGGGAAGAAGACATGCGCTTTGCCTCGAATGCGATGTTTTATATAACCTTTCTTTTCCAGCCGCCGCAGCAGGGTTTGTACGGTCGCATAAGCGATTTTCCTTTTGTTGGGCAGTTTGTCGCAGACCTCCTGTACGGTCGCTTTGTCAAGCTGCCAGACTAATCTGAGAATCTCGGTTTCTGAAGGACTTAAAGTTGGTATGTTATTTCGCACCATAATAATCTCCTTTTACAAGCGTATTTTACAAACGTACAACTACAATATCGTACATTTGTACAAGTTGTCAATAAAATATATATTTTTTTATAAAAATTTTTATTTAGGAAGAAACGAACTTGGCCTCAGTGAGACAAAAATTCACCTATTTTTTAGTATTAAAATAGCATTCTTTTGGACAGATGATGGATTTTTCGATGCCGTTTTGATAGAAGAACTGCCGAATGCTGGTGCAAAGATGGCATTTATCGGCATAGAACTTCAATTTTTTAAATCCCGATTTTTGAGCTTTTTCGAGCAGCCCGAACGGACCGGAGGAAAAAAGTGTATGGATAATTTTGTTTTGCTCCGGAGAAAAATGTTTCCAGATATCTTCAAGTCTGTTCTCGTTTATATTGCCGAAGATAATGCCGCTGCATGTGCCGCTAAAGACATTGCCGAAAGGATCGATATGCACACCTTTGGCACCTAAGAAATCCGATTTGCAATTTATCTCTGCAAGGGATTGAATCGATTTCGAGGCGACCAATTCCGCCAATTTTCCACCGGCCCGGCCTGTAAAGCGGCAGGGATAATCCTTGATTGCCTGGATATATTGCTGCTCGCGTCTCGTCTCGGCAAAGGCTTGAGCCGAAGCCGGATCGGCAGGGGGGCTTTCTTTTATTTGTGCCGGATTGTCCAAATATTTTCGCCAGCGGACAAGGACTCGCTGCGGCCCCAGCATTTCAACGGCAATTTCCGCCAATCGGCGAACCGGCTCGATATCGACATATTCCTGGTGGAAGGGATCGGTGCTTATTTTGAATCGATTCATTCCGAGTTCGTCGAGTTTTTGTAGTCGCTGCCGGATGATATTGTCACTTGTAGCCCAAAAGCCGTTTGTTTCGATTAAATCGACCTTGCCTAAATTCTGTTTTTTTGCCGCTTTGAGAATTTCCTGCAGATGGTCCCAATACAAAAAAGCTTCGCCGCCGGTTATGTGGACTTTAGCATTGTCACCGGCAAGGACTTTCAGAGACTTCCATGCTTCTACGGCCATATCGACCGGCATAAGTCCGCCCTTTTCAGGGCTGCAGTTGTAATAGCAGAATTCACAGGCGCAGTTGCATTTGTAAGTTAGAAGCAGTCCTGCCGAACGCCACAGCTTGAATTTGGGTTCGTTGCGTTCTAATCTGCTGTTGTATATGTTTTCCGATAAATCAGACATTTCGTTTCTCGTCCATCGTCTTTCGTGCCTCATTCTTTTTGAGGTGGATTTGTATTACGGTTATGTCTGCCGGTGTTATGCCGCTGATTCGGGATGCCTGACCGAGTGTGCAGGGTTGAAAAGCCGAGAGTTTCTCCCTGGCTTCGATACGCAGATGGGAGATATTATTATAATCCAAGTTTGTAGGAATCTTTTTATTTTCAAGAGTCTGTAAACCGGCGACCATGCGCTGCTGTTTAGTCAGATAGCCCTCATATTTCGCATCGGTTGTTACCGCCATAATGACATCCTCGGCCGGATTCATTTTTCTTATCTCCGAGTGTTCGACTAAAGTTTCCGCCAGTGTATTGTGCGGCTGCCGGAGCAGGTCCCAAAGACTAATTTGGCCTATGCGGTTGTTTTTGAGATAATTTTTAAGTTCATCGATTTTCTCCAGCTTGCTTTGGAACTTTGCCCACCGTTCCTGTTTGACCAATCCAATGGATTTGCCTATTTGCGTTAATCTTCGATCTGCGTTGTCCGCCCTCAATGACAGGCGGTACTCGGCCCGGGAAGTAAACATTCGGTAAGGCTCGTTGATGCCTTTGGTCAGCAAATCGTCGATCATTACCCCGATATATGCCTGGTCTCTGCCGAGCACAACCGGCTCTTTGCCCTGTAATTTTCTTGCCGCATTGATACCTGCGAGAATTCCCTGTCCTGCGGCTTCTTCGTAACCGCTGGTCCCGTTTATTTGTCCGGCTAAAAACAATCCGGATATTTTTTTAGTTTCCAGGCTGGACTTTAACTGAATCGGCGGGCAATAATCGTACTCGATTGCATAGGCGTAGTGAACTATTCGGGCGTTCTCCGTTCCCGGTAAAAGTTTTAGCATTTGTTCCTGGATGTCCTTCGGCAATGAGGTGCTTATCCCGTTACAATAAATAGTGGTCTTTTGCTCGTCTTCCGGTTCCAGAAATACCTGGTGACGATTTTTATCTGCGAATCGTACGATTTTCGTTTCGATGCTGGGGCAGTATCGTGGGCCGATAGAAGTGATTTGTCCGGAATAAAGCGGCGCGCGATCCAGATTGTCGCGGATCATTTTATGAATTTCTTCGTTCGTGTAAGTTATCCAGCAGGGTATCTGCGGCCGGTTTATCTGGTCGGTCATAAATGAGAAGGGATATGGTTTGTCGTCCCCATGCTGGATTTCGAGCTTATCCAGATCGACCGTTTGCCCGTCGAGTCTGGCCGGCGTGCCGGTTTTGAGTCTTCCGAGTTCGAGACCTATCTGTCGGAGACTTTCCGACAGCTCGTTTGCTGCGGGCTCATCGAGACGTCCGCCGGGGAATAGTGATGTTCCAATATGCATTATGCCACGAAGGAACGTCCCCGTTGTCAGAATTACCGTCGTAGCATGATATGTTTTCCCATTGCTGCATGTCACGGCCCGAACGTGATTGTTTTCGGTTTGAATCTGCAGGGCCTGTGTTTCGATTATGGTCAGGTTCGGTGTTTGTTCGAGCAGTGTCCGTATGTAATCTTTATATTTATATTTATCTGTTTGTGCCCGTGGTGACTGAACGGCGGGGCCTTTCGAGCGATTGAGCAGGCGGAACTGAATCCCTGTTGCATCTGTCGCCAGGCCCATCAGTCCGCCGAGCGCATCGACTTCCCGCGCAATCTGTCCTTTGGCAAGACCGCCAATTGCAGGATTGCAGCTCATCTTGGCAATCGTGTCTTTGCTTATGGTTATCAGGCAGGTTTTGGCCCCGATCCGTGCGGCGGCGTGAGCCGCTTCGGCACCGGCGTGACCTCCACCTATAACAACACAATCGAACTCATTTGCTTTCATTTGATTGTGCCATTGCAACGACGGATGCTATTGCAAAATTTGCGGTATGAGTAATACTGATACTTATCTGTGAGATTCCGAGTTTGTCTGCGATTTTTTTTACCTCTCCATCTAAAGTGACCTGCGGCTGACCGCTGTTGTTATTTATAACTTCTATGTCCGTCCATGCGATTTTCCCCCGCCAGCCCGTTCCTATCAGTTTCAGTACCGCTTCTTTGGCTGCAAAGCGGCCGGCATATTTCTCCACACGGTTCCTGTTCTTTTCGGCGTAGGCCTGCTCGTCGGTAGTGAAAATCCTGTTAATAAAGCGCTTGCCGTGCCGCTGTATCATCTCTTCGATACGTGGAAAATCAACAAGGTCGATACCGTGTGCCAAAATTCCCATCCTAAAACTCCATATTTGAAACCGGTGAAAAAAATAATTTATTGCCGGCTTTCGGTCTTTTCCTGATTACAAATCTGATGTATTTGCTCCAGGCAAAAATCTATGAACTCATCCGTCTGGCCGAGGTCAGCCTGTTGCTGAACAATGGCATTTAATTTTTCAAGAAGCTCGTTCTGCCGGTCAAAAAGAACCGCTTGCCTGACATATCCCTGTACGTACTCAAACGGCTCGTAGCCGGCTGATTGTTTCTGTTGAAGCTTCATAATGAATATATGTTCGGGTATTTTGATTAATTCCGCGACCTGGTTGGGTTCTGTTTTTTGGGCCGCTTTTGCAAGCACGTCATAAGGCGGAGCCAAAGAATCCGGCTTGACGGGTTTCCACAGTCCGCCGAACTCGCGCATATGTCCATGCGAGTATTCCGATGTCTTTGCCAGTTTGGTGAAATCTTCTCCTGCTTTTATCCGTGCCAGCAATTCTTCGGCTGCTTTTTCTGCGAGTTCCCTTTTTTCGTTCGGGTCCGCCGCCTCCAGCTTTGAAGGTTGAATATCAATCAGGCGAAATTGAATCAACGCTTCTCTGTAGAAATATTCGTCCTTCATTTTTTCGTAACGATTTTTCAACTCACGATAAGTGATCGGCCTGTCGTCACGCAGCTTCGAGCCGACATACCAATCGATGAGGATGGCCCTCTTTTGCCGCTCCTTGTAGCTCTTGCGGTCCAGTCTTTTATTCCTAAGCCACTCGTCTGCTTTGGCCTGGTCACCGTTGAATTGGAGTAGAAGTTTTCTTAGTTCGGACTCTGCCGCTTTGTCTAAAGATTCCTCGGCATTGTCTCCGAAGTGTCTTTTTGCCTGTTGATACAGTAAAATGTTTGAAATTCTGTTCGTCAGAATTTCTTTTAACGGCAATCGAGCCCGTTCCTTGAATTGCTCAAGATCGGTTAGCTGTGCGATGGGTTTGAAATATTCCACAGGTGAAATAAACAGCTCACCTAATTCAGTGGGTGAATTAATAATTTCTTCGCAGGTGACGGCTTCACCGCCGATCATAAGTACGGGTTTACCGGCGGCTTCGGCAAGCTCAATATTTTGTGCATAAGCGATTCGCTCTAATTCCGCATTCGTCAGCCCTGTTTGAGTGCCGGTATCGCAGCCACAGGCCAGCAAGGCTGTTGTTATCATTATGATAATATACTTATACATAATACACTCATCCTGAAATATCCGGGTTTCCTTTCAATCCGATTTCGTCGGCCACTTCCCGCATTCCCATAATCACATCGGTGATTAATTCACTTAATTCTATTTTCAGCAATTCGGCACCCTTTTCGATAATCTCTCGATTTACTCCCGCGGCGAAAGATTTATCTTTCCATTTCTTTTTAACCGATTTTGCCTTCATATCCATCACACTCCTGCTCGGCCTGACAAGTGCAGTAGCCGCTACCAGCCCGGTGAGCTCGTCAACTGCATAAAGGACCTTTTCCAGCTCGCTTTGCGGTTCAGTATCGGTGCATATTCCCCAGCCGTGAGAAAGGACCGCCCGGATGTAATCGGCCGGCCAGTTTTCACCGGTCAGAATCTCCTCGGTTTTTCGGCAGTGCTGCTCGGGGAATTTCTCGTAGTCCAAATCGTGGATTAATCCAATAATTCCCCATTTGTTTTCATCCTGGCCGTGTTTGCGGGCACAGTAACGCATAACCGCCTCGACGGCCAGAGCATGTTTAATCAGGCCAACATTGGTGTTATATTTTTTCAGCAGCAATAATGCCTCTTCGCGAGTCGGTTGAGCCTCTGTCATGAGTTATTCCTTGATAGAAACAGACAAAATACCCTGTTAATCTAAGATTTAGCCGGCAAAATTGCAATTTTTATTTTTCTTTTCTTTCAGGGCCACCAAGGCCGGAACATCCCGGATTCTTTCCGGATTACGATATGAATATACCACCGACAAGCTTGGCCGGGAATTCGGCTCGGCTTTAGCCGGAAAGCTCAGATAAGTATTGATACATTAATATATAAGTTGCCCAAAATGACGGATTTTAGAATCTAAAGAAAAGGCCGAGAGAAATCACCGGATAAACCTTAAGAGAATCAAAGTCGTCTTCTATATCTCTTCTTTCTTTTTCCAAATCGGCGGAAGTTACTATACCGGTTGAAGACAATTTAACGTCGGGAGAATCCGTGAAAGCCAGGCCCAGGTCCAGTGTGAAGCCCCACCTTCGCTTGCCGGCAAAGGGGTTGCCCCAGCCTATTCCCACATAAGGTGACAAGCCGTCAATATCCAGGCTGCCGTTTAATGTCCCTATTTGGGCGGGGGTGTATATTGTATTACCGATCTCAACACTTTTATTCGGTCTGGCGTCCAGGTCAATTTCATTGTGCATCGAAATAAAACCGCCGCTTATTCTAAAAGGATCGTCAAATATGTGCCAGTCAACCAGCGCCGAGACTGAAGAAAGGTCTATCCCGAGATCGTATTCTACATCATCAATTTCTTCATCGTCGAAATCAAAATCAAAAGTATTGAACCCGACTCGAACATTGATATCCGTTGCTAACTTTGTGGTCAACTCCGGTCCGACTCCTAATGTGCTTGCTTTACCTGAAAGAGCAAATCTTTCGGTATCCTGGCATCCCGCTCCAAAAGAAAGTAGTACTGATAAGATCGATAACAGGAAAATATGGAATTGCTTTTTCATAGTGTATCCTTTCATTCTGTTTACATTGGGAAATTTGTTATTTCCAGGGTTCATAGCACTATTTATCCTGAGATTTCTTTGTCTTTTCGTACATCTCTAAATCAAAAATTAAGATTCCTCTTCCGACACCGGCAAGGTCACCTCTTTTGGCATACTGGAACGCCATGTATCGGCCGTCGTCGCTTACCACCGGATTGGTGGATTTATATCCGGGATAATTGGCAAAAAACGTCAGGCGTTCCGTCCGGCCGGAACCGTCCAAGGCCAGTTTGTAGATGTCGTTATAATGTATCCCTTTGAGAATGTGCTTGTCGCACTCGACGAGTGTGTGTTTTCCGTCCGGAAATATTCCTTCCGGCTCGTCATATTGATTCGGTGCCAGCGAATAGTTGACGACCTTTCCCGTCTCTATATCCAGGCCCATAACTTCCGTGCCCTGATAATTGTAGGCACTGAATATCAGCTCTTTTTCATCCGGCGGCCGGAAGTTCTGCGTTTCCAGGTTACACTTGAAGGGTAAATCCTGCACGTCTAAAATCTTCTTTTTATTTGCCAGTTTTGGTTTGCCGTTTTCATAAACAATATCAGCAAGGTAGAATGCTCCTCGCTGTGTCCAGGCAATTCGCATATTCTTGCGGGAAACAGCGGGGCCTTCGGAGCATTTCTCTCCGAGCGGCACCGGCGGACCTGTAAGGTCCTTGTTCAATACCCACAATTCCGCATTTCTTTCGCTTCGGCTTGCCTGCGGGTTATTGACATCGAATCGTCTCGCGCCGGAAAGAAGTATGTCACCGTTTGCCAGATACAAAGCGCGCGTATAGCCTTCATGGTAGTAGTGGTGTGTTTTAGGGCGGATTATCTTTGTTTCCAATTCGACTTCATAGACGTCACCGAAGGTTTTTTCGATGAATAAAATGCGTTTACCATCGTGTGAAAAGTCTGCTCTCTGTCCGAATTGGGTGACCTGCTTTATATGTGCCGGTAACTTATCCAGCGGTGAGACACCTTCTTTATTCACGGCTGCTCCAAAACAATCCGTTAACGAAATTCCAACTAAAACTAAGACCATAGCAATTATCTTGCTTTTCCACATGGTTTTTCTCCTTTTATTTGGTAGTGTCACAATACACTCGATTATTAGTGGCAAACATTTTTCGCAGGATATTTATCAGCGTTCTCGGCTCGAAGTAATTCTTTGTCAGAGTTATATAGACTACATTCGGATCCGAAATTCTTATTTTTCCGGATGCTTTTGCAAACAAGGTCTGAATATTACCGCTGCAATCCTCTTCGAATGTAAAAATAAGATCCTGACCGGATGTAATAATGCTCTTGATATGATGTTTACTTGCCTTGATTCGCAGCTCTGTCAAATCTAACAACAGCCCAACTTCTTCCGGCACAGGACCGTAAACATCGGCGAATTCGTCCCGTATTTGTTCGAGGTCCTCAGTGACTTTAGCTACGGCGATTTTGCGGTATGCATCCAGCCGGCTTCTGTTGATAGGAATATAGTCTTTGGGTATATATGTGGCAAATCCCAAATCGATGACTGCTGTTGGTATCGTTTCTACCGGCTCATTTTTCAATCTTCGCACGGCATTGGCCAACAGCTCGCAATACATCTGATAACCAACCGTTTGTATATGACCGGATTGCTCAGGCCCCAGAATATTGCCGGCCCCCCGAATCTCCAGGTCCCGCAGGGCGATTCGAAAGCCTGCTCCCAGGTGGGAATATTCTTCGATGGCCTTTAATCGCTTGGCCGCCAGCGGCGTAATCGGCCGTGACATAGGCAGCAGCATATAAGCGTATGCTCGGTGTTTGTATCGTCCCACTCTGCCGCGAAGCTGATGCAGCTCGGCCAGACCGAACCTGTCCGCATCGTTAATAAAAATTGTGTTCGCATTGGGTATATCAAGTCCCGATTCGATTATTGTGGTGCATACGAGAACATCGATATTTCCCATGACAAATTCTATCATTGCTGTTTCAAGCTCGCTTTTGGTCATCTGTCCGTGTGCTATGCCTACCCGGGCGTCGGCGAGAAGTTTTTGAATCTCCCAGGCCTTTTTTTCAATCGTCTTGACCCGGTTATGCAGGAAGAACACCTGTCCCTGCCGGTTCAATTCCTGATATATTGCTTTGGCGATGAGATGTTTGTCGTAAGCGGTGACTTTGGTTACGATGCTTCTTCTGTCCAGCGGCGGTGTCCCCAGCGAGCTTATATCCCGCAGGCCTAACAGCGACATGTGCAGCGTTCTCGGGATAGGAGTGGCCGTCATTGTGAGAATATCCACGTTGACTCGCAGCTTTTTTAATCTCTCTTTATGCTCAACGCCGAAACGTTGCTCTTCGTCGATGATTAAAAGCCCGAGGTCCTTGAATCTGATATCCCCGCTAAGGAGCCGGTGTGTTCCTATGAGTATATCGATTTTCCCCGCTTTTGTTCGAGCGATTATTTCCTTTGCTTCTTTGGATGTTTTGAAACGGTTTAAGACCTCTATCCAAACCGGGAAATCCGCGAACCGCTCTGAAAAAGTCCTGCCGTGCTGCACGCTTAAAACAGTTGTCGGCGTCAGGACGGCTACCTGCCTGCCGTTCTCGACCGCCTTAAATGCCGCACGCATGGCAAGCTCGGTCTTACCGTAACCGACGTCACCACATAGCAGCCTGTCCATTACAAAGGGCTGCTGCATATCCGTTTTGATTTGCTCGATTGCTGTTGTCTGGTCGGGTGTCTCCTGATAGGCGAACGATTCTTCGAATTCCACCTGCCAATTTGAGTCCTGGGAAAATACAATTCCCCCGGTTGCCTGCCGTTTTGCCTGGACTTCGAGCAGTTCGGCCGCCATGTCCTGGACCGAGCGTGTGACTTTTTCTTTTTGCCTGAGCCATTTTTTCGAGCCGACCTTGCTGAACTTCGGCCGTGACGGACTTGTACCGATATATTTCTGAACCAGTGCGATGTTGCGAACCGAGGCCTGGATTTTCACACTGTCGGCGAATTCAATCGTAAGGTATTCATTCGTCCCGGTATTTTCCTGGATTGTTTTTATCCCCAGGAATTTGCCGATGCCGTAGGAAGTATGCACAACATAATCGCCTTCCTGCAAATCGCTGAGACTTTCAAGAGGTGTGGTTGCCCGGGCGGGTCTGCGTCTTTGCCGGAGTGTGTATTGTCCGAAAAGTTCATGGTGGCTGATGACGATGGTTCGCAGGGAATTTATCACAAAACCCTGATGTACAAAACCCAAAAGCAGCTTAAAACGAGATGGAATCTCCTTGTTGATGTCACAGATAATTTCTGAGACTCGATTAATTTCCGCCGAGCTTTCACAGTAAAGCAGCACATATTTACCTTGTTTAGATTCTGTTATCAGCTCCTCGAGCGCAGCTTTATGACCGGCCCAGATTGAAGTTGCCTTGTGCTGATATTGCTGCACACTTTTAATGTCGATCCTTAAAAAAACTTCCGGCTGCGATGGAGCAAATCTACAGATGTGCAGTTGTGTAAAATTTTTCGCCGCAGCGCAAATGTCCGACCAGTTGTACAATCGGCTCGTATCTTCGGATCGAACTAAAAATACCTGTGCAACTTCCTGAATCTCGTTCGGTTCTTCGAAAATAATGATGGTGTTTTTCGGCAGGATATTTATAAAAAGCTCCCTTTGTTCTGTAGCGGTTCCGCATACCGCCGAAATTATTTTGATACTTTCTATCTGCCGGCTTGAACGCTGAGTATCCAGATTGATCTCGCGGATACTTTCAATAGTGTCACCGAAGAATTCGATCCTGAAAGCTTCAGTGCTCTGAGGCATCTCTTGTGCTTCTTTGCCTGACAATATCTTTTCTTCGATCAGTGGGGCATAGATATCGATAATTCCGCCTCGCCTGGCAAACTGGCCCGGCAAATCGATCCTGTCAACCCGCTCGAACTGGTTTTCTACCAGCCAGGTGACTAATTCTTCCGGCGATATCTGTCCATTAATGCGCAGTTGCATGCTGCCGGCTTCTATGGCCTGAGGTTTCGGTATCGGCTGACAAAGGGCCTGTATCGAAGTAGAAATAATAAAAGGATTTTTGTTTTTATAATAGTTTTCATTTGAAATGCGTGATACGAGTTTTAATCTCTGTGCCCTGATTTCATCGGTAGCGTCGGCCAAATCCTCCCGGCCTTCCCAGGCGCTCAACGGCTCGACGAAATCACATCCGAATGTTTGAATATCATCGGCGACTTTCTCGGCGTCATCGATGTGGGGACATATATGCAGAATCGGACGGGAAATTTTTTTTGAGATATATGCTGCGAGACATCGGGCGAAAGAGCCCCATGTTCCTTCGACATGGATGATTTCCGAAGTACCGGCGGTTTTTTCAAGCCGGGCTGTGATTTTTTCGACTGTTTTGTCTTGCCCGAGATCCATACAGGCATTGTACGCCAAAGCGAACGATTTAACAATGATTCATTCTCAATGTGGCAGGTCTAAAATCTTACATATAATTATGGTGTTATATATTTTCAAAATAACACGCGACTGCTCCTCTCTTAACAGTTGTACCTGCATTTTTACGGTTCTCAATTGATAGGGTCGAGCCTGTAAACAATCTTGCAAACGACAGTAAACAAATTTCGTATTTTTTCTGAAGCGACTGGTCAATAAAAAGAATCCTTTCGTTAACAGTTTGTTACGCAGTAATGTCAACGTCAGAAAAACCATTGCCAGTATTACCAGTATCACCAATCTCTGTATAGCTTTATGAGAATAAACTTCCAGGCACCAATATCAGGGAACAAGCTTATGTTCATTTCCATCCCTTACTTGTGAGAAGTATTTTTAGGCCTCCTTATATTACTATTACTATTGAAAAAACGGATTTAACATACATAAGGAGGCTTTCTGCATACAATGTGCCAAAAAGGGTAATCGTGGGCAATTTTATTATTGACTTAAATTTCATTATTTAGTATAAATACAATCAGTATATAGTACCTGTGTGTATTAAATTTCATTTGCTTTATTCCTTCTTAATACCACGATGCTAATTCTGTGTATGGAAGTATCAGATTGGTCGAAGGACATGATTGTCCTTATAATTAAAAACGATATATCCATCATAAAAGCGTGGAAATTTACAAAGTTGTTTGAAGGAAGGAGATCATATCGGCCTTAATTAACATTATTCCGGGCGAAAAAGTCCCTTTAAAGCTGTCTTGAATATACTCCTTTTTTCAAAGCCGTTTGCATTTTGGGATTATTATCATTAAGAGATTGAAAGAAAGGTCGCTATACACAAGCGAAAAGGATTCACGCTAATAATACTGTAATATAATGTTTAGTACGAGGCTTTGCAACCAATATGAGACGATCCTGAATATGGGATTTTCTTGTGAATTTATACATAGAAGCGAATTAGGTTAAGTCGCAATGCGACTGATAGGAAGGAGAACATATCATGAGAGTAAAATTAGTTTGGTTGACAACAGTTTTATTAATAGGACTCATGGGATTCAATTCCAGCCTTGCACAAGATTACGAAGATATACTGGTTAATGGTGGTTTTGAGGATGGTGTTCTTGAGCCGTGGACTTCATCTA
>CAYSKI010000033.1:0-38358 GCA_964431695.1 uncultured Pirellulales bacterium | reverse complement strand
GAAAGCTTTAAGCTTGCCGATGTAACAATTGTGCCGGAAATTTATTTTGTCCGGGATTCGATTTCGGCCAGGCAACAAATCAACGCCCGGATACTGGTCGAGCGAATGCAGGCGAATGGAACACAGGCAATTTTTATCGATGATTTTGGTGCCATTTGTGATTATCTCAAGAATAACGTCAGCTCCGGGGACGTCGTGGTCACAATGGGCGCAGGTGATATTTGGAAAGTAGCAGATGAATATATTCAAGGGATTAGAAGAAATAGTTGAGACCGATTACCCATTAGCCAAGCAGACATGGTACGGCCTCGGCGGGCCTGTCGATTATTTTATCAGGCCGAAAACGACAAAACAGCTCAAAGAAGTTGTTCAACGGTGTAATGAAAACAGGGTCGGGATTTATGTAATCGGATTCGGCACAAATCTTCTGATTAGCGACGAAGGCCTGCGGGCGGCGGTTATAAAGCTCGGAACAGAACAATTCACACAGATAGAATTTAACGACCGGGAAGTTACCGCCTGGGCGGGAGCTGAACTCAGCAAGCTGGTTCTGGAATGTGTTCAGAAAGGGCTTTCCGGCATAGAAGCTCTGACAGGCATACCCGGCTCGATTGGCGGGGCCGTAAAAATGAACGCCGGAGGCAACTTCGGTGATTTCGGAGCAGCGGTCGAATCCGTTACCCTGATGGACAGCGAAGGCAGTATCTTCGAAAAGAGCAAGCCGGAACTGGTATTCGATTATCGCCGGACGAACATCACCGCGAAATTTATTCTCAACGCCAGATTGGAACTAAGCACAGGTGACCCGGAACAGATTATGCGAACTGTTCAGGAAATCTGGATTTATAAAAAGAATAACCAGCCGCTTAACACGAAAAATTCCGGTTGCATCTTCAAAAATCCCAAAGGTGTTTCCGCCGGTGCGTTAATCGACAGAGCCGGACTCAAAGGCCTGCAAATCGGTGGCGCTATCGTCAGCGAAAAACATGCGAATTTTATTATCGCGGACAAAGGCTGCAGAAGCCGCGATGTCATGAGACTGATAGATACGATAAAACAGAGGGTCAAAGAACAATTTGATATCGATCTGGAACTTGAAATCGATATCTGGAATTAATTAATTGAGCGATATCCAAATTGGACACACTAAACAGGAAACTAAAAGTTGCCGTCCTGACAGGCGGCATCGGAGCCGAGCGCCAAATCAGCCTTCAAAGCGGTAATTATGTCGCCGAAGCGTTAAAACAGGCCGGCTTTAATATTGTGTCATTCGACATCCGGCCGGATAGACTTGACATCCTGGAAGATGATAGTATCGACGTATTTTTCCCCGCCCTGCACGGGCAGTTCGGCGAGGACGGGCAGTTACAGCAAATCCTCGAGGATAAATCGCTTCTCTTCGCCGGCAGCGGCTCGGCGGCAAGTCTATCCGCATTTGAAAAGATGACCGGCAAGAGACTTTTCGCCGAGGCTGGAGTGACAGTACCGGCGGCTCTTGAGTTCGATAATCAGGTTGAAATCGAACAGCTTGAAGAAAGTTTGCGAGACTTAGCCGACAAATACGTCATAAAACCCATAAGACAGGGAAGCAGCGTCGGCGTGAGTATCGTTTCATCTGCCCGGGAGGCAATCAAAACCGCCCGTGAAACACTGAATCAGTTCGGCGATTGTATGATAGAAGAATTTGTGCCGGGCCGGGAAGTCACGGTGAGTATCCTGTGCGGAAGAACTCTGCCCATCATAGAAATCCGGACTAAAAGCAGCTTTTATAACTACAATGCAAAATACATAGATGAGCAAACCGAGTTCCTCTTCGATACAATCACCGAGCCGTCCGTTGCAGCACACATTAACCATGCGGCACTTGATTGTTTCGATGCCATCGGCTGCCGCCACTTCGCAAGAGTCGATTTTATCCTGGGTGCGGATAATATCCCTTACGCCTTAGAAATTAATACTATTCCGGGTTTTACAACGCATTCGCTCCTGCCGAAAGCTGCGGCCAAGGCGGGATTGTCAATGAGTGAATTGTGCAAAAAAATCGTAGAGACAGCATATTCATCGCTTGTGGAACATCATGCGTGAACAGAGATAACCGTGGCCATAAGAAAAAGCAAAAAAAACAAGAAGAGACGAATATCATTCAAACCCGGTGCCCTGAGAGCCAAGAAGAAGAAAAAAACAAGTCGGCTCGGTCCGAGCTTTATAAGATTCCTGAAAATATCGTCCATTGCATGTGCCGTACTGGCGATAGGATTGCTTCTGATTTACGCAGAGAAGTACGTCCGGTCCAGCCGCGGCGTTCAGAGCGGTCCGGTCGTACTGGTCGGTGCGCCCGAATGGGTCGGCGAGCAGTTAAAGGCAAAAATCCTTGCCGGCGCGGGTGGCAGAACTTTTAATCTTGATGAAAACGCCGCGGCTCTGGTGCAGAAAAACCTCTCTTCCGCCCCATGGTTAAACAACGTCAGAGTACTAACCACAGAAAAATCAATTGAAGTCCACGCCACGTTCAGGAAGCCCATCGCTCTTGTCAAATCCGGCTTGAATAATTTTTACGTGGACGCCGAACAGGTCGTACTGGATTATGTCCCTATGCCGCATCTTCTGATTGTGGAAATCAGGGGACTGACTCCCGTCGTAGTAATGCCCAAATTCGGGCAAGTCTGGCGTCGCGATGACCTTACCGCAGCTATAAAGTTATTGGAACGACTCAGTAAAATGGACAGGGACGTCACCCCGGCCAAACCTTTGCTTCGTGAAATCGCTACTATCGACGTCAGTAATTACCAGGGCAGAAAAAACAGCAGCCGCCCGCATATCATCCTTTATACGAATGACAATATAGAAATCCAATGGGGGGCCGAATTAGGCGCATGGCAAAAATACCTGGAATCAATGGACGAGCAAAAACTCGCCAAGCTTTACGGCTACTACAAGGAAAAAGGCACACTCTCCGGCCCTGAGCAATACATCATTTTACACTATCCGAGAGACAATATCCCCCTGCCTGTCGATAAATATTAGACGGCTGCCGGATTATTCAAAGCAGAAGCCAAGTCGGTATAGAGATAGGGAATTTCAAGTTCGGCGCATAACGATTTGAGCTTTTCTAAAACCGCTTCTGTTAAGCTGCTCTGAAAATCAGCATCCCCCTTACAACAAAAAATCCTGCAACCGGCAAAACGATACTCGTAAACGCTGCACCTGCCGTCTATATTGTAGGGACACCGGCCTGACGGCATTGTCCGGAGTTTTTCAACATCAAGTCCTGCAGCCAGATACATTAACTCCGGTCCGGTGACATATAAACGGTGGTCATAGGCATCGAAATCACAACACCGACCACAGGCATCACATTGTCCACTCAAGTCACCAGCGGAACCAAGCTGCCGTTCAATCCAGTCGTAGATTTCAGCTACTTTTCGCAGTTCCGTACGGTGGATTCTTTTACTCTCTTTGCATCCAGCCACCATTTTTTGTTCCTTTTGATTTCTTGTATCTGTTCGTAGCTGTAAAACTTTCCCCGATTTATGCCGGGACATTTTTGGGCTGTCTTATTCCATGCATTCGGGCTTGCTAAATTGTCGGACCAGAACGGCCAGGTGCGGCACTGGCCCGGCCTTACCGGGTAAATCATACATTTTTTCCGCCCTTCAACTTCCTGCAGGAATATGCAGTCTTTCGTGTCGTTCTGCTCGATGATTGTTGTGCGCAGACCGACGCGCTTTAAATATTGCTTCCGCAACCGGCCTATGGAAATTTTCAGAAAATCGGCAATCAACTCTATCTCCGGCCGGGCAACCCAGATATAGCCCTCGCCGGGCCCGGAGCAGCAACCGCCACATTCGACACATTCAAAATGCAATCCGGCAATATACCAGGGATTTTTCTTATTCATCTCTATCGCAATGAAAAACTATTATATATTAAAAAGTCAAAAAATAAGGTAAGCAATAAACCCAATAAAACTATTATTGAAAGAACTGTTAGTAATGCTATAGCTCTTTTACCAACAGATTTACACTTAACTCTGTGGTACCGAAAAACAAGGAACCAGAGGAACGTCAAACATGTAAAACCACCAATGCACACAAAGATGTGCTCCCTAGAACTGTCAGGTTCCAAAGGCAAGAACAAAAACAATAGAACTGTCATAAACAACCAAACAGCCACAACCGGCCAAAAATATATCCTAAAACTGTCACTTGATAACAAACGCTTGAGTGTGATTATTGTCTTGTGTGACATAATTATTCAACAATCTCTGCGTTTTAACAATGTCCAGTTTACCATTTCAGGATTGCCCCGGTGTCGGCACTGGTTGCCATAGAGGCATATTTCGCCAGGCAGCCCTTAGTGATTCGCGGCTCGGGCGCTTTCCATGCCTTTTTTCGTTCGGCCAATTCCCTGTCGGACAATTTGACGTTGAGCTGGTTGTTGGGAATATCAATCTCGATGATGTCACCGTCTTTGAGTAATCCAATTGGCCCGCCGACTGCTGCTTCAGGGCTGATGTGGCCGATACTGCAACCCTTAGATCCGCCGCTAAAACGGCCATCGGTAATAAGAGCTACCGAATCCATAAGACCGGCACCGGCAATATAGCTGGTCGGGCTAAGCATCTCCTGCATTCCCGGCCCGCCTTTGGGACCTTCATGACGTACCACAACAACATCACCAGATTTGGCCCTGCCAGCCAGGATACCTTCGCTAGCATCCTCCTGAGACTCGAAGATTACTGCCGGGCCGGTGTGCGTCAGCATGTTTTGTGCGACACCGGCGGTTTTTATAACACCGCCCTGGGGAGCAAGATTACCTCGCAAAATCGCCAGACCGCCCGTTTTCGAATACACATTATCGAGCGTATGAATCACCTCAGTACTTTTTATCCGAGCATCGGCGATATTTTCCCCGATTGTTTTGCCGGTTACCGTAATACAATCGGTATTGAGCAAATTCGGTATTTTACTTATTTCGCTAAGGATTGCGCTGACACCGCCGGCGGCGTCAACATCTTCGACATGAAATTTGCTCGAAGGCGAGACTTTGCAGATATTCGGGCACTTGGCAGAAATTGCATTTATTCTGTCGAGGTCATATTTAACACCGGCCTCATTCGCCACCGCCAAACCGTGCAGGACTGTATTTGTCGAGCCGCCCATCGCCATATCCAGTACAAGGGCGTTATCCAGTGACTTTTCGCTGATGATATCGAGCGGCTTAATATCCTTTTCAATCAGGCTCATAATCTGCTTACCGGCGGATTTGTAAAGCTCCTGTCGTTTCGGATCAACGGCGAGGATTGTCCCGTTGCCGGGCAGCGCCATTCCAATGGCTTCACAGAGGCAGTTCATCGAATTGGCGGTAAACATCCCCGAACAACTGCCGCACGTAGGACAGCCGGTGCATTCAAGCTCAGTCAACTGAGCCTCGTCGATTTTACCGGCATTGAATTCGGCGACACCTTCGAATATACTGATTAAATCAACGGTTCTTCCATCTTTAGTTTTACCAGCCGCCATAGGCCCACCGGAGACAAAGATCGTCGGGACATTCAGTCTGACCGAGGCCATTAACATCCCCGGTACAATCTTATCACAGTTGGGAATGCAAATCAGACCGTCGAAACAGTGCGCCCGTACCATCGACTCGACCGAATCGGCGACAATTTCGCGGGAAGCTAAGGAATATTTCATTCCCGTATGGCCCATCGCAATGCCGTCGCAGATCGCTATGGTATTGAACTCGAAAGGAACTCCTCCCGCCTCGCGGACGGCCTGCTTGACCACCCTGGCAACCTTATCGAGATGAACGTGGCCCGGCACAATCTCACAAAAGCTGTTGGCTACGCCGATAAACGGCTTTTCCATATCGGCATCGCCCAGGCCGCATGCACGCATTAAGCCCCGGTGCGGGGAACGCTGAAAACCTTTTTTGACCATATCACTTTTCATTGTCAGGTTTCTCCAAAAATAATTCCATGACGAGCTAAAAGCCGCATTGTAGCCATTAACCAGAGACAATTAAAGAAAAATCGTTGTCTTTGAATAGAGCGAATGTATAATCGGCTCTTGAATTTACACAAAATCAGATACTTAGAGCTTATCCGAATAACCGTCTTGTTATGAGGCTGAGCGAAAAGTTCGAGGCCAAGGCGGCAGGTCAAAAAGGCTCATAGGCGTGGTTGTCGCCAGGTTGAGAACGTTTTTAGCTGACAACGCAGGCATCAGGCTTTGCAGTCGGCCACAATATAGAGGGGGATAGAAATAAGGTATATTCCTAATTATTGACGATTGTGAGGGAAGAAACCATGAAAAAAATAGCTATCCTAGCTGAGATTATCGGGATTGTCGTTGCTGCAGTACAAATAGTGGGTTGTTCCTCGTCGCAAGAAACAACTCGCAAACATAAAGAGATGGCCCGACAACAGGCAGAAATCGAGAGGCTGCGCGATCAACATCTGAAGTTGGAACAGAATTGGACTAAGCTTCATGTGGGACTAACAGCGTCGGAAGTGGAGAAGTTGATCGGCCCTTTTGGCAAAGACGATATTCAGTGGGATATGGTCCAGCAGGCTGCACTCTTAACAGCCGCATTATCAACACACCCGCAAGATTCGGGCGAAAGTATGGCAGTCTACCGCGGCCAAAGATTCAAGCTCGTGTTTATCAACGGAAAGCTGAAGTCTTGGGATTCAGAGTTTTATGTCAAGAGTCCTACTGCAAAACTGGCTTTGAAATTCACTCCGGGTGATTCGACAACATATAAGATAATTACAGAAACCACAAGACAGGCGGCATGGGAAGGTCTGGATGAACGGAAACCCGCCGGATTCAAAGGCGGCCAAAGCGGCAATAAAATCGAAATGACTTTCAAACAAAATATCCTAAGCACCAACAAAAATGGAAATGCCATCGCCAGAATCACTATCGAAAAGCTCAGATATCTTACAAAAGTAGTAGACAATATCATTTTGGATTTTGACAGCACGACAGATATGGACCTGCAGGATCCATTAAGCAGGCTCATCGGGCATAGTTATATAATAGAGCTCACGCCCTCCGGCCGGGTTGCGAATGTTGTCGATGCCAATGATGCCCTGGCCGCTATCAGTGATAGCCCGAACCGATCAGCAACCCAATTGCTCACGGCCGGCGCAATTACTGAACGGCATACGATTCCCGCTTTGCCGATCGATGATAAAACACAAATCAATGTCGGTGACAGTTGGGAAGTCGTAAAGGATATTTCATTCGACCAGATGGGTGTTAAATCATTCGGCAAAACTTACACTCTTGAAAACATCCAGGACACGGATAATCGCCGGATTGCCGCCGTCCGAATGAACGCTATTCCTTCGGTCGAAAATGCAAAGGAGCTTTACCAGGCACAAACACTCCCCTTCCCGCACGACAGTACCGAAACTTACTCAGGTAAACTCAAATTGGATTTGGAAAGCGGTAAAGTGAAAGAATATAACGAAAAACTGACAACAGAATGGATCATCATCGATCCCGCTTCAAAAAATAACGAAAGACCGGACGCGATAAAAATGTCCGCCACGCAGTCTTACAGTATCGAAAAAATCGATTAAATAACGGAGCATTTCAATAAAAGAATTTAAGAGACCCAATATAAACTCGGCCGAAAGGAATATTATTGAGAGCAGTAACGACAATTATGACCGTCCTTTTTTTAAGTATTTTAACCGGATGTTTGTCAACGGACGGAGTGAAAAAGACGGCGAAATCTCATGGTAAAACAGAATTTTTAACCGTAGATTTCAACGATACTCAGACACTGCGATACAAGTTTGTCTCCGCCAGAGATATAACCATCGATTGGGAGCCTTCAAAGACGGCAGTCGAACAGGAACGGCCTGCTTTAGGTAAATCATCGGAGTCGCTGGAAATGGTCGTTGTATATACGCCGGTCGAAATAAAACCCTACGGTCTTTCAACCATCGAGGCAACCTGCGAGTCGGTGAAAGTCCGACGAAGCGACGGCACAAAACAGGACGCCGTGGAAGAGTTCGCCGGCAAGACATACAGATTCAAAGTCGGCCCAACCGGTAAAATCGAAGATTATACGGAACTGGACAAGCTCATCAAAGAAATCGGCGAAAAAGCGTTCCGGCCGGATACCAGCAGGGGCAGAATCAAGGAACCCGATATGATCGCCGATTTTATCGCCTCGCAGTGGTTTCTGTGGGATTCGGTCTCGAGCATAGAGAACGCTACCGAAGGCGTACGTCCCGGGCAAAGCTGGCAATCGAAACTTTCCGTTCCCACTCCGATGATAATGCGAAAAGCCAGGGACGTCACTTACCGGCTCGAAGAAATTCGCCAAAGCGAAACTGGCCGGCTCGCCGTGATAAGCAGCTCTTACAGCATCGCAGAAACGGCGCCGCAAAGCTGGCCCGTACCTTATACCGGCAGATTTCAAATGAGCGGCAGATTCGGTTTCCTCGGTAATTACCAGCTCCTTGATTTACAGGGCAGCGGCGAAGAATTGTTCAATGTCACCTTAGGACGAACGGAACAATATTCACAACACTACCAGTTGTTGTTGCAGGCATCGATTCCATTGGGCATCGGCGAAAATCCCAAAATCACTATAATACAGAATCTGACAATGAATCTTCTCGAAGATTAAATTCCAACAAAAGCAATCGAGACACGAAAGAAAAATTATGGAACGAAATAATCTATGGGCACCCTGGCGAATTAAATATGTCCAGGGTTTGGACAAAAAACCCCAATCCGATAAAAACAGCGACCGAATCTCCGATCAAGACAAATGTTTTATCTGCCATAATCTTAATCATCCGGGGCAGGACGGCGAGAACCTCGTGCTCTGGCGAACGGACAAAAGCATCGTCATACTGAATCGCTATCCCTATAACAACGGCCACATACTGATTGCACCGGCCCGGCATATTTCCGACCTCGACAAGGCAACGGACGAGGAGCTGCTTGAGATGGCCAGGCTCGTCAGGGAATCGCAAAAGGTCCTGTCGCTGGCAATCAAACCTCACGGCTTCAATGTCGGCATGAATCTCGGCCGATGCAGCGGAGCGGGACTACCCGGGCACCTGCATCTGCATATCGTACCTCGTTGGGACGGGGACACGAATTTTATGAGCGTATGCAGTGACACCAAAGTCATCAGCCAGAGCCTGAGCGAGCTTCTCGAACTGCTGCAGCAAGTAAGCAAAGAACATAACCTTCCCGATTTATAAAAGCGCGAAGTTATATGTCCGACGAACTCAGCAATTACGCAGTAACGGAAAAAATCAGCCGGGGCCGGGCCTTTCCCGAAAAGCCTCACCCCTACCGCTCGGACTTCGAACGCGACCGCGACCGCATCATTCACTCCTCGGCATTCCGCCGGCTCGAGGGCAAAACCCAGGTCTTCTCGCCCGGACCGACAACGTCGGCTTCCAATAAAACCGGCCTTCGGCCGGACGACTATTACCGCACACGCCTGACTCACAGTATCGAGGTGGCCCAGATTGGTAGGACCATCGCCAAGGAACTGCGGCTCAATGAGAGCCTGACCGAGGCGATTTGCCTTGCACACGATTTGGGACATCCGCCCTTCGGCCACGCCGGTGAAAAAGTCCTAAACGATTTGATGCGCCAGCATAACGGTTTCGAGCACAACAGTCAGACGCTGCGAATCGTCGATTTGCTCGAACATCCCTACCCGGATTTTGTGGGTCTGAATCTGATGTACGAAACCCGGCTCGGCTTAGCCAGACATACCAGCACATACGACCAGCCGCAGGATGGAACCTTCAACGAACCGAAATGCTCGCTCGAGGGACAAATCGCAAATATTGCTGACCGCATCGCGTATAACTGTCACGACCTCGAAGACGGCCTGCGTGCCGGCCTGATAAAGAGCGAACAATTAAAGGCCTTAGAAATTGTCCAATTGGCACGGATCAATATCAATGCCGAAGCCATAAAGGACTGGATCATTCGATGGACAAGGACTGCCAAAGCAATCATTGATATGTTAGTCAGCGACTGCCTCGAAACAAGCAAAAAAACGCTCGCCGAAGCAAATGTCAAATCAGTCGGCGATGTTTATGCATCGAGCCAAAACCTGATTTCAATATCGGCCGAAAACGAGGCGAAGCTGGCCGGGCTGGAAGATTTCCTGATGCATAACTTTTACATGCATCCGTCTCTTATCCAGACGACAGACAAGATTAAAAACTGGCTCCAGGAACTTTTCGAAAAGCTCTGCAAGGAGCCGCAGCTTATGCCCGGATACTTCCAGCGTTTCATCCCCGATCAGGGCCTCCAGCGAACCGTCAGCGATTACATCGCCGGCATGACCGATAGATTCTGCCTAAACCTACTGGAAAAGTAGGCAAATCCCAACTTTCGGATTTCGTGCTTAGTGCTTCGAATTTCCGGTCGCAGGCCGGTGAATTGGCTTTGTTTTTTTGCTCCCGAAAATCGTCGAATCCCACCTATTTACTTGTTATCAAAGAGCTTATATCAATTTGGGGCAAGCCCAAATTGGGTTTGTTTTTTATTTTTTTACCCCCAGAGGGTGGCAGCCTCATCCCGAAGTCCCGTAAGGGATGCCTAACAGTAGGATGTGGATGGTTTTTTCAGAATGTTTAGCCGTGGCCGTTACGGCCATGGTCAACCCAAGGCAATGCCTTGGGCTAACAGATTTTTATCCCCCCATTTTTTACTTCGTTATTCAGTAATAAGTATTCGATATTCATAATTCTATTCGTTACGTATTGTATCCAAAAACCGCCTTATTGCAATCAAAATCCCCATTTTTCAGGGAAAATGTCCATGACTTTCCCCCCGCTGCTTAGTTTTGCTTTGCAAACCGGCAGGGGCGTATTGTGTCCCTTCGCTTCGCTCGAGGGCAGGCGTGCGTATTGCGTGTAGAGTAGCAGCTTCGCCCCACCACTATTAAATGCGGTTATTGCGAGTATTTATTAATTTCCGGCCTTATCACATAGGGCGCGAATCTAAACAATCTACCACTAAAAAGAGATATATTATAAAAGTAATCTAATCGGTCTAATCAGTCGGAGCCGTTCGCCCTAATCGTCCGGAAAGTGCCCCAAACACATCCCGCTGAAATGTCGTATCAAAACCCATAACCCAGACATTATCTTTCAACCATCTTGCGTCTGTTTTGAGATCTACTTTATCTACCGGTGGTTTGACATCCGGAAACTTTATTGTCAAACGACCCGCATATCGATTTATAAGTGCACCACTCACACCACTGATACCATACTGCCAACTGGTACGCAGATATCCGCTGTCTTTGTCCATAATTTCAATGTCCCATTCACGCGCGATAGTATCGACCGTCTTTTGCCAGGTCGCATCATAGTCAGTGGTAAGTTCCTCTCGCAGCGCAATAGATTTCCAGCCTGAGGAAGCACCTTTTTGAAATGTCGCAGGCGCGCAACCTCCCACAGATAATACGCAAATACATACCAACATTACCAAAGCCATTCGTCGTGCCATATTGAGCTCCTTTCCAAAAAATATTTTCCATGTCAAATAACTGTTACTCTACCCGATATTTCAATCAAACGAAAATAAATTAATCTTTTTGAAGAAAAAAAATACTCTACTTGCTAATTTACCACATTAATTTCTTCTATTTTCACTTTCTGCCTCTGCCTATTTTTCCCTTTTTGGCCAACCTGACGGATATGAACGAAACCACCTTTTGCAATCCGGCAGAATTATTTGCTCATATCAATCTGGTGCGATGAAATCGCAACCTACGTCATTAACAATAATTGTAGGTTAAAAAGTTCCGCGTTTTTAAATCCGTGACCAGCCGACAAATGCAAAAATTCCGCTAATAACAACTGCAGCGATGAATGAAGTATAAACTGACATTTCTTGCAAAACACAAATTAGTACCACTATAAAAATCGCTGCGGTGCGTTGTTCCAATTTCAGCTCATCCAATTTTCCTTTAATACACTCGATCCGATTCTCTATTGTATTTAGCATTCTTTTCTGTTCAGATTCATCCATAGCTTTCACCAATTCATGTTATCTTGTTAAGTTCTTATACTTTTTTTATTTTCATCTTCGGCCTGATTTTTTTTCTTCGCAGCTTGGGCTTTTTTCTTCTTTTCGGCCAGTTTGCTGGTTATGAACAAAGACTCAAATAGTAAATTTGGTTAATCTTTCTTGAATCATTAGATACATTTATGTTTTCTTCTCATCCCTATCGTCAATGCTATCACGAGCACTTTGGGGTAAGTTAGAATAAAGGTTACCGATACGCTTGGGTGTGGTAATCATTGTATCAACGATAACATTAATCAGCAGAAATAGGTTGCCAACAACCTCTGGTGAATCGACGTCTATCTGTCCTGCATGAACTGCATTATTGCCTACAACCCGTACGATATCGAGTGATTGCTGAATCTTCTCAGGGAGGCCATCTTTGACTAGATGTGCTATATCATCGTTGATATTTTTGCCTTTGCCACCAAGATGAACACACAACTTCTGGATGGCAAGCCGGAGTAGTGCAGCTGCCGCCTTTGGCGACGAATTGGCAATGATCGCTGCTTCTTCATAATCGTCCTTAACGTCTTGTGGCATATCCGGATTGGGAAGTGGCGCATTTCCTCTATTTGGGTAAATCATCCTGTCATAGATCCAAAGGACAGCTTTCTTACAGTGCTCACAAATTGTTGATGCAAGCCAGTCGTTTGAGCTGTAACTACTGTTTCCTCCAAGAGATTGGTCTGTGACAGAATAGTGATACTGACGTGCTAAGACTCCGCAATGTGGACAAGTGAATGCTTCAACTCCCCGTCGTGGCACAATGTACTTCATAGAAATCTCCTATGTATTATTTAGCAATTGTCTTATTAATAACAATTTTAACTTTCTTTACGTTTACCCAAGGTAAACATAAAGAACTGCAAATCCCAGATGTCTCAATTCGTCGCTCGTTATTCCGCCGTTAGGCGTCCCCTACGTGACTGCTTACGCAGCACCGTAAGGCATCCTGCGGAGAATGACAGACGGACGATTCGATGAAGTTTTACGCTCCGGGTGTATCACGCATTCAGGAACAAAGTACATACAAACAATTTAAAAGGCAAGAGAAAAAAACAGGGTATAGAGGATAGGTTTTTGCAGCCGGCGTTCAGGGGATAGGGATTATACATGCCTGCCTCGCAGGCTCGATAATACCGAAGATCGAAGATGACTTTTCTATCCCCTTTATTCGCCGGACTTATTCAGCGGTTGCTGTCGGCCGTCTCAGAACGTCGGAACGGGGACATCGTACAGCACGTATTGCATTTCTTCGATATAGGGATCCACGGCAAACTGAAATTGAATCGTAGCAACGCCGCCACAGGCACCACATGAGCCGCTGCCGGAGAGAGTATAATCATTTCCCGAACCGCTGCCGCTTGTGCCAAAGCTGCCGCCGCCACCGTAGCTTCTGACATCGACACCACCGGCATCGAGGAATGTCAAACCCATATCCATATACTGTGGGATAGGATCATCGTTTCTGAGAGTCAAATGGCTTCTCGGAAGCGAATCCGGGCCTTCGTACTTCGCCTTAATAAGGTATTTGTATTTGGCCTCCTCGAGCACAGCCTCCTCGATCATAATACTGTACCCGGGGAAAAGTTCGATCCACTGATCCGAGGCCTGGAACGGAACCTTCACTGTTCGAATTGCATACGCAAAAAGGCCGTTGATGCTCCAACTTACTTCTTTGAACCATACGGGATAACCTGCATTGGGATCTATGGGAAAATTAAGGCTGAGATGCCCCGGCCTGTCGGCGAAAATAGAAGATGACGGTGTTGTATCGATACGCAACGAGCCTAAAGGATTATCATAGGTGTACACTCTGTCCTGAGTATCAACAGCGCGGACTTTGAAAGGGTGCAAAAAGGTCGTACTAGAGATTAGATTTCGCAAGTGCCCTTTGTAGAGATTACAACTGATCGACAAGGTCCAATTGGTATCGTATCCGCCTGCACTGCTGACTTCATCAGGATTAGACAGAACGGCAGATAATGATACTTTTTGCCATGCCGGTACAAAGCAGTCCGACGGGGTCCAATTCGGATCGTTGGGCTCAACGACGACAACCGTCACATCCGGCTCAATATCTGCAAAACAAAATGAGCCTATGACTAATAACGCCGTAATAGCCCATAATCCTTTCGTTTTTGTAACTCGCATTTGTTACCTCCTTGAAAAAAAGTGAATAAAGTTTTAGGGATTCCCCAAACAAAATTCAGGAAATCCCTCCTCGGTTTGTTTCTTCATATCATACCTTTCAAATCTATTATCAATTTCTCTCCACACGAACCGGGAGCCATGTGACCATTACGTTTATTCCATACCCCTATTGAAAATTCCCACTGATAAAAGCTTTCAAATAACTCATCAGTATAATGAAAAAACGCCCGCTCAAAGTTGATAACTATATTGTACCGGTTAACTGGGAACCTGCAAGTAAAAAATAAAAATTTAGAGGGTAGTGTGCTGCACATAACTTATAGCATTTAGGGATAAAGTCTTTGACTAACTTCTATCTTTAAGTTACGCTTTGGCAATATGAAACGATTGTTGACATCGTGTTTTGGGCTTGGTCTGCTGCCGTTTGCTCCGGGGACGTGGGGCTCGATTCCACCGGCGGTTATCTTCGATCTGTTAGGTTATCTCGGATGGAAACCAATCAATATCGGGTTGGTAATGATTGCCTTTATTTTAGCGGGAGGATTTATCTGCGTGAAATTTGCCCCGGCGGTAATTTCACTGACAGGCAGAAAAGACCCGCGGGAAGTTGTCGCCGATGAAGTGGCCGGTCAGGCGGTAACATTTTTAGTTATCGTACCATTTCTAAGTGCGTTCACTACGGACCAAATCTGCACCACTACGGCTCTTGGATTTTTACTTTTCAGGCTGTTCGATATTTCCAAGCCGTGGCCGATAAGAAAACTTGAAAAGTACCGTCAAGGCTGGGGGATTTTGGCCGACGATTTATTAGCGGGAGTTTATGCCGGTATTGCACTTATTATCTGTTATAAAACCGGCCTGATAGATTTCATCGGCCGATCGTGCGCTTGCTACGACAATTCCTCTCTCGATATGTTACACGCAGTGATTTTAGGCGTCATTCAGGGCGCGACGGAATTTCTGCCGGTCTCATCGTCGGGGCACCTTGTTTTGTTCGAGAATATCTTCAATTTCGATCCGGAAACGCCGGCAATGCTGCTGTTCGATTTGTGCGTTCATGTGGGTACGGTCGCGGCGATTTTTATCGTCTTTCGCAAATCTATCAGCGATTTTGTTAAGAACCTCCTGACATCCGGTAAATACGGCAAAAGCCCCATCGAAATTTATCGAAGGAGCCCGAGCGTGCACATCCTTGTCCTGGCAATTCTCGTAACGACTCTGACTGGTGTTCTGGGGCTGTCGCTGGAAAAATATTTTTCCGCCGCCCGCGGCAATCTGAAGGTTGTAGCATTTATGTGGTTTATCACCGGGACGCTGCTATTGATTACCGACAGGCGGAAAAAGACCCGGCTGGGTCTTCGGCAGTTCGGCGTACTTGCGGCGATAATAGTCGCCTTAGCTCAATCGGCGGCAATTATGCCGGGAATATCGCGCAGCGGCGCGACGATTTGTGCCGCTATACTGGTGGGCCTGCATCGGCGGTGGGCGGTCGAATTCAGCTTCTTTATTGCAATACCGGCGATTTTAGGGGCGGCACTGATACAAACAATCAGGGATTTCGCCGAAATCAGCTCCGGCAGCCTGCCATTAATCCCTGTTCTGGCCGGCTCAGTCGCGGCCGCTGTTACGGGGATTATGGCTCTTAAGCTGCTGATAAAAACATCCAGAAGTGCAAACCTGAAATATTTCGCTTTATATTGTTATTTACTCGGAGGTTTTGTTCTTATTTATCTGTTGAGATAAATCCGAATATGTGAGACAATCTTTATTAATCCGGCAAATATTGCAGATGTAAAAAACATGAAAAGAACTCCGGAGTTTCATTGAAAAAATCTGGGAAAATGAATATTTGTATGTATAATGTTTGCCGGTCGTACGTAGTTATTGAAAATTATAATTCTTTTTAAGCAAAGCTCCGAGGGCCGGTTCCTCGAGCCTGCTTTGGTGGGGTGTTCTGAAATGGCGTTGAATAGTTTTAGTTCTCTTTGCGACGATTTGTATCTGGATATGTATATCAATACCGAGCTGGACCTGCCGACCGGTCGCGATACGATTCTGTTTTTCTTCGAGCGGATCCAAAAACAGTTTCCCTCGATGGGATGTTTCTACCGGCGGGAAAACAGCGACTACTGTCTGGAAGAAGACCGCGAGCACGGCCAATACCGGTGGGTGAGTCTCGAGACTGACCGCATCGGTTCGGGAGTCGTCAATCCTGCGTATTTCGAGATGGCTTACGAGCAGGACAGATTAGTGCTCGAACTTGTCCCGTATATGCTCAGCGTCAGTCCTCTCGATATCGATTCGCTCGATGTCACGCTGGCGATGGATTTCGATTGTTCCGGAAGTCACGACGAGGTGATAGCAGAAGCGCTGCTGGGACAAAGCGCATTTAACTGCCTGCTGGACCTGCCGGGCGCCAAACCCATCGGCTGTTCTCCGGCGTTTGTCGTGGGCCTTTCCGGCGACGAACGTACACAGGCACGTATCAGTATCGAGTCGAAGACAAATGTTTACGGCCCCAAGAGAAAAGAGCAGGTCGTTGACGAGGCGATAAGCCTGTCGTTTACAATCCGACAATATCCGGGAACCGGTGAGAAATTCGATTCGCTGAAATCATTCGAACATCAGTGCCGGCTGGCCGAAGAGCTTATGGCCGACAAAATCGTGCCGTACTTCGTGCTGCCTTTGACTGAGACAATCGCGCAAAAACGAATGATATAACTTTTCATCAGGATTTGACAATGGCCATAGAGGCGCCATACGGCAAATATAACAAAAGCAGTTTCAAGATTTGGATTTTTCTTTTCCTCGGTGCCGCGGCGATTTTTGCATACGACGGATATTTAAGCAAATACGAATGGTCGTTCCGCCGGAGCTTTTATGACGAACATGTCATCGACGGCAAGCCGGACGGCGACATGATATTTAATCAAAAGTCACCTTTTGCCTTTGTTGGTCTGGCCGCCATCCTTACAGCATGGTTCTATGCTCGTAAAAACAAAAAACTTATCGCGAACGACAACGAGCTAATACTTGCAGATAACACAAAAATCCCGTACGATTCCATACAAAAAATAAATAGAACCTATTTCGACTCGAAAGGTCACTTCACCTTTACGTATAAAAATGAAAACGGCAAGGAAATCGATATAAAACTCGATCGCAGAACATACGATAATTTGAAAGAAATTTTGGAACTTCTGGTGGAAAAAATCAGCTCGACATAATAACAGAAGCTCGAACAGAAATCATACCTTCTACTTAAAGACTCACGCATTACTCGAAAGAAAGGACATAAATGAATTATTGCGTCACAGGATTACAATGGGGTGACGAGGGCAAAGGCAAGATAGTGGATATTCTTGCCGAGAACAGTGATATCGTTGTCCGGTACGGCGGCGGAGCGAACGCCGGCCATACCGTCGTCGTAGGTGAGAGCAGATTTGCCCTGCATCTTCTACCGAGCGGCTCCATCAGGCCGGGGGTCACCTGTGTCATAACAAACGGCGTCGTTATCGATCCCGAAGTTCTAATTAACGAAATCAAACGGCTCGCTCAGGAAAATATCTCGCTCGACGGAAGGCTTCTTATAAGCGAACATGCCCATGTCGTGCTGGACTATCACAAAAGAGAGGACCAGTTACGCGAGGAATCTCTCGGCAAAAATAAAATCGGCACGACCATTCGTGGCATAGGCCCCTGCTACGCAGATAAAGTCGGCAGGAGCTTTGCGGTCCGCATGGCAGACTTTATAGACCTCGAAAATCTTAGAACGAAATTGCTGACGATCGTTCAAAACAAGAACAAAATCTTCGGAGCTCTTTACAGTTCCGAGCCTTTAGATGCGGATGAAATCTTCGAGAAGTGTAAAACATACGCCGAAAAACTTGTGCCCTTTATCACGGACACAACCGAATTTTTACATCGATCCATCGCCGAAGGTAAAACTATCCTTTTCGAAGGAGCCCAAGGCTCGCTGCTGGACATCGACCACGGCACGTTCCCGTTCGTGACCAGCTCGAACTCCAGCTCACTCGGTATGCCGGCCGGATGCGGCGTACCGGCAAAATACGTCGATAAATTCATCGGTGTCGTCAAGGCATACACGACAAGGGTCGGCGCCGGGCCATTTCCCTCCGAGCAGGACAACGAGACGGGCCAGTACATCCGCGACAAGGGCCACGAATACGGTACAACCACAGGCCGTCCGCGCCGCTGCGGATGGTTCGACGCCGTCGCCGCCTCCTACTCCGCAAAAATAGGCGCTATCGATTCGATAGCCCTGCTTCACCTTGATACGCTCGCCGGTCTTAAAGAATTAAAAATCTGCCGGGCGTACAAGATCAACGGCAGGGAAGTAACTTTTTTCCCGGCAAATATTACCAGACTCTCGCAGGCCGAACCAGTTTATATAACCGTGCCCGGATGGGATGAAAACATAACTGAAGTGAAAAATTTTGGCGATTTGCCGGCGAACGCCAGAGATTATATCTGCCGGGTCGAAGAAGTAATCGGTAAACCAATAGACATTATCGGTGTAGGGCCAAAAAGGAACCAGACAATATTCAGAAAATAATTCCGTTCTCGATACCGGACAGCACCCGGAATCACGTAACGAGACTAATATTTGTACTGCTTAGGGTAAAAAACGGATATAATCAATGACTATGAGTTTCAGAGAAAAACTTGAGAGCACCGCCGGACGCCTCGGCCTTGCAGTCGAACAGATGCCTCGTCATATCGCCATTATTATGGACGGAAACGGGCGATGGGCACAAAGAAAGGGATTGTCGCGGGCCGAGGGACATCGTCAGGGTGGCAAAACCGTAGAGACAATCGCTCAATGCTGCGTGGACTTCGGAATAGAATCTCTTACCCTGTACTCGTTCAGTATCGAAAACTGGAAAAGGCCGAAAACCGAGGTCAATGCCCTGATGCATTTATATGCCCAGTATCTTGTCGGTATTCGACCGACGCTGATGAAAAATAATGTCAAGCTTGTTCATCTCGGCCGAACAGACGGGCTGCCTTCGCCGGTACAAAACGAACTAAAAAAAACAATCGAAATGACCAGCTCCAATATGGGGATGATCCTTGCATTGGCACTCAACTACGGCGGCAGAGCGGAAATCATAGATGCCACAAAAAAAATTGCACAGCAGTACAAAAAAGGGACACTACGTCTTAAAGATATCGACGAGAATGTTATCGATCAAAATTTATACACGGCCGGGCTTAGCGAACCTGATCTTTTAATTCGCACAGCAAACGAAATGAGAATCAGCAACTTCCTGCTATGGCAAATTTCATACAGTGAATTTTACGTCACAAAAACTTTTTGGCCGGACTTCAAAAAAGCTGCTTTGGAAAAAGCGATTATAGCATACGCCAAACGAACGAGGCGTTTCGGGACAATCAGACAAGTGTACCGTTCATAGCCGAATATTTACGGTCACAGAATACGAATTGTTAACTGCGGACTAAAATACATCATGCTCAAGCACAGATTATTTTTCGGGATGTTAATGACGGCTTTATTTCTCGCTGTTGTAATATTCGACGGTTGGTTAGACGGCTCGCTCACTGCCACCGGTACCGACGATAAAAACATCCAGGGTACGATTTTTTGTATTCTCGTCGCCCTGATTGCGATCCCCGCCCAACTGGAATTCTCGAAACTCGCAGCGGCAAAAAATCTTAAAATTTTCACCCCTGTTACGATTGTCGCCACAATTTTATTAGCAACAAACCGCTATTGGCTGCAATTTATAGAAATCCGGCAGGAGCTTTTTCCGCTCTATATCCTGACTTTCACTCTGATAGCTCTGTTTGTCTATCAATATCTGTTTTATAGGACTTCCGGCGTATTGGCTAATTGCGGAGTAAATTGTTTCTCAATCCTGTATTTAGGGCTGTTAAGCGGTTTTTGTGTGGCCATAAGGATTGATTTTGGCCTTTGGCCGTTGCTAATGTTTGTTTTTGTCATAAAATCCGCCGATATAGGTGCTTATTCGATAGGAACTTTATACGGAAAGCACAAATTTTCGCCCAAAATCAGCCCGGGAAAGAGCTGGGAGGGCATGGCCGGTGCCGTAGCGGCGGCGGTTATAGTTGCTATTGGTTTTGCCGGCATTTGTGATATAATGCCGCTTTGGGCTGCAATAGTTTTCGGATTTTGTTTCGCTTTCATCGGCCAGCTCGGTGACTTAGCCGAGTCGATGATTAAGCGAGATGCCGAGCGAAAAGACTCGGCAAACAAAATACCGGGCTTCGGTGGTGTATTGGATATTATAGATTCACCTCTGATGGCAGCGGCGTTTGCGTATTTGGTTTTTATGTGGTGTTCCTGACAGAGGAAAGTTTTGGAAGCTATTATACAATTAAATCCAACAGACAGACAGCTTGAATTATTCGGTCCCGGCGACAACTACCTCCGGCTTTTGCGCCAATCTCTCGGAGTACAAATAACCGCCCGCCAGGGCAAACTGAAAATTTCCGGCGCCGAAGAAGATGTCGGCAAGGCAGTTGAAATATTCGACAAGATGCGAAAACAGCTTCATAAGGGCCATCTGCTGACCACGGAAGATGTTACTGCTTTCATCAGGCGCAGGAATCTCGATCAGCCCCCGCATGATCCTGAGGCAATTACCGTCTATTCACATAAGAAAGTCATAGAACCGTCCACCAAAGGGCAGCAAAAATATATTCAGACAATGTTAGCCAACGACCTGACATTTTGCATAGGCCCCGCCGGCACCGGCAAAACATACTTAGCCGTTGCAATAGCCGTCTCTATGCTAAAGAAAAAGCAAATCCGGAGAATTATTCTTGCGCGCCCGGCCGTGGAAGCCGGAGAAAAACTTGGTTTTTTGCCGGGTGACCTCCAGGCAAAAGTAAATCCGTATCTTCGCCCTCTTTTCGACGCCCTGGAAGATATGATGGATTTTACCCAGATGAAAAAGTTTATTGGCCTGGATATTATCGAGATTATTCCGCTGGCTTTTATGCGAGGCCGAACCTTAAACGAGTCTGTTATTATCTGTGACGAGGCTCAAAATACATCCGTCCTGCAGATGCTGATGGTCCTGACAAGACTCGGACACGGTTCTAAAATGATAATCACGGGCGATATAACACAAATCGATCTGGAACGCGGGCAAAAAAGCGGGATGGTCGAGGCCATTGAAACGCTGCGAAGAATTAAAGGCATCGGTTACGTCGAACTTAACAGGTCAGACATCGTACGACATAGATTGGTTCAAAAAATCGTATATGCTTATAAAAAAAGGCAAAATTCCGATTAGTCGGTTAATGCAGGACAAATAAATGCCGTTAATCAAAAAAATTAGTCCACGACGAAGCCGGGTTCGAAAGAGTATCTCTGCCGAGCGTTACCTGCAAATCAGCAGGCTTGTCAGCGCCGATCTTGTAATCTCAATTCTGCTCTGGCTCCTATTCGTTGTTTTGTGTATATTGATACTGGCCTTCCATCATGCCGGCCGTCTGCAGGTTATACCCATTACCGTCATAGTCATACTAATTTCTCTGGCCGGGGCACTGTACATCCATCATTACCAAAAGCGAATGATATATAACCACGCCAGAATCTCCGTCTTGATCGGATTGTTTCTCGTTTTACTGGCTTCGGTAAAATTTATCACGGCCTGGCTTATAGAGCTGCAAACGGAGCTTATAGAGCTGCAAACGGAGCTTACACCCTATGCGTGGGCCACCGGGTCCGCTGTGATAACGGCCATTATCCTGACAATCGCTTATAACCAGCGTTTTGCAATCGGAATGAGCATCTTTTATTGCCTGCTTGCCTGTTTCGCGGCCGAACCATTAGAGATAAACGGCGAAGTTCAACTGATGCAAATCGATCTTTTCCTGATCATGGTGACCGGAGCTTTTACCTGCTGCATGGCTTTAAGAGAGATCCGGACAAGAGTAAAGCTGCTCCAGGTCAGTGCTCTTGCCGGTGTAATAGTATTTATAACGGCCGCCTCGCTGGAACTCCTAATCCCGGGCAAAGATCCGAACAGGGCCTTTGTAAACGCCGGTCTGCATGCAGGTATTACCCTTGCGGTCGGGCTTATCATTCAAAGTCTGCTGCCGATAATCGAAAAAACATTCCGGATAGCGACAAGTATGACCCTGCTGGACTATAGTGACGCCAACCAGCCATTATTGAAAAAACTTGCGATGGAAGCACCGGGCACTTTCAGTCACAGCCTGCTGATCGGTTCTATCGCCGAAGCCGCCGCTGCATCTATAGGACGAAACGGGCTTTTATGCAGGGTCGGCGCTTATTATCACGATATAGGCAAGATAAATAAAGCACACTATTTTATCGAAAATGAGATCGGCTCGGCAAGCAGGCATAAAGAGCTATCACCGACGATGAGTCTCCTGATTATCATAGGTCACGTTAAAGACGGGATAGAGATGGCCAAAGAATACGGCCTGCCAGCCGTACTGCGGCAGTTTATAGAAACACATCACGGCACAACAGTGGTCGAACATTTTTACAACGAGGCGAAAAAATTAACAACCAAGAAATCTAAAAGAAAAGACGTAAGCGAGCCTTCCGAGAGCGAATTCAGGTATCCGGGCCCGAAACCGCGAACCAAAGAAGCGGCGATTGTCATGCTGGCCGATACCGTCGAAGGAGCCGTCAGAAGCCTGACTGAAATAACACCGACAAAAATAGAGATCGTTGTTCACAATATGGCCATGAGACGACTTCAGGACGGTCAATTCGATGAATGCGATTTGTCCCTGCGGGAGCTAAGTCAGATCGAAATAAGTATATCCAAAACTCTTGCGGCGCATCATCACGGCCGAATCGCATATCCCAAAGCTCCGGACGATCCAACGGAAACGCAAATTCAACCCGAAAAGGTCGGGCAAAAAGCTCTTAAATAATGATGGACTCCGTCGAACCAGACCAGGATATAATTATTCGAATTTCTCAAAGCTTCGAGGAAATCAACTTTTCCCTGCCCAGGCTGAAAAAACTAATCAAAAACACATGCAACCGTTTCCCGAAAAATACCGCTCCGGGAGGCAGGAAATGCGAAATCAGTATTGCCATAGTCGATGACGCCGGATTCCGTGAATTAAACAACAGGTACCTCGGACGTAAATCCACTTCCGATTGTCTGAGTTTCGATTTATCCGACGAACAGCCCGGTTCTCTAAAACTATACGAAATAGTCGTCAACGGAGAAATCGCCGTCAAACAGGCAAACATGCGAGGGCATTCGGCCGAGGCGGAGCTGGCCCTTTACGTAACACACGGCCTGCTGCACAATCTCGGACTCGACGATTCCACCGAAGGAAAGGCCAAAAAAATGCACGAGATCGAGGATGAAATTTTACAGCACCACGGCTATGGAATCGTGTATAATAAGAATCTGAGTGCATGGGAATACAAAGCACAAAAAAATAAATAATCCGTGCAATATTATTTTTGAAAGGGTTTTAAAAAGTGGGTTATATTGGCTGGTCGGTATTGCTGATCTGTCTTTTCGCCGGGGGTACACTGTTCTTCGCCGTTAATGCCATCGCCCTGCAAACTTTTTCGCATGTTAAGCTGCAGGAAGCCTTCAGAGCGGCAAACAAAAAAGAAAATTGCGAAGAACTCACTGCACGGTTGGTTGAAAAAGCCGAAGGGATGATTTTAACCTGTCGGCTATTTCGGCTCATCTTAAACATGCTCATACTGCTGCTGTTGGTCGCCCTGGTAACGACGATACGTCAGTCGAATTCCGCCGTGAACTACATCATCGCATTTCTTATCGCCATGGCGATATTTTTAACATTCAGCCTTGCTATTCCACACGCATGGGCGAAGTACGCCGGTGAAAAAATCCTGAGCCAGACATACAAACTGTTAATGTTTTTTTCTATCATCGCATCGCCCTTTCTTTATATCTTTAAATTATATGACGGCTTCATAAAGCGCCTGGCCGGTATAGCCGAGACAACGCTGCAGGAACAACAGGAAGAAAAACAGGAAGAATTCCTGACCGGCCTCGAGCAGCACAGAACCGAAGGTGTTCTCGACGAAGAAGAGCAGGAGATGATCGAAAACGTCCTGGAGCTAAGCAACAGCACGGCGGACGAGATTATGACTCCCCGCACGGACATCGTCGCCGTCGAGGTCAATGCCGATTTGCAAAAAGTCCTGAAAACGATTACAGAGGCCGGCCACACACGCGTGCCGGTGTACGAGGACAATATCGATAATATCGTCGGCCTTATCTACGCCAAGGACCTGCTGCCGGAGATCGGGAAAAATCCTGCGGATTTCAAGTTGCGCGACAAGATGAGAAACGCATATTTTGTCCCCGAAACGAAACCTTTGCGTACACTGCTGCATGAGTTTCAAAACCAGAAGCTGCACATCGCGGTCGTACTCGACGAATACGGCGGGACCGCGGGCATCGTGACATTGGAGGATATTCTCGAAGAGCTTGTCGGCGAAATAACCGACGAATACGAGGAAACGCCGCCGGAACCGATTAAGAAAATCGACTCCGATACAATCGAAGCCGACGCGAGAACTTCCGTTGACGAGATCAACGATGAGTTCGAGCTGGACCTGCCGGAAGACGAAGACTATGAAACAATCGGCGGCTTTGTTTTTTCGCGTCTGGGATATATCCCGAAGACAGGGGAAAGTTTCGACTACGAAAACCTGAAATTCACTATCGCTTCGGCCGAAACCAGAAAGATAAAACGAATCCGAATCCAGAAAATCGAAAGTGATAGTCAGTGAATAAAACTGAACTACTAACAACATCAACTACTATCGACCAGCGACTAAATACCAGCGACTAAATTATGTTGACCAAGGACCTGGCCATCTGCATACGTGCCATCGATTATTCCGAAACATCTCAGATTGTCACATTTTTCACCAAGACAAACGGCAAAATCGACGCCATCGCAAAAGGCTCGAAACGCCCTAAGTCGGCCTTCGACGGCCCCATCGAAATGTTCTCGCACGGCAGAATAGTTTTTTCCGACTCGAAGAGGGAAAAACTCGCCACACTGACCGAATTCGAATCCGCCGGCGGCAGTCCCGGCTTCACGAACCTAAGTCACGACCTTGCCGTAATGAACTGCTGCTTTTTCGCCGCAGAGCTGCTCAACAAAATGACACACGATTACGACCCGCATCCGGAACTTTTCGATAGCTTCCTCGAGTTTTTGCAGAATGCGACCGACAAAGAAAGCAAAAACCAGATGCCGGCGTTACTGATCCTGTTTCAATTGTCCCTTCTCAAAGAGGTCGGCCTTCAGCCCGTACTAAATTCCTGCGCAAATTGCAAAACGCAATACGCAAAACGCAATCCTGTCCCGAGCGAAGTCGAGGGAACGCAAAACGAGAGATATTTCAGCAGTACCGCCAACGGCATAATCTGCCAGGACTGCGAGGCGAGTTTCCCGGATAAAATTAGATTATCACAACCGGCGACGAATTGCCTGAGCAATTTGAAAATAATCGCCGAAGCGAAAGAAAAAACTGTGAACGAAATCGAGAGGATTCTAATCGGCCACTTCACCAACCTCCTCGGCCACCGACCTAAAATGGCAAAACATTTCCTGAAAACCTAAGCCTCCATCTGTCACTTATTCTTCGACCGGTTCCCACCAAAGCCTGGGATAATCTTTCCCTTCATCAATCCACCAGATATCTTCTGTGCCGTTTGCCGTCTCACCCACGAAGTCCCAACCCGCATCTGTGAAAGTGCTTTCAGTCTGCATCTCGGCCGTGGTTTTACCTGTTCCACCGGCACTGGAGGTCTGGCCGCTTGTCTGAGTATCCCAGAAGCAGTTGGTCACAATACCATAAGAAAGGTGTCTCTCGCCCACAAGCCCACCGATATTCTGACCTACGCCGATAACCGTACCAGTGCTATAGCACATGGTAACGCCACCTTTAGTATAACCCACAAGACCACCGACTTTTTCATTTCCATTAACTGTGACAGTACTGTAGCAATTGGTTATATCGCCGCCAATGCTATTGCTACCCACGAGACCGCCGACATCATCATTTCCACTGACTTCTCCGGTGCAGTTGCATCCAATAATGCTGCCATAGTTGAAGCCAGCGATACCGCTGACAAAGTCAGAAATACCATTGACATCTACCGTTTCAATACTCAGATTTGAGACAATCGCATCACCGTCCAAATACCCGAACAAACCCAGGTAGCTATGCCCCTTAATGGTCAGATTTGAAATCTTATGTCCGTTGCCGTCTAAAATTCCGGTAAATGGAATCCCCTCATGTTGCAAACCCGAATCATTCATATCAGGAGCAATCACAGCCCTGTCATAAAAGTATCCAGAAAGATCAATGTCCGCCATAAGTTTGAAGTGCTTGTTGTAGTTACTCGTGTCGTCACCAAGTGTGTTCAGGTGGTCGACGGTGTAAATCAAGTATGGATCGTTAGGCTCACCGGTGCCACCGCCGTATTTGGCGTGAATACCGGAAGGTGATTTGCTCGCTTCGGCGGTTCCGCCATAAGCACCCATATTGATAATGCCCCCATTTGGATTTGGCTCAAAAGCCACCGGACTATTCGGATCGCCCGCATCAATGCACGGACTGGCTACATCGTCAATCACCCAGCTCTGTGTATCCGGATCAAATCTTTCTGCCTGAGACTTCAAGTGATAATCGCCGTTAGCCGGATCGGTAAATTGGGGGTCGATATCAATATTACCCTGTCCCCAGGTGACGGTCGAATTCGTTCCTGAAATTATTACGCCATCCTGCCCGCCCGGAATAACCGAATAGCTTATAGTTATATGGGAGCCGGTGTCTTCAATTTCCGTGTTTGAACTATCCGCTAAAGTGACAGGTTGTGGACAGTCCCAGATAATGCAGTTAACAACAGTTGCTGTTCCACCGCCGGGATTGAGGCGATACGGAGGTCCCCATCTACCGAGGTCAAAAAGTCGGAGCCCTCTGCCGCAATCTACAATCGTGTTGTTTACCAGGAGCGCTTCACATGAATTCTCAATTGCGATACCTGCTGTGCTGCAATCGATGATAAGATTGTTCATCACAACCGGAAAGCCCCTGTCACGAAGGACGACGCCGTGGTCGTCACTTCCTATGATAACGTTTCCGATAATGACAGCCGAGCACCTCGTGGGATTTATCATGTCGTCGTGTTCGGGATTCAGGAACAAGTTGTTTCGTATAAGAGGTGGCGGTACGCTTTCGCCCCACAAATCTACATCGTCGTTATCGCCGCGTTTGCCCGTGAAGAAGCAATCCTCAACCAGTACATACGAAAATCTTGTGTGCACACCCTGTCCGATTGAGAGGAACCGACAATTCCTTATATTTGCCGATGCTTGGCCGGGGCGGTTCGGATCATCCGATATGATAGCCATAGTGTCTCCTTCCGCTGTGTTGCCGCCGTCGGGAAGATTCTGGAATGTGCACCCTTCGAAATCAAGATGGGTGGCCAGCGCTACTATAGCTTCGTGATAATTCCTCGGGCCCGGCTCGTAATAATCCTGATGCTGCCCTTCGCAATCGGCGTACTCGAAAATGCAGTGTGTAAAGCGGCTGTCTTCCGCCTCGATGAACATAATTTGCTTCCATGTTATATTATCGGCATGACGAGTGAAGCGAATTGATTCTGCTTCGTTTCCGTCGGCTATGAGCTGTCCGTAAACTATTAGCGAAACAGAATCCATCATCGAAACTATTGTCCCGGGCTTAACATTCAGGACGATGCCGACCGGGACTGTGACGGTTTCTTCAAGAACAACCGTTCCTGTCCATGTGGTATCTTCGGCCAATTCACCGCGGACGTAAGTTTCGCCGCCGTTTTGGGCCTGTACTGAAAAACCAACAAATAATACCATTATGAATAAAAGAATTGTCCGGAAAATATATGAATTCCTCGTTGTCATCATTCTAAATCCTCCTGCCATCAATTACAGATAAAAAAGAACCCAACTTCAATAATATGTAGTATAAAAGAAATGGACTGTTCGAATCAAGACGCAAAATGGCAAAACATTTCCTTAAAAGCTAAGGCCCTATTTGTTCATGGTGATTTGCTCGCCTCGGCGGTTCCGCCGTAGGCGCCCATATTAATTATCCCGCCGTTCGGGAACGGCTCATCACCAATCGGGCTATTTGGATCGCCGGCATCAATACAGGGGCTGGTCACATCGTCAATCACCCAGTTTCCACTGTTTGGATCGAATCTTCCTGCCTGCGATTTC
Organism: uncultured Pirellulales bacterium; assembly: GCA_964431695.1. Classification (GTDB taxonomy): domain Bacteria; phylum Planctomycetota; class Phycisphaerae; order Sedimentisphaerales; family Anaerobacaceae; genus JAFGPS01. Next base: position 9,853 of record CAYSKI010000033.1, on the reverse strand, counting down.
AAGTAATAATCGCCATCCACCCAAACAGCGTTTGGATCATTCTGCTCGACAACAATATTGGGGTCGTTAATATCCGTCCAATAGCCTGGCTTGACAAAAAGCGGATCTTCATCTGTATTGCCCTCGCCTTCCCAGCCGCCCTGAATATTGCTGTATGTTATTGTGATTTTTGAATTGTTAACATTATATATCTGTTCACTGCCGCCCCAGAGTATGGAATTGGTAATCTTGAAAATATTTGTTTGGCGATAAAAAAATGGTTGAAAACATAAGCCTTCTCCATATAGGGCTGAGTTATGAGATATTGTGCAGTTTAGTATTTCTCCGTTATTTTCCTGGAAGTTTATAGCTCCACCTATCCAGCCGGACGAGTTCCCGGTAAAAAGACAGTTTTTTAAATAAACATTCGAGACACTATAACCAATACTATTTGAAAGCCCTCCGCCTTCAGATAATGCTTTGTTACCAATAAAAGCGCAGTTAATAAAAGAGATTTCATCACTATCAATCACGCAGCCCCCCCCAATATAAGCGTAATTATTTTCAAATACGCAATCAATTAACTGAGAATCACCTTTGTAACTATTTATAGCTCCACCTTCACCCAATGCACAATTATCTGTAAATCTACAGTAAGTCAGTATCAAATTACTACACTCCCAACAAGACATCCCGCCACCAAGTTCACTTGCTGAGTTTTTTGTGAACTTGCAGTTTTGAATAGATAGGTTGCTTGAAACATCAGCACATATTCCACCACCATAATCCGCTGAGTTCTCATTGAATATGCAGTTTGTCACAATCATATCACTGCTGGAAGAATCTGATATCCCCGCGCCCGAAGAGGCTAAGTTTCCTATAAATTCGCAACCTGTCATCACCGGTTTGCCGGAGTCATTGCACAAACCGCCGCCGCTGGAGTTGCCGTAATCGGAGTAGCTTCGTGCGGTGTTGTTGACGAAGCGGCAGTTGATTAAATTCGGTTCGCCTGTGTAATTATATATCCCGCCTCCTCTGCGTGCTGCGTTCAGCACGAATGTGCAATTGGCGATAACCGGGCTGGCTTCATAACAGTACAACCCGCCGCCGACGCTATGTTTGCGAGGGTCTCGATAGTCGTCGTTTGGGTGCCCTGGGGGTCCTGGTGTGAAGACGATGTGTTCTACGTCGTTCGCGAATCCTGCGGTGACAGTGACGCCGTCGAGTACGGCGGTGTTGTCAGTATATTCGGCTGTTACGATATTGTGGGAATTATCGTATCGGCTGGTTTCGTCGAAAATAGTCTTAAGGTCCACAACAGGCTCGTCGTCGCCGTTGAGGTCGCCGGAGAGGATTGTCTCGTAAAGTTCGGCATCGCGGGCATTGGGATCATTGGTATCAATACCAGCATAACCACCGGAAAGAGTAACACCATTAATGAGTTGGAATGTAGCATTGGGATCACCGGGTATAATACCTGTTCCCTGGTCAGGTTTGTAGAGACCCTGCGCGACTCGTATTTCGACAGGTTTATCCGAATCGTTGGCATCGGCCAGAGCATCCTGAAGAAATACGTAGGCATCCGTCCAGTTTGTACCGTCGTTCGCTCCCGTCACATCGTCATCGACATAGATAATTTTTCCGGAAGTAAACGGGCAAAATACGGTTAAAACAAGGACGAAAAAGATTATCCGCAAAAGTCGTAGATTAATCAACGATACCATTTTTATACCCTCCAACCTTCTCATTTCTGTTTTAAAAGAATAAAACAACTTTTTCCGCTTCAATTATATGCAGTATAACAGAAAAGCACCGTTTGAGGCAAGAACAAAATCGGATGAGTTATTGTCCGGTTTCGGTGAAAAGTTTCGCCTGGTCAGGTGTGTGTTTTTTCTTGTGCGGTTTGAGACCGAGGTGGTCGCAGGCTTGTTTTGTGACTTCTCTGCCGCGTTTGGTTCGGCGTAAAAATCCTATCTGTAAAAGATACGGCTCAACGACATCTTCCAGCGTGTCCCTTTCTTCGCCCAACGTTGCGGCGATTGCCTCGATACCGGCAGGGCCGCCGTCATAGACTTCGACAAGCGCGCGCAAAACGGCCCTGTCCAATTCATCGAGACCCAACGGATCGATCCTCTCCATCTTGAGCGAGCTCTCAACAATCGCGGTGCTCAGAACGCCGGTGCCCTTGACCTGGGCATAGTCACGCACCCGCTTGAGCAGGCGATTCGCCACTCTCGGCGTCCCGCGGGAGCAGGCGGCAATCAATTCGAGCGTGCCGTCCTCGTACTGCAAATCGAGAAGTTTCGCCGAACGGACTAAAATCTCCGCCAAATCGTCGCTGCTATAAAAATCCAGATGATATAACATGCCGAACCGGCTGCGAAGCGGAGCGCTAAGCAGTCCCGCACGGGTGGTTGCGCCGATAAGGGTAAAACGCTTGAGGGGAAAATTAATGGTCTTGGCGTGCAGGCCGCTATCGACGGTGAAATCGACCTTGAAATCTTCCATCGCCGGATAGATAAACTCCTCGACCGGCGTGCTGAGCCGGTGTATTTCGTCGATGAAAAGAACATCGCCGGTATTGACATTGCTTAGAAGCCCCATGATGTCACCGGCCTTGGCCAGGGCCGGTCCGGAAGAACATCGAATCTTGGCGGCCATTTCGTTTGCCACGACATTCGCCAGGGTCGTCTTACCTAAGCCGGGCGGGCCGTAGAACAGGATGTGCTCCAGAGGCTCGGACCTCAGCTTGGCTGCTTCTATGGCTATAGCAAGTTTTTCCCTGACGTTGTGCTGGCCCACGCATTCAGCCAAAAACTTCGGCCTAAGCGAAACGTTAAAACTTTCTTCCTGCTCGTTCAAAGATTGACCGCTTATGATTCTTCCTATTGCCATAATACTTTCGGAAATCCTAAATCCTAATATCGAAATTCTAAACAAATCCCAATTACCAAATTAAAAAATCCAAAATGTTTTGAACATTAGTATTTTGAACATTCGATATTGTTTAGAATTTAGAGTTTTGTGCTTAGTATTTATTTCCTTATACTTCTACGCCCTGCTTTAATCTATAGACGAGGGGGACAAGCGCCTCGGCCGAATCGATATCCGGATGCCGTTCGCGGGCCAGCTCGATAAGCTCCATCGCTTCTGCCCTCTTTTCGCCCCATGCGATAAGGATTTCGAGCGCTTCTATCTGGAAGGGCTTAAATCCGATTTCCGATGGAACGCCCGGTTCGGCCCCAACGGCAAAGCTCTGCAATTTGCCGCAAAGCTCGGCGATAATCTGCTGGGCCATCCTTCTACCTATCGACGGCAGTGACATCAGGATCTTCTCGTCGCCGTTTTCTATCGCCGAGGCGATAGTCGCTATCGGTATGCTCAAAGACCGCAAGCCTTTTTTGATCCCCATTCCCTTGACGCTGGTATATTTGGTGAAAAAATCTCTCTCGCCGGAATTTAAAAAACCGATCATTCTGGGGACAAGATTCCCGCCGCCCAATGTACCCTCGTAATATTCCATCGTACAAAAAGTAATCTCAGAGCCGACCCTGCCGGACAGAGCACCCACACAATAGCCTGGCAGCATCAATTCGTAACCGACAGCCCCGACCTGAACGAGGCACGTGTCGGCGTCGAGTTTTATAAGTTTTCCTTCAATCTGAGCAATCATAAATTACATTAATAATACCATATTTGCCCAACCTGCGGTAAAACCACAGGCTAAATATGTACTTTTTTCATATCCGGAATTTTCGCCGAATTCGCACAGCAAAGTGCCGCGGCGATTGCATCGGCCACATCATTCGGCTCAGGCAGTTCCGGCAATAATAACATCGTTTGTATAGTTCTTTGAACCTGCTCCTTGGACGCCCTGCCGTTTCCGGTAATCGATTTTTTTATCCGAGTCGCACTGAAGCTTCTTACTTCAATCGCCGCTTCGGCACATTTTTGCAGTATAACACCTCTTGCGTGTCCCATCAATATCGCAGTCTTAGGATGGGCATAATGCGAGTATAATTCTTCCACCGCCACAATCTCGGGCTTAAAACTGGCAAGAATCTCACCGGCATCGGCGGCGATTCTATTCAATCTCTGCTCGATAGCAAGGTCGGTCGGCGTGGCAAAAACTCCCGCTTCAATCAAATTTACATTGTCCCCGTCCGCCTCCAGGCAGGCGTATCCACAAACCTGCAGACCCGGATCGATACCGAGTATTCTCATTTGGTCCTCCATGTGGTCCCGTCAGGTTTATCTTCCAGAATAATTCCTATTTCATCCAGCTTGTTACGAAGCTCGTCGGCCCTGGCATAATCTTTTTGTTTACGGGCATCGTTTCGCTGCTCGATTAAAACATTCACAAGCTTGTTCATCAGCTCATCGTCGGCAGCTCCGTCCGGGGGATATTGCTCCCTTACTATACCAAGCACCTCGCCGCCGAGCCGATTGAATAAAACATCGACGAGGTTTAAAGTTGCCGCAGTTGTTTTATTGTCGTCGAGAAGTCTCTGGGCCAATCTGACAAGCTCGAACATTACCGACAGAGCGACAGAAGTATTTAAATCGTCATTCATCGCCGCCTCGAATTTCTGCCTCAATTGATTGAGCTGTTCCGCCACTGCCTCGTCGGGCTGATTTCCCGCTGCCGAGCTCATTGCTTTTCGCAGGGCCTTGACCGTTTCGGTTATTTTGTTGTAACCACTCTGGGCTGCAAAAAGAGCCGCATCGGAAAAATCCAAAGGACTCCTGTAGTGGCTATTCAAAATCAACTGCCTTATCGCTATGGGATTATAACTTCTGGTCAATCTTTCATGCGCGCCGGAAAAAGCCTGCTTGAGTGTGATAAAATTATTCAGGCTCTTGCCCATCTTCTGGCCGTCAACAGTGACCATATTATTATGAATCCAGTATCGCACGAACTGCGCATCATTCGTCGCCTCGGACTGGGCAATCTCGCATTCGTGGTGAGGGAACTGGTTTTCCAGTCCGCCGCCGTGGATATCGATGGTCTTGCCGAGATATTTCATACTCATAACCGAACATTCCAGGTGCCAGCCGGGATAGCCCATCGACCAGGGACTGGGCCACTGCATGATATGATTAGGTTCGGCTTTCTTCCAAACTGCAAAGTCGGCAGGATTTTTTTTGTCCGGCGAAACTTCCACGCGAGCACCGGCAATCATTTCCTCGATATTTCTTCCGGAAAGCTTGCCATAATCCTTGAACTTCGAGACATCGAAATACACCGAGCCGTTGACTTCGTAGGCAAAACCTTTTTCCATAAGCGTTTTGACAAGGTCTATCTGCTCGGTGATATGGCCGCTGGCACGGGGACTTATATCCGGCCGGACGCAGTTTAAGGCGTCCATATCCTCGAAATAGCTGCGGGTATAAAATTCGGCTATTACCATAGGATGTTTCTTTTCTTTCCGTGCCTCTTTCGCGATTTTGTCCTCACCCTCATCGGCGTCGTCGGTTAAATGCCCCACGTCGGTGATGTTCTGGACGTAAGTGACATTATAACCGAGATAGCGGAGGTATCTGACAAGTATATCGAAACTAACATAGCTTTTAGCATGTCCCAGGTGGGCGTGACCATATACGGTCGGCCCGCAGACATACATCCCGACTTTGCCTTCTTCCAGAGGTTTAAACTCCTCTTTCCTGCGAGTAAGACTATTGTAAAGACTCAATGTCATAATAATCTCTTAAATCCTAAATTCTAATATCTAATACCTAAACAAATACCAAATTCAAATATCAAATGCTCAAAACAAATTATTTAGAATTTTATATTTTGGTCACTCGAATTTGTTTAGAGCTTAGGATTTCAAATTTAGTACATTTATTTTACAAGGTTCTTCTTCTCTTTTTTCTTATAAGTGCCGTTGCAGTAGCGGCGATGGCCAGTCCGGAACCGACGTCGCCGAAGCCCTCGTTCGTTTTGGCCTTGACGTTCACCGCCGTAAAATCTATCCCTAAAAGACTCGCTACGGCTCTTTTCATCTGGCCTTTGACCGAGCCGAGCCTCGGCTCTTCAGCGTGAATAATCAAATCGACATTAATTACTTCCCATTTCTTTTCTTCGAGCTGTTCTTTTACAATCAGTAAAAGCTCCTTACTGTCGGCGTTTTTCCACTTGTCATCCGTATCGGGGAATAATGTCCCGATGTCACCCATGCCGGAAGCTCCGAGCAGCGCGTCGATTACAGCGTGCAGGCCAACATCGCCGTCGCTGTGACCGGCCAGACCGGCCGGATACGGCACATAGACCCCGCAGAGCATCAGCTTCCTGTCCTCGACCAGACGGTGGATGTCCGTGCCGATTCCTATTCGATAATCAGCTTCGCGCTCTTCTATCACAATATCCCCTTCGTACTCGGAACATCCGTCCCGACAACGCTTACCGCCGTACCTAGCGATTTACCCAGACCTTTGAAAATCGCCTCGGCAATATGGTGACTGTTTGTGCCGTACGGCACGTTTATATGCAAATTAAATTTGCCGTTATTCGAAAAACTCCGGAGCATCTCCTCCAGACACTCGACATCGAAATCGCCGATCTTATCCGTCCGGTACTCAACATTATAAACGCACGTTGCTCTGCCCGACAAATCAACTGAGACATTCGCCAGGGCATCCTCCATCGGCATAGCACTATCGCCGTACCGGGCGATTCCCTTTTTATCGCCGAGGGCCTTGAGCAGAGATTCACCAAGACAAATTGCGATATCCTCGACCGTGTGGTGGGCATCTACCTGAAGGTCGCCTTTGGCCTTTACGACAAGGTCAATCTTACTGTGCTTGCTCAGGTGGGTTAGCATGTGGTCCAGAAAGCCGATGCCGGTATCGATTTCATATTTTCCAACGCCGTCAAGGTTAAGTTCCACACCTACATCGGTCTCTTTTGTCTGCCTTTGTATCTTCGCAGTTCTGCCTTGCATAACAATATCCTTTTACAATTGCGACGGTTCGGTCGCCAAAATATCTTTCAAAGCGGCCAACAATTTGTCATTTTGTTCGGGAGTACCCACCGTTATTCTCAGTTTATCTTCGAGCCTCGGATAAGAAAAGTACCGAACAAAGATATTTCTCCCGGCGAGCTTTTCGTAAACATCTGCCGCCCCGCCGTTTCTGCACTGAGCCAATACGAAATTACTGAAACTGTCCGGCACACCGAAGCCCAGATTTCTTAACTGCTCCGTCAATCTTGTCCGTTCGGTTTTTACCTTTTCCACATTTTCTTTGAAATACTTTTGGTCTTTTATCGCCGCAGTAGCTGCCTCAATAGCAACCGCATCGACGTTGTACGAGTCTTTAACCTTCATCAAACCCGCGATTAGTTCCGGCCGGGCGATGGCATAGCCGAACCGCATCCCCGCAAGCGAATATCCCTTGCTCATCGACCGCAAAATTATAACGTTGTCAAAATCCTTCACCAATCCTGTGCAATTTTGCTCCGAAAAATCTACATACGCTTCGTCAATTAATAATACGCCGTTGATTTCGTCGGCCAACGAAGTAAGCTCATTGACGCTTATAAAACTGCCGGTGGGTGCGTTTGGATTGCATACTATCGTCAGAGCCGCATTCATACCGGCTAATTTGGCCGGCAGATTAAATTCGTCATCGAAAGGGATTTCTTTCGCCGGGCAGTTTTGCACATCCGCCAGGACCGGATACAAAGAATACGTCGGGACGGGATACGCGACGGGCCGATTTTCATCACAAAACCCCTGAAAAGCCATCCGCAGCAAATCGTCTCCGCCGTTGCAACACAAAATATAATCCGGCTCGACTTTATTAACTTCCGCCGCTGCTTTGCGGAACTTGCTGCCTATCGGATCGGGATATCGCCGGAGCTGCTCGGGATTTATTTGAGCCAATACTTTCATCACATCCGGCGAAGGCGGATAGGGATTTTCATTGGTATTGAGCTTGATAACCTCCCTTTGAGCAGGCTGAAATCCCGGCTCGTAACCTTTGATTTTCTCAATATTTTCTCTGAAATATCCCACAAACACACCAAAATGCCATTGCGAAGCCTGCAAAGCAGGCTGTGGCAATCTTCTGTCAATATTAGATTGCTTCGTCGCTTCACCCCTGAGGGGCGAGCTCCTCACAATGACAAAAAAAGAAGCAATAAACGCTGAACGCTATTTTTCCCAGATTATACGGTTAATCCGGCCAAATTAAAAGGGAAGTTTTACGATTATTCTCAAGAGTTTCTAATCTAAAATTTATTGATTATTTCATTTTAGACGACTATGATAACAGTGTTTTGAGAATTTAATAAGATAACAATTTACTGGATATCTGAAATGACGCCAAATAATTTAGGGATTGAGGCCGACAAAATTGCGGATTTTTGTCGGCGGTGGAAAATAAACAAACTGGCAATTTTCGGCTCTGCGGTTCGAGAAGAGCTTCGAGATGACAGCGATATAGACCTGCTAGTAACATTCAGCGGTGAAGCGAATTGGACCATGTTTGACCATTTTAAGATGGAAGATGAACTAACGCATCTTTTCGGTCGAGAGGTCGATCTCATCAACATACGTGCCATAGAAGAGAATCCTAACCCGATTATCCAAAACGAAATACTCGATTCTGCGAGACAGATTTATGCAGCGTGACACATCCCTACTGCTTGACATGTTTCGAGCAACTCGCCAGATTGCAGAATTCAAGGGCGAAATGGACTACGAGCAGTTCCGCATGGATGCCAAAACACAATCGGCCTTAATACACCAGTTCCTACTCATCGGCGAGGTGGCAAAACTGCTTTCGGATGATTTCAAGAAGAAAAATCCGGCTATCCCCTGGTCGGCCATGGCTCGTATGCGAGACAAACTCATACATCATTATCGCGGAGTGGACTTGCGTGAAATATGGAATGCAGCGGAAATTGAGATTCCAAAATTACTCACCTTCTTAGAAAAGCACCTGCCGGAAAAACCATCCGGGGGAAAATTCTGAATAAGCTTGTCATATCTATTGACGGTCCGCAACAAGATTTGCTAAAAAATCATAGAGCTTATTCGGAATCATCAGAATCATTACTAACAAGCTGAGAACCACCATGATTCCAAAAATATTTCAATAAGACTTTTGTTTCCAATTCAGTAGGGGGTTCAGGTGTTTCATTCCATTTTTTGACCAAATTGCAAAGCAATGTAGGAGCTATGCGATTTCTATCATAGTACCACTTTTTGCACAAATTACCTCCATAAAAAAGTACCTTATGAGAAAAATCATGATTGAGAAAATTGTTATGATTAATAACAAGAGCAACTCCAGAAAGTTCTGAGAAGTAGCCGATTGCATCGAATACTTTAACAGCCGTTATTCCATACCATTTTTCGTCTAAGTTGTGACACTGACAAATATAGTCAATTCCCCCCAAAAAGAATATGTCAATAGCAAGCTTAGCCCGTGGAGACAATGACAGTTCATTATCAGAATGAATCATTAAAAGACACGCTTCAACCCAATATATTATCTTTTGATATGCTGATTCAGACCGAATTTCAGGAGGGATTTCATCAAGAGGTTTATCTTTAAACTCATCAAAAGGATTGCTATGTTTTTTGCGGGAATAAAACATATATATTTCGCAGCAACTTCTCGACTATAAAGAACTTAATTTATCATGACAATATAATTCTACTAAACGCCCTTTTATATTAGCAAGAATAAATAGTACAAATATTGTTTTACGTTTGGAAAACCCATAAAATTCGAAGCTTCAGGTCTTGGTATTCCAAAACGAATAGCAATTTTGGATATCTTACGCTTTAGGAAATCAAACACATCATTATTTCTTTTACGCATGCAAGGAATAATATTGCTGTTAGCAATAGTTTTACTAGTG
>CAYSKI010000032.1:0-38692 GCA_964431695.1 uncultured Pirellulales bacterium | reverse complement strand
AAAGTCGTTTATTAGTGACCTTTTTCTTGGTTACTCTTTTTTTAGTTTTTTTTCCTTTTGCTGGTTGTTCAACAATCCTAAAAACCGGAATTGAAAGTGAAGGTAAACCCATTCTAATAATAGTATTTTGTACAAACTCGCGCCAATATGGCCAAGCATTATAGATACCATTTATATTAGCAAATTGTTCAAAACCAGATTGAGTTAAGCCTTCAAAATCCTCTATTTTATAAGCTAATAGAAAAGAAGCATCGATAAGTAAGGCAGGCCCCGGAATTTTGCTTTCTGTATAAGCTTCAAAGTGGAATTTAGGAAGCACAATAATATAACCGTTTTTTTTGTCTACTTCTACTTCAGTTGAATATTTTATATCGTAATTTTTTTTACCCAAGATTGCCTCAGGTGTTTGATCACATTTGCAGCTTATTAACCTAACGTCTTTCAACTGGACTCGATCGGAAACTAATAGACCAGCACTGAAATCGCCTTTTCTTTTTATAACTTTAGCTTTTCTCTTTTTAGTCATATTTTATGCCGCCGAAGGTAACTCTTTATTGAGATCATTACCAGCTTCTTGATATTCAAATCCACTTACTGAGAAATCAATTGCTGGGATCCACTGATTAAACTCTACACTCTCAAGAACAGAACCAATATCAAGTGGAACAGCAGAAATCGCCAACTTCGAATCAAGTGCATAAAGAAGATCGGCTATTGTTGTTAAACGCATATTATGGTCGCCACTTAGGAGTTGTGTAATATTACTTTTACTTACACCGGCGAGCCTTGAAAGTTCTGCTTTATTAATCCCTTTTTCCTGCATTACCTTGCTGATAGTCTCAGTGACTTCAAATATTAAATCCTCACGGAAATAAAGCTTTCGACCTTCTTCATCGGATATTAGTTTTTGTATAAAGTTATTTACCACAAGTTATCCTCCACTTTTACTATTTTTTTAACAACGATATATGTTCTTTCATTATATCTTCTGATGTATTAATTTGTCTTGTTGGTGTATCACCAGTTTCCTTATAAAATCCATGCGTTAGGAACCATGTTTTCTCAAGTTGAAAGCATAGAATCCGAACCTTCGGATACACCTTAAATTCATAAATTTTTCCCCTTAGCTTTCTAAATCTTTGAATATTATGAATGTTTCCAACATGCGCAATATAATAAAAGGATTTCGCCAGCTTTGCTTGATCTGATTTCGTTAAACTTTCAATAAAGTCTTTTGCTGGCCTATTACCACTTGCCCGACACGCATAAGCAACAATCGCACACGGCCCTTTGACTAAAGGATCGTCTCTGAAGTTTATTACTTGTTTATTCGTCATTTGTTCATTGACAGTTTAATTATAACTTAACTTTTTGCCCCAGTCAAGCCAAATACGGAAAAAATAGGGATTCTGAGAATGTTTTTTTACTGAAAAGACATCATAAATATAGTGTTTTTGGCCTATGGAACAACTATATATGGGTGTTTTATGCACCATAATTATATATTTAATAAATATTTTCAATATTAATTTTATTATATTTATCTATACCTAAGTCCAAAAGATCAACAACTGATGTATCCAAAGATGTTTGATATATTTTCTTTCAATCCACAATCCGCAAGCAGATAAAAAATGCCGCAAAAGGTATTATGTCAATTAATCGAACTGATAGCAATAGTGTGTTTTCGCTCAATAATTAAAAAATATAGAGACGAGTTTATGTAGAAAGGAATTAAAAAGGTATCGCTATTACTTTTAAAGTTATTATATACTCTATCCATTTAAGGTGTGAAACACAAGAAGAACGTTTTTTCGTGACCAACAGATTATAATTTAGCAGAACTTTTTCACAATTGCAGCGGTGTGCATTGAAATCAGCATCAGGTAATCCAGGTCGCTGAGACTGTAGTGTTTGTCCTTCATGGCATTGTCAACATAGATTACGCCGTGACAACCGTTCGGCCGCATAATCGCCGCGATCAATGCAGAGCGTATCGCCTCCTCCTCTTCGATTTGAGCCGAGACTCGCGGCAAAACCAGGAACTGGCCCTTCTCGACAACCTGTGTAATTTTCTGCTGAAGTTTTAATTTACCTAAGTCCACCGGATTGCCGTCCCGCTTTTTGCCGCCGTGACATGTCATCGGTCCGGTCGGAGCCTTCCTCAAGGCACACCAGACATGATACGCACTGAATTGCTCCAAAGAAATATCCAGCAAACTCAACAGAAGCTCGTCGAGGCCACCTGCATCGCAGATAGTTTCGGTCGCCCGCGAAAAATCCGTCAATCTTCTGGCCGCCAGTCTCATTGCAGGGGCGTGTCCAGCATCCGGTTTCCTGACAACCGTCTCGTGTGGAGGCACGGCTAAAGCCGCTTCCAAATGCATGGTATCATCAAGCTGCATTGCCTTATCATCTTCGGAAACTTCCTCTTCCATTACTACATCGATGATAAAATCCGTTATGCGAAGACAATCACCGTGCTTGATTTCGGCCTTATGAATCGCCTCATCATTGAGATATGTTTTACTCGCCGAGTCCAGATCCTCAATCGTCCATTTGCCGTCCTCCGTGCTGTTTATGACCGCGTGTTGTCTGGAGACCGATCTATCCGGCAAAAATATATTGTTATTGGCCCCCCTGCCTATCGAAACCGGGCCTTTTTGGAACTGAAACTCTTTGGTATTACCGTCTTTTTGCCTTAGGAGTATGCGCATGTCCTTTCTCCTTTTAATTCGTGTTCCAAATGATTGTGCCTACATGATACAGGATTTGACTTCGTTTGTCAAGCATTCTGTTATCGGACTATGGGCGTTAATTGATATTTATAATGAAATCTCCTATAACCTCATTAAACGCCGTCTTTAACTAATATAGGAACAAATCTGTATCTACAGGGCTATTTTTAAAATAGGTATTGCTTTGTTGTTATGTCCCATCGAAGAAATACCGATTTTAACAACTGAAATAGGCTGAGAACGATCGGCTACAACAACTATGGGGTTAACACTTTTCTCAGAATGTTCTTCAACCATGTTGTCTTTCAGAAGCTTGAAAAAAATGAAAAGGCAATTTTGATAAAAAAACAGACTGTTCATTAGAAAGTGAAACAAAACAACTGGTTATATCTTCCCAGTGATCAAATGATTGAAGATTCGAATAAAACGATGGGCTTGTACGACTCTCTTCTTCAGGAAGTCGCCGAGCACAAAAAGGCGGAAGAGAAACTTTCAGAATTGTTATCCCTGCACAGGGCAACACTTGAAGCGACCGCAGACGGCATTCTTGTTGTTGACACAGAGGGAAACGTAGTCAGTCACAATCGAAAATTCCTGCAATTGTGGCATATCTCAGATTCCCTGGCCGAAGAAAAAAACGACGATAAACTGCTTGCATTTGTGCTGGATCAACTATCAGATCCGGAAGGATTCTTATCCGAAGTAAAGCGGCTTTATTCTCATCCCGAAGAGTCGTCGTATGACACTCTGAAGTTCAAAGACGGTCGTGTTTTCGAGAGGTTCTCCCAGCCGCAGAAGATAGGTGAAAGGATTATAGGCAGAGTATGGAGCTTTCGCGATGTGACGGAACGAGAGATATCGGAAAGAAAAAAGGCCGAGCTTATCAAGGAGGCCGAAAGTATCAATCGCGAATTAGAGGATTTTGCATATATAGTTTCACATGATTTGAAAGCTCCCCTGCGAGGGATCAAAACACTGGTTGACTGGATATCAACCGATTATGAGGAAAAGCTTGACGCACAAGGCAAAGAACAACTGAATCTGCTCTCGAACCGGGTGGATCGAATGCATAACCTGATCGATGGAATTCTACAGTACTCCCGAATAGGACGAATGAAAGAAGAACGTGTCATGGTGGATTTGAACAAACACGTTCCGGAAATTATCGACATGCTCGTTCCACCTGAAAATATCACAGTAACAGTTGAAAATAAGCTGCCGGTAATTGAATGTGAGCAAACAAGGATACTCCAGGTTTTCCAGAACCTGTTCAGCAATGCCATAAAATATATGGATAAACCCCAAGGGCAGATAAAAATCGGTTGTGTCGAAGAGAACGCCTATTGGAAATTCAGCATCGCCGACAACGGCCCGGGTATAGAGGAAAAACACCATCACAAGATATTCCAGATATTCCAGACACTATCGGCGAGGGATGACTACGAAAGTACTGGGGTGGGCCTGACACTGGTTAAGAAGATCATTGAGCTATACAGCGGAAAAATCTGGATTGAATCGAAAGTGGGCCAGGGCAGCACCTTCTTTTTTACCTTGCCGATGCAGTCAGGAAGGATTCAAAATGAACAGCTTCAAACCAATCTTGTTAATTGAAAATAATGACGATGATGCAAAGGATATCAAGACGGCCCTTAATGACATTCACGTCACCAATGTTTTGGAACGCAGGAGTAATATTGATGAAGCCTATGAATATTTAAGAGACGAGCACAAACCGAAACCGTGTGTGATTCTTCTGGATTTGAATATACCGCGAATGGGCGCTTTCGAATTCATAAAAACGCTCAAAGCCGATTATCCCCTGAAGCGCCTTCCGATTATTGTTCTAATGGCTTCCGAAACAAATGGGGATGTTGCTCGAAGTTCCGGACTGGATATTGCGGGATATATCTTAAAACCATTCGATTACAGACAATTTATCGAAGTGATGAAAACACTGAATATTCACCTGGCCTTAAACAGCAAAGAAGATAAATAACGACATAAAAAAACCCCTGTGATGGCAGGACCGAGAATATTCCGTTATTTACTTTAAAGTTATGTCTGAAATACTCGTCTGCTGCTTCGCAGGGGCAAAAACCTTTAATAATCGCTATTAACTTTTCTGTCATTTCCTTCTAATAAAATGCATCGACAGATATCATTCTTTCTCTTGAGCTTTTTTTAAGGCCCCTAATTCGGCAGACTGATAACGTTAAACACAGGCAATAAGACCAACACCCCGGAAGTTCCTTACCTTCTTCCCATTCCCCAAAACGCCATCTTAACAGTTTACTTATATTCACCAATACGAGACGGCTTGTCTTTCTTAAATCCGATAACAATAAATTATCCGACATAAAAAATTTTTTTATAAATAGCAAAAAAAGCGGATTTTCCGTAACAGATTTACACATGCACATCGATGGTTATATAACAATTCACAGGATGCCAATAATCAGATTTTCCTTGTTTTTGCAGCTCTTTCAGTTTATGCTCTCAAAACTATACAAACAATAAATATAATTTTTTTGAGGAGAAAACGCGGATGACCGGAAAAAAACGGAGCAGAAGACGCTTTTTACAGTTGGCCGGTATAGGCACGGTTGCCTCCCTGACCGGCTCAAATCTATCTCGGGCACAGGATGATAATCCCCCGGGCGATAACCAGCAGCAACTGTTCGAATTGGGTTTAGCGTCTTATACATTGCGTAAATTTGACTTAGACAAGACATTGGAAATGACAAACCGAGTCGGTCTGAAATATATCGCCTTCAAAGACTATCATCTGCCGCTGGACAGCACATCCGAGCAGATAAAAGAGGTCGTCGAAAAGGTTAACGATGCAGGCCTGAATCTTTACGGCGGCGGAGTAATATATATGAGGAACGAGCAGGACGTGAATAACGCCTTCGAGTACGCCAAAACCGCAGGGATGAATGTCATTATTGGTGTTCCCAATCATGATTTGCTGCCGCTCGTCAATAAGAAGGTACAGCAGTACGATATTAAGGTCGCCATCCACAATCACGGACCGACAGACAAAGTGTACCCGACACCGGCAAGCGCTTATGAGTTAATAAAAGACCTCGATCCCCGAATCGGGCTTTGCAACGATATCGGTCATACACAAAGGGCCGGTGTGGACCCGTCCATCTCGGCGGAGAAATTCGCCGACCGACTGCTGGACGTCCACATCAAAGATGTCACCCAGGCCACCGCCAAAGGCACCACCGCGGAAGTCGGACGCGGCGTAATCGACATACCGAAATTTCTCAGAACGCTTTTGAAAATAAATTACGCCGGCATAGTATCGTTCGAACACGAAAAGGACCCGGACGACCCGCTGGCGGGACTTGCCGAATCCGTCGGTTACGTCCGAGGTGCCTTGGCGGCTATTCGAGAAACTTAACTTCGATTTCACAGCAGGTGTTTGGTTATGCCTTATAACATTCGAATCGTCAGCACATATCCGCCACGACGGTGCGGCATAGGAACTTTCTCCCGCGACCTCGCAACCGCGCTGGAGCATCTTACTGCAGAAATCGGACATATCAGAATCGCCGCTATCGACAACGGCAGCGGCCCTTACGGCATTCCCGTCGATCTGGTCATCGACCAGTATAATCCCCAGTCGTGGGCCAATACAACCAAACACATCATTACGCGTGCCGCTGAGAGCGCCAATCCCACAGTAGTTATCCTGCAGCACGAGTACGGCCTCGACCCGGATGCCAACGGCAACGACGGCCAGGGAACTAATTACGTAAACATGGCAAAGGCATTTCGCGATCACGGGCTGAATACGCTTGTCTATCTGCATACTGTGCTCCATGAGCCGAACGATTACCAGAAAAAGACACTGCTGCAGCTTGCCGAACTATCCGACGGCCTGATTGTCACCACCGAAAGTGCGATTCATATCCTCGAATCCAATATCTACGGGATTCAGCATCTGAAACTCAAACACATCGACCACGGCATCCGCATGCAGCAACCTTCTCAATACGACAGGCTCGCCATCAAACACGATCTCGGCCTGGAAGACCGCATGCTCATTACTACGCTGGGACTTATGTCACTGGACAAGGGCATCCAATACGGCATACGGGGATACGGGAAATTCCTTGCCGAATCATGCACCGAAGCCCAGAGGAAAAAGTGTACATACATGATCGCAGGCCAGTGCCATCCGGAATTTATCAAAGACGACGGCGGCCGGCCCTACCGAGAGTATATGCAATTGCTGGACGATGCCCTGAACCAGGCAAACGTTACTTGGTGCAGAACCAAGGACCTCCATACCGTCGATTACGACCGGAACGATATTATCTTCCTCGACAGCTTTCTGGATGAGAACACGCTCCTGAGATTCTACGGCGCCACCAATGCCATGCTGCTGCCCTACCTGAATATGCAGCAGATATCCAGCGGCATATTGGCCGATACCATCGGCGCCGGAAGAGTGGCGATCATAACCAAGTCCATGTACGCCCTGGAGTTGATTTATTCGAACAAAAAATGTCCCCCGGGCCTTGTCATTGGAAGATACGCCCGCGGCATTCTTGTAGATCCCGGCGAGCAGTCCGTCGAGCAGATTGCACAGGCCCTCGATTTTCTGGCTTTCCACAGAGAAAAGCGGCTGATGATGGAAAAACAGGCACACCAGCGGGGCTATCAGATGCGATGGGACAACAGTGCCTGGGCACTGCTGCAATATATTGAATTTGCCAAAGAGCAAAAAGAAATCGTCACAGGCAGAGGCGTCAAATTCACCAGGGAAAAACCCTCGCCCCTGCAAATACCTCAAAAACGCCGAGTTGCACCGTGGCTGACCGCTGAAAATAACACAAAAATCCAGCATCCCTCCAAAACCCCATAAAAAAACAGAAAATGAGCACTGATTAACACCCAGCCCCGTGCTGAGGGGAAATTGGGTTTGTTTTCAATTTTTTTCCTCCTGTCTTCTGACTTCTGTGTTCTGTCTTCTGCAGTTAACATTGGCTTTGTTTTTTTATAGGCCAAATGCCACATATTTCACCTATTTACTTGTCATAAAAGAGCTTACACCAATTTGGGCTTTTCCCAAATTGGCTTTGTTTTTTCAAATTCCTTTACGTAATACACATCACGCTTCACTCAATACGAGAAAATTGGCTTTGTTTTTTCAAAACTTGTCCCGAACGAAGTCGAGGGAACTCCGATTTGTAGAGAACGCTCTACGTCTGTCGAATCCCCCGTAGGAAATCCCCGCCAATTCCCTCAAGGCCGGCCTTGAGGCTAAATATGGAATGTTTTTGGTATGTTTTAATCCATTCGGCTCCGCTCAGGGCATGTTTTTCCCTTTTACCTTTTTACTTTTGACTTGTTTCCGCTTTCCCCATTTTTAACTTAAAACTCATAATTCAAAACTAAGAACTATTTTATGAAAAAACCGCCTTAATACAATCGAAATCCCCGATTTTAGGCGAAAAATGTCCATGACTTGCCATTCGTGCTTCGGGCTTCGTGTATAGGGATTCGTGTTACAGCGTGTAGGGTGGCGGCTTTTGTCCTTCGCAGCCCCCTAAGGGGCGGAGAATGGATGCCTCACCAATCTAAATATATGGTAATTACGAGAAGTAACGCAGCACGGCAATCTAAAACATTTTTTCCCTTGCTCTGCCTATTGCCAGAGTATATATTAGCTCTTTGCAATGATTTCCCGATTTTCGAGCCTGATGCGAAAAGTTCTCCGGCGTGCCCATTATTTGCGGCTCACCGCGAGAGACGAAGACTAAAGCTTAATCCGTAGTTATTCGGAGCTTGAAATGTATCGAAAATACAATAATAGCGATGCTTTAATTATTGCCGTTTTTGTAATGGCATGTATTTTTTTGATTTCATGCTCTAAAAAGACACCACCAACCGAAGAGATTTATAAGACAAAAGTTTTAAAAGGTACCTGGGGATGGGACATCGATTCGGACGCCGAGGAACCGAGGGAATATAGAGATCTCTGGTGGGAGCATGTCAATGAGCACGAACGATATCTCGTACCCAGGAACGGCTCGGGACTTGCAGTAGTAAAAGGTAAAAAATTAGAGGACATTAATCTTGGCGATCTTAAAAAGATGGAATTTACCGGTGGGCGTATTTCCGCATCGGATGAGAATCCCGATATAGATGTTGGCACTATATTAGCTGTTCGAACAACCGAGGGTAACCTTGTTAAACTGGAAGTAACCGGCTTTGATCAGCTAAATGACAGTCACCTCAAATATGATATGAGAATGCGTTACGTACTCTATGAAATCAACAACTCCGACTCTGCTATTGCTGAACCACAACAGGATTCTCTAAAAATCATCTCGATCGAACCCAAAAGCCCTGCAATTCTGGCTCTGGGTGAAAAGCTCACAGTAGATGTCCAATACAATCTCTCTTCCGTTGAGCAGGCTCACATCTTCGTGCGTCCATATACCGGGGGCAATAAAACTCGTGGATACAGGGCTCACTCATCGCCTTTGTACAATGTCGGAAGCGGTATTATTCAGGGTTGGTTCTTCTTTGATAAGCCGACAAAGGTTGACGAGGTCCTTGTTCGCATGGTCCCCGACGATTCTCGGGAACCTGTTGTCGTAACGAGACTAAAGATTAACGCAGAATGGAAGTGAACACAACAACCGATCAACACTGACCCGAAGCTACAACTTGATTTTCGTTGAACTGCCCAGCAATATGTTTGGATTGTTAAAACAAGAAAAAATTCATCATGAAAAACCAGGGATGTTTACCAATATAAATTTGTTGAAGATTGCCGGATCGTTCGACAAATCGGAACGCCCGGAAATAACGCATTTCATAAAGATTACAATTCCTTAAGTTGCGGTGTGGTAAAAAAGGAGAAAAAGCTGCTTTTCGAGGTATTTACCATTCTTCGCCGGCATTTTTTGCGAGAAATCCGCCGATTCCGGCTAAAATATTATTGATAATGACATGAAATTACGTTATTATAAGACTTGAAGCTTGCAGGATTATTTGCGAGGAATGTATATGGGAAATGCCGATTTATATATCTTTGTGTGTTCTGTGAGCTCTGCGGCTAAAACAAATTTCTCTCACAGGATGCCTTACTGCAAAAGCGAATCTGTGGTCCCCTGGTACTCGACGGTTAATTTTTAAAAACAAAAAACGACGAACGATTAACAATTTACGATAAATACATGAATTAAGAGAGATTTGTTGTGTTCATATCAAATTGAAACCTGCAGGGTCTGTGGAAATCTGAGCTTTGAAGAAAGGGTGAGCCATGCACAAACGAACAGGATTTACATTGATAGAACTATTAGTCGTTATCGCCATTATTGCTCTTTTGATGGGGATATTAATGCCGGCATTGCAGCGGGTTAAACAACATGCATATCAGGCGGTGTGTACGAACAACCTGCGCCAGATAGGTCTCGGGGCGTATATGTACGCAGAGAGCAATGACCAGTTCGTACCAAGAGGTCTGATTACGACGGAGATAGAGCCGTGGTTCATACTTTTTATGTCTCACCTTTCTCAAAAGCCGGTAGATGATGATTACCGCTCTGTCGAGATTTATCGGTGTCCGTCCTATCCGGATAAGGAGCAAACCGTCTGCTATGTGATCAACGGCTGGGGATTTAGCAGCGAATCGGATATGGTCGGTCGCGAGCACAGCACTCCTACAAAACTAAGCAATCTATCCAGGCGGGCAGATACCTTATACCTCGTTGACAATGAGGACGGCCCCTGGCGGCCCATTATTACTAATGCAACACAGGCGGAGATTTATACTTGTGATGTTCGCAGCTGGTCGGACATGCCCTACGACCAGGATGAGAATCTCAATCCTGCCAGGCGTGTAGCGCTTGAACGGCACAGGGAAGGTCATAACGCTCTCTGGTTTGACTGGCACGTTTCTTATGTCGAGGCAATCGACCAGGATATCGAGTTGTGGCGTACACATTAAGCCAAAGTAAAACAACAGGCAATTTTCAGGGATTCATTGATATATCGAGAGACCTGCCCCGATTTTTAACCAGAACAGGTCGGATACACGCACAGCCCGCGGAACTTTGCCCAATGGATCTTTAGAACAGCCGGAAATAACACATTTCATAAAGACTACAAATTTCTAAGTTCGCAGTTGACGTAAAATGTGCCAATACGCGCCCCTCGCGCCTTTTTCAATCGCCTGTGTCAGCGGCTCGTTCTGGTTGTAGTTATAATCGGAAGTATCCCCGTCTTTTAATGCCCGAATGTCGATCTGTTCGGCAGGCTCGAAGAATCTCAGGTCGCCGGCAATCAGCTCTTTCACCAATCCGGCGGGGTTTTCGCCCAATGCCTCTGATATGTAAAAAGTCGGTTTGAGCAGATCGACAGGCCCGTCGTATTTCCTCCGGATGGTGACATCATGTCCCGGCAGAAGCTCGGCGGCGACCATTTTGGCCATCGCGGTACGGGGATAAATTCTCATCCCCAACGTAGCACCGGCACAATCGGGATTAATTTTCTTGATGAACTCGATTGTTTCCCGAACCGTTTGCGGCGTTTCACCCGGCCCGCCCAACAACAGATCGACCATCACAGCGATATTATTGTCCCGGCATAATTTGACCGCCGTCGCAAGGTCCTGACGGCTATGTTGCTGGCGGTAAATTCTTAGCATCGACTCGGAAGCAGAATCTCCTGTAAAATCGATCCCGGCGCATCCGGCGCGGGCCATAACATCAGCTAAATCCGAATCGAACGGTGACGGTGACAAATACGCATACCACCGGACTTTTTCCCCGAGCGAGCGTTTGATAAATTCCTCACAAACGGCATAAGCGTGACTTCTCGGCACATTGAATTCGGAATCGCAAAGATGCAGCACATCGATCCCCTGACGCAATAAAGACTCCGCCTCATCGGCAATTTCAGCGGGACTTCTCAGCCGCAATCTTTTCCCTTTGGCTAACGGATCGGCGCAGTATATGCAGTGGCGATTGCAGCCGCGTTTGGTCTCCAGGCCGCATTGTCCCCCTCTTTTGAAATAAGCCGGATTATCAATAAAATCCCGCGCCGAATCCAAAGAAATTGAATCCGTCCCGCTTTCTTTACCCGAAAGAAGAAAAACGGGTGGATTTTCAATTGTCTTATCATCCTGCCGCCATATCAAGCCGGGGACCTCGGCGAAATTTCGTGCCCCCCGCAACTGGTGGATAAGGGCCACTATCGCCGTCTCACCGTCGCCGCATATCCCAAAATCAATGTCCGCATACTCGTAAATTGCTCCGGCGAATATCGAGAATCCCACTCCGCCGACAACAACTGGGGCATCGGTAAGGCACCTGATTTTTTCGACGGTGTTTTTTAATTCCGGCACAAACCAGTCGGCGCTGGGCCAAAAACAATCGTCGGAATTTCGAAAAGAAAGCCCGACTAATTCGGGATTTCGCCTGTCGAAATACTCCACCATAGCTTCGGCCGGCTCGTCAACCAAACCAAGATCGAGAACTTCCACTTCTATTTTCGCCCGCCGGGCCGAAGCGGCAACATAATCCAAACCTATCGGCCCGACTGCCGGTGCCATCCTGTTTGTATTGATTAACGTCAGCATCTTCGCAAACTTTGAATCTATTCGAATCTTGTTTTTACACTGTAATCAGAATTTCACGGCGAATAAAAAAAAGGCTGATTTGAAAAACCAGCCCTTTGTTGAAATCTCAAGTTTCCAGGTTTTCAGTCGTCTTAGAATTTGTAGGACATGCCAAGGCTGAGCCAATATTCATCGCTCGAATTGACCGAATCGTCCCATGAGGACTGATAATAAATACCTGGGGTAAAGAAGAGATTGTCCTCGATTTCGTAATTTGTAGAGACACCGAAAACGGCGTTCGACCAGTCATGGTCCGCATTAGCACCGGTTGGGGCCACGCCGTCGTTCCAGACAACTTCCGAATGAAAATTCACTTTCCTGTCCACGCCGGTAAAGGGACACTGCATAGGCACCGTATAGTCCAGCATGAAAATATGCGCCCAGCCGGAAGCGGTGCCTCCTACGGGAGAATTCGCTCCAACTGTTGTACCACTGTTGACCGGCATCAATTTGACAAGAATATACGTGGGAACCAGACCTTCTATGCCTGTAATTTTCGGGAAAGACATCACCGCATGTCCCTCATGCAAGTCAAAAACGCCCGGATCTGTATTAGTGGGAGTAGCGACGCCGCCTTTCGAATGGCTGCTTTGTTGCGGGAAATTGTAATAGACATAAGCAAGTCTGTAATTCATTTCGTAGGATTCATCCTGGAACATTTTTCCAAGATAATACAACGAATAGTCCCAGCGCTCGAGGTTTTCATAGCCTGATGAATTTGCCCTGTGTCCCTCGGCACTGAGTCCGACGCTGTACTCCGGCATAAATAAATCCACCATAGGATGGACTGCGCTCTTGGCTCCGAAAACATTGAAGCCGCGCCATACATATTTACCCGTGAAAGTCAGGCTGGCTGTCCCTTTGATTTCGGGTTCCTGGGCATAACCCAGAGCCGCCACAGCCAACAACACAACGGCACCTATTAATATCTGCTTTTTCATAATAGTCTCCTTTCAAACAATTCCTTTACAACACTTTTTCCGTATATGCGTTGAAGATAAAGGGCGAAATAAAAGTTTCTACCATTTACCACTTTTTCTCACTTCCGCCTTTGGCAGACTTTCGAGGTCTTTGAGATATTTGTCCATTTCTTCATCCGGAAGCTCGTAATCGGTGAGCTTTCCACTTAGATACGCATCATAACCGGTCAGGTCCATCAGGCCATGTCCGCTGTAGTTGAACAATATTACCTTTTCCTTGCCTTCTTCTTTTGCATTCTTTGCTTCCTCTATAACCGCTGCAAGGGCCTGGCTGGTTTCCGGTGCGGGGATGAATCCTTCGGTCCCGGCCCATGTCAACGCGGCCTCGTACGACTGCAACTGATGATAGGCCCTCGGTTCAAGCAGTCCCTCGACGATGGCCTGGCAAACCAACGGCGCCATGCCGTGATAACGTAAACCGCCGGCGTGAATCGGAGGTGGAATAAACGAATGTCCCAGCGAATGCATCGCCAGAAGCGGAGTCGTACACGCCGTATCTCCAAAGTCATATACGAAAGGCGCACGAGTCATTGTCGGGCACGCCGTCGGCTCGACCGGTACGATTCTGATATTGGCACCATTGATTTTATCAGCGACAAACGGGAAGGACAAACCTGCGAAATTACTGCCGCCGCCGGCGCAACCGATAACTATGTCCGGCTGTTTGACGCCAATCATCTCAAATTGCTTTTTCGCCTCGAGACCAATGATTGTCTGGTGCAGCAACACGTGATTTAGCACGCTGCCGAGCGAATAGCGTGTCTTGCCGCTTTTATCGGTGACGGCCTGCTCGATGGCCTCACTTATTGCAATTCCCAGGCTGCCCGGCGTGTCCGGCATTTTTTCCAGGACTTTTCTTCCGGCATTCGTTTCAGAACTCGGGCTGGCGACACAATTCGCGCCCCAGGCGCCCATCATCATTTTCCTGAATGGTTTCTGGTCAAAACTGATTCTGACCATAAAGACTTTGCATTCGAGCCCGATCAGTTTGCAGGCAAACGCAAGAGCACTGCCCCACTGACCGGCTCCTGTTTCGGTGGTTAATCTTTCGATACCGAATTGCTTGTTGTACCAGGCCTGGGCGACGGCCGTATTCGGCTTGTGACTTCCAGGCGGGCTGACACTCTCGTCCTTGAAGTATATTTTGGCCGGTGTCCCGAGGAACTCTTCGAGATAAACAGCCCTTCGCAGCGGCGTCGGCCGCCAGCGATAAAGAATGTTGAGGATTTCCTCGGGTATATCAATCCACCTCTCGGCACTGACTTCCTGCTCAATCAAATTCATAGGAAACACCGGAGCGAGCATATCCGGTGAAACAGGATTTCCGTCCGGCCCGAGCGGAGGCAGTAACGGAGTCGGCAAATCTGCTGCAAGATTGTACCATTGCCGGGGAATATCACTCTCGTTTAACATAAACTTAATTTGCTCCATTTCGACTCTCCTGAATAGATGTTGAATTCATCTCGTTATCTTTAACTTTTTTAAGACCAGCAAATGTCAGAAACAGGTATGCTATTGCATATTAAAACGCAAGTCAAGTACTGTATTTTTTATAATTTTACGCCCTCCCGGGAAAATTTTCCAGTCCATTTAAGGACCCGATTCTAATACACAGGCACAAAACAAGATAGTGACAGATTTAACATCTTATATATTAAGAATTTATACATTTTACGTCCGAGTATAAAGGGAAATGCTTTTATAAGGTCTCGCTCCATTATGCCGCAATACCGCTGTAAATTAAGACTTTCGGTCATATTTTAAAGAAAATAACAATTGTCCCCCGATCCTGAAATACTACACTATTATCGAATAAGAACAGGCGTAGAGAGACATACTTTATCCTTAGTTCAAAGATGCCGAACAAAGCGGATTTGGCCGACGCCCGCCTGATTTCGACCAATCGATGATATCAGCCCGGCCTGGAAAACCCGCCGGGAATAATTAGTGTTTATTCAAATGTTTTTCAATATATTCGATTGACTTTTTTACCGTATTCTTTATCTTATCTGATAAGGTCACCGGAATATGCCGTGACATACTTTTGCCGTGAATGAACAAACATGATGTCTCTGGAGTCTTAAAAATTAATAAATCATACGCTTTCAACCATATTTAGGACAGAATAAGAGGGATAAACCTTTTTTTTCGCTCCGGGGGTAAAATATGTTTGATTATTGTCACATCACTGTTTACAATATTCGGAAGTTCTATGCGAGCTGAAATGTCCAGTCAGAATGAAAGGAGGCATATTATGGCCAAAAAGAAGAAAGCGAGAAAGAAAATGACAAAAGGTTTATGGTCAAAGGCTGATATTAACCTGCTCAAGAAACTATTCGGGAACAATCCTACAGCCAAAATAGCCAAAAAGCTGGGACGACCGACCGATGCGGTCAAGAAAAAAGCGTCAAGGATGGGTTTACGCAAGTCCAAGAAATATATGAAGACCCTCGGCAGGGCATAGATTAATAAGCCTCACTGTCATATGTGATATCAGCATGGTAATAGACCCTGGGCAATGTAGAGCATATCTACACACATCGACATCTTGTTTTAAAAGGCCTCAGGTATCCGGATGTGATAAACCTGTGGTTAAATGACACTGAGGTCTTTACATTTATTACATCGGTCACGAGAAGGTGGCAGTGAGCCACTCCAGGTTCACTGCCATATATCCGAAGATGTTCGGGGATTGTGTCCCATCAATGCAGAGGGAACTCTTCGTATTGTACCCGGATGGTATTACTGTTGCTTGTCACTGATACGTATATCATGGCCTCACCTCAGCCGACCTTGTTACTTTGAATTTCGCCGGTGTTTTTAAAAGCCGATATTAATCAATAATATCGACATTCCCAATGAGAATATATCTCCGACCTTGACATCTCTGTCAAATTTGGTTATTCTCTGCCTGATAATATGTAACATATAAATTTAAGTTTCTCGGTTTTTAGAAAACAGGAGTTGAACTTGAGGATTCTCTCGGGAATACAACCGTCCGGCAAACTTCATATAGGCAACTATTTCGGAGCCATGCGGCAGCATCTGCAATTACAGGCCGAGCACAGTTGCTTTTATTTTATTGCCGATTATCATGCCCTGACAAGCAATCCGGATCCGGCCGAAATCGCTGGAAATACGCTCGATGTCGCAATGGATTATATGGCCCTGGGGCTCGATACGGATAAAACCGTCTTCTGGCGCCAGTCCGACGTGCCCGAAGTGACAGAGTTGACATGGCTGCTTTCCTGCATAACACCGATGGGCTTTCTGCAGCGATGCACGAGCTATAAAGACAAGGTCGCTCAGGGGCTGAGTCCCAATCACGGCCTGTTCGCATATCCGGTCCTCCAGGCCGCGGATATCCTCATATACAACAGTAATCTTGTCCCGGTGGGCGCGGACCAGAAGCAGCACATCGAGGTGACCCGTGACATCGCAGTACGATTCAACAACACCTACGGCGAAGTTTTCACCATACCGCAAGACCACATCATCGAATCGGTTGCGGTTGTCCCCGGTATCGACGGTCAGAAGATGAGCAAAAGCTACGGAAACACAATCGAGATATTCGAGCCGGCCGACAGTGTCAGAAAAAAGATTATGAAAATAGTGACCGACTCTACGCCCGTCGAAGAACCCAAGGACCCGGACAAATGCAACATTTTCGCGCTTTTAAAACTGGTCGCATCACCGGACGAGATGAAAGACTGGGAAAATAAATATCGGAGCGGCGGGACAGGTTATGGCGAAGCTAAAAAACGGCTTGCAGAGTTAATAGTCGAATACTTCGAGCCTTTCCGACAGAAAAGAGTCGAACTTGAAAATAATATCGACCACGTCAAAAAGGTTCTTGCCGACGGTGCCCGGCGAGCAAAAGCCGTAGCCTCACAGACGCTCGCCAAAGCCCGAAAAGCGGTCGGATTGGGAGCTTATAATGACTGATAAACTCATTACAATCGCAAAATTCCCCGATTATATCGAGGCGGAAATGGCCCAGCAATTGCTCGCCGATAACGGCATTCAAGCCGTTGTCACCGGTGAGAACGCTTCAAACGTATATTCAGGCATGCCCGCCCTGGGAGGATATTGCAAACTGGAAGTATTCGAAAGACAAGCTCAACAGGCACAACAAATTCTGGACTCTAAAAAAACTCAGGAGAACTGACAACGAGAGTATAGATACCGAGGGCATAAATTGGCGGATTATCGTGTAAATCTTGAAATTTTTGCCGGGCCGTTGGATTTGCTGTTATATCTGGTCCGCAGGGAAGAAGTGGATATTTATGATATCCCCATCGCCAAGATAACCGACCAGTATATTCGCTATATCGAGATGCTCAAAAGTCTCGACGTGGATTTGGCCGGTGACTTTTTGGTTATGGCCGCAACCTTAATGCAGATCAAGTCCGCAATGCTGCTGCCGAAAACAGAAGCCGACCAGCTCCAAGACGATACGCTGGACGACCCGCGAGCGGAACTGATACGTCAGCTTCTGGAGTATAAGAAATTCAAGGACGCCGCCAATCTGCTGGATGCCGCCGCCGATGAGCACAAGGAACGTTTCCCTCGAACCGCAATAATCATCGAACAGCTCAAGGGCGAATCCGAGCCGGAGATTGACATCGAACAGGTAAGTATCTGGGACCTTCTCGAAGCTTTCGACTCGATATGCAAAGCCGTCGGCAACGTCGGTGACACAAAACACATTTCCGACGACACTCCCATCGATCTCTACCAGATAGAGATTTTACATCGCCTCCAGACGGAAGGGCCGCTGACATTCGAACGTCTATTCGAATCCGGAACCAATCGTATTGTGATGGTCGGATTATTCCTGGCGCTTTTGGAATTGATTCGGGAGAAATTAATCTGGGCCGAACAACCCGTCCCTTCGTCTATTTACATACGGTCCTTAACCAATGAGCCGGCCGAACAGGCGGTACAGTCGGCTATAATTAACTTCGAAACAAAAGACGCCGAGTCACCTGTCGGGGAGCGACAAAAACAGCCGCCGATTCCAATTTCAGAACTGCCCGCAAAAAGCAGCTCTGGCATATCGGCGGAAAAAGGGCAAAAGGAAAAAACTCAACTGTTATCAGACCAAATCACCGAACCACCGGCACACACCAGTTAAATTTTTTGCATTCATTTAATTTTCAAGTATAATTTATATAGTGAGCATGATGAGGGGGGATAAATACAGCCGTTTCCGCATAAAACAACGCGGCAATTTACTTCGGTTGAATCAAAGAAAAATGGGTTGCACGTGCAACGGTCAAAAACTGTCAAGGATCGATGCTCTACGCCCGATAATAACCTGATTAAGCAACAGACTAAAGATAAACCGGATATCAAATTTATAGCAAGGTTAAATTAATGCACTATCCATATTCTGCAACAAAGTTGAAAAACATTTTACCCCGGACACAAAGAATTCGTACCCGTTCAGGGGTAACGCTAATAAGCACACTCATTTCAATTGCTATTATTTTAGTGGCACTTATCGGAACCATCAATTTCAGATATCACGCCACTCTGGACGCTCGTAAAGCCGCCGCACAGACAACCGCCTCCAGAATTGCCCTGCTGCTTTGTGAAAACTGGCGGGGAATTGACGGCGATACCGGTTTTGAACCCGTGACCTATCTCGGTTCGGATATTACACTGACACAATGTGAGGACCTCGGAGAGCCGGACGATCTTACTTTGTTGGGAAGTTATAAAATCGTACTGGATGAAGCCGCTGATGATGTCGAGGGCACCGATTACTATGCGACATTGTCATGGAAAGATATTCAGCCCGGACTCAGGGCTCTCAACATCGTTGTATCCTGGTCACAGCGAGGCCGGAGCGGGATCGAAAACATCGATATGTCATTCAAACTAACAACATACGTTACGACTTTATAAGACACGTCTGAGGCAACAATGAATAAAAAGATGCATAAAGTTTCCAGGGGATTTACACTCGTAGAGGTGATGATAACCATAGCGGTTATGAGTATTATTGTATCCGCAATAGGAATAGTGATTGTTGACGGTCACCGCTGCTGGCAAGTGTTATACGACCGTATAAATTCCGATGTCGCCTCCGACGGCTATGTGGCAAGAAAAAAGTTCGATGCAGTGATACGAAAAGCAAGCGGGGAAAAAATCCTCACCGACAGTAGCTGCGACTGGATTGAAGTATATTATTATGCAGGCAGCTCATCGACAGTCGTTGATCGCTACGCACGTTTCTATGAAACGGACGGGGTTTTGAATATAGAGTACGGCAAACTGAATCCAAGGACCACTCTTGACACGGAAATCGTATGCCGGAACGTATCCGACTGTACCTTCAAACAGGCAGGCCGCTCGGCCCAGATGATGCTAACACTCGAGGATGGAACGCAGAAAAATACTATTCTCACATCCGCCGTCACCCATAACTGATTCAATAAACAGGCGAACAAAGATTTAAGGGAAGTAAATATGAAAAAGCTGCAATTAAAAAACCGTGGCTCGACAATACCGCTGGCGCTTATTGCTCTTGTCCTATTGATATTAATGGGTATGTCACTGCTCAGTCAGGGACTTAACGCCCGAGTTTATTCGATACGGACCAGCTCCGATATCGCCGCCCAATGTGCAGCCGATGCCGGACTGACAAAAGCCCTGTTCGAAATGAATAAAAAACTGGAGGTCAAGCCCTGGTCAGGCAAAAACCTGCCGACAGCAACAAGTACATCCATGCCCAATTGCGATGCAATCTATAACTACAAGATCACAGGCATCCCCGGCAGTGGTTACATGATTGAATCCACGGGCATCAGCGGCCAGAACACAAAAAAAGTGTCATGTACCTTAAAACTACAGGGACCGTTCGATGCGGCGATTTTCACGGAAAACGGCATAACATTACATAGTTCGGCCGAAGTTGACGGGCACAATTACGGCAAGAGTGATAAAATTCTGAAGATCGGCACAAACAGCACCAAATCGGGAGCTATTGACCTGAAAAATTCGTCGGTTGTCAACGGTGACGTACTCGTAGGTACCGGAGGAAACCCGGACGATGTCATCGAAAACAAAGGCACAATAACAGGCGAGACCGGCACTTTAACGCAAGAATATGATATGCACTTAATGACGGTTCCTAAATGGCTGCTCTCGCTTCCCTCCGGCGGGACTATAAAAAACGATACGACAATACACTACGCCGCGAGGTACGACAGCATTAACCTCAACAGCGGCGAGAAAATTACAATAGATGGTAACGTTGTCATGTATGTTTCCGGCGATATGATAATCAAGAGTTCCGCTGAATTACAGATTAACAAGGATGCTTCATTGACTCTGTACTTGGGTGGTGATTTTGAAGGCAAGAACTCGAGTGACATAAACAACAAGACAAAGATACCGAAAAATCTCAAAATTTACGGTCTCGACGGCTGCGAAAGTATGATTTTCAAGAACAGCAGTGACTTCTACGGAACAATCTATGCCCCCAATGCAGACATAGAGATGAAAAATTCCGCCGATGTGTACGGCTCGGTAATAGCCAAGAACTTCGAACAGAAGAACTCCGCCGACTTTTTCTACGATGCGTCACTTAGAGATGTGAGCGTAAACGACGAGGCGGTTCGCTTCGTCGTAACAAACTGGAACGAGGAGTAAAGGAATTTCATCCAACCGATTATCTTACAAATCAATAATTGGTATTGAAAATCCGAATCCGGTTATTTAATCAAATCTTATTAATTTGCTATATATTTCTCATACTCGGCGCGTGTATCCACTAACTCAAGCTGCTCCTGTTCCCAGGGATTTTCCCCTGTAAAATAGGTGGTATTGTAGGCCGGGCTGTCGATCCTGCCTTCGGGCCCTTCAATTCCCCATGAGTCGGTCTGATAGACATGGGCCCCTTCGTTTTCCGCCACCCAGGAACCCTGGCCGAGTGTGGTCTGGCTTCGCATCCAGCTTATGTAATCCTGGCTGCGGTCCGCCTCCCGACGACTGTCCATATACTGATCAAACGCCTGGTTCGATTCGGCGATAGAGTTCTGGAGCCTCCGATTTGATCGCTGTTGCGTATAGTATTGGTTCCGCTGCTCAGCCTGCTCCCATTGCTTATTTATCTGCAACGACTTGCCAAGTCGCAGATATAGCGGAATCCACTTATCATACTCATTGTCGGGCGCCCAGCTACCATCAACGGCGACACACCAGATAGCAGTCATCGGCAACGTGGAGCACATGACACTGAATATACCACGCGAGGTTACACCTGTGGCCGTATTTTTAAAACGCACATGAACGACGCGAGCATCAACATGAAAACCCTGAGCTTGCATCTGTCGGATTGTCTGTGCAAATTCCGGTATAGCCTGCTCGGCCGGACACTCGCCCATAATTTGTAACTCTGTTCCAATCCGACCAAATTGCAGAACAATATTCAGTGCCTGCGGCGGCGGTTGGTATGGAGCGTTAATGACACCGGGAATCGAAAATTGCGATGGTGTAATAGTATGGTGTACCGAGTACATGCCGTGTGCCCTCGTCCGCGCATTATCCGCTATAAGAAACTGGCACTTCTGACCCTCAATACTCCAACCCTGTGGAATCTGAACCGACATTGACTGATCGGGAAGAGACGCCTGACGAACCGGCACCTGGACACCCTGTTGCTGCCAGGCCTGTTTGATAAGTGCCGCAGGTGAGATAACTCGCCCCTGCGCCACCGAAGTTTGAGCGGCAAGGTCTCTGCCCTGCTTGGCAACGTTAGCAATACCTTCAGGAGTGTATGCAATATTCGAAGCGACGTTGGTCATCATCGGACGCAACTGATCCCACAGGTCTTCGCGGGCCAGAAGAAGATACACGGTACCGGTTCGCTGGGTGTAAAAGAAATAGCCGTGCCCTACGCCTTTTTTTCCATCATCGGTAAAGCTGATATCCATAATGGTCCGGTCTTTCTCGGTGGTGGAATTAACATTCTTTGCCTTAAAATCGGGAATTTCTTCACTGAACGACCTCATGCAAATCCCGGCCAGGCTTACGGAATCGGTTATCCCTTCTTTAAGAGGGAATAAAGAGATAAAAACGACAACAGCATTTTCCTCCGGCTCCATAACCATAACAGCATAAGCACCTTCGCCGAGGTCTTCTCCTTCAACAGTCCAGCCTTGCGGTTTGTACAGCATTACAGTGCCGTTCTGAGACTGATACTTTTCGAGTACCGGCTTAGCTGCAGGCTGGGGTCCGGGAGCCGGCAATGCAATCTTTTCGCCGCAAGTAGGGCAGAATTTCGCACCCGGCGGGAGCTTGGTATTGCACTTCGGACACACTGTGGGAATTTCGGGACGAACGATCTTGGTCCCACACTGTGGGCAAAATTTCGCATCGGCATCTAAAACAGCCTTACACTTTGGACAGTGCATTTGTGCTTCGGAAACTTGCGAAGCAGGCTTTGGCGTCGGTGGTGCCTGTCCGGCCGGCTTTACAGCAGCGGATGTCAGTGTGACAGTCATTTCCTGCCCGCTTGTCTGGATTGTCTGGCGGACCAATCCCTTCCCATCGGCATAATAACTGTCCGAGGTCACAGGCGGCTGACCCGGCATACTCATACTGGAGCGAATCACGATGCATTCGAAATTCCCGGTGGGAGTCTCGATGCGCTCGGTGCCCACCGACTCGAATGTTGTCGTTATGGACATCCCGAACTGGTTCATCGAAGACGTCCAGCTCTGTCCCTGTACAAAGGGCAGCTTAATTCGCATGACCGGTTTTTCATATTGAATTTCCTGCCCCATAGTTTCCGCCTTATAAGACTTAAGACCATCGGTATCGAGGGCCATATACTCCCGGCTGGTCTGCATCCCCATATCAGATTCAACGATGGCGCAGCGAATCCCGCCCACATCGGCAAAACCCGTCACCTTGACCGTCATCTGCATTCCGTTCGACATGGAGTAGCTCCATTGATTTCCTTCGGCCAGTGGAAAATAATCCGCAGCTTTTACCGGCGAAACCATTACTAACGAAACGATAACGAATATTAATATTGTACGCATTTTTTCCCCTTTCTTTTATGATAATCCACCTCTCTATAGTTGTTTCGATGCCAGCCCGCAAAAAACGGAATGAAAAATTGCAGCAGAAACAAAATAATCAAAAAAATAAAGAGAAGATTTTACCCGGTAGGATAGAACAATGTCAAGAGAGTTCATCTGCTCGTTTCGAATTGTCCCTGCATGAATTATACAATACCGCCAGAAATATCCGAAGTCGGAATGAAGCAAACCGAGGTATTTCAGGTTCCATTAAGGACTTATGCACCGATATCTTGCCTTATTGCACGATTGCACCGGAATCGACAGTAAAGTTGTCGAGCCAGGCATCTTCGCCGGTAAGGGCCATACCATCTTCCGAGCCGCCGCCTAAGGTGATATAGATCGACTCGCTCTGCCATCTGCCCCGGACCAGAGCCGTTATAGCCCACCTTGCATTCGCCTGGCCGTAACCGGTGTCACTTAAATAAAGTCTGTCCGTATCCGGATCATACGATATGTACAGTATTCCGTCATCCAAGAACCGGTCGTTAATTTCTTCTCTGACCCAATCGCCGTCGCGGATCTCGTAAAGATAGAATTCTCTGTCATCGAACGTCCCAACCTCGAACTGCGCCCACTGTTCGACAGGTTCTTCGATTGTCGGTACCAATCCCAGTGTCATCCGACCGTTGCCGACGCCAACTTTGCTGAAGTGGAAATCGACTCGGATGGCGAACGGCTCATTGGCGTCAAGCTGCCAGCCGTCGGATACATATGTCGCATCCACATCCTCCATTGACCCGGTGGTATTTATCTCCAGCCTGCCGTCGGTTTCCTCCAACCAGGCTAATTCAGGCTCCATATTATACACGAACCACAATGGCTCTGGTTTGCCGTCCTCGAAGTCATCGGCGGGAAGCTGCCACCACAGCCGCGGATAATCACGTCCATCCAGAATCCACCATACATCGTTGGGACCGTTAACTGTTTCGCCCACAAAGTCCCACCCGGCGGATATAAACGTATTGGGATCCATCATCTGGGCAGTGGTCTTGCCCTCGCCGCCGGCACTCGTTGCCTGCCCTGAGGTCTGTATATCCCAAAAACTCAAGGTTGCACTTCCATAATAGCATTCCGCTTGGTCACACTGAATGTCACAACCAACAAGTCCGCCGACATTTTCATTTCCCACGACTAAGCTATTGCTGTAGCTAATCGCGACAGTGCCAATATTAAGGCCCACGAGTCCGCCGACATTCGTTTTACCATGAACTGAGCCTGTGCTATAACTATTCAAAATTACACTATAGCAGGACCCAACCAGTCCACCAACATTATTGTCTCCATTGACCTCGCCGGTGCTGTAGCTATCGGTGATGTTACCGTAATTGTGGCCCAACAGGCCACCGACTTGACTATTTCCTGTGACTGTACCGGTGCAGTAACTGTCGGTGATACTGCCGAAGTTGGAGCCCACGAGACCGCCGACACGGTCTCCCCCAGTGACCGAGCCGCTACTGCAACAGGAGATGATGCTACCATCGTTTTCTCCCACCAGACCGCCAACATAAGAACCGCCTCCTACTACCGAGCCGCTACTATAGCTAGTGGTGATACTGCCTTCGTTGTTGCAGCCCACCAGGCCGCCGACCATACTACTTCCTGCAACCATGCCGGTGCTGTAGCTATCGGTGACGCTGCCTTCGTTGTTGTAGCCCACCAGGCCGCCGACTACACTATTTCCTGCGACCGTGCCGGTGCTGTAGCAGTTAGAAACATCTCCGTTACTAAGTCCCGCCAAGCTACCGACATAGTCACCTGAGCTGGTTATATTAACATCAACGACTCCTAAATCTTTAACCTTAGCTTCTTCAAGTCGACCAAACAATCCAATATAAGAACCGCCTGTAATTTTGAGATCAAAGATGACGTGGTCATTGCCATCAAATACTCCGGCGAATTTAGGAATTACTGCCTGTACAAAGACTTGTCCGTCCGGCAGGTTCGGGTCGAGGTCGATGTCGGCAGTAAGGATGAAGTGCCTGTCGTAATCTTCGGGGCTTTCGCCGAGAGCGATCAAATCCTCTGCTGTAGCGATTTGGTATGGGTTGTCCTCTGTCCCGCTGCCGCCGGCGTATTTACAGGCAGAAGTTTCCCATTGCCAGGAATTCATTCCCCCCAGCATGTCATAGACTAACGTGTAGCCCTTCGAATCTAAGAAATTGGCGGCCTGGTTGCTTCGGCCCCCGCTTTGGCAGACCACTAAAATTTCATTATTTATCAATTCCTCGTACCGCTCTTCCAGCACTCCGGAATTCCATGGGTAGTTCACCGCCCCCGGAATATGACCGCCGCAGTATTCATGTGGTTCTCTGACATCGAGAATGATGAGGTTTTCCGTAGAATCAATTAAATCTCTTGCCTGCTGGGCTGTAATATCGTTATGGGAAGAAAAGCAGGGATTGGCCACAACCAAAGTCAAACTTGTCAAAAACAGCACACTCCTGAGACTTACCATCATGATAGTCCCTCCTCCCCCCCCGTTCTTGAATAGAAATAATTACAGTTTTTTCACTTCTTTTATGTAATTTAATATATCAGATTCGTATTACCGATGTCAAGAAATAAGGCTACGGGACTCGGGAAAGTCACTGAGCCTTCTTTGATTTGCTTTTGCGTGTAAACAGATCGTAAAGAATCGGCATAACAATCAAGGTCAATATACCCGACACCAGGATACCACCCACCGAGGCGATACCAACACTATTACGTAATTCGGCGCCGATTCCTCTGCCCAGAGCGAGCGGCAGCATTCCAAGAACCGCCGCTAAGGTAATCATGGCAACCGGACGAAACCTCTCACATGCGGCCGTAATCATGGCCTTATGGATGGGAATTCCCTCGGTGACATGAACATTGAACTGGTCCATAATCAAGATTGCATTATTGACCACGATACCAATCATCATCACCGCGCCCATCAAAACGAACATCGAAATACTCTCGCCGGTCAGGGCCAGTGCCCACATAACACCGATCAAGCCCAACGGCAATGTCACCAGAATCAACCAGGGCTGTTTAAACGATTCCAATATCGCCGCAAGAGTAAGAAAAACAAGGACAACGGCAATAATACCGGCCTCGCCGAACTCGGCATTAGCCTCGGCCATTCTCTCGTACATGCCGGTAAAATTGTAATCGTTACCGGGAGGAAAATGTCCTTGTGAATCGATTCGGCTCCCGAGAAGATTCACTGCGGTACCCAGCGGTATACCGGCTCCGAGATTGGCAAAGACCTTAGATACTCGTCGCTTGTCTTTACGTGTGATTTGTATCGGGGCAATGCGCTGTTCGACCTTTGCAAGATTGCTCAGGAGCATCGGCTTGCCGGGAACGGCAGGAAACATAAAACGCTCCACCTGCTCTCTGCCTTGCTCGTCCGCCAGCTCGACAACAATATCATAGTTGCGATCGCCCTTCTTGAAGGTCCCTGCGTCCAGTCCTTCGAGGTTGGCGCGTAAAGCCATGCCAAGCCCGACGGCCGGTATATCCAAATCGGCTAATACCGCGCGATTCGGTATGACAGCCAGCTCCGGTTTACCGGCCCGCACCGTTGTGTCAATATCACTAAATCCTTCAAGCTCATTAGCAAGATTCTTTGTGCGAACGGCCAGCTCATCGAGAACCGCCAGTTCCTCACCGGCAATTTCCAGCTCGATATCCTGGGACTGGCCGCCGATAATAGCCGGCTGGTTTACAGTCACAATACATTCTGGATAACCTGTAAGCCGCGAACGCACTTCGGCCTGCAAATAATCTATCGACAAACTCCTTTCGTCGCGATCGGAAAACGTAAGAAGCACCTGGGCAAGATAGACTCCCTGCGTCGATTGACCGATGACACCTTCGACCTTTCCAACCGAACTTAATATGTGTTCGAGCTCCGGCACGTCCCTGAGCCTGTCTTCCAGGGCTTTGACACGTTCGGTCGTTCTTCCAAGCTCATACCAGGTGGGATACTCCAGCTTGACAAACAACTCGGCCTTGTCCGGGTCGGAGACGAACGTAAATCCGACCTTACCGGCCAGCGTCATAGCATGTAACAGCATCAGAATCGTCACCACCAACATCCCAAGTGCCGCTGAGCGATGTCTCTCATTGAAAGAAAGAATTCGTCGGTAGCCGTTTATAATCCACGTCAGGAAACTATTGAATCCGGTCTCCATGCGGTGCAAAATCCCCTTTTGATCGGCCCGTTTCGGTTTGAGCATTAACGAGCACAGGATAGGTGTAAAAGTAAAAGAGATAAACAGCGAGATAGCGGTCATAATTAGCATTGTCATCGCCAGCGGTCTCATAAACAAGCCGATGACACTGCCCATCATGGCAATAGGAAACAGCACGACGATATTTGTTCCGGCACTGGCCAATACTGCTACAGTCACTTCCTTCGCTCCCAGGCGTGCTGCCTCCTTCGGATCACCGGTTCGATTGAGCCGCTTGATAATCGCCTCCAGAACCACAATGGAATTTGTCACCAGGATACCGACGGACATGCCGATGGCAATCAAAGTCGATGTGTTGAGCGTATAACCTGCCAGTTGCACGAAAAACAAACCAATGATTACAGTCAGAGGCATCGTAATGACTACTATCAAAGTCAAACGTATGTTATACAGAAACAAAAACAGGATCAGCGCAGTTAAAAAGATTCCCTGACCAACATTAATCCAGGCACTTTGCACCGTCGCTTCGATAAAACGCCCGTCATCATTGACCCATACCAGCTCCATTCCTCCGGGCAGCTCACTATCAAGCTCGTCCACGGCGGCATTAACTCTATTGACCACACGAACGGCATTGGCTTCGGCCTTCTTAACAACCTTAATATAAATACAGTCTCTGCCGTCAATAGCAGCCTTCTGGCGCAATTCCTCGGTTGACATGTCCACCCGGCCCACATCGTTGATGGTACAACGCCGGCCGTTTTCATTAGCCACTTCCAGGCTGCCTATATCGGCCACGGCCTCGTACTCGGCGTCGAACTTGACCGTAAATTCACGTCCGGCGTCTTTTACTCGACCCGACGGAATGGTACGCAGACCCTGCTGAACTGCCTGAACAACTTCCGTGCTGGATAAACTCTTGGACGCCAGTATTTCTCTGTCCAGACGGATACGCACTTCGCGTCTGGCGCCGCCTATCAATTCCACATCTGCAACTCCGGATATGACCGTTATCCGGTCTCGCAGGGTGTTATCGGCAAAATCATAAAGCTCGTCTATCGATACATCGCCCGTCAGGGCCAGATTGATTATCGGCTTGGCGTTAATATCAAATTTGAGAATCTTCGGATCTTCCACATCCGCAGGAAAATCGGCTTTGATTAAATCGAGCTTCTCACGCACATCGGTAGCGGCGATATCCACGTCAACATCCAGCTCGAATTCCAGCAAAGTCTGACAAACATTTTCCATGCACCCGGAACTGACGTGTTTTAGCCCGTCTATCGTTACCACTATGTCCTCGATGCGCTTAGCGACATCCGTTTCGATTTGTTCCGGACTAGCGCCAGGATAAACAGTGGACACTGTGATAAAGGGTGCATCTATTCTTGGCATTAACTCCAGACCCAGCTTACGCCAGGCGTTAAGACCAAGCAGAGCCAGTCCGATTATCAAACAGCTCATCGCCACGGGGCGTTTTATAGACGCATCAGAAAGAAACATTATTCGGCCTCCTTCTGTACAGATACGGTCAGGCCGTCGTTGAGCATGTCCTGGCCCATAGAGACAACCTGCATAGATTCGGTAATTCCGCCGTCGAGCAATTCAATCCACCCGTCGTTTTCGAGTCCGGTCACGACGTCTCTTCGTTGGGCGACATTTCCTTCGACTGTAAAAACAACGGACTGGCCGCTTCGCTGCAGAACAGAGACTGCTGGCACTCCCAAACCTTCACGACTGGCCAGAATCACGGCAATGTCCGCCATGGCACCCGGAGCCACACCGACGGGGGGATTCTCTAACAAACACTTAATCTCGAATGTTCGAAGCTTGGCCCCGATTGTGGGACTCTTATACGAAATCATCCTGTCACCAAGCTCTTTCCCGGCCACCGTCACCCTCATGGGAGTTTGGTCGGCCATCACCGCCGGATAAGCCGCGGCGGGTAGAAATGCACTGACTTCAACAAGGTTCGGGTCTTCGATTCGCACCACAGGAACTCCCGGTGAGCCCATCTCTCCCGGTTCGGCCATACGCATACTGACCACGCCGTTGATGGGAGCAAGAACCTCGGTATCCGCTAAGTCCTTTTCGGCTATAATCAGTGCGGCCTCGGCCTGACGCACCTGCTCGGCAACCAGTTTCACCTGTGCCTGAGACACTTTCTTACTGGCGGCAAGCTGTTTGTATTGAGACTGCTGTTGTTCAAATACATCCTGGGTGGTCGCCTCTTTTGCCAGCAGTCGTCCGAAACGCTTGAAATCCAGTTCTGCTTTTTCAAAGTCCGCCGTGACTTTCTCCAGACTTGCCTCGGCCTGTTGCAATGCACAGCGGGTAACAGCCAAATCGTGCTGCCTGATAGTTACATTCTGCTGCAATTTGACGGCATCCGTTTGAAACAGCTTAGTCCGCCCGGCGACAATATAGTCACCTTCGTCCACAAAAATTTCCTCGAGTGTCCCCGGTATCCTCGGCGAGACCATGGCAACATTTTTTGCTTCGACGTTTCCCTGGGTCCTGATTACCTGCTCGAAAGTTCGGCGGACGGGATTAGTGACAACGACCGGCACAAGCTCGGATTGCCCGGCGGCATCGGTCTCTGCTGTGGCACGGCTTTGCCCGGTCCGCTCAAACAAGACTCCCGCCGTAATTAAAGCGCTTACAATCAGGACAATTAAAACCAGTCCTAAACGAAAAGACTTTCCTGATTTCTTTTCAACAGATTTACCTGCTTTCATTAGTTTACTCCTCAAAAACGATCCGGGTTTTTCCCGTCACGTTGATTAACACGGCAATACTTGTCTGATACTGGAAACGAGCCTGAAGATACCTAACCTCGGCCTCATCGGCCACGGCAACCATATCCAGCATGTCACTTGCCTGGATTAATCCCTGCTCGTATTGTTGTCTTACTTCCGCAAGACGTTTGGATGCAACTTCGTTCATCCCCCGAGCCAGCTCCATCTGGTCCTGCGCCAATTCAACCTGGTCCAGGGCACGAATTACCTGCAGCATTAATGTCAGTGTCGCCTGCTCACGCCTGAGAATGGCATCTTTCTGCAATTCCTTTGCGGCCTGATAATAATTAACATTAGCAAGGCCGTCGAAAACTGTGATTGCGGCACTGAGTCCTCCCATCCAGTAATTCGTAAAGACCTGATGCGAGTCGGAGGTATCGACCCGGCCGGCAAATCCCATCAACTGAGGCAAAAAGGCGGTGACAGCCGCTTTTAATTTCTCCTTCTCTATGGCAACCTGCCGATCCGAGATGGCAAGACTCGAA
Source organism: uncultured Pirellulales bacterium (assembly GCA_964431695.1). Classification (GTDB taxonomy): domain Bacteria; phylum Planctomycetota; class Phycisphaerae; order Sedimentisphaerales; family Anaerobacaceae; genus JAFGPS01. The sequence goes on along the minus strand of CAYSKI010000032.1, from coordinate 7,782 downwards.
TGATTTAAAAGAGCCTCTGTGATAAAATCATCCAGCGAACCTCCGGGAGTCTCGAACGGTGTTTGCATTTCCAGTGTGACATCGCTTGTAGGGTCCAGGCCCATTCCTGCCAGCAATTCGGCTTTTGCCTGACCCAGTGACTTTTGTATCCGGTGTAATTCAGTTTGGCGAGCCAATACAAGTACATGACCCTGTTCTGCCTTCCAGTCGCTTACAAGCCCCTCTTCCCGGTAAGCCGCCAGTTCTTGTTCCAATGTCTGCGCCGCTACTAATTGACTCTCTAAAACAGTGAGCGCCTGCTCCAACGACAGGCACTGGAAGTATTGAGCCGTAACCTGCAGGGCAATGGACTGACGTGTGATATCGGTAACCAATTCGGCAATTTCATATCCTCGAGTGTGCATCGAATATAAAAACCACGTGGCGGGATTGATAATCGACAATTGAATATTCCAGGTTACATCGCGTACGTCCTTATCGTGCATCGGAAATCCACTCGCACCGAATCTTATCTGAGGCTGAGGATCCCACCATGTTTTTTGGTAGTTTAAGCTCACGGCCGGGAGGAAATTTGAAAACGACACTTTTTTCTCGAGCAGTGCTATACGCTGTTGTATTTCCACACTCTTCACCGACAGGTTATTTTCCATCGATATCCTGATACAGTCATTCAGATCCAGCGGCTGATTTTCGGCTAAAACTTCGTGTGTCTTTTCCTCTAACTGCCGGCTATAGTCATCGACATGCTCCCGCCGGACCTCCTGGCCGTTGAAACTGCCGCAACCGGATATAAAAACCAAGCACAGAAATATTATTAAGGAAACTTTAACTACTTTGTTCGACATTTTATTTCCCCTCCGGCAAAAGCAAGCCACCAACGAAAAGCTTCTCAACCTTCGAGAATGTGTCCGTCGCAACAGCCTTATCAAACTGGCTGGCCAACTCAAAGCCCAATGTCTCTATGATTGAATTGATAGCTTTCGCCGTGATGGCCGGATCTACCCGACGAAAGAGGCCCTTGCGCATTCCGTTCTCCAGAATCTGCTCCAATCCGTTGACCAATACGGCATCGAATTCACCTTTGGCATGTTTCTTTGAAAGTTTCACACTTTTAGTTCCCAGCTCCGAGACATACAATTTTATGAACTGTGCATGTTCCTCGAGCAACGTGCATGCATAACGAATGAAATTCGTCAAACGCTCCACTTCGGTTCCGGGAGCATCCATCACTGCTACAAGCGCGGCTATAATTTTCTCTCCGCAACTATCGATTAACTCCTCAAAGAGTGTTTCCTTGCCGTCGAAAAAATTGTACAATGTGCCCACAGAAAATTCCGAGGCCTCAGCGATTTGTTGCATTGAGACGTTATGAAAACCCTGTTCAGAAAACAACCGAAGGGCCGTATCCAAAATTTCCTGCTTATGTTGCAAACGCTCTCGTTCTTTACGTGATAATTGTTCTTCGCTCATTTTTTTTGCCTCATTTCATAAATAGCTGAGCGCATTCTCATTTATTGACTATACCCTCATATTATGAATTATAATTCTTTTTTTGCAAGAAAAATTCAATATTTTTTCAAAAAACCTTAGAAAACGAGTGGAATAAGCAATACTTATAATATGTATCAAAGTACAAATAGTTATATTCCTTGACAAACAGGCATAAAAATGCGAAAAGGAATGTTTTTCAGTCGAATTTGAATAAAGATATACGTATGTCGCACACAATTATATCCAAGAAACAGCTTTCGGAAGACGTTTTTACCGCTGAAATCGAAGCTCCGCTGATTGCCCAGGCACGGCAGCCGGGTCAATTCGTGATTATCAGCCTAAACAACGAATACGCCGAGAGGATTCCTCTGACGATAGCCGACGCCGATGGAGGCAAAGGGACTATACGCCTTATTTGGCAGCGTGTGGGGAAAACCACCGCTGAATTGTCCGACCTAAAGGAAGGCGACAAGATTGCAAACATTGTCGGGCCGTTGGGCAATCCGACTCACCTGGACAAATTTGGTACCGTAGTTTGTGTGGGAGGCGGAATCGGTAATGCTCCCCTGCTGCCCATCGCAAAAGCCCTCAAGGACAAAGGCAATAAAATTATCAGCATAATCGGGGCAAGAAACAAAAAGCTTTTGATTCTCGAAGAGGAATTCGCCGGCATAAGCGACGAGCTTATCGTCACGACCGACGACGGCTCACAAGGGCGAAAGGCGTTGGTGACCGAACCTCTGAAAGAAAACTGCCGGCGCAGCCCCAAGCCGGACCAGGCATTCGTAATAGGCCCGGCCATAATGATGAAATTCTGCTGTGAGGTGACAAAACAATTCGATATCCCGACACAGGTCTCGCTCAACACAATTATGATTGACGGGACCGGGATGTGCGGCGGCTGCAGAATCGAATACGACGGGCAGCCGAAATTCGTTTGTGTGGACGGACCGGAATTCGACGGACACAAAGTCAACTTTGACTTAATGATGAAAAGACTAAACGCATACAAATCCCTGGAGCAGAAAGAGCACGAAAAGTATAAAAAGCACAAATGCAAATTAGATCTGGACAAATGAATTATTTAAGTGAGCTAAAGTGACTAAAGTGAACCATCCTTAACTTCAGGCACTTTAGACACTTTTAACTTTAGTCACTTAGGTTTTACTGGAATCAACCACTGTGAATGACAAAGAAAGACAGGAGCTTCTAAAGCAGCTTTTGGAAAAACAAAAAGCCGGCACGCTCACACCGGCCGAAAGATATAAAATCCCCCCGCAGGATATGCCGGAACAGGAACCCGTCGTCAGAGTAACCAACGTCAATGAGGTGGCGACAGGATATACCGAGACACACGCAAAACTCGAAGCCCTGCGTTGCCTTCGTTGTAAAAATGCCCCGTGCGTCCAGGGCTGCCCGGTTCGCATTCGGATAAGAGATTTTGTCGTATCGATTGCCGATGGTGACTATAAAAAAGCCCTTTCAATCATTAAGGAAAATTCGCTGCTTCCCGCGGTATGCGGCCGGATCTGTCCACAGGAAAACCAGTGCCAGCTAACCTGCACGGTCGGCAAAAAATTCAAAGATCCCACAAAGGCCGTCTCCATCGGCCGACTTGAAAGATTCGTTGCTGATCTCGACCAAAACGCGGAGTCTGTCCCTGCTGTGGCCGCCGAGACCGGGAAAAAAGTCGCCATTATCGGTTCAGGTCCCGGCGGAATTGTCGCCGCCGCCGATACCAGAAGAGCGGGACACGATGTCACCTTATTCGAGGCCTTCCATAAAACCGGCGGCGTGATGGTGTACGGAATCCCGGAGTTCCGATTGCCCAAGGCCATCGTGCAAAAGGAAATCGATACCCTGACCAAAATGGGCGTTAAAATTGTTTGCAACTTTGTCGTCGGCAAAACAAGAACTATCCGGCAATTGTTAAATGAGGACGGTTTCGACGCCGCTTATATCGGTGTGGGCGCGGGGCTTCCGAACTTTATGGGCATCGAAGGCGAATCCCTTGTCGGAGTTTACAGCGCCAACGAATACCTAACGCGGGCTAATCTTATGAAGGCCTACGACTACGGCGCCGGCGCCGATACTCCCATCGCCCGCTCGAAGAAAGTCGCCGTTGTAGGCGGCGGCAATGTCGCTATGGATGCGGCGAGAACGGCCCTCAGACTCGGCGCCGAAAAAGTCTATCTGGTCTATCGAAGGACCGAAAAGGAAATGCCCGCCCGGATTGAAGAGGTCCATCACGCAAAACAGGAAGGGATCGAATTTCACATCCTGCAAAGCCCGAAACGTATCATCGGTGACGAAAATAGCCATGTGACTGCGATAGAATGTCTCAAATTCGAGCTTGGTGAGCCGGATGACTCCGGCCGGCGCCGGCCGGTCCCCATCGAAGGTTCCGAATTCATCATCGAGCTTGATACGGTCATTATCGCTATCGGCAATAAGCCCAATCCCCTCATCTCGCAAACAACGCCGGAACTTAAAATAACCAAATGGGGTACAATAATAGTCGATGAGCACACGATGGAAACATCTGTCCCGAATGTTTACGCCGGGGGGGATATAGTCTCCGGCTCGGCAACGGTCATTCTGGCGATGGGTCAGGGCCGAATAGCCGCTGCGGCAATAAACGAATCCCTGGCAAAAAAATAGTCCGTTTTTTAAACATTTCTGTTCATATTTGACAAAAATGTTTTTCTTTTGTATTATCCGAACCTTTATAACCGGTTAATGAAAGAGATGGTAAACCGTGAATAGTGAATTAATCAGTCAACCGCCAAAGTTAGTAAGAGAAAGAAAAATGCAACTTAAGCCTTTCAGGGCGTTCAGGTTCGATCCTTCCGTGGTAGGCGATGCAACGGCGTGTATTGCACCGCCGTACGATGTCATCGACAACAACCAGCAGGAGCAGCTCTATCAAAAGAGCAAATACAATATCGTACGCATAATAAAAGGTCGAACAAGCCCATCCGACAATAACGATAACAACCAGTACACAAGAGCCACCGGTTACTTAGCCGAGTGGATCGAAAAAGGCGCCTTAAAGCAGGATACGGACGAATCCATCTACGCTTATGTCCAGGATTTTAAGGTAAATGGTACCCAATTCCAGCGATACAGCTTCATTGCACTGGCAAAGCTCGAAGAATTCGGAAAATTGGTCAAACCTCACGAAGAAATTTTCGAAAAGCCGTTAATCGACAGACTCAATCTGAAGAAATCGACATCCGCGGACTTCGGCCTGGTTTTTATGCTTTACGAGGACCGGCAGAGAATCGCAGACAATATTATCACAGAGGCCGCCAACGAGGAACCATTGATCGACTTCGTCGATGAGCAGGATGTGAGGCATCGTCTTTTTGCGATAACCGCTCAAAATGACATTGAGCAAATCGAAAATATGATGATTGATAAAAGCTGCATCATAGCCGACGGCCATCATCGATACACCACCGGCCTGACCTACTCCAGGGAAAATGGCAATCCGGCGGCTAAATATCAAATGCTTGCCTTTGCTAATACCTATCATGAAGGATTGTTAATTCTGGCAACGCATCGTCTTGTCGGAAATCTTGAAAATTTCGAGCCGGACGCATTTATTAACAGCCTCAGAGACAAATTTCATATATCTGGGTACAAATTCAACACGGCTCAAACCAAATCGCAGGCAAGGCAGAAGATGCTCGTGGAAATGAAAACCGAGCATGAAAAGGACAACAATGCAATCGGGATTTACAGCTCGGCAAATGCTTTCTACGTCGCAGTCCTGAAAGACAAACACCAAATGGATGAAGTAGCACCCGATATGAGCACGCATTCCAAATTGCTGGACCTTACGGTACTGCATAAACTTATCCTGGAAGGTTTACTGGGTATTGGTAAAGACAAGCTGGCCAAAGGAGAAAATATTCAATATTTAAAAGATACCCCCAGCGCGATCGATGACTCCATCGCTCAGGTTGACTCGGGAAAAAAACAAGTGGCATTCTTTATGAATCCGGTCAAAATCAAAGAGTTGAAAGCTGTCACCGATGTCGGCGAAAGAATGCCTCAAAAGGCGACCTATTTCTATCCGAAAGTCTATTCGGGTTTAACGATTTATAAATTCTGATACTGAATCTGAACGTCATCCCTGCAAAAGCGGGGACATATTTATAAAATAACACAGAGATTCCCGCTTTGCGGGAAAAGTAGAAAGAATGGAGAAAATATATGGTAGATTGGAAAAATCCCCCGAGATTATTCATTCCCGGACCGGTCAAAGTCAATGATGACGTCCTGCAGCAGCTCGCGCGCCCGACATTGGGACATCGCGGCAAGGAATACGCACAACTGCACGGCGAGACAGTCGATATTCTTAAAAAAGTTCTCTTTACCGACCAGAATGTTTTTCTTTCCACATCCTCGGCTTCGGGTATCTGGGAGGCTTCCATTCGCAACTGCGTGGATTTTAACGAAACCGTCCTGTGCACATGCTGCGGCGCATTCAGCGACAAGTGGGCGAATGTCGCCAAAAGCTGCGGCAGAAACGTAGAAGAGCTGAAAGTCGATTGGGGCCAGGCGACCACACCTGAGATGATTGATGAGAAACTCGCATCCGGCAAATACGCCGCCGTGACTTTAGTATATAACGAGACCAGTACCGGCCTGACGAATCCGGTTTACCAGATCAGCGAGATGATGAAGGAAAAATATCCGGATGTCCTTGTCTTTGTAGATGCGGTCAGCGGCATGATCGGCCTGCCTATGCACTTCGACGATCTCGGATGGGACGTGGCATTTGCCTCTGTCCAGAAGGCCTTTGCTATTCCGCCGGGATTAGCTGTGGCGGTGGTCAGCAACAGGGCGCTGGAAAAGAGCAAAAATGTCCCCAACCGCGGATATTACTTCGACTTCCAGCAGTTTGCAAAATCCGCCGAGAAAAACCAGACACCAACGACGCCGAACATTCCCCACATTATGGCCCTGAATTACCAGTGCCAGAAACTGCTGGCAGAAGGCATGGAGAACGTATGGCAGCGTCACAAGGAAATGGGTGATTACGTCCGGACATGGGCCAAGGGGAAATTCGACCTGTTCTGCGATGAAAAATATGCCTCGAACACACTTACCACGGTAAAGAATATCCGTGAGATTAACGTCGCCGAAACGATTAAAGCCATCCAGGAAAAACACAATACGATTTTCGGTAACGGTTACGGCAAATTAAAGGAACAAACGTTCCGCATCGCCCACATGGGTGACATTACCATAGATGACCTCAAGGAGCTGCTCGGCTGGATAGACGAAGAAATCGGATAAACTTAAGCCGTTTGATATTCCAAGCCCCCGTTTATAACTCGGGGGCTTTTTTTATATATTGTATTAAGGTGTTATAGCTCGGTTGTAGATGCGGACATCGTCGATAAGGCCAGTCCAAAAAGTTCCCGCTTCGAGATCTTTGCCTGCACCAATGTACAGACCATCTTCTGAACTTTCTAAGCTGGTCGGTGTGTCTCTGGCAACTTCAACGTCATCAACATAGAGCATTCGCGCCTGGTAATAATCCCACACCAGGCCGACTCTGTGCCAGTCGCCATCAGTGATTACCACGTCTGAGATCAACGACCTGCCAGTGCGACCAGCAGGCTGCAACTCCGTCATTAGTTTGCCCTCTAATGCTTCTGCAAGGAGCCAATTTGCGTTATCTGCCTGCGAAAAGATTACCTGTCCTGGTGCCCCCCCTTTAATCCAGGCAAAGACACTGAACTTTCCACCTGCTGGATTTACGATAAAGGGTGTGCTGATGTAATCATCGATACCATCTAACAAAATTGCTCCATCAACCTGACCGCCGGTAGGCTGCCATAGGGCGCCACCAAAAACTCCGGCATCGTATTCGCCGCCTATGCTATCGTATGCAGTGTCGCCTTCTGTCTCATCCAGCCTCCAGTATGCAATTAAATCAAGCGGCAGGATTTGCTGTCCCCAGTAGCTCATCAGGACTTCCAGATCATTTACATCTACGATACTATCACCCCAAGGCATCGGGCCGATGTCATAGAGGGATTCGTCCGTACCCCAATTGTCGATCATCATCAGCAGGTCGCCGATATCCACAAGGCCATCAGCGTTGAAGTCAACCAGTGGGCCAAACTCATAGACTGTTGACAAGGCGGGGCATGGGTGTGGTCTATCCGTACCTCCGATTACGTATATTCTGTTATTCACAAGTTCGGCCGAAAAGGATGCTCTCAGGAAGGGCACGTCTTCTTCTCTTGTCCATACATCGGTTTCTGTATC
>CAYSKI010000031.1:0-39711 GCA_964431695.1 uncultured Pirellulales bacterium | reverse complement strand
CGCGTATTAATCCTGCGGGGTGAAAAGGTAACTTTCCGACATACAATATTAAATCGGCGTGCTTGTCGGCAATAGAATAAACCTCTCTCATTGCCCCGAGAAAGTCTTTGGGAGTCATGGGAACAACATCGATTATATAAAGCGTCTTGACACCACCATCCTCTGTATAAATACGATAGAGGCATTTCCCGCCGCCCGGAAGATCAATCACCTCGTATTGGTCGTCGTAACGATGCTTCTCGAAGTCTCCTCCGTTGACCTTCTGAACGTTAAAATTAGTGCGAACTTCCCGTTGAACTCTTGGTATCCGGGCAAAGCTACCCGCACATAGCCGAGCAATCGCATTCACCCAGCTCAGTCCGGGCCTCAGAGCAGCGATATTGATTGGCAAGGCAAAGAAATCCAGCTCTCCGATATCATTCCATTTAAGTATGCGCTTCGTGAATCGATAGGCATTATCGTTTGGGAAGCCAAAAACAAAACCAATATTATCTCGCTTCAGTCCCTCATAAACCATGTGAACCATTTTAATGATGTTAAACGGTCCGCTACGGTGTTCTTCGGCTACCATCATGTCCGCGGATAAACCGAATAATACCCGTACTCCAAAACAGTCGTACCAATAGGGAATAATGTTGTATGTGCCGACAAGCTGGTCTTTCGAAAACATAAAACCATGATAAGAATAGCCTATGGAAGTACGCACATACTTGCGTTCAAACTCACAGGGGCTTATTTCCTTCCTGAAAACATGAGAAAATAATTCCCGGAACTGTTCCCGTTCAATCATTGAAAGCTCATTAGTTGTCTTGAAGATGCAGTTTCTATTCACCGCAAGACCAGCTACCAAATCCAAATGGACACCCCCGGTAATAATCTCTCGGGCACATCACCCTAATCGCCAGGGCAGGATTGCCGCAAGACACATAGACAGCTTATATCTCAAAGGCAAAACAACAATTTCTCTGCCTTTCCTTTCCAATTTGTGAATTCGCCGTGCAAACATTCGTGCCATCAAAGATATCCCGGACATTACTTTGTCGGTTTGACGACGACCGCGTTCGTAATTGACATCTTCTACTCCTTCGGCTGCTGTACCAGCCCCCCAATGAATCTCCTGTTGCTTAGCAAGAATCACCTCCATAATCTGGATCCTGTTACCGAAGCTCCTGCGCAGCGAACGGGTGAAAGCCCAAAGTGCCGCCTGACCGGCGGAATAACAATCGAACCTACACCGGTCTTCGCCGGCAACCACCGGCATAACTTGTATGATCTTAACCGGCGGAACTTTTTTGCGCAGGAACTCAACAACAAGATGAATTACTCCAAACAGACTGTTTTTCAGACATAACTCACAGTCAGTCACTGGGACCTCACTCGCCGGTTCCGGAGCTGAAAGCTCAACGTTATTTATTATCAACTCCACGTGTTCGATACGATTTATAAGAGAAGCTACCGCTCGGAAATCCGCAAGGTCGAGACATACTTCATCGACCACGCAGTCTGATGAGCACATGATCTGCCCCTTGAGCTCGGATAAAGCCTGCTCATCGGGCCCTAAAAGGTACAGCTTTTTTGCCGTCTTTGCGTAGTCCATTGCCAACTCTTTTCCCAATTCCGAAGAGACTCCTGTAATGAGTACGCTGTCGGCTTTCTTGGCACGAAAAAGTTTTTTCCGTTTGCCCTTTAATCCCGCTCTTCTATCAAGCACCCGAGGAAGCAAACGCTCTAAAGTATGCAGGAATACGTACCGCCCTGGTACGAAGCAGTTAGTATTATTCTTACCTTTCAGAATCCGAACGATTTCAGCAGCTACTTCCTCGGATTCTATTCCATCTTCGTATAAAAAAGTTCGCGAACGCCGGTTCCTGATGCTCGACGGAAAAACTATATCAACGGAAACTCCGTGCCGTTTGATTTTATCCCTCAGATTACGGCAGAAGTTTGTTAATGCCCATTTTGAAGGTGTATAGGCTGTGAGCCCCGGATAAGTAAAAACACCGGACGTTGACGAGATTACAATAATCCTGCCGGTCCTTCTCGGGAGCATTCGTCTAAGAATAGCCTGAATCGGGACAAGATTGCCGAAAAAGTTCAGGCTAAACTCGCTTTCGAACTGCTTGACATCATCGAGTGCCGATGTCGGACAGGAGGCTCCCACCGTACTAATTAACGCATCCACCGTTTCGAATGTCCCTTCAAACTTCGTGAGTGCGGCTTCGATACTCGATGGATTCGTGGCGTCGGCCGATTCGAACCATACATTGTCGTGATTCCGAACGAATTGTGCCAAATCTTCCGGACAACTTCTATTAATTAACAGAAGCTTATGCTCGTTACACAACCATTTGGCCGTCTCGAATCCTATATTTCCACAACCTACTATAACTATATTCATCAGATTATACGGCAAGACACATAGACAGCCTATACCTTAAAGGCATGACAACAATTTCTCTGCCCCGCCTTTCTAATTCGTGAATCCGGCATAAAATAAGATGCGAACTCATTCTTTGAAGTGTCAGTGATTTGTTTAAATCGCGCAGATTCCGAATCATCTCGTTGAGAAGAAACAGAATTACTCAAAAAATCTTCTTATGAATAATTCAAGAATTAAAATCCGAGCGATTTCTTTGCGATGGTCTTTCCAGCCGTGAAAATGCACCCTAACCATTTTTTTTATTTTTGATGGTATAAAAATATCTCTTCCAAGCGTTTTTTTATCCAGTATAAATTCTTTTACATCACGGTTATAATATATATGGCTCGATAGGACACGCGGGTACAAAATGGGATTATCGGGAAGAGGTAATCTGTTTATCTGCAAAAGAGGGGGCAGATGCCGTGAATTGCCAAAAAAAGTTAACAGCCACGATAGCTTCAATTTCAATGATAATAGACGGTCATGAATGTTCCCATTCTTTAACAAAAGGCCGCGGTCGGTCGGAATACTTGCCAAAGCGTCACTGTGTGATTTGATAAAATGCTCCTGGATTTTTTGCATTTCAAAACCATTAGGTCCTTGAAAGAGTAACGCGATCAGATCATTGTCAAAATAGGGAGTTCTATTCACCATCATAGTGTTCTCTACGGCAATATTACAAAACCAGTAGCTGCGACATTCCGCTTCGATAGCACCGATAAGGAAGTTGTCCTTGTAGACATCTTTCGGTACATAATGTGCTTTCAATTCCGGTGAGAGAACGCTCATGCGTTCCTCGACCCGATTGTATTTCAAATCCAATGCAGCTCTGGCATTGTGCATCAGCTGAGTGCCTAATTTCCCCTGAACAACAATTTTATTCTTGTAATGCTGCCTGAAGCCGTCACTAAAGAAAAAGGGAAGGACAAAAGTATTGAGGTTCGCCATTCCATCACACAGAAAAACCATTTTATTCATGAATTCCAGCGAAAAAGCTTCGGCTGTGGTATAGATAAAATGATGTGGGATACCGTATTCTCTGGAAAGTTTTGTGGCGACGATGTTGTCGGCATTATTTTTATTCCATCCGTAGGTTGCAGTGATCGAAGGATACAAATCCGGGGTCAGATCAGATAAAATCGTTCTGGCATCTATACCACCGGTAAGCGACAGGACAGTGCTCGAATTATGTCGAAAATATCTCGGAATAACTTTCTTAAAAACTTCACTGCTTTTTTCAAAAAAAGTCGTTTCGGGTAATTTAGGCTGGTGTTGATATTCATCCCAATTCCAGTATTTCGAAATCTTGCAATCGCCATTGGAAAACACACACTTTGATGATCCAGGTAATCGGAAAATGTTCTTGAAAAATGTCTTGTTATCCAAAATACAGCCAAGAACAATAAAATCGCAAATGCTTTCATTATCCAAAGATAATTCCATGCCATGATGCTCGAGGATCGCTTTGACTTCCGGGGAAAAAATAAATGTTTTGCCATCTCTATAGACATATAACGGATTCATCCCGAATCGATCGTTTGCCAGGATCAGTTTTTTTTCTCTGGAATCATTGATAAAAAGGCTGAACCAACCATTTAAGTCCCTTAGAAAGTCTTCCCCCAATTCTCTGTAAAGCATAAAAAGCAATTCCGCATCATTGTCAATTCCGCTTGTCTTACTTATCTTATATGTAGTAAGTATGTCTAATAATTCGAGATAATTATAAATCTCTCCGCTGATGAGACAAAAAGAATCGGAACCTTTTTCTTTGTAGAAGTATTTTGGATTGTGGGGCAATTTGACATTGACGCTGCCAACCAGATATTGGCCAGCTTCCATGTAGGTATTGGTCACGTAATCCGGTTCATGCTGCAAACAGGAAACCATGCGTTTAAATGTACGCATATCCCCAGTTTTTTTTGAAATTATTCCTAGTAAACCAGGTATGGCATCTCTCCTAATTTAACCTATAGAAAGACAAGAACTTTGAGATATTAACTGATTACGAATTTGATTTCCACCGACAAGAGTGATTATGTCACCTGTGGGGATATTAACTAAAGGGTGAAATCCCACACGAATAGCCGTTAACGAAGGTAAGTCAATGAATGGGGGAGTTTTTAATGACAGATTCAGATGCTCATTGTAGGTTAATTCTACTTCCATAATAATTAAGGGGCTGCTGAAAAACCAACAATCCCTAGTCCATTGTGTTGCGTGATATTTAAGAAATACATGTTGTTGAAGACTTGCAGGGAAGGATCATACCCTATCCCTGTAGCTTCAAGTCCCTAATAGATACTAACTGTCTATCGGTTTTCGCATAAACAGCTTCACCTTTTGCTTATTTCTCTGTATCACACAACATGTAAGACCGATAGTGATTATAACCACCACGAGATCACACCTCTGACTACTCGACAGTCACACTCTTGGCCAAATTACGGCAGAAGTTTGTTAATGCCCATTTTGAAGGTGTATAGGCTGTGAGTCCCGGATAAGTAAAAACACCGGACGTTGACGAGATTACAATAATCCTGCCGGTCCTTCTCGGGAGCATTCGTCTAAGAATAGCCTGAATCGGGACAAGATTGCCGAAAAAGTTCAGGCTAAACTCGCTTTCGAACTGCTTGACATCATCGAGTGCCGATGTCGGACAGGAGGCTCCCACCGTACTAATTAACGCATCCACCGTTTCGAATGTCCCTTCAAACTTCGTGAGTGCGGCTTCGATACTCGATGGATTCGTGGCGTCGGCCGATTCGAACCATACATTGTCGTGATTCCGAACGAATTGTGCCAAATCTTCCGGACAACTTCTATTAATTAACAGAAGCTTATGCTCGTTACACAACCATTTGGCCGTCTCGAATCCTATATTTCCACAACCTACTATAACTATATTCATCAGATTATACGGCAAGGAGAAACATATCCCATTCGGTCACGGCAGACTGCAGCTTATATGCGGTCCGATTATGCGAGTCACTGACAACGGGACTTTCTTCCAGATTTCCGTCTTTCTTCTATACTTCGGAGCGTCGGGTTTGACCAGATTCAATGTCCAGCCGGGTCTGATCCAATACTGCCAATTAAGAGGCACAGGGCTGGCGCCCCATCGCTTCTTGAATGTATGCTGACCACTGCCAACAGTACTTCTTCCAAAATCAAACCACTTCATTCCGGACCTGCAGTAGTATTCAATCGCCGACCAATTCAGGAGATAGTTCGGGCTTAACGAATCGTATTCCCTCAATGCTGCTCCCCATCGGCTGTGCACGCATCCGTTGAAAGTATAGACAAAAAACGCCGCTGCAACTTTATCCCCGGACAGAGCCAGGAAAATTCTGCTGTTATCCTTAAACCTCTCCATAATACCGCGGAACAGCCCCCGGGAATAACACGGTGTGCCAAGCTCTCGCATCCGAATCGTCCATAGACGATAGAAATCATCCAATATTTCACTATGGCCGTTAACAACACTAATCCCGGATTTTTCAGCCTGTCTGATGCGATTGCGAATCTGCGGCCTTAATTCCTTCCAAACCACCTCGGTGTCCGATGCCAGGGGCAGATGCATGCAGATTTTATCCGTTCGTAGATGCATCTCCTGCGGCATAGCAACGGTGTTCCGAAACTCGATATAATCACATTTGCGCCGTTTGGCAAGCTCGATAGCATGCTCATAGAGTGCCTCCAATGCCGCAGGATTTGTTGTCAGCGGTCCACCATAATCGCTGAAAGGCTGAGATACTAAATGGTTACCAAACAACCTGCTGCGCACATGAGATAACGGAAGCACACCGCAAATTTCACCATTATCACAAGCCACGAGATAATGCCCCTTGTGTCCAAACAAATCTTCTACCATTTTGGTCCATTCTGGAAAGTGACACAATCTTGCCCCCGTTATGCTACGCACAAATTGTTCACACCGCTCAATAGGACCTTCCTGTACTATAATACTCATCACATCGTCCTCAAAATAGAACAATCGGTTTCATGTACATACTTATATATTCCCGCAATCATATATCTCACCAAATCCCCTATTACGGCAACGACCTTTCGGCCCACATTACTTGAGTTGTTATTTTTGATAGCTACTCAATCTTGCGGATAGGAAATCTCCGCATATCGTCTAATGAACTCAACAGCTTTTTCGGCCTGATACTCGGTTACCCATGAAGCCGTGAGAAGGTGGATTTCTTTTGATATCAAACGTTCGGCCTGCGGACACTGTCCAGGCCGATAATCGTATAAATGCGCACTTTCGGGATTAATGTGAGCAGGGCTGCGATCGAACCAGGTACCGATAGGAAGCGACCTTTTAGACGCTCGTCTCAGTATCTCATCCTTGTTGTTTACAAGCACCGGCACCATCAGCAGAACCGGATCATTATCCCTCTGCCGGAAAGAACTCACATCTATCCCAAGTGAGGCTAATCGCTCCATATAAAACTTCGTGAGATGACGGCGATGCCGGCAGTTTTCACGCCATCGGTGCAGTTGTTCTATTCCCAGAGCAGCCTGGAAATTGCTGGACCGAGATAAGTAGTCAGCGGGCATTTGCTCGCCGTACTCATCCACGGAGATAGTCCCGCGAATAAGACCGCATCGTTGAGCCCATCGAAAGACATTCCCGATGATAGCCCGCGTCAAAGGCCGAACCATCAAAGCGTAAAGCAGCACCTGCATGACAAGACGATGTACACGCTTGCGATCTCCATTTAACGGAAACTCCGCACGCACTTGCTCGACAGCAGGATACATTCGGCTATTCGGGAATACAGCTAATCCTCCCTGGCCGGTTGAGAACGGCTTGCTGAAGTGGGTGCTGAAATACGCTGCATCACCCGCGATAGACGCAGAACAACCGTCAGAAATATCCGCCGCCATTTGACAACGGTCCTCCACGAGGAGAATCCCATTTTCCGAGAGCAATCTCGCCCAGTCACGAACTGGCTGGGTGATACCATAAGTATGCTGGCAAATCACTACCCTGGAACATGATGTCAGGACTTTTTTAACATGCTCCAGTGACACATTGTAATATCCCGGTTCAACATCTGTGTAAACACACTTTGCACCGGCAAACTTGACCGCCATCGGTACCGTCTCGCATGTATAGGCCGGCAATATTACTTCGCTCCTCCCATCTACTGACGCCGCTCTGAGAACGGCCCACAGCGCCACCCTGCCGCGATTAAAGGCAAGAGCAGGCATCTCTTTTCCCACGATAGTATGCGCAAAGGCCCGCTCATACATAGGAACGAATTCGGTTCCACAAGCTTGTTTAGGCTGCAGAAGCATCTTCAAAGCCGTCGAAGCAGTACCCATAAAGCACAGACTTTCACTAACTGATACTCGAGTATCCTGTCTTAATATTGATTATCGTACATGCACATCCCGAAGACAGGGCGTGAATCAATCATCGCCATCTACCCTCTCAAGCCAAATTTCCCGCCAGAAGTGGAAACAGGATCTGTCACAACCATATATCCCGTCACAAACAGCACCTTCAAGAAGAACGGTGTTTTTTAGCTTCCTGATTTCACCGGTACTTTCGAGCACAATCTTGTCCACCCTTTTGTAAACTTTAAGCTTTTTGCCACAGTATCGGCTCATGATAGGCATCCAGGCCAATCCCTTGTTCTGACTGCAATTATCAAGCGAAGCCAGAATATCCTTTTCAGGCCTGATACGGACACAGTCACCGGGCTGGAGATTCAGGACTTCTTCGTACGGCGGCTTGCCTTTTTCATATCTGCTATGGGATATTCCCCTTGAAGCAAGAAACCGCCTGGTTCTCAAAGTTACAGTAGAAACCGCAGTGTGTAAGCCGCCGTTCTTAAGCTGCCAGAAAAATTTGAATATCCGGGTCGGGCACAGAATAGACTTCGAAGATTCTATCAGTGTGCCAAACTGACCGTGACATTTTTCCTGTATACGTGACATATTAATATACCCTCCATAAAAAAGACTATGAATTCAATACAAGTTGAGTACAGACACAGCATTAAATGATAATTGATATGACAACAATCCCAGAGGTACGGAATTTAGATGAGCAGCTACGGCGTGACGGTTCTAAACCTTTATCCAGGATGCTATTGCTATTTTTCCTGCCAGCAGGAATATATCATATTCATGGTATCCACGATATGCTCTCTGGAAGACGCACCGAAAATAATGGTTCGAATATTGGGAAGATTACAAATATATTCTATCGCCTCTTTCGGGGGGACTGCTCCCGATGCAAATATCGCCATCGCAATTGATCTGAAAGCTTTCTTAGCCAACGCCCTCTCGCACTCGGCCTGGCTCGGACACATCGCGAATCCGACCTTATTGATCGATGAGCAAACAATCGGATTTTCTATGCCGCAATCCAAAAGAAAATCAATAAGAACCGGCATATTCGCCGTATTAAACGCAGCTTCAACACCGTATTTTTTCTTCACGTGATTTGCAAACTCTATGAAAACATCCCTGACACCAAGCCCGAGTAAAAGGTCCGTGATAATATTCTGCAAAAATACGGCTTTAATGCGAAGCCCCCTGAACATCCTCATCTCCGCATCAACAAGCAATTTCATCACCTCAATCATATCCTTCTTTATTATGCTTTTGCCCCCCCGAATAATGGTGCTGATAGCTTGTTTCGTACTTCTGCCGGAAAATATGAACTCGTTTAATGCTCCGAGCATCCCACTTTCGTTAACAGCATTCGCATATTTATGTGCATAAGGCAAAGAAGGATACAGACGCAAATCCGAATACCGATCCGGATGAGCACGAAAATGATCGCACAATTCACTTACCCTGTCATGCGTGTTGAACATGAAGGCGTGAATACCGGCATTATATGCATTATCGATAACTTTAATTATAGTATCGGAATCCTTAAAGCGTATAGCCTGAGACTGCGCCTTTTCATTCGACATATGATTAATTCCGAAGAACTGATTGTCACCGAATATAAGCCTGTCCAGCTCGGCAGAATCCTTTTCTCTTTCAGTTCGGAAAGGTTCTATCTGTAATTTCCCATATTCTGCAACAGGTATCTGAGTTTGTACATCTTGCATGTTCGTAATAACCTCCATATCTAAAAAAATATTATTCTCTGCCGATCTTTGATATGTTGTAGTTAATTATATCCCTTCGTACCATCCGCTCTAATTTGCTCGATAACAGTATCGGTTTTAAGTCCGTCATCGAAAGAGCATATTTCAGACGGTTTATTTTTCAAAATACAATCAACGAAATAGTCCAATTGCCTTGTAAATTCAAAACCTCTTACGAAGAACCGGACGGGCTCCGCCAAAGAGGGATAATATTTTATGTTCCATCCCTGTGAATATTCTTCGTTCTCGGGAGTCTCTCTGAAAAATACCTTTAACGTTCGAAGGTCTGCAATAATCTTTCCTTTCTTACCCAACACTTCGAAATAATTGTCGGGTTTGCGATAAGAAGAGTCACTCCAGTTAACAATAAGATTGCCGCAAAGCCCCCATTTATATATAAACGTCGAAATAACCGCATCTTCGACATCTTTCGAGAATATTCTCTGAAACACCGTCCCCACAATGTTATCAGGAGGCCCTATTAGATAATTAATCAGGTCTATGCCATGAGAAGCGAAATCGTAAAGGCATCCGCCTCCTTCATTATGATTCGAACGCCAACTCTTTTTTGCACCACGAAGGACGGTTGGGCCATTTATCTCCAGCCTGAATTTATATAAATCACCGAGAACCTTTTGATCCATGAGTTCTTTAACCTTCATGAATACGTCACTGAATCGAACAACATATCCGACCTGATGAACAAGATCCTTTCCTTTAAGAAAGCTCATCAGCTCATTACCCTGAGCGGGATTCAGAGTAAAAGGTTTTTCGACAAACACATGGGCATCATTCAAAATTGCGGTCTTTACTACATCCATGTGCATCGCAGTAGGAACCGCTGCAATGGTAAAATCAGGTTTGACTTCGCGGAACATTTTATGATAATCATCATAGGCTTCCACGCCCAGGTATTTGGCCGCATTATACCGCACAAAACCGGACGAATCACAAACCGCAACAAATTTAACCTGGGGATGTCGATTTAATATCGAATAATGTGTAATCCCCATACGTCCAAAACCAACAACCGTACCTCTAAGCATTTTTCCTCCAATCCTTTAAAAAAGAAGCAAACAATCCGTAATTCATATGCGGCCGGATTTAATTATTTTTTCCCTAATTGACCTGCAATAAAATTTAATAAGCAGATCTCTCTGAGATGTCTATTGAACAAGCACATTGGCTTAAATGCAAAGCAGCCGTACCAAACCGATTATTCCATCCCTTAACCTATACATTTCTCCACACTGCCCAAATACTGCCTAATAAATCCAACAATGGCTTCTGTGTTACAACGCCGCTCTGTAGGTACAAAAGATTTCAACTCGATGATCTTTACCTCAAAGTCAGCTGGAGTTCTTGCCACTTGTACATGTCCTTTTTTAGCAAAGGCCTCGGCCGTATGAATCTGGTGGTCGTTAATAATTTCCCCGTACTTCTTTTCACGGGGCATTACCAAAATGGGTTTTTTATGTCGCAAAGCCGTCGTTATCGTACCCATTCCGGCATGACTTATGATAGCTGAAGCTTCCCTAAAACGCCTCTCGTAAGCGTCCATTTCGAGACTAACAACATATTGAAAATTACGAGGTTTAATCACAGTATTGCCGATTTGGGCAAAAATCTTATCCTGCACATATCCCTTTTCTACGGCTTGATCTACAACTTCCACCAATCTGTCAAATGGATACAATGTACCAACTGTCAGGAAAATCATATCACAGTTCCCAGATATTGAACGTTTTTGTACTTTCTCGCTACTTCCTCCCACTGACAAATACAAATGTCGGTGAAATGACGAGCTATTCTACCACTTAGTGACATTTTTTTGATATTAGCGATACTATCGAGCCAGATAACCCGCTTTCGGAAAAACACCTTACCGATGATAGACATCAGACATCCGGGGGCCGAACCACCGCTGATAATAACGTCCGTTTTTTCTTTTAACAGTATTTTGAAACATTGAAATGCGGTACATAATGACTTGAAAATGTAGTTTCTTCCGGAATCGGTAACTGTGTAGTATTGCCCGTAATCATCGAGGATTTTTTTTGCACCACTTTTCGAGGTTGATACATAATATGCAGAGTAATCCCGCCAACTTTCTCTCAAAGAAAGCAACTGGGCCAAATGCCCGCCTGATGAAGCTATAACGCATATCCTTAATTTAGTCTTTTCGCTCATCGACAAGCATCCTTATCCAAAACATCGTATTAGTTACAGACAGAACTCATTTGTATGTATAAAGAGATTCACGTCCGACCTTTACTTCACGATTGCCTACAATTTTTCCATCTACACCATAAACTCCCACAGGTTTACACGGCCCCTTAAACGTATCGTATAAAACATTCAGATTCTCCGGAGAATACAAGTTCCTGATTATTTGTTGATTCTCCTGCCCCATTCGTCTCCGCAAATCGGGATTCTCCGCCAATCGCATAATACTTGTAGCTATCGCTTTGGAATCCTGCTGCAGCACTATGATTTCGTTGACAAGCTCGACGGTTCCTCCGGTAGCCGTAGTAATAACCGGCATGCCCGCAGCCATCGCTTCCATCAGAACAACCGGTATCCCTTCAGGACCCTGCTCGGGATGATCGATCGAGGGAAGACAAAAGATATCCGCTTTACTGTAAAAGAAACGGAGCTGTTTTTGACTCATTTTGTCAAAAACGATAACGGAATCCTCCAAACCATAATTCGCTGCCATTTGTCTGATATCCAAAGGCCCAAAACCTATAATAATAAATCGGATATTCTCTTCCTGAAGAAGTTTTGCCGCTTCAAGCAAATACTTGTGACCCTTCCTTTCAGCAAAGCGTCCGACAGTAAGCACAGTAACAGTCGAACTATTGTTGTCAAACTCTTCCCAGTTCACAAACAACCTGCTCGTTATGACTTTATCTTCCGGGGCATTGAACTTATCCACGAGCTTTTTTCTCGTATAATCAGAAATTGCGAAAATCCTGTTGCATCTTTTCAATGCGCATTTAAAAACATAAGGATTAGGAGACTTGTGAATTTCATGTGCATGAATTGTAACCGAAAGACTGAGACCTAATAACTCGGCACAAAAAAAGCCTACCGTCAGCTTTCTATCTCCGAAGTGACAGTGAATATGGCTGATATTCCTGCGTCTCATTATTGGAGCATAATAACAGGCCAAAGCAAATTCACGAACAGCACCGTTAGTTATTGCGAATTTCGCCAGATTAGGCCTTGTAATACAGGCGCACAACATTTTCGCCGCCGCAATAAACATTTTAGTTCTTCTGAAGCTGTGCCATTTCCAGCCGGACTTTTCGGGTCCATAAATGGGATCATGCCTGTACTTCGTAAAGAACAGCTCTATGTCAATACCTCGGAATATCAGAGCCGTGATTTCTCTGTGTATAAAGGCCTCCATGCCTCCTTTTCCACCAAAGACAATATATGCAATTCGAGATTTTGTTTCAGCCATGTTATTATTCTTTGAGTTTAGTAATGACCTTATCTTTGCAATTTTTACTTGCCTCACTTCTCAAGAACTACGATTGCGTCTCCTTTTTCAACCGCCCGTCAAATCAAAGATTCCTCCTAACTAATCGTTTATCTGAAAGGATCATGCAGGAATATAATCGTAAGTGCTGTGTTGTCACTTGTATCGAAGGCTTACACATTCTTGCCCCAACACAAGTTAAACCATAATCTCAAAACCCCGTTCTTAACCGTATCGATACTCCTGCCGGGTGTTTCATTAAAGAGTAATAACATCCTGTTGGCATGGGATAAAATATTTTCTCTTTCTTCACAGCTTAACAGCTCAAAGAAATACAGAGGCGGGATTAAGGAGTAAGCAAGATGATGCCACGCAACACGCATCCTTGCAACGACCTTCATACTGGGAGCTCGGCCCCACTGAACAAGCTTCGCCATATATATTAAATTTTCATATGCCGGATGTACAAAAAAATAGAATTTGTATTTGTACATCTTTCTCAATATGGCCTTCGCACTTAGATACCGATCGGGGAATTCGGTATATGAAGAAAACGAAACCTTCATTATATTGCTTATGGCATATCTAAAAATACCGTCTATCGTCTTGTAAAATCTCGTGACATCCTTATTGCTGTAGGTATCGTATGTTCCGCGTAATTTAACATCGTATGCATTTGCCAAATCCGCCTGTTGCACCGCATCCAGAAAGGAATAGTCGGCGAAGTCCACTTGTGTTGAGAGTCTTCGGCCTCTTTCCTGATATGAATAATGATATAGTTTTTTGTCCAGCAGGAGAAAGTCACCGCACGCCAACAGAGTCTTGTTAATCCATTTCTCCGCATACAGTTGAGAGTCGAAAGCCGGCCGTTCCACAAGAGACTCGGCCATTCTATTGAACAGAAGCCTAAGGCCTTCCCATAAAAGGATCTTTGTCGGATCTGTCAGGTTTTGTGACAGCACATCCTGCCCATACAGAATTTTTGATCCCGACTTAAGTTCATACGTAAGGATCGAAGGGTGACTTCTTCCAAACGTTGCATTACCATTTTTATTTTTGGCTATCCGCTCCGGTGTAACCCAGGCAACGGAAATGTCGGCGCATAGCTGCTTACTCAGTTTTTTTGTAAGTTTCTTGCATGTTTCCCTGTTTTTAAGACCCGGAGCAACTACACATATCTCGAAATCGCTCGATAGCGCAAAACTGTTATTTTGTGATATGAACGTACCTTCGCCTCGGCCGAAGCTTCCTGTAAGTATAATAGCGATAACATCGACAGCCTTACATATTTCTCTTACGGCAGCATTTAAGATGCTCTGTACCTCTGAGTCAATTTTATCATTGTCAAGAATCGTGTATTTTCCCATTTTCCTGCCAGATACTCTCTCCCTGCACATGAGCTGGAATTCGCAATCCCAGCAGCTGCAGGTGCGAAGGCAATATGTCGATTAAACATAACCGGTCACTTTTAATTGGTTGATTGCTTATAAACACACCGTCGGAATCCCGATAGCCCGGGAGGTAGCCATGCATCGAATTGATGCCCCTGCTATATCCCCAGATAGTCCTGGGGAAAATGCAGGGAGCATCGAGATAGAATGTGATATCTCCAATGATATCTCTATCACATGGTAAATGATATTGCTGCAGTAATTCCGGTGTGAGCAGAAGACCCGGGAGATTTTCAACCAGTATTCTCTCCAACAAATGTCGGTCGCTGTCGCTTTCCAACCAAATCCTCAAATAATTCGTATCAACTATGTGAAAGAATTTGTTGAGGTCAACTCCTGCTTTGCGCATCAGGGTGTATATATCAATCCTGGTCTTGACCGGAATATGACCATGGTCAGAGAACAGAACAAAGTCGAAGTCGGACACACACTTACGATATTCCGAAAACTTCCTTTCAAGCAACCTGTCCAATAATCCCAACCGAACGATCGCTTCCTTTGAATCCTGACAGTATATGTGAGAGAAATGATCCACCTCGCCCATAAACAGGTAGGTCCACTGTGCTTCCGGGGAAAACACGTGTTTTTCCACCATTGCCGATTGTTCCCGTTGGGATCGCACCATTCCTACCACATCGAATGTCACATTCTCCTTTCGCAGGATATCAAAAAGAGTCGGATACTTATTTATGTATCCCTCTTCGCACGGCATTTTTTTCTCGTCCACGTCGAGGTACTTCCAGTACCTCACTGGAAGATGGACTATACGCGGCAGGCTAAAGAAGGATGTGTACCTTGTAGAGACCGTCACATATTTGTGCAAAAGCAGTTTTACAGGTAGTGAATTACAAAACGGAAGATATTTTGCATATTTGACCTTAGACAAAGGCGATTTTTGTGAGGCCTTTCTCCAGAACAACCAAAGGCCGTGCTTATCAGGCCAGACGCCGGTATAAATATTCGCGTGGCAGGTCACGGAGTATCCAAGTTGAGTTTCGATCCTTGCTTTATGCGGGAAAGAATTCAAAAACGGCATATACTCTATAGAATCAGGTTTTAAACCATCAATGAATACGGATAGCAGCCTTTTCACAGATGTTCTCCTTCTCTGATACTATCAGCCAATGATGCTATATCATCATATTCCGGATTCTCAGTGAAAACAAAATCCGCATAACGCTTAGTGGGCGCTACATACTTCTCGTACATAATCTCAACAGAATCAAACCATTGCTTCTTTACCGATTCCGGAGTTCTACCCCTTTCCTCGGTGTCTCTTAATACCCTCCGAGCCAACCGAACATCCGCAGTTATATCCAGAAAAATCCTCAAATGCATTAAGTCACGCAACTTCTTATCTGTAAAAATCAAAATGCCTTCTAAAATGATGTCATTTTCAGGATACACCAAATCGTAGCCTGTGACCCTGGTATGAGTAACAAAATCATAGATTGGTTTTTTTATGGGCCGGCCGTCTATTAACCGACTTAGATGATAAACAAGCAAGTCGATATCAAATACAGCCGGGGAGTCATAGTTTATTTTCTCCCTTTCTTGTTCGGAATACACGGATTGATCCTTGTAGTAATTATCCTGTGAGACATGAACCGTCTTTCTATCACCAAGCAGCTCCACTAAACTTCGAGCCAGAGTGCTTTTACCACTGCAAGAGCCCCCGGCTATGCCAATAACCATCTAAACAATCTCCTTGTCACCGGCTATTGTTAAGCCCGGGACCATCCGAACCTTTGTATGAATCCACTTCGGCGGGTTCTCCAATCACTAATGCTACATTCGAGGCGTTCTTTATAACGGCAGCCCTGTCTCCGATATCAATGGCATTGCCTACTTATCCGTATCTTGATAATCCTCTGAATTTATGATATCTACGGTTTGCTCTATGACGTCCGCTATTTCCTGCACCATTATATCAACAGGGGGATCGGTAAAATACTTATACGAATCGGGGATTAAATCTTCCCACCCCGGATAATCATTGAGTGCGTAGTTTAAGCTCGGAACAGTATAATTAATGTAACCCAGCAAAGAATTATAAATAACTCCCTTGAATCTCCCCGTCCTAAGATCCTGTTTTTTCCCGGTCCGAATTAATTCCTCGGCAGCCTCAATGTCACGCCATGGAGAGACTATGACATTATATCCCTTATCCATATATTTCCCGACACTCGGAAACATCCTGTTAGCATGATCAAATCCATAATAACTTGTCGCCTCATATCTCCAATCGTTAAGTATTATATCTTTAGGCAGTAAATCTATTGCACCTGCTACAGGGGTCTCTTCTCTGCCTCCATTCCAGTTTTCGTCCAGCATATCCGCACTCATCATAATATCCATATCGGGATTGTTTTTTTTGATATGGTTATAGACATTGGTTATGACCAATGCAAAAACCTCTGCTGAACTCATCCCATTGCACTCTTCGGGACAATCAAGCCAGTTGGTCAATTCATCCGTAACGATATGAATTGCCTCCGGTTTTTCCCCATCAACGGTAAATGCCTCAATTAACTCATCAATCATACCAAAAACTATTTGCTCCGCCTGCTGATTGAACGGATCTCTTGTCCTTCTATTGTAAGATATCCAGTAATTTTGCCAATTTGCTCCATAACCAGGTTTGTTACTCAGTGAAGAGGTATGGGCAGTTGAACAATTATAGACAATTCCATCGACTTCGACACAATTTATAGAACTATAGTACACCCCTTTTTTCCATTCCGGCTCAGAAAGCATATATTCCGGATAAACTTGTGAAAGAACTCCACCATTTTGATGCGATAAAACCTGTAATGCAGGGATTGTTTTTATGCCCTTCTGCTTCGCTATTCGAACCATTTCCTTAATTTCTGTAGAATTAAAATCTCCCCAGGCAGGATAGCGTGCGTTGTATAATCGTGCGTCAAATTCATATCTATAAAACATAAAATGGGTATATATTACAATAGTATTAAAACCTAACTCGGATAATGTATCTACCAAATCGGCGTAATCTGCAAGAAAGATAGAGTGATCGTAATTGGTGTAAATCCCATCTTTCAAATAGTTCGTTGCAGCAGGCGGAAAGAACAATCCTATCATATATTTATCTTTAGGGTCTATATGGGGCCTCTGTCCCTCATAAATCTCCTGAATTTCTGAACTATTTAAAGCCCTGTTAAAGATCATGGCATCGTCTATTAAGCCGTCGATAGATGAACCGCTTAACCATTTTCCAATATAGAGGTCTTGATTGTTTGCTTCTATTTTAAGGCTGACACTTTTGCTGTTAACAAGCAAACTATTGGCATATAACTTCATTGTTGTTCCATCATAGGTTCCGACGATATGATTCCATTGATTTAAAGGAAGAGTTGAAACAACAGAATGCCATCCATTCTCATAATAAGAAGTGCCATCACTTAGAACAAACCTTATCTCTCCGGTGTTTCTTTTTACATCTAAAGCATATAGTTCCCAGGGATCCAGTCCTGTTTCAGTAGGTTTAACAATTATTTTTGTTATTGAAACCGGCAATTGATTTAATTTAAGCCAAACAGAAAGAGTTATCTGGTGTTGTATGTCCAGGATAGGGTTGTCTGCTACTTCAACGTAGTCTTCAACGCCATCTAACTTTAAAAGATTGCCTTTCCCTGTATCATTAATTATAGCTGCATCTCCAACCAAGATTCCGTTATTAGTTCCCGTCTCATCAGGAGTAACTCCTCCTGTTTCGGAATCAAATTTCAAATATAAAACATAATCTGCAGGAAAAACTGTAGTCGATGCAAAATTAGCTATAACATTAGTATCTTTATTTATGGCTACGACTGCCGGATACTGTGTACCTAAAAGGCTTCCTGACTTGCCGTTAAGACACCCAACATCCAGTACCGCATCACCATGCAATATAAAACTTAAAAATACTAATATGTTAACTGCCAATATATAATGTTTAGGTGTTTTCATATTGTTTTATAGAAATAACATACACAATAAGGGAACTGTGGAAAAACTTTCAACATCAGACTTCGAAACAAGTGATTTTTTTGCCGTTCATAATAAGAATTTCAGCAATCTCTATGTCTGTGCTACCATCTCGAGAAAATCACACAGGGAATTCCTCTGCACTCCGACATCAAACTTCTCCACGGCCTTTTTACGTCCGTTTATACCTATCTGTATCGCTCTGTCAGGATTCTCAATAAGGTAGCGAACTCCCGAGACAATGCCATCCACCGATCCCGGATTAATCAGGATAGCATGCTCACGATTAGATATAAAATTCTCAATATCCGATACTCTAGACGCTATGACTGGTTTGCCACTGGCCAGAAACTCACCGAGTTTGAAAGGGAAGCCGGCGTTAGCATATAAGGAATCCACGCGAGGCACACAGGGAATGTCAACAGAACTAAGTAGCCGATAATATTCTTCTTCAGGAAGATAACCTGCATACTTTATTCTGTCGTGAAACGGCGAACTCTTTATTCTATCCAAAATTTTACGCATTCTCTCGGGCCCCCTGCCCCCGGAGAGGACAAGTCTTAACCGTGGGTATGATGGGGCAAGAGAATCAAATGCTTCCAGAAGATTCTCGACACCATCTTTAACGCCAAAGATTCCGGCGTAGAACAGCGAGATTTCACTACTGGAAAACGGTTGTGTATATGATATTCGGGCAGTGTCAACCGATATATAACGAAGCAAAATAGGAACTTTTCCCCTTGTCAAATCACGGAATTTATCCTGAAGATGAGAGCTAATCACGATTATGCCATCAGCTATTCCAGATATACTTTTACTAAGCCATCTGGCTGAGCAATTGGTGGCTTTGGACCATAACGATGATGATCTGTTCCAGGCAACATCATCATCTTCAACTATATAAAAAACAATCTTATATCCACATTTGCGAGCCTGTCGGATCATGGGGAAATTATTAAAATTAGGAGGACCATAGACAAAAAATACGTTCCTGGAATCGGGACGAAATGCCATTCTTATTGCTTTCATACTTTTTATAAAAAAGACCGGCGAAGTCAATAGAAAACGCGTTCGCCACAGATCCGGCCCGATAGTTTCATACGGCACGCCGTTATATATACCTTTCGGCGAATTAATCTTTGTTGATTGACGCAGAACAATGACTCTAACTGATGCGCCGTGTTTCTTCAAAGCATCTATCGCATGTTGATTATCCTTGGTGTCGGCCAGACCCTGCGGATAGGGAAAACCGGTGAAAACAACATTTAATTTCGGAATTACCACTTTCTGACTCATTCAGGCTAACCTACGGGCAGGATATTGGCAGGGACGGGAAATAATCCTTCGGTTAAAATTCTGTGGACGTCCGTCACTTTTACCTCTACCAAGATAGTAGCAACGCCCTGCAAGAATGCATATTACTGTATGCTCATAAGACACTTTTACACTCGTAAAAGTTGACAGACCCATCATAGCGAGAGTCCAGAAAACCAGCACTATCGCTGGTGCAGCATACTGCCACGAGGGATGCTTATATAGAAGCTGGAAGGCCGGCAATGTTATAATTATCATATATGTTGAAAGCAGAATGAAACCACCATTGAATGCAAGTAGCGTAAACTGGCCGTCTATCCATTCATATTCCAGCCCATTCCAGACCCATGTCGCTCTGGGTCCCTTGCCAATAGAAAGATCCACAAAAGATACCTGTGACAAGAACTGTCGATACTGATCAGTTCTTGTATCTACATACCATGAATCGGAAAGAAATGATGCTACACCTTTGAACTTTTCTCCATAAACTTCGGATACCGCCCAGACCGACAAAATCACAAAGAGGAGTACTACATACGAAGTCCTCGGACGTACCAGAACGATTTTGCCGTATTTGAAAGCGATTATAGCAGTATGTAAAACCATCATTAATATCCATGATCTGTTGCCCGAAAGGATAGAGCAGATATACAAAACAAATAATGGAAATAATATCAAAACGTTCCTGAAGGAAGAAACACCTGTCGTGTCAGGATTATAAAATAGAAGTGGGACCGTCCAGATCAGAAGCGGTATATAACCGACGAAAAACCTGCCGGCTTGCTGCTCGGTGGAAGCAATACCGCCGGATAAAGTAATTTTAATGATTACAACCACTGCCGCCACATTAGAGAGAACAACAAAGACTTTCTTGGCCAACTGCCATCCGTTTGGTGAGATACCAATAAAAACGAAACCGCAAGCTATCCAGGTTAAAGGCCCCTTGGTACCACAGAATTCAGGTAAAGTCACTTTAGGACCTGTGCTGAAGGCTAATATTGCAAGGATTGCCATCCATACCTGCATTAGTCCAAAAGCAATCTTATAGCCCATTCCTACTTCGTACCACATTTTAATCATAAAGAACGAGCCGGCCAGCATCAGCATGAAAAAACCGACGGCAAATATTAATCTTGCCACTGCCGAGAGACTTGTATCTTGAAGTTCACTTCGCTGTGATAAGGAATCAGAATAGAGCATAGCCACTTTGCTGCTTTCGTTTGCCACGAATAGCTGAAATATAAAAAGGCAGAGAATTCCACCGACGAGACAATAGGCAGCTATCCTGCTCATTGGTGACCTGTTGTTTGGATCCTTTTTTGCAACTGCATTTAGATGAGTCAACTTTGCTTCCACGACTTCCTGTTTAATGCTTTAAGTGTCTGCCTGCTGTATGTATAGAAGAGAATCACGACGAAACGCGGAAAGATTAAACCACAAACACATAGTAATCAACTCGGCTTTTGACAGCGAACAGCTCAGTACCGACAACCTTCTCAAACATCCTTAATTAATTGCCCCAAGAGACGTGCTCATGCGACATTTCTTCTGTATCAGCTTAAAAGACATCTTTGGCCAAGTCTTAGGATAGCTTCAAATAGTTTTTATGAATTTGGCCGGTACTCCGGCAGCAATACAATCGCCCGGAATATCCCTGGTAACAACGGAACCCGCTCCAATAACCGCCCTCGGTCCGATAGTCACTCCTTTCAGTATAATAGTCCGTGCTCCTATCCATGCACCCTCGCAAATACGAACAGGTGCCGATTTGATCTTGCTTTTATCCTTCAGGCGTCTATCTAAAAAATCAATGGGGTGAAAATCAGTGTCGTACACAATCACATCAGCGCCAAGATATACAAAGTCTTCTATGAAGATTTCTTTTGTGCAATCAAGAACTACTCCAGAGATGCCAACATTATCACCAATGATTAATCTGGCACCCGGTTTACTGGCAATTAAAACACTCCTGTGACTGATGCCAGCCGGATTTTCAGATATCTTATTGTAAATAGTTACATTCGATCCTATTTTGATGGTAGCGGAAAAATGTCGCCGGCATAACGGAAAACTATATATTCGAAGATTTTGTTTAAGCTGTACTCCGTGCAGCCTCAGGTAGGTTCTTACGATTTTCATCATAATGAACCGAGGAAGGAAACTAAGAATTTTATAAAAACACTTATAACTTAAATATAATAAACCGGATATCGAAGCTTCCTTATAAAGCATCCTTTTAACTGACTTTTCGGTTTTTACCGCTTCTGCTTCTGCGTAGGGTATTTGATTTAAGTGGCTTCTCATATAAATTCTTTTACCGTCACAAAATGATGTATTCCTTTAAAACCTCCGGTAAAAAATATTTTACCCTGTCGTAACATTAACCAATTTCTTGTCACTATAGTCACCCGCAGCATACAATACTAAGTATAGCTGCCAAACCAAATAAACAGTTGAACCGCACTGGCCCAGAAGTATAGCATAATATACACGAGACTCGATCATTTCCGGTGAAATGATTGCATATACTATGACAACAACCACGTTAATTAGTGACAGGATAAAGTGTGAAATTAAACAATGGTGGACCCTTCCCTGTCCCATGTGTGTATAGTACGCCGGTACTCCCACAAGACTCACAAAGGTAGCTACCAGCATAATTCTCAATGTGTGCGGCAGCACGTCAACAAATTTATCACCCAGCCAGAGCTTGAGTAAGACACCTGCGAAAATAAACACTCCACAAAATAAGGAGGCACCCACAAGAAAAATAAGTTTCAAACTCTGCTTATTAATTGCCACGATTCTCTCTTTTGCTCCGCGTGTCATATTAGCACCTATTCGGCTTATCTCCGGCATAAGAGCTCTAAGGCCCGCTTCAACCAAACCTCTAACCTCCATACCTCCTCTGTATGCAATTTCGTAAATTGGAATTGCCGAGACTCCTGCGTATCGCGAGAGCATTAGTTTGTTGAAAGGACTCAACATCATATTCATAAGTGACCCTCCTATTACTGCACCGCCGAAGCGCAAGATGCTCTTACCGCGTCGAACATCCAAATTTCTTAACCGTAGGATACGGATGTGGATTATTCGCCGAATGCAAACAAGACTCGCAACGTGAATAAAAACATACGAAATAGCACTCCCGATAAGCAGGCTCTCAATACCCCGGCCGCAATACAACAATACCGTGGCAACCGTCACGGTCACGATTCGGCCTAAAGACTGGATGTAGTTGGCCAAATCTATCCGGCCAAGACCGGAAGGCACGGCATTTAATGCCTGAACTATGAAGACATAAATACTTAGACAGCCTATATACGGCAATAAAGATGAAATCATCGCTGCATTTTCGCCTGTTAACTTGAATGCGCCAATGATCTGATCTTCCAAAACCAGTATCACTGCCAGCACAACCATCCCGCTAAGAGACAGCAATGCCAATGCCGTCGTAACACAACGCTGGATACCTTTAATATCACCACGGCCATACTCTTCGGCGACCAGTTTCATAACCGCCTTGCTGATGCCGAGATTACCTAACTGGGCAAAGCTCAGGACCGTGGTCAGGACAAGCCAGACACCATACCGGTCGTAACCAAGAAAATGCAGGTAGATTGGAAACGCCACGACCAGTGCCAAGGAATTGATGACCGTAGTTACAGCCCCCGAGGCCATATTGATACGAAGCTGTGAAGAGAAAAGTTTTTTAAACATCTATTCTATTGGTTCTGTGCAACATTATGGCTCGATGGTTTGACTATTTGACAGTGCTCGTCTATTAATCTACTGAACAATGTTGCTCGATGCCCTGCCGACTCTAATGAACCATTGACAGAAATAGCCATCTCAAATTCAAGCAATCTTTTATCACTGTTTTTGTTCAAGGGAATTGTCATAACGACCAATCTTGATAACTCCAGCTTCGAATCAGACTTGCGCCAGATTTCGGTTCGGATTGTTCCGTCGCCATCTTCGGATTTCAGTGACAACCAGGCAAAATCAAGTCGTTCAGCAGCTTTGCATGCCGCTGTCCACCACTGGTCAAAAGTGTGTGCGTTGCGAAAATGAAGCTGGGCATCTTCGAATTGAATCTGCTCCTGCTTACAACGGTTAGCTATCTCATATTTCTTCTGTATTCCTGATATTGTTTCTCTAAGCCGGACCGAGCCGACAACGCTGAACAAAAGAAGTATCAGTATTAGTATGCAGGCAAAAATCACGATGGAATTTTTATCATGGGTGACCATCATAAACATTCCCAGCCCGGCGAAAAGCAAAGTCATCAGGTATATAGCAACAACTACATGACGCTGCTTAATACCCATATCAATCAACATGTGATGGAAATGTCTGCGGTCGGGTGCAAATATGCGCCTGCGATCGAGGAATCGCCGGAGCATGGCAAAGAGTGTATCGAAAATTGGTATTCCCAAGGCCAAAGCCGGCAGCGCAAGCCCGACCAAGGCGGAAGATTTCATCGAGCATAGGACGCTGGAAGAAGCTATAGTAAAACCCAAAAACAAGCTGCCGCAGTCGCCCATAAAAATCTTGGCCGGATTAAAGTTGAAAAATAAAAAGCCGCACAAACTGCCGAGCAGGGCAAGCATTATTACTGCCATGATAACATTGCTGCTGTAAATGGCAAACACAACTATCACACCACAGGCGATAGCTGAAATTCCGGCGGCCAGCCCATCCAGCCCGTCGCTGAGATTCACAGCGTTTGTAATACCAACAATCCAAAGTATTGTTAGGGGATAGCCCAATAAGCCCAGTTGCAAAGTCAGTTGTTCAGTAATTTTAATCGAGGATATGCGCACGGTCATAAAACACAATACAGCGGCAGCCAGTAATTCTGCCAAAAACTTGAACCTAGCCGGCAGGCCCTTCAGATCATCTACCAGACCAACCAGAAATATGAAGGTTACAGAACAGAACAGGCTTACTAATTGCAGCTGCATATTTCTAAAAGCTTTACCAATTGAGTTATTCAAGAATAAAACCATAACTATAAGGATCATTGCCGAGAGAAATATCGTCACCCCACCAATTCGTGGGACTGCTCGAGTATGAACCGTACGAACACCTGGACGATCGACAGCCTTGATTCGATGAGCGAGTTTAATTACAATCGGCGTAATAATTACCGCAATCAAAGCAGAACCGAGATATACACATAGGAAGGTTTGCATGTTTAAATTCCAGCTTTAGACATTCAAAATTCAATTACCGCTAAATCGGTTCCAGGATATCCGCATCTATTTCTACTACAGCTCCCTGACCCAGAATGGTCACTTCAAGAACCATAAGAGCTTTCGTATTACATCTTCTTATAACTACACCATCGATACCCATCATCGGACCAGAATTAATTCTGCAAAGACTTCCGAGAGGAAGGTCGGGATAATTGTCGATAACAGCATGGCTCAAAAGAGCTTTTTCAATACTGACAAGTTCTTTTATTAAACCTTCCTGATCAATCACTTCTATCGTATGGCATAATCGATTGGTTGTCATTGCGGTATAGCGGTCCATCTCCGTACCGCAGAAAAAAACATACGAAGTAAACAGTGGCAACATAATCTTTCGCCTGCGACCTCCTGAGAAAATAACTTTTTCGCGCATCGGCAAAAAATACCCTATGCCATGGCTCAGCAGGTCCCGGGCAAAAGCTTTCTCAAAGCGCGCCTTCGTATATGCGACTCTCCAGGTACCTTTTAGCTCGGATAAAGACTCGACTTCGGGAGTTAAAATTGCAGGATTTTCGGATAGTTTCAGCATTTTTGACTTTCAGATACGATGTATCACTCTTTGTTATCTTTCAGATGCGCGCACTCCGTTCTCGACAGTGCACCGAGAAAAATTTCTATTCCTGTCAGCCTTCTTCAAAAACATGTCAAAATCTGATGGAAAGCCAACTTCTATTTATATCAAGTCGTATTAAGGAATCGGACTATTATCTTCTATAGAATCCGGCAATACAGACAGTTCGGCAATCAATCTTTCAGCGGCTTTGAATTGCGGGCTAAGTCGCAGGCATATACGTGCCTCATGGATTGCCTCCGGCACTCTGTTAGTTTCTGCAAGCAATCTCGCCAGTGCATATCGCCATTGAACCTGGCCATATTCCAAATACAAAGCACGGCGGTAATGTTCTATCGCTGCTTCACTGTCCTGTCCTTTTCTAAAAATATTCGCTAAGGAGGCAAGTGCCGTAGCAGTAACATCAGGCCCCGAACACTTTTCCCTCAGTAATTCAACGATTTGTGCCTGTGCCTGTTCGACTACATGTGCATGCTCCCGGGTATCTGCGATAGCGTTGGCCACATAACTTAACCGACCTGTATTGTCCCCTGCGATAGACACTGCCAAATCGGGCCTATTCGCATGATTAATATATATATCAGCAGCACTCTTAAAAAAACTTCCATCAAGCTCAATAGCCCTGCTGAACTTATCAAATGAGTTATCGATTCTCTGTTCTTCTACATCGAGAAGGCCGGCCACAAAACAGGCCGTGGGATCACACGGTGCAAGCTGAAAACCCTTTCTGATATATTCCGCACCTTCGGGATCATCCAGTGTAAATCTTTCTAGCTGGCCGACAACACAATAGGTTGCCCCGTAAGTCGGACAGAGCAAACGTGCCTTATGAAGCTCATCAACAATACGGTGGACAAATTCCAATGCCTGCTCCGGGATGATAACCGCACCAGTATTGGGATCAACAGTACGGCTTAAAGACTCCCAGCGATATACGTTTAACCAGTGTCGGTATTTGACATTATCCGGCTGGTAATCGGCAGCGGCGGCGGCGCTGGATATCAAAGACGCATATTTTTCATTATTTGCCTGCCAATTTTCTTCTATCAGGCTCTGTTCAATGGTAAGAGCCTTTTTCCAATGAGCTTCGGCAAGACGAGCGTTATTGGCTCCGAACAAAGCCCATACGAATATTCCGGAAACACATAACAACATTACAATACGCATATATCGGGAGCCGGAAACCGGTTCGGTTGTTCTTGCCGTTGGATTACTTTCGGATCCCATACGAGTTAGAACCAGCAAGAGTGCACAGAATATAGCTGAAAGGAATGCATTGGCCGGCAGGTGCTGACCAAAATCGCTTAAGCTATGAATCAATATCGCCAGAAGACCGAATCCGAGACCATATGTAGCAGAGCGAACCGGTACAGACGAATTCCTAACGTTACGAATATAATATATACCTATAAAAATTCCAAAAAATACTAATGGCGCCAGGCCCATCAAGCCGGTTTCCTCTGCAGCCTGTGCGTATTCATTTTCCGCGTAAGCGGCAAGAGCCGCTGTAGTCGAACGGTCGAACATCGGATAGACAACTTCATGGGTACCGAGACCTGTTCCGAAAACAGGGAATTTTGTCCAAGCCAGCGATATATCTTTCAATATCTGCCATCGTCCCGACTGTGCCTGACGTAAATCCCTCAGGCTCGCCAACCGATCATAAACTGCATCAAAACCTATATAGAGAACACAAATGAACGCACCGAGCGCAACCAAGGCCATTATCCAACCCCGGCTTTTCATAGACTGCCGTGAGCTAAGAACTAATGTAACAAGGCCTGCCGCGACAAACATACTGACCATGCCACCACGTGTTAGTGACACAAATATCGTGGCTGCTCCGAGGATTATCATTGCTAAAAGCAACCATATCGGTTTGGCAGACGGAGAACCGAGATACTCAAAGACTATCGCTGCAGTGACTTTCTTCCTCGTAAATGTCTCATGGATTTTTACAAAAATAAGTCCAAGGGCAGCTCCGACGGATAAATTCATAAACTGCCCATAGTGGCTGTGGTTAACAAATGTCCCTGAGAAAGCCGGGTCACTGCCGGTAGGTATCTTCCAATATATCCGTCCATTCCCAAAAAGATCCTGAGCAAGAGCCAACAATGCGATTGAGCCGCCGATAATTGCAATTGCTGCCAGAAGCCGCTTGATCTGCTCCGGTCGGCGGTAAACATTTACAACAACAAAAAAGACCGCCACCGCTGAAAGCACCAAACGCAGGTCGTGTTTTGTTGCGTTCGGATAAAAACTCAGGGTCATATATTTCAGCAAGGCCTCCGAATTCGGCAAATCGCTTAATAGTTCTTTCTTCGTTGCGGCTGTGTTTTGAGAAACGGCACTTACAAAGCCCGCCGGAAGGGGGACAATTTGAAACACTCCCACAATAACGAACAGTGCTATCGGAACATATACCCATGACCAGACGATACGTGTATGCTCTTCAAAGATAAGCTTAAGTAAAAAACATACGGTAATTGCAGCCGCAAGTACTACAACAATCTCTTCACTCCAGGCTTCAACTGCGCCGAATGCAAGAGGCATGAATGCCAGTAGCAATATCAATAACCATTCGATCACCCTATCGAATTTATTTTCCGCAGCATCATGGACATCAAAATAAATTCCCTTTTCCCTCATAAACTCGCCTCCTGTTTTTCGAATATTGGACCGGGCAATATATCCATAGCTTTAATCACTCTCAATGGATTATAGATACAGACCTGATTAGCAAGGTCTTTACCGAGTTTTGTGGTTATAAGCTCATAAGCAACCCTCATCTCAGGTCTGCGGGAATTTACATTATGGGAATCTGTTGCCACAAATTTTGCCAATCCGGAAGATAACAAATTCCATGCCGCCCTTTCCGCCTCCACACCGAAACCACCCAACAAACTGGATGCTGTTATTTGCAAACTGGTGGAGTGCTCAAACCACCTTGACAATATGCTCGGCTCCTTTGCCAATGCGGTGATTCTTTCGGCATGAGATATAATGGGTCGTACACCCATAGATGCAAGTTCCTTGAGCATTGGCTCAATATCTATAAATATCTGGTGTGGAAGCTCAAGAAGGATGTACCTGCCACTATCCGCAAGCGTCAGAATTTTATCGGCTTCTAAAAGCCGGCAAATCCTTTCATCCACACGAACCTCCCCACCGGGAACAACCTTAATCGGAACGCTCTGGTTCTTAAGAATTTGGTTTAGCTCGATCACGGCATCCCTGACATTCTGTGCTTCATTGAGACCTTCAAAACGGCCGAGCTGATGTGGTGTCGCTGCCACAATGGAGATATTCTCATCAGCAAGCGCTTTGCACAGTACTAACGACTCGGATATGGTTGTAGGGCCGTCATCAAAACCGGCAAGACAGTGACAGTGAATATCAACAAACTTTTCACACCGTTGTCCTTTGTGATGGTCTTTATCGGTATTCATTATATTATCGTCAAAAGTACCTATCATCCGCTCTCACTATATTTTTTTTAATTTCAAACATACAGATTCTTAATATAATTACGCAACCACTGCAGGTTTTCTGACTCTGTTTCTTTTCTGGTTGATGTCACCTCCATAGTAACTGTCATAGTTACCGTAGCTGCCGTAATATCCGTAACGGCCTTTCCTCGGGACATCGTTCACAACCACACCGAGCATATGCGCACCAACGCTTAACAATCCGTCCCGGGCCTGCCGGCTAATCTTTCTCGTTGATTTTTCCGCCCTTAATACCAAAAGAGTTATGTCACATATAGCAGCGATTATTTGAGCATCGGTTACAGGAGTTACCGGCGGAGAATCTATAATGATACGGTCATACGTATTTGCAAGATGCTTAAGAAGTTTCGCAAAACTGCTGCTGTTGAGTATTTCGGAGGGATTGGGCACCTCCGGCCCGCGTGTGAGAATATCCAAACCACCTATTTCGGTGGAATGGATTGCCGTTTGTAAGTTGGTCGCCCCGGCAAGCACGCTGCTAAGTCCTATGTGTTCATGGTTGATTCTAAAGACATTGTGCTGCATCGGTTTCCGGAAATCGGCGTCGAGAATCAGCGTTTTCTGTCCCGCCTGGGCCATTGTAATAGCAAGGTTGCTTACCAGGGTCGTCTTGCCGTCGGAAGGCGCAGGAGAAGTAACAAGTATTGTTTTCGCTTCGCCCTTTGGCGCGCCGAAAAACACAGCAGTTCGTATCGTGCGATAGGCTTCCGCCCAGGATGATTTGGAATCGAGGTAAACTTTGCGACCCCGTTCTGCCACATTTTCCCGCCTGGACATTGAGGGCACTATACCAAGAACCGGTACACCGAGAACGTTGGAAATTTCTTCCGCCGAATGCAGCTTCTGATCCATCCAGTCGCGGAGCAGTGCCAGGCCTCCTCCCAGCATAAGACCCATTACCAATGCCAGCGCCATGTACCTCGCCTTTTGTGGTGCAGAAGGAGTAGTTGCCGGATGTGCAGCTTCGAGAATACTTATATTAAGCGCACCAACATCTTCTGTAACATTCAGCTCCTTTATCCGTTCATCAAGAATATCACACAGTTTTTTTGTCTGTTCCCAGTCGGACTGTAATATTGTGTACTGGGCAATCTGCTCATTAAGTGCCAGTGTCTGCCGACGCTGGTCATCATAGTATTTGGATATTTGGTTTTCTCTGTCCCTGGCAGCGAGATACTGCTGTTCTGCAACTGCATGCTGAGCTTCTGCGAACTGGATGTCAAGATCTGCAATTTGTGTCTTAATACGCTCGATGTCGTTCTTATATGCTACAATCGCAGGATGCCCCGGAGTAACCTCACGCGAACGATTTGCAAGGCTAATCTCAAGTTGTTCGAGTTTTGATTGGAGCTCTGCTTTCTGGTTTTCTGTAGATAGATAGGCGGTTGCAGCACGTTGCGATTCGACATATTGCTTGAGCCTGGTCGGATCACTGATCATCTCCTTGATGGTGTTGTAATTGGATTCGGCCTCGATAGTCGAAAGCTGCGCTTCTGTTAATACTGTGGATAATCTCTCAAGCCGCTCAATTACAATATTTCCCTGTCTGCTCTCGAATGCCAGTGCCTCATGCTGTTTCTTAAAATCCATCATTGTCTGAAGTTTTTCCGCCAGCTCTTTGCTGCTTTTATCATTCTCACTCCGAAGAATTTTCAGGATTTCTGCAGATGTGCTGCGCTTGCGGGTTGCATTGTATGTTATGTAGGAATCCACAACCGCATTAATAAGATGCGCTGCTTCCGCCGGATCGGGAGAATCGGAAGATATGCTAATAATATCATCTTTTCTGCCAACTTCGACATTAAGTGCCTTTTTCTTCAGAAAAGCTATGATATTATCGACATTATGAAAAATTCTCATCTGTTTTAAACCGGGCTTTTCGAGAGCGGCCGACAGTATTGGTGTTGATCTGAGCAGCTCAGCCTGTGTATAGAGATAATTCTTGGACTGCGTCATAACACCCTCGGCCTCTGTTAGAATTTTCGGGCCGCTCTGCTCGACATAAATCCGGGAGGTACTCGAATAGATAGGAGTAGCTTTTAATACATAAATAAAAGCTATTACCAGTGCTGCAATTGTTGTTAACAGTATAATCCATCGGTTGCGCCATACAACTTGAATCAGGTTCTCGGACATAATCCCACCTGATGTTGACATTCCATTATTCGAACCGAAGTCCATGGCTGTGCTGATATTTTCATCCTGGTTTATCATGTCAATCACTCTTGTTTACGTCGCCCGAAAATTTTCTCAATCATCCCACACTTCGTTTAAGCTGAAGTAGGTACCCAAATTAATCCTGAATATTCTGTCCAGAAATACATTTGTACGTGTTCTTGGAGTATGTTCCACGGAAACGATGTCACCGGGCTTGATGCGAATATTCAAAGCATCGGTAAGATGCGAGCTGTTTCCAACTTTTATAACTTCGAAAGTAACATGAATAATCGAACCATCAGGTTTTAATCGATAAACAGTGGCATAACGAGGTTCAGCAGTCGGATCCAATCCTCCTGCGAATGCGAGTGCCTGCATAAGATTGTACTGAACATTCGGTGGATAAGGGAAATTACCCGGTTTGGTTACAAGGCCTATAATAGAAAACAAAGGCTGTGCAAGCCGTTCTACTATAACGTTATCGCCGTCTTTCAAAACCGCATCGGCAAAAGGAATATTGAACCCCTTGACCGGCAGGACAATTGATTCCGGTTCCTGGTATCCGACATTCGAATCTTTTTCCCCGACCTTTCGGTTTGTCACCATATCAAGTATTTCGTTAAGTTCTTCATTTATTTCCACGTATGTGGTCGTGCCACGCTTCGGACCCGCCGTATTAAATCCCACATTCGAATATCCGTTTTCTCCCCCCGTATCGTAATGCACACCATAACTCGGTTTATATAACCCGGGCGAGGTTCCTGGCTGCTGAATCCCAAAAGCCGGAAAAACCTTCGGCTCATGTATCGCATTTTTTTCACGCGCACTACGTCCCTCGTCAATATTGGTAAGTGAGACTACATACTCGTTTGCAATACTGCTCTCGATTATGGAACTTCCAGAGCCGGGTTTGAGCGTTTCCGCCAATGCACAAAGCTTTCGTTCCACTTCAGCAATCGAAACTCTCGGTTCTCTCCATGACAACTGTTTTAAGAAAACCAATCTCTCTATTTCACTGGTAATATCCAACTGCTCGGTAAGAAGGATTTTCTTGTCCCTGGTTATAGTAATAATCCCGGCCGTGCCGTTCTCAGAAAGCCGCTTGAAATCCAACCGTACGTTAGTATCACTGGAATTAAGATAAGGCGAAGAAGACTCTGTTAGTTCGGCATTAACCGGTCTGGTGAGCTGCTCCGTATTTCGCTCATCAGGTTTTTCAGGTATTTCCCGGCCATCTGAACCGGCATCGTTTTCGGAGCGAACAATCCGTATAACAGCAGCTCCCTGATCTATTATTCCACCTGCCTCCATAAGAAGAGCAACAAGGGACATCTGATCGCTGCGAAGTGAATATATTCCCGGGTTTTGAACGGCTCCGCTTATAGAGACTTTAGCTGTTTCATACTCCAGGACCCTGGCAAAAACAGATGGGAGTGTCAAAGCATACTCAGGATAATATGCATCAATAATTGCTGATTCAATCTGAGCCAGAGTCTTTCCGGCCGCTGCGATCTTGCCCACTATCGGAAGTGAGATAGTCCCGTTTTCACTAACCCGACATATATAAACAGTGTCTTTTTCGGGACCAACGGATTCATCAGTGGTGACTACCCGTAATATGGCCGGCATTGTTATCTCGAGCACTTCGCCGGGCACAACTCGGTAAGGGCCGCCGCCTATTTTTGCCCTTACCAGGCGGTCAAAATCCACAACGGGACGCGGGGGAGAAGCACTTTCAAATTCAACAAGCTGCTCTATAGTGGGCAATATTACTTTATCACTACACCCATTCAAATAAAGAAGCAAATACAGAGCAAGAACAGGATAAAAAATAATATGATTTCTATATATACAGCTAATGATAACGCGACTTTTCACGAAGTTCACTTTCCGAAACCTCCCTTTCCTTTTTGCTATAGGCGTTATCTTCCTACAACACTATCATGCTTTATAATATTTCCGCAACTGAAGCTTTTCTCCTTAAAAGCTGAATAAAAATATACAAGCCGCCTTCAACCAACTCTTAGTCCAATATATTTAATAGTGACATAAGCAAAACACAGCAAAATTAAGGCAAAAAACTCCCCGCTGCCAACATCCAATCCGAATGTTGGAATCAAATCGAACTCAGCCAAAAACAATATACGACTGTTATTTGCTCAGTCTTTTATGTCTCTCACTTACGGTGTTTGTGTGACCAGAGGGGGCTTGAAAAAACTGCGTAATACCGGCCTTACTGGTATCCGTATTGCAGGACGTGCAACGCTCGATACAACCGCAGTCGAACCGCTATCCGACGAGACCTCGATAACATTCAAGG
This sequence comes from uncultured Pirellulales bacterium, assembly GCA_964431695.1. Lineage (GTDB taxonomy): Bacteria > Planctomycetota > Phycisphaerae > Sedimentisphaerales > Anaerobacaceae > JAFGPS01. The sequence continues at coordinate 6,108 of CAYSKI010000031.1, read as the reverse complement.
TAAAGGGATTAAAAACACCATTCTCGTCCTCTAACTGCGCAGAGTTACCCGAAGCGGCATACGCTACCGTGCCGAATCCCGCCATAACAGCCAAGGCCAACACTACCATCACAATTCCCAGCTTGAATCTGATCTTTTCATGCTTACCTTTTCTCTCCATACATTTCTTGCTCATAACTGTCTCCTTTACTTTGTGTTAAATTGAGCAACACACGTAACGTTACTTCACATAAAAAACTAACGGCTCGAATATTCGAGCCACATATCGGCCATTTTCTTTAAATCACAAAAATCAACCTTTCCATCCTGATTAAGGTCGGCACCATAACAGTAACAGTACTGCGCACAATCAGAGGCATACCAACTATTAACTAAAATCGCATAATCCGTGGAATTTACACTACTATCAATGTTGAGGTCTGCCGGTATAACCAGTTCACCGAGAACCTGTAGCATTTCACCGCCATACGTATAGAAAATCGAACCTTCTTGAGAGAGGCGCTCCCATACCTTACCGTCTGAACTCACACCATCCATTAACGCAGCGTGAGCGTTAAGGATGGCAGATTCGAGGTTGGGTTCGGGATTAGCATAATAAGCCGCGACAAGTCCACGCGTAGCAAATATCGCATCTTCCGTATAACCATTCGGGCTACCTTCCGTGTGCCAAAATTGCCAGTAAAAACCACCGGCACCAGGCTGACCATCCTGTACCTGGTGACTCAGAAGAAGAGCAGGTAAATCTGCAAGCTTTTTGGATTCCCAATAGGGAGCGCCCTCCCCGGAGGAGTGAATGTCAGTTTGATCTAACGGGCCGGTCTGCACAAGTGCCCAGGTGGCTGCACCAAGCGCCATTACCGGACAATAAGAAGAATCATCAACCCGCGAAAGTAAATTTATAAGTTCCTTACGCCATAATTTTTTATCCTCCGCATCGACATAATAAGCAGCGACTACATGGTTCGCCAGATAAAACACTGCCGTAGATGGTTCGATGGCTTCAAAGGTGGAAATGTAACTCTCTGTGCCGCCAACACTCTTTTTCACGCTATTGTAGAAATTAATAACAACCGTCCTCCAGGGATTATCGCATGGATCGGATGCAATCTGACTTAATCGCGTTAACGCACAAATGTCGTCGCCATAAAAGTTTCCTTGAGCGGCCCAAAGGATATAATCCCCACTCCATTCGGCAGATCTTCGATAGTCAATATCACATTTCATTTTATAAGCACTGACCATCCCAGACAAAATCGAACCGGTGAAGTTGCCCTCGTCGGGCCAGCTCCCTTTAGTAATCCCACTTTTTATCTGTTCATTGTTAAGTCTGCTTGCAATTTTCTCAACAACCGGCCCCATTGGCTTAGCTATCAAATTCGATTGATTAAGCATTACAATCACAAAAACAATTCCACAGGAAACTATACGTCGTCTTACATGCATTCGAACCTTTGTTCCTTCTTCAAGCGGAATATCTGTTCCGAAATTCTCATAGTTGCTTATCTCAGAACATGTCCATCCCTTAACATTTACTATTTCATCATCTCAACTCATCCACACATGTTTATAACAGTATTAATCAGACCTGCCTTACTCCTAAAACGCCTGAAGCATTTCACCGCCAAATACAAAATACATATTAGTACCCAACCAAATATGATCCTGAACCAAACCGCTTTGATGAACCGCTAAAGTCAGCACATCTCTTGCATTCTGAATCTCTTCATCAAAATCCCATCCTGTCCCGTCATCTACCCCAGTATCATCGGTCTGGTCCAACGCGTCGGCTGCAATCAAGCCAAGAACGCCAAATACCGTATCTTCCGTGTAGCCGGAGGTCTCAAAACCGGGCCCCGGAGCCATATGGTCGAATCTGACATAGAAAGAGCCTGCATATTCCCCATCGATAACCTGGTGGGACGCGAGTATATCCGGCAAATCTCTGAGCGTCACGCCATCCCAATAACTCACATCCGATAAACCGAAAGGATCTATCAACGTATCATCCATAGGTCCTGTCAGGACCAGAGCCCATGTAGCCACACCCAAAGTCATCACTGGTAAATACGATGCATCGTCCCCGATCTTAGCGAGATGGCTGATAAGAGCCTCCCGCCAAATAGCCGCATCGGCAGCACCAACCATATGCGCTGCTACTGAATGATAGGCGATGAAAAAAACAGCTTTATCGCGAAAAGTCGCATCGTAACCCTGAATATACGCATACGTGTCGAGCATATTATAGAAGTCCCGGACTACATCCGCATAAATCCGTTCTCCGGTAATTTCAGCCAACCAAGCCAATGCATAAGCCTCATCGCCGTAAAAATTACCTCCGGCTGAATCAAAGATAAACTGTACACTAAGCTCTGCTGCTTCCAGGTATGATTCTTTCTCCTGCACCTGATATGCTTGTAAAAGACCTGCTAAAATCGAACCGGTATATCCCACCTCACCCGACCATGATCCATCGGAATTCTGATTAGCTACTAAACCATCCGCCACCGTCTCAACTGTTTCATTTAACGGCAGGGCTATTGTCGATACTGGGGCAAACAAAATTACACAGACTATCAAAATGATTCTTACAATTTGCATAGACATCCCCTTTCAATAATTCACCTTTCCCTCATAAAACACATTGAATCTGTAAGTGCTATGTATCACTACGCTTTCCTCTCAATGAAAAATTGCCCCGGATACATAATTCCTATCTCATGCTAAATCCATAAAAGCGTAAAAAATCCAATAATAACGCTCGGATCACAAAGTTATTTTCCTAAACCTCGATTTCCTATGGCTCCTAAAGCGAATAAATACAAACACACCATAATGTCACTGTGCACGCATGTGCGATAAATACATATATTCATCCGTATAATGCCAGATGGTGCAAAATCAACTGCTGAGTTGCCTCTCAAACTCAGTTGGTATTAAATCAGCCGGTATCTCAAATGTTGCAACTCGCCATCTTCTTGCAGACAACTGTTGATTGCAAATTACCTGGTCTTTAAGCCATTTTGACATTGTGTTGCGGTGAACGTCAAAAATCTGCGACAATCCCTTCACGCTCATAGGCTGAGACCATTTAACATTGTTGACATCAAAGCTTATACTTTTTTTCATAGCCTCTCTCATTGTCCGTTTTGAATATTCCATTTTATAATATGCACTGTTTGTTTTGACCGGCGACGAGGAACACAATTGCAATTACTTCCGACATAAGTTGCTCCAATATACCGAATTAACATGGCCATATCACTCGATATGGAGCATTGTAATTCAAAAGTCATACAGCTAATCCTTCTCTCCTTTATGAGCCGACAAAGATCGCATACAACGAAGTTCCCAACAACAGATGCAACTCATGTTGAAATCTATAACATTTTCTTTCCTACTGTTTTTATAATGCAAAACACCACACAAAATCGCGTCGGAACAGATTCAAAAGCAGGCTCCTCAACTGTTTTCCTTTTGTGTTTCATAACAACCACCTGAAATATATATGTGCAGAAATGTGCAAAATAAGACGTTATTCGTCTGTATAGTGCTATGCGTGCAGATTTCAGAAAATGATTCGCCTCATATTACCGTTTATAAGCTATGTTAATTCCAGCACATGATCATCAAGAAACCAATACAAAATGAATTTAATCCAGTCAAAGATTCGGTATAAATAACAAGCTGCCGATAGATATGATCCATCATGCTTTGTCGAACCGAGTCGTATTGATGTTGGAGACGGATTGCTTCTGTCGAAATACAGGCGATACGCCGATTGATAGTGTTTATATATTTGAGAGAGTGAACCTGAAAATCAGAGACGCTAAATCCGATTGAATTCGAATTCTACGAACCACAAGCATTCACTTTTATTGAAGTTTATTTCAGCTTTTACCACTGAAAATGTACAAAATCAATACCTGCGCACAAAACGATTAATTAAATCGAAGTTGTGTTCAATGCTCTCAAAGTCGGCTACAAGTGCATGAAGTCTTCCTCGTATTCATTAGGTAATTCATATGTCGCTACCCGCCACCTTCGTGGTGACAATTGCTGATTACAAATAACCTGGTCTTTGAGCCATTTTGACATTGTGTTACGATGAACATCAAAAATCTGAGACAATGTTTTAAGGCCCATAGGATGAGACCATTTAACCTGCGTGGCATCAATAACACTATTTTTTCTCATGGGATCTTTTCACTCCTTTCTCCATATCTCCGAAGCAAATGCCGGCGTAAACATTAAACGTAGTTGCCGATACCTAACGACACGAGCAATTCCATATATGCCCTATGCTTTCGGTTTTATCAACAGATGGGGAAACATAGTATTCCAACTGCGGCACAACGAAAGCTTCGGAGATAGCCCGGTCCTTCTAAGGCCGCTTAGGTGGTATAATATGCAATGTCTTATTAATAAAAGATATGATTAACGGCAGGTTCTCCATCATCCTTTCTCCTTTCGCTCATAACTGAAACAACGAGCACACACTTCCACATCAGTAATAACATCTTTATGCATAATCCCTTCCATAGATTAAGCATTTGCTTATGATAAACTAATACTTTAATGTTACAAGTTTAAAACTTATAAAAATATTAAAAAATTGACCGGAATCGAGATCAATTGTGGGGACTACGTATTTTTCCCGAACCAATCCTCATTTTTTATATAAAAAAGCCATACACTAAATTTTTTTCAAAAACAAAAATTTTTCTAACTGACCTTTCGTCAATGAAAAAACCTGATTTAGATTCAGACACCTATAAAAAAACGCCACAAAATACTCTCGTACCGCTCCCGTGAGTACCTTATGGCTTATTGATTTTCTCGTAACTATCTGTAAATAAAAAACTAAGACACGACAACAAAATGGAGGCGGGGGGATTCGAACCCCAACTTAGGTATTTTTATAAGTCCTTTAATAGCAAGCAAATACAACTTAACTCCTTTTCTGAAAGAGACTTAGAAATTCTCAGAATTTATCAGGTTTAATCAGATTTAGTCAGGTTTTTGCTCCTAAATGCTTCCCTATTAATCCCGTGAACTCTAACTCACTTTAGCTTTTAATCCTGTACCACAAAAATAGTTCCTATCTTCTACTTCAAGAATGAAACAATATGTTAAAATCTTAAAAGGAGTGGATACCCTACTGGCAGAGGCCGCAGCACCTGCTTCCACTTTACGAGCTTCGCTCGACGCCCTCCGGACGTGTTCCCATTCACCCACGGGCAAAGACCGTAGAACTCTGCCCTTCGGATTGTTAGAATCTCTGTTACTAACAATATCCCATATCTTCAAAGACATAATGAAGACAAAATTTTATTGAAAGCTCTGGTTTTACCGTGTCACAGAACAGATGATATAAACTAAACTTTCCCGGTGGCAAATTCAGCAAAGACAAAACCGCAATCAATATTCTCGAAAAACGGTTTTGGAAGCTGTTGTTTATATTCCATGTATCGTTTGGTACTGGTAATCAGTATCGTATGTTTTTCCCCCGTATCCTTCGTGACCAACTCTCTGAATTGGTCGATATCAAGCAGGCGGTGCTTCGACAAATCGTCGTATGCGAGCCCGTAAGCAAACTCTCCGGCATTAATAAGAAGTAAAACATCACTTCGTTTATAGCTCCAGCAAACAGCCGGAGTCAGGTAATTGTCGGAAACGAGAATAGTATTTTGACTAATTCTATCATTATATCGACTTAAGAAATCAGTTGGAGCCTTTTTCTCTATAAATTGTTCCGGAATGACAAAAGGCGCACTGAGTATGAGCATAACAGGTGCAATACAAGAAAAAACAAATTTTCTTTCGTGATTTTTCGAGAAACCACCTTGAATGAGGAAAAAAGCATATACAAAAAAACCTGCCGAGACGAACAACAACTTCCAAGTTTCATGTGGGCGATAGATTTTTGTGGCAGGTATAACTGTCTGACTTACGATCAATCCAATAAATAAAGCTATTATTAAAATTAATCCGACCCTGTCAGAACGCTTAAATCTATCGGTTGACATGATTTTCCGTTCCCGGCGCAGGCTAACCGTAAAAAGCACTATTAAGGGTGGGAAGCATGGTAATATATAGGTTGCCAACTTT
>CAYSKI010000030.1:0-41142 GCA_964431695.1 uncultured Pirellulales bacterium | reverse complement strand
CGGGATTAACCTGTTTGTATGTCTTTTCCACCGCCTGCCGCATGAACTTGATATCATCGGCGGCAATATCGGGACCTTTTATTTTTGCTTGACTCGAATCATCTTGTGAATATTCTCTATTCATAGCTTTTCTCCTGTTTACGATAATTTCTCTGGGCGATTATTGCGGGGATAATACAGCCAAGACCTGTTACCATACCTAATATTACATACGCATAGGATTCTATGAAACTTGCCGCTATTATACCGACAAATATTGCTATCCCGCCAAACAACCACTCCTTTGAAGACAGTATTCCCATGAAAGAAAGACCGAAGCCGAAAATTCCGGCCCAGAGAAAAGCCGGATTTCCAAAAGAGTGCTCAAACAGCTCCAGTGAAGCCCAGATAGTTCCATTAAGAAGTAGAATATACCATATTAAGCCAATTTGGTTTGATAGCCGAGAAATGTGGCCGGTCTTCCTCTCGCGTATTTCGCACCTAAGGCCGTTAAAGATTCCCACAAAAGCTCCGATTACCCATAGTATTATCCACATAGGCTGAATAAATTCTTCGAGCTGGGATTTTGCCAGACAATATTGCGTCAGAAATAAACCTGTCAAAAAAATCAAACCCCAGGCAATTATCACCGGCGATCCCGGAGGAAATGCCCGAGAAGTTTTATCAATCACCGAGCGTATAAATTTGATGTCATCGGTAAGAGCAGTTGGATCATTTATCTGGATTTTATTCATATCCTCTATTGAATTTTCTTTATCCATGATTATCTCCTATAAAATAAAGTACTTTATATTATAAAGTATAATATACCGGCTGGTATTTTCTTTTGCAAGGGATTTTTTATTTTTTTAAGAAATTTTTTTGTTCTTTTTAACAACCAGCTTTCTTAGAGGTAAAACACCTGAAAATAGCCGGATTGAGATATCAAATTCCGAACAATAATTCCCTGATAGTGGTATAATGTGCGAATGACTGTAAACAATGTTCATCCGTGTAAATTTTTGCCGACTACGCTCGAAGAGCTTCGACAGTGTGGTTGGGACCAGGCGGATATTATCCTGATTACAGGCGATGCATACGTTGACCATCCTTCGTTCGGCGCGGCATTAATAGGAAGATGGCTTGAAAAGCTCGGCTACCGCGTAGCAATCCTTGCCCAGCCCGACTGGCGAAGCGCCGAGCCGTTCCGTGCACTTGGTCGGCCGCGTCTGTTCTGGGGAATAACGAGCGGCTGCATTGATTCACGTCTGAATGATTACGCCTCGTTGGGAAACCGCCGGAGGCAGGATGTTTATAGCCCCGGCGGAGCGAAGGAACTGCGTCCGTCCCGGCCTCTGCTGGTGTACTCAGCCAGGGCGAGGGAGGCCTATCCGGATGTGCCGATTATCCTCGGCGGCTTAGAGGCGGGCCTTCGCCGATTGGTGCATTACGATTATATTGAGGACCGGCTCAAACGCTCCGTCCTTATCGATGCAAAGGCGGACCTTTTGGTTTACGGCATGGCGGAGAAAGCTATTGCCGAAATCGCTCGACGACTGGATACGGGAAAATCCATACATGAATTGACCGACATACCGGGGACGACCTATGTTGCCCGGAAAGGAATCACAATACCCGAAAACTCAGTCCGCCTGCCGTCACTAAGCCAACAACAGACTGATTCCTCGCTGGTTATGGACGCACATCTAAAGTATCAGGCCCAGGCCTATCCGCGCGGGCTGCCGATTGTTCAGGAGCAGGATCCCGGCACAATAGTCGTCCTGCCGCCAGGCGAGCCATTGAGCTGCGAAGAGCTTGACACCCTATATGATATGCCGTTCTCGCGCTGCTGGCATCCGCGTTACGACGGCGCCGGCGGCGTCCCGGCACTGATACCCGTAAAGTTTTCCATAACAACGCATCGCGGCTGTTTCGGCGGCTGCTCGTTCTGTTCCATTGGCTGCCATCAGGGAAAGCAAATCAGCTCACGGTCGCTGGATTCGTTATTGAACGAGGCCGATACAATCCACCGACACCCACAGTTTCGCGGCACAATCGAGGACATAGGCGGCCCAACCGCCAACATGTACGGAATGGAATGTTCGCAGGAACAGATATGTTCACGTTCCGGCTGTTTGTCACCATCGGTATGTAAGCAGGTCAGGCTCGACCATAGACCGATGCTCGAGATGATGGAGGCCTTTATTCGGTGGGGCGGTAGTTTACCTAAGAAAGTAAATGTCTTTGTCGCTTCCGGCATCCGGCACGATATCGCGCTGGAAAGTCCCGAATATATCGATATGCTTACCCGGCACTTTGTCGGGGGACATTTGAAGGTGGCCCCGGAACATTACTGTCGGCATGTGCTGGATTTGATGGGCAAGCCGCCATTCGAGATATTCGAGCAGTTCGAGCAGCGATTTGCCGAGGCATGTCGTCGAGCGGGAAAAGAGGCCTATCTCGTTCCGTACTTTATCAGCGCCCATCCCGGCTGCCGTCCCGAAGATGCACTGCAACTAACCGAATACCTCGTCCGGCGCTCGTGGCGACCACGGCAGGTGCAGGATTTTGTCCCAAGCCCCATGACACTATCGACGGCAATGTACATCACCGGCAAGGATGCCAAAGGGCGAAAAATTCATATCCCGAAATCACGTAGGGAAAAACGCCTCCAGGCGGCACTTCTGCATTACTATCAGCCGCGAAACAAAAAACTCATCGGTGAATTTCTGCAACAGCAGGGTCGCAATGAGTTATTGATAAAGATCAACCGCCTGAGCAAACCGAGGCGCCGCCGGGACAAATAAGTTGAATTGACTCGTATTCTCTGCTTACAGATATTAACGCTCAAGTTATTTATACCTATCGATTTAATCTAACGTAACAATTAGGCAACAAATTATCTGCAATTAACACCAGCTATTTACTTATAAAATAAACTATATTATAATAACAATATGAAGCTTGATAAAAACCATGTGAAACTTACAATGTTAGCTCACCAAGAAGACTCGTTTGTTGTCGGTACACAGGCGCAGCGAGTCGGAATGATCTGGGAATTAACTCAGGAACTCTGGTCGATAGGGAATCGGCAGGATGCTGAACGGAGATTACAAAGAGATGTCGCAATTCCTATCATGAATAAAAAAGCCACAGGACGTCAAAAAGACAGGCTTGATGCAACCACTCTTGAAAACAGCGATTAAACAAGGAATTACAAAAACATTTTATTTCTTAGAGATATTAGCGGAGTAAGTCACAACAATTCATTTATCTGGTGACAAGAGCTTCCTGTGCCGAAAATATAAATAAATGCTATTCTGCAGATTTACCGTATTTGCGTGCATAAATCCTTAATCATTGACTTTACTATCGTGACGTGTTAAAATAGGAAAAAGAATTAATTATAGGACTGTTAGATTATGCAAAAATTAGCTCTACTGTTGTTATTTACTGTATTTTTCACTTCTGTAATCCGCGCAGATGCGACTCCACAGGTAGTAATAAATGAGATTCACTACCACCCCAACAATAACAAGGAGGCCGTGGAGTTTATAGAACTATATAATCCTTCCACAGGGCCGGTAAATATTTCGGGCTGGTATTTCAGTGGAGTAACATACGTCTTTCCCGACAGGACCCTGATAGCAGCGAATGGCTATATCGTCGTTTGTGAAAATCCGGACGCGTGCCGGACTAAATTCCGCGTTACAGGTTTTGGGCTTTTCGAGGGTAAGCTAAGTAATGATGGCGAGCGTATCGTTCTATACAATACCGCCGGTGAAATGATAGACGAGGTTGACTACGACAGTGATTTTCCCTGGCCTATTGCAGCAAACGGCGAAGGCGCATCTATGGAATTGCTCAATCCGTCTCTGGACAACAACCTGGCCGGAAGCTGGCGCAGTTCGGGCTATCATGAAGATGTGGACCGTCCGGAATCGGCGTTCGGTATCCCCACACCCGGTCTCCAAAACAGTGCATATACAACGAATGTCCCACCGCAGATTCGCCAGGTGAACCATGAACCCAAACAGCCGCTATCAGGCGAAGCTGTAGTGATTACTGCCAAAGTAACGGATCCCGACGGTGTCAAACAGGTTACATTAAAATATCAGGTGGTCCGGCCCGGTTCATATATCCCGGCTTATCTGCCCGTGTCACCAATATCTCTGTTAATTTCAGATCCGTTCCAAAGCCAGCCCGTCAATCCGGACTTTGAGAATCCAAACAACTGGAACCGGTTAACTATGGTGGATGACGGCACAGGACAAGATGTTATTGCAGGAGATGATGTTTATACCGTCGTTGTTCCCGGCCAAAATAATCGAACTCTTATGCGTTACCGCATTGAAACCGAAGATAATACCGGCGATCTTATCCGGGTGCCGTACGCCGATGACCCATCGCTGAATTTTGCATATTATGTATATGACGGTGTACCGGACTACGTGGCCGGCAGGGACTCGGTGCACCCGGAAGGACCCGGCCATGTCTATAGCTCCCGGATATTGACTTCGATACCTGTTTACACCCTTATTACACGTGAAGATGATTTCTATCAGTGCAATGGATACAATCCGGCCGATCGTATTCGCCAGGCCACTTCGAATATGAATTATCAGTATGCAGGTAGAGCGTACAACTGGGAAGGCGCACTTATCTATGAAGGCCATGTGTACGATCACATCGGATACCGTTTGCGGGGCGGGAACGGACGGTATAATTATGCCGAGCAATCCGGTAATTTTGCCGGGAAGCGTTCGATGAAACTCCGCTTCAATCGCGGCAACTATTTTCAGGCACGTGATCTTTTTGGTAATAAATTTCCTTCCAAATGGCAGAATCTGAATACAGGCAAAATGTTTGGTAATCAGATTGTATGGAGCAGCTATAACCGCTACCCCTACGGGATTAACGAAATCATAGATATGCTGCTGTTCGAAGCTGCCGATGTTCCCGCATACAAGGCCTGGTGGATACATTTACGCGTGGTGGATGGTACCGAAGAGGCTCCCTCGGGCACCTATGGCCAATACGAAGGTGATTTCTGGGGACTCCATCTCGCCTTCGAAAACTACGACGGTGCGTTCCTTGAACGGCTGGGACTACCTATGGGAAATTTGTATAAACTGTCGGACAAAATTTATGGTGGTCTTGACCAACTGCGCTATCAGGGAGAATTCGCCGTCGATGATGCTTCGGACTATGAAAACATCCGCTGGAACCTGACCTACGAGGCTTCCCCTGATTTTATTCGTAATCATTTGGATTGCGACGAATGGTACCGTTACCATACTGTTATCGAATCCATAAGGAGCTTCGATGTATTCACCGGAGCTACGTGCACTCATTGTGTCAAGAATCTGGCCTGGTACTTCTATCCGGATTATACTTCTGAGAACAACTATTTCGGGAAAGTACAGTTTCTGCCGTTCGATGTGGATGATTCATGGGGACCTTATTTCAATTACGGTATCGACCATGCCAAGGGAGCGATTTACGACCAGAGTTATATTGACCATGTCTTTACACAATATCCAATCGATCCGGAAAAATCTCCCTTGAAACAGGAATACCGCAATTATATCAGGGAATTCCGGGACCTGCATTGGCAGCCGGAAGTAATCAACGGCATGTTGGACCAATTGGTGGCGTTTATAGAGGATTTTGTGCCGGCCGACAGGGATCGATGGCGGCTGGATCCGACTCCAGGGACGCCAATGGACAATGGTACACTGGAGGAAAACATCGCACTTATGGAGCAGTTTGCCTGGACCGCCGGCAATTTTCGTGGAGGTTTTTATTGGCCCGGCACTTCGAATAATCTCGATTCCCTCGCCGATGAGGATGGTGATTCGACTAATATCCCTTATACTCCGACTATCAGCTATATCGGTGCCGTTGACTATCCGCTAAATGACCTTCGGTTCAGGACCAGCGCGTTCAGCGACCCGCAGGGTTCGGGGACATTTGCCGCGATGAAATGGCGGATTGCGGAATATGATTTGAACTACAGCCCCGAGCCTGCCGATGCCTCGGACGAAATTATCCTGCTGGAAAAAAATAGCTACTGGAGATATTTCAAAGGAACCGCCGAACCCACCAATCCGATCGACCGTTGGAGGCAGCCGGGTTTCAATGACGAGGACTGGCCCATCGGCCAAACCAGTATCGGCTATTCGGATAACGACGACTTCACTGTTCTGGATGATATGTATCAGACTTATTATACGGTTTATCTCAGAAATACATTCGATATAACAGATAAAGACCAGGTGCAGATATTAAAACTTCACGTATATATAGATGACGGCTGCATCATCTGGATTAACGGCACCGAGGTCAGGAGAATGTACTGCAGCAATGGGGATAAATTCCATGACAGTCTGACCGGCGTCTCCGACCACGAGGCGGCCGGTTATGAAGAAGTCACGCTGCGGGGCCCTTATGATTATCTTGTTAACGGTACGAACGTGATTGCCGTTCATGCCCTGCAGACAACAACCACAAGCAGCGACTTCTCGATCGATGTCTCTGTGACTATGTTGAGCGGGGAACCTGTCGAACCTGCCGTCGTTCCGCCTCTCGGAAAAAGCAAGTACGAGCTTAATGCTGCGTGGGAAAGCAATGAAATAACAAATCCGGCTGAGCTTGATATACAAATACCCGGCAATGTAGTCAGGGCAGACAGAACCTATCGTGTTCGCAGCAGTATGAAAGATAATACCGATAGGTGGAGTCACTGGTCGGAGCCGATCGAGTTTGTCACGGGCGAAGCGATAGGAGCCGACATCCTAAACTACCTTCGCGTAAGTGAGCTTATGTATAACCCCGCAGCCGATGCGGATGGAACTTACGATAACGATGAATTCGAGTTTATCGAACTAAAGAACACAAGCACAACAAAGACACTTGACCTTAGCACGGTTTCGATTACGGAGGGAGTTGACTTTTCATTTGCAGGCAGTAATGTGATAAGTCTCGGACCCGGTGAATTCGTTCTTGTGGTCGGCAATCAGACTGCATTTGAGTCACGCTACGGTACAGGCCTTTCGAGCCGAATCGCCGGCACCTACGATGGAAACTTCGCCAACGGCGGAGAAGACATCGAAATATCCGATTCATGGAACGGAGTTGTGATAAACTTCACCTACTCTGACGGTTACGGCTGGCCGCAGGCAGCCGACGGGGCAGGGCACTCACTTGTACCGAAGAACTGGTGGTCTATGGAAGACCAGCAGGCGGGAATATTGAATTACTCGGGTAACTGGCGGGCAAGCTCATATATTAACGGCTCACCCGGATCGGAAGACCCGGCAGTACCGGCGAAGACAGTCGTTATTAATGAGTTCATAGCGAATACGGATTACTCCAATCCTCAGCATCCGGACTTTAATTCCAATGACTGGATTGAGCTTTATAATGCATCGGACTCAACCGTCAATCTGGACGGCGATTGGTATCTTAGTGACGATCCCGGAGAATTGAAGAAATATCGACTTTCATCGATGGCCCTTTTTTCAGGTGGCTTTATAAGCTACGATGAGGTTACAGGTTTTCATAATCCGATTACAAGCGGTTTTGGTTTGAGTACGGCCGGCGAAAATATCTTCCTGTCGTACCTGCCCGGCATCAGTAGCGCTAACCGCGTGGTTGACTGCGTTAAGTTCAAGGGTCAGGAAAATAATATTTCGCTCGGCAGGTATCCCGACGGAGGGGATTACTGGTTCAGCATGACAGGGACACGTGACTTTCCCAATGCGACGCCGAACGAACATGTTGTTATAAGTGAGTTAATGTACCATCCCGAAGAAGGTAGTGACAATGACGAATATATAGAACTTTACAATCCTGCCGGTTCGACAGTACAACTTTACAATGCAGATGGTACATGGCGCCTTGACAACGCCGTTTCTTATACATTCCCATCCGGCGTCTCTATGGCTTCGGGAGCAAGCATCGTCGTAGTCCCGTTTGACCCTGAATTGGAAACTGCCCGGTTAGCGGCATTCGAGACTGCTTACGGTTGTGATTTAACCGCTAATGTGAATGTATTCGGTCCTTATACGGGCAATTTATCGAACGGCGGAGAAAGACTTGCACTTGAAAAATCCCTGGCTCCGGATACGCCCGACGTGGATTATTCATGGATTATCGTTGACCAGGTCACCTACAGCGATTATCATCCCTGGCCGGCGACACCTGACGGCACAGGTGATGCTCTTGGTCGCATCTCCTTCTCGGGTAGTGCCTCGGGTGACAATCCGAACAACTGGCAGGCAATCACACCTGCACCCGGCCTGTAGATTCAGCAGCTAAGCGAATAAAATCCTGTCATGAAAATTGTAGGGACTTTCCTTTGCGCTTTGACGTTTCCTGTAATACTAATTGTGATTATAATTTGCACTATTGTCTTTTCGAACAGAGGGCTGCAAAATGCAGACCGTAGTGGAGAAATCTGGTAGCGAATTGTCAGATAAATCCAAATTAGAGACCAGATTTCTCGACTCCGCTTCGCTACGCTCAAAATGACCGACGAAGCGCATTTATTATGTACAATTGGTATAACTTGTTATACTACGCACTATACAGTATAATACATGTTGCAGTATAAAGTGTAAAAAAACAATGTTATATGAAATTTAAGATATTTATAGGAGTATCGGCGTGAAAGCAAACGATACAATAGTAAGACTACGCAAGCAGGTTCTCGACGGTCACATAGAGACCCTGATGTTGGCAGTATTAGAGTCTCAGCCGGACTACGCATATTCCATAGTGAAAGTATTGGAGAAACGTTCCCGGGGAATTCTACAGCTCGAAGAGAGTACTGTTTATGCTGCATTACACCGTTTACACAGGAAGAACCTACTTACAGCTCGTAGAGTAACGGCAGAGAACGGCAGGCCGCGAAAATACTATCGGCTGACTCGCAAAGGGCATCATGCACTTGAATCCGGTCGACGGCAATGGCGCATACTATCGGCAGTAATGGAAGCAGTGGTATGATAATACTAAAGAGTTAAAAGGGCCGTAGTCTAAAAAAGGCAGCATAAATTTGACTATCCATTTTGCGGAAAGTTGTGTGAAATTTAGAGCTTAGGGAAAGAACTTAAAAAAACTCACACATTCTTTGGGATGATTATCCACGGATTGAGATGTTGATTTTTCCATATATTTATGTTAAGATGAATATCATCATGGATGGAGCATATAAAACAATAAGATTGTCACTATTTTCGTTGGTTCTTATTCTGTTTTGGATCGGTCCTGTGGTCTCCGCTCAGGCTGAAACAACGCTTGTAATTAACGAGTTAATGGCTTCCAACACTAACAACCGCGGAATTACCGACCAGCAGGGCGATTACGACGACTGGATCGAAATCCACAATTTCGGCCGGACAGACATCGATATAGGCGGGATGTATCTGACGGATGATCTGGATGAGCCGGATAAGTGGCAAATTCCGGATAATGCCCCCTCCGAAACCATAGTTCCGGCAAACGGTTATCTATTAATCTGGGCGGA
Organism: uncultured Pirellulales bacterium; assembly: GCA_964431695.1. Classification (GTDB taxonomy): domain Bacteria; phylum Planctomycetota; class Phycisphaerae; order Sedimentisphaerales; family Anaerobacaceae; genus JAFGPS01. The sequence continues at coordinate 31,631 of CAYSKI010000030.1, read as the reverse complement.
CGGTGAAACCGGTGACGGTCCGCTACATGCAGGATTTAATCTGTCCGGCGACGGCGAGCAAATCGGATTGGTCGCTTCCGACGGTGATACAACAATTGACAGTATTACATTCGACGAACAAGCTGCCGACATTTCTTACGGCCGTTATCCTGATGCTGGCAGTGACATGCGTTATTTTGCAAAACCGACTCCGGGTGCGGAGAATGAAGAGCCGTACCTGGGTATAATTGAAAATCCCGAATTCAGCCGCGAGCGAGGTTTTTACGACAGAGATTTCTATGTTACAATCGCAAATACAATGGACGATGCTCAGATATATTATACGACCGACGGCAGCGAACCTGTTAAAAACGGACAACCTTCGACGACCGGCAGGGAATATAAAACCGCCGTTCATATTAGTTCGACTACCTGCCTTCGCGCGGCGGCGATAAAAACCGGCTGGATACCTTCGCGAACAACAACGCATACTTACATATTCAACGCCGGTGACGCTATCAAATCCATGCCGGTAGTGTCACTTGTCGGTGACGAGGACACGACCTTTTTCGAACCGGACGGCATCATGGCAATCGTCGGCGGTTATTATGACAATGACGGCGTATGGCACGCCAGCGGCCAGGGCAGCTACAACAATCCGATACACCGGGGGATAGAATACGAACGTCCGGTCTCCTTCGAAATCATCGACCCGCGGACCGAAACCAGCCTCCAGATTGACTGCGGCATCCGCATTCACGGCAGTGACTACACAAGGCCGCGTTATACCCGAGGCGATGATTGGGTGACATGCTGGAACGGCCGGCCGAGTATGAACAGCAACAAGTTCAGCTTTAATCTCTACTTCCGCAACAGCTATGGCGATAACCGATTCGAATATCCGTTCTTCCCGTTCATCGATATCTATCGTTTCCAGAGTATCGTCCTGCGTGGCGGGCACAACGACGCCTGCGCTCCGTTCGTCAAGGATGAATGGGCCAGGCGGTTGTTCAGGGAAATGGGGGCGGTCCAGGTGACGGGAACGTTCGCCAATCTCTATCTCAACGGTGATTACAAGGGCTTCTATAATCCCACTGCAAGGGCCGACGATGAATTCTTCCAGGAATGGTACGACACTGTCAACGAATTCGATGTGATTACCCAATCCGGAACACGGGACGGTGACATGATTGCCTGGAACGACCTGCTCGATTATGCGGACAGCCATAACCTTGCAAACTCCGCCGAATACGATTATGTCGCTGAAAGGTTCGATATCCCAACGTTTGTGGACTTCCTCATCCTCGAAATCTACATTGCCAACTTCGACTGGCCCGGCAACAACTGGGACGTTCACCGCGAGAGATCTGAATCCGGTAAATTCAGGTTCTCCGTCTGGGACGCCGAAGGTCTAGCCGAAACATGGGTGGTCGGGAATAATTTCGAGCTGACGGCATTCGAGGATTTTCCCACATGGGCATCGACTCCGGGGTTGAACCACATGTCTGATCCGGTTTCCCGGCTGTATCGTGCTCTGAGGGCCAACGCGGGCTTCAGACAGCTTTTTGCCGACCGCATTCACAAACATTTTCACAACGATGGTATCTTGACCGAATCGCATTTGTTAGCTCAATGGTGGGAGGTTTTCGCCGAGGTATCGGCTGTTCTGCCGGCAACTACACAATATCCAGTAAATTTTGTTCCCGAGCAGTTCATACCGAATCGTGAGGAGCCGGTATTCCAGGCCTTCGCACAGAACGGCCTGTACAATCTCGATTTGAACGCCCCGGTTTTTAATATCAACGGCTCCTATCAGCACGGTGGTTATATCTCTGCCGGTGACATCCTGACTATAACAAATCCCAACGGCTCGGGCACTATTTATTATACGCTTGACGGCACAGACCCCGGCATCCCGGGAACGGCCGCACAGCAGGTAATCGATACGACCTTCGTGGCTGAAAATACTCCCAAGCGGGCACTGGTCCCGACCACCGAGGTTGACAATGCATGGAAAGGTGCCGGTGATTTTGACGACTCCGGATGGATGATTGTCACCGGCTCGCCCGGCGGCGTTGGATACGAAAGGGATTCCGGCTACCAGAATTATATAACACTCGATGTCGAATCGCAAATGTACAACAAATATCCCGGCTGCTATATCCGGATTCCCTTCCATGTGAACGGGGACCTCGGGAGCTACGATTTTATAACACTTAAGGTTAGGTACGACGACGGCTTTGTCGCATATATCAACGGGGCAGAAGTTCACAGGTCCCTTGTTAGCGGCACGCCGAGATGGAATTCATATGCCTCAGGTAATCACGAGGCGGCCGGCCTGCAGGCTTTCGATATTTCACAGTATATCGGTGTCCTGCGTCAGGGTGATAACATCCTGGCAATACACGGCCTGAATACGTCGCTGACAAGTTCGGATTTTCTTATCTCGGTTGAATTAGTCGCAGGACGATTCGTTGACGGCACGGCTCCGAGTCCGTCGGATACCGCAATCCGGTACACCGGACCTATAACCCTCAACAGCACCATGCACGTCAAGGCCAGGGTGCACAGAGGTGATGAATTTTCTGCGCTAAACGAAGCAATCTTTTCTATCGGCCAAAATAGGTAGAACTCAACATGCCCGCGTGAACACCGGGCCACTACCGGATTTCCGACACGCACAGACAAGGCTGATAAGCTGCATTTTATAAGGACCTGGAAGTTATCGGGAGCTGGCTAACGTCGTAATCATTTATTGACGATATAAATCCTATTGCGGGGCTTTTTTATTTTTAAAATAGCAGCAACAGGAGATTTTTATATATGAACAAACTCTTGAAAATAATTGTCTCGCTTGTCCAAATCGGCGGCGGACTGTTCGGGCTGGGCCTCATCGGACGTTGCTTTCTGAGAGACCAGCCCACACAGATAGAAGTGACATTCCACGTTATCTTTATCCTGGTATTTTCGTTCGGGATAATAGCAGGTCTGACCATCATCGTGAAACCGAGACTGGGTCTCGTGCTTAGCGCTATTTTCCAGGCCATTCAAATACCTGTTGTCACGGGACCTTCGGTGGTTTACATCCTGTTTGCCGGAGCGTGTTTTAATATATACAAATATTCGGGCGGGTGGGGATTCAAATTTCTTTTCGGCAGCCACTATTCTCTTTACTTCAACAGCGGGCAGCAGTGGCTGGTGGGAATTAATATATTCGCTCTGACATTATTTATCCTGCTGATTATGGAAATACGTTTTTTGAAATCGTTTGAAAAAACCCGCAAGTCTCAAGTCGGTCTTTCATATCCGACACGCCGTTATTCACAAGCACAGCCACATTTGGAAAATAGCAGCCCGCTTAGACATATTTTTCATTAAAAGTATCTCAACAAGCCCAGGACAAATTCATTAAGGCCGGTTCGTGAAAACGAGCGGGTCTTTATTCTTGTTTATCGAACACAGAATTGTTATAATCAATTTGAAATGCTTTAATAGTTTTTCTAATCTGAAAGCATTGTTGAGAATTTATTGAATTGAAATTCATACGGAGGTAATTTTGTGTTTAAAGATTTGAAGGTGACGTGTATCAAAGCCGAGGGCGATTGCAACCGGACAAAGTCAGGGGATTACTTTTATATAAGAAACGCCAAACTTGAAATTCCACACGGCGAGAGTGTCTGTATTTTTGCTTTGGGCAGCCTTTTGCCGCCCCTTACTGCGGCAACCATGAACAACAAGAAAGGCGAAGGAATGCTGAATATGCTGGATCAATGGCAATGTCCCGATCCTCTGGCGAAAGTGATATTCAAGATTGAGCACGTACCGTCCGAATCGTCGAATTCACAGTCTTAGGTTTGTAACCTGCAAACATCTCAAAAGAATCATCATTTCGCCTTAAGCTACCTCCGGCAGCTCGTCCCAGCAGGTGGTAAATTTCTTGGAGCGCCGGCGGAACTGAACGTGCCAGTCCTTTTTTAGTCCCTCGGCGGCCCAATAAAGCGGGGTATTTATCCTGGAATTGACTCTATCGACTGCCCGCATCAGACGCCGTGACTTTTGTCGGTCAGTCTTATCGAACAAATTTCGCTGCACCCGGTCCTCGGGGACAAGGCCGAGCAGGACCACGCCGCACTTTTTGAACCGGCAGTTTTTGCGGTAAAGACGGTCTATACTTGAAAGTGCCGCCCGGATAAGCTCAGCTGTGTTGCTGGTCGCCGTCTCGAATGCAAAAGTATGGGAATTGAAATACTTGTTTTTGATGAAGCGGCTGGTGGTGACAAAGACGGTCTGTAAATTTACCGCCAAACTGTGCTCTCGCAATTTTTCGCCGGCCCTGGCGGCGTAAGTGGCCGCCGCTTCTTTTAGCTGCTCGATAGATTCAACCGGCACGCCGAACATGCGCGAAACGACAATCGACTGCCGGGCGGGGGGATTGTCCTCCAAAGGATAACAGCAGCTTCCCCGCAGCTCATAAACGGTCCTGACGCCCACAACGCCGAACCTGTTCCTTATCCAGCTAATATCGGCTTTGCTCAAATCGAGGGCGGTCTTCAGTCCGGCTCTTTTTAGTTTTATGGCCGAGCGGATGCCGATGCCCCAGACCTTTTCCAGAGGGACCTCGGCCAGGACCTTTTCGATATTGGCCGAGGCGCTCAAGTCCAGGACGCCGTCTAATTCCGCTGAGCGCTTGGCCAGATGGTTGGCGATTTTCGCCAGTGTCTTTGTCCCGGCGATACCGATGGACACCGGCATGCCTGTCCATTGTTTGACGGTTCGCTGGATTTGCCGGCCGTAATCGGCCAAGGGAGATTTGAACCCGGCGAGGTTCAAAAACGCCTCGTCAATGGAATATATCTCTATCTCCGGGGCAAATGTCGCTAAGGTCTCCATGACCCGGCGGGACATATCGGCGTAAAGAGTATAGTTCGACGAGAAAACTTCGATGCTGTGTTTTTTGATTAAATCCGCCACCTCGAAGGCGGGGACACCCATACCGATATTCAGCGCCTTCGCCTCGTTCGAGCGGGCGACAACGCAGCCGTCGTTGTTGGATAAAACCACCACCGGCCGGCCGACCAGCTTCGGATTGAAAATCCGCTCGCAGGAAACGTAAAAATTATTGCAGTCAACGAGTGCGAATATCTCTTTCATAACTGATGGATGACGTTGGTGACAATGCCCCAGACTTCGAATTCGGTTTCTTCGGTGATTTCCTGTGCCGGATAGTTGTGGTTTTCCGGCTCTAAGGTAATTTTCCGCCGGTTTATCCGGATCCTTTTGACGGTCAGTTCGCCGTCCACAACTGCGATGACCACGTTTTTGTCCCTCGGCTGAAGCGAACGGTCCACCACGAGAAGGTCGCCGTGATGGATGCCCGCCCCGAGCATTGAATCGCCGGTCACGCGGACAAAGAATGTTGCAACGGGATTTTTGACTAAGTGCCTGTTCAAATCGAGCCTGTCCTGCTCATAATCGGCGGCGGGGGAGGGAAATCCCGCCGGAACCACCGCCTCGAACAGGGTGTGATGTCCCGCGACAGACAAATCAGGAATATGGGTCGTATGTATTTTCGTCGTCATTTTTTATCTCACTGTTTCAGAGCGATCCTTTCCAGTTGCGGATATTGGCGCAAAAGCCCCTCCGGCACCGGCTGCTTCTGCCCGGTCAGAAGGCATCGCAATTCGAGGGCGTTGGCTAATTCGGCACCGCGGTAGTGATTGTTCGTAATCACGGTCAGGGTTTTTAGTGCTTTCGCCAGCTCGCTGACCCGCAGTTTTATCCGGGACAATTCCTTTTCGTTGTAGTAGTAGTTGTAAGTTTCATCTCTTGACGCCTTGCTGAACCAGGCCGCCGCGTTCCTGCCGTGCATACGAAAGTAGCCGTTGCGTCCGACGGTGCATTGCTGCAAATCGAACGAATTCCAGGCCGTCGGGTAATCGAGGTTGCAGACGGTGACGCCGAGACCGTCGAGAAATTCCAGGGCACCCGGCGCCTGCCAGGATTTGTGCCTGACCTCGACGGCAAGGCTAAAGCTCGCAGAAAAAATCTCCACGATTCTTGATAGGTGCCGGCGGTGCGAATCGGTATCGTCGAAGTCGTATCTGAACTGGGCGAGCAGGTGCCGAAGCTTTCCCGCTTTTAGAAACGGCTCGAAACCTTTGTAAAACTGTTTTGCCGTATCGGTGTCGATTTTGCCGCCGTGTGTAAAATCTCTGTGCAATTTGGCGGTGAAGAAGAAACCGGGCTTGCTCGAAGTCTTTTCCAGCCAGGCTCTGGTGGTTTTCTCGAAGGGCGGCCGGTAAAAGGTGCTGTTGATTTCTATACAATCGACAAACCTGCTGACAAACTCGAGCTGGTCGATTTTGGAATCGGTATAGACAATTCCCTTCCAGTCGGGGTACGACCAGCCCGCGATGCCGATATAAATTCTGCCGGTTTGCTGCGTATTCATAATTTCCTGAAACACACCGTGACTTTTCCGATGATACGGATGTTGTCACTGCCTTTTTTGATATACATTGTTTTATATCCGGCGGCCTTGTTGGCCGGTTCGAGAGCAATATCTTTTCGCCGGACATATATCTTCTTGACGGTCGCCTCATCGTTGAGAAGGACCACGCCTATTCGGCCGCTGGCAATCTCCGAGGCCGGTTCGACCACGACGAAATCACCGTCCATAATCCCCTCATCGATCATACTATCGCCCCTAACTTTGAGAACAAACATCTTCGCAGTCGGTCCAAATATCTCACCCGGATCCAGGAACTGCTCGATATTCTCCTCGGCCAATATCGGCCGACCGGCCGCCACCGTCCCGACGAGGGGAAAGCCCCTGGGCTTTTTTGATTTTTCGATATATTCCTTCGAGAGCCGAAGCCCCCTGTGGCCGGATGAAATTTCCAGATAGCCTTTTTTCCGGAGATAAGTTATCAACTGAAACACGGCGTTCTGGGCCAGTCTGAAGTGCCGGGCGATTTCCCGCTGGCTCGGCGGATTGTTTCTTTCCAGCCGGCCTTCGATGTATTTGAGCACTTTCTGCTGTTTTTCCGTTAACGGTTCCATATTGAAAAGTTAAAACTAAAAAATCAAAATTAAGGAATCCCGACCCGGCCGGGATGATTGTTTTTATCTTCTTCGTTTAATGCTATATGCCAGATACTATTCACTATACACAATATATGTTCATTTGACCATGTCGTCAATAAAAAATTCCGGATATTTTCGAATAAAATCCTTTTATTTTCAGGCTTAAGACAAGTGGATAAGACGAGTTGATAGCGACAATCGTGTTAACGATTGCCTTCTCATTCTTCTGTCTTACGTGTTACCAGATAACAGGCGAATTCAGGTGCATAAAGCCCCTGCATGGCCGGCCTCCTCAAAACGTTTCTTCAATCTAAAGGGTATAAGCACATGAAAGAAATATCGCCTCAATGTATTTCATCTCCATGACTTATTATAATCAGGTTAACAAAAATATCAGGTAAATTCAATTCAAAAATTATTAGCAAGCCGGTGATATCGATCTGTTATCGGACAGTTCTTAAAATCTCGTAATACAAGGTTACATAATTCCGAGGCAAACCGCCGGAACCGCCTCGATAACAGCTCTAATTACTTATAATTGCTGCAATAACTGCCGATAAAAGACACGCGGACCAATACAACCTTCAGGCAATTAGGAAGAAAATTATGACCGATAGAAGGCAGTTCATAGATTTAGCCAAAGCCAAGGTAAAAGGTTTTTCCACAACAAACTATACGACCTCTCCCAATATCTGGATGGAAATCAATCAGGTAATGAGCAGAGATGTCGCTAAAATTTCACCACAGGAGACCGTTGCTTCGGCGGCTATGACGATGGCGGAGAAAAATATCTCCTGTATCGTTGCAACGGATGGTGAAAATATCACGGGAATCCTTACCGAGACGGACCTTCTTAAAAAAGCGGTGGTTCAGGGCAAAGATACTCGCAGGATGAAAGTGTCGGAGATAATGTCATCCCCTGTCCAGACCGCTTTTTCCGATTTGTCGGTCCTCGAAGCAGGCAATATAATGGAGGACAAAAAAATCAAGCGATTGCCCATCCTGGACGGCAGGAAACTGGTCGGTATCGTGACACAAACCGATTTGACCCGTGTCCTGACATCTTACGGGATGTGGAGGGATATCTCGGAAACAATGAGCGATGACGTATATACGATACAAAGAAAAGCAGCCGTAGCGGAAGCTGCGGAAATAATGGCTTCGAGAAATATCTCATCGGTTGTTGTCATGGACGCAGATCGTGTTACAGGCGTCCTTACCGAAAGAGACCTTTTGAAAAGAGTCGTCGCATTAAACAAGAATCCATGCCATACAAAGGTGGAAGAAGTTATGTCTTTTCCAGTATTCAGCATTCCTCCGAATTATTCGGTTTTCAGCGCCAGCCGAACGATGGAAAATAAAAGTGTTCGCAGGCTGGTTGTGATTGACGGCAAGAAGCTTTGCGGCATTGTTACCCAGACGGATATCTTCAAAGCGGTCAAGGACAAGATACAGGCCGAAGAAGAAACTATCCTGGGATTTATGGATGAGTCCAAAATCGGCTTTTACATGACCGACCTGAATCACCTCGTCACTTATGTCAATCCCGCATTCGTGGGGCTCTTCGAGGCTTCCGGGCCGCAGGAATTCATGAACAGAGAATTTCTCCACAAGCGATTCTGGCTCAACTCCGAAGAAAGAGCACAGTTTTTGAGCGAGCTGGACAATGAGTATATAAAAAGTAAGGAGATCTCCCTTAGAACATCCGAAGGCAAAAAGATATATGTAACCATTTTTTCAAGTCCTACTACAGGTATGTGCGGCCAAATCAACGGATATCAAGGAATAGTTTATGACATCACAGAAAAGAAAGAATTGTCTGCTTTGAGGAAAGCGGAAGAAGCCCTGCGAGAGAGCGAGAAAAAATGGCGCTCACTTGCAGAAAACGTACCTGATGTCATCCTTTCTGCGGATAAAGACGGTAGAATTCAGTTCATCAACCGCTCTGTTGGGGGCTTTGATATGAAGGATGTGATTGGAACGACAATCTATGAATATGTACCACTCGAACAACACCAAATGGTAAGAGAATCTATTGAGAGGGTTTTTCTGACCGGAAAACCGGACAGCCATGAAGCCAATGGCCCTGGAAAACACGGCCCTAATACTAAATGGGAAACACGTGTTGTACCTGTTATGGTTGACGGGCAGGTTGTTGCTGTAAATCTGATTCTAACAGATATCACCGAACGTATGGAGGCTCAAAGCAGACAGGCAATGCTTCTGAGCAGAGTGCAGAAAATCAACCGCGAGCTAAATGACTTTGCCCATATTGTTTCACATGATCTCAAGGAACCACTGCGAACAATCAAAATAGCGGCCGAATGGATTTCAGACGATTATCAATATGTACTGGATGATAAAGGAAAAGAGTATCTGGAATTGCTCTCTAATCAGGTTACCAGAATGTATGACTTGATCGAGGGTATATTAAAATACTCGAGAGCAGGACACCTGAAGAATCAAAAGGAGTGGATCGATCTTAATCTACTCATGCCGCAAATTATCAGTATGATTTCCGTACCCGACAACATAGAGATCGCTGTCGATGGCGAAATGCCGGTCGTCGAGTTCGAGCGAACCCAAATTTCTCAGGTTTTACAGAATTTACTGAGCAATGCCATAAAATATATCGACAAGCCGCTCGGCCGAATAAGAATCGGCTGCGTCGAAGAGGCTAATAACTGGAAGTTCAGCGTCGCCGACAACGGCTGTGGAATCGAACAGAAGAACTATGAAAAAATCTTCCGGATGTATCAGACGCTCGAGCCGCGTGATGAGTTAAAAAGTTCCGGCATAGGCCTCACACTCGTCAAAAAAATTATTGAAACGTACGGTGGGACCATTTGTGTCGAATCAGAATTAGGCCAGGGCAGTACCTTCGTCTTTACATTACCCAAGCAGAATAATCCGGTTAAAAATGCAAAACTCGAAACCGGCGTGACATATTGAAAATCACATAGAATCCTAATTTTTATATAACCGTTATCGCTGTTACTTCACCGAACTATCCTCCGGCAGGCCGAGCTTTTGATATAAATTTCGCCGGCCGGCTTTATCACCCTCGATGGTCGCTTTGGCGTATTCGGCAACTTCTTTAGCATGTGCCCTCGGTACTACTATCACGCCGTCTCCGTCGGCCACAATTACATCACCCGGCTCGACTAATACTCCGCCGCAGACTACAGGACGGTTGACCGATTCGACTTCGTTTCGCCCCGGACGAATGCCTCTGCCGGGCTTACGGAAGTAAAGCGGGATTTTTTCGGTAATAATTTCGTCCGTGTCGCGGGCGGTGGCGTCGGTGACAACTCCGACACAACCGGCCAATTTCCATCCCATAATATTATTCGAGCCGATGGAGCCAACGTCGGCTTCCGGTGCTTCGTCGATGACCAGAGCAGAGCCTTTACGCAGCAGCGAGACAAACGGCTCACTCGAAATATTGTTGTACCAGTTGCTGACCCAGCTATCGAACGCCCCGGTTTCCATCCGTGGGGCCGGGGGCTTATTGGTAGGGACATATCGCACGGTGACAGCAATACCGATAAAACGGTGCGTGAAATTTTGAGTATCTTTCCAGAGGGCGTGGATTTCAGGTGACATCAGGCCGATATTGGCCAAACCGGCTTTATCCATCCCGTCGGAGACATCCGCTACGCGCAGACCTTCGAATAATTTAAGGACTTGCTCGTCCTGCTCGGCGGTATAAATCCTTGTCGGGATGAAATTTTTACCGGCCCTCAATTCCTCCACGCCGGCGACAGAATTCTGCTGAGCTTCGGCCGATTTCGAATAAATGGTGACGGCCGACAATAAAAATAACAACAGGCCGGATAAAATAAGCATAACAACTTTCGATTTCATTTTTACAATTCGCATTTGTGAACTCCTTAATTCATACAAAACCCAAAATTAGAACACATCAATACTTTAAGCATTTTCCGCCACCATTCAAGGCAAAACATAACCTCTTGATTATTTCCACTTATTGAAGTACAGTAAAGTATCAGGAAAACATGGGAAACACATACGAATACTATGATTGAAATTACACGTGACATTTATATCGGTGAAGATGAGCTGTCTTTCAGGGCCTCACGCAGCGCCGGTCCGGGCGGACAAAACGTCAATAAGGTCAATACCCGGATGACGCTGTTATTCGACGTGGCCGGCAGCCGAAGTCTCTCCGACCGGCAAAAACAGCAAATTTTTTCCCGCCTGTCAACGCGGGTCGATAAAAACGGCCTTTTACATGTTGCTTCACAAAAGTTCCGGACACAAAAAGCAAATCGCAATGCAGCCACTGAGAAATTCCAAGAATTACTTGCCGGTGCTTTGAGAATCCGACCAGTAAGGAAAAAAACCAGGATTCCTTTTGCTGCCAGGCAAAAACGCCTGGATGAAAAAAGAAAACGCAGCCGGTTAAAAAAACAGAGGGCTGAAAGACACCTGATCGAATAAATTTCCCATAAAAATATTTTTCTTAGATTAAATTTTCTCCCGATACGTCATACTGATAGTGAAGGTCGATGATGTAACTAAATTAGGCTGGTTGTAGATGCTGGAAGACGAGCGTCTGATATCGGAACTGAGCCACGGGGATAAAAAGGCCCTGCGCCGAATCTACCTGAAGTATAAAGACAACCTTTTGACAATCGCCGCCTCTTTGCTGCACGATGTCAGTGCGGCTGAAGACGTCCTGCACGATGTTTTTGTCTCCTTTGCCGCCGGCGCCGGAAATATCAAGCCGCGGGTCAGCTTACGCAACTACTTAGTCGCCAGCGTCGCCAACCGCGTCCGGGATATTTATCGTAAAAAAAAGCACCCAACGGTCGCTCTGAACGATGCCCGCCAGATAAGTTCGAACTCTGGAGATCCCCTGCAGTCGGCGATGTTCGGCGAAGAATTCCGGCTGCTGACCGATGCCTTGTTCCGGCTGCCCTTCGAGCAGCGTCAGACAATCATCCTGCACATCAAAGGCGGTATGAAATTCAGGGAAATCGCCCGGATGCAGGGCATTACCACCAGCACGGTGCAGGGAAGATACAGATACGGAATCGGTAAGCTGCGAACAGTTTTAAACGGAGAGCGGAAGAAATGAATACTGCAGACAATATAGAACAAACAATTGGAAAATTACATATAGCGACAAAGCCGGAAACGGACGAGCGTATTCTTAATAATGCTTTTGCAGCTTTGGAAAAATCCTTAAAATCGCCGTCACACAAAACCGGCAGAAACGTACGGCAAAATATATTTTCTAATAAAATAATAAAATTTGCTGCTGTCGCCGCGGCGATTATTGTAATTGCTGTCCTTTTCCTCAAAATATCGACCTCGACAACGAGCGCCCCCGGCAGGATTGATACAGCACTGACAAAAGTTGAAAACATCTGCATCACAAAATTCCAGGCCGGCGGCACGGAACCATACGAGCAGCAATGGCTATCGACCACATTAAATGTAAAAATGATAAAGTCCATTGAAAACAATCGAATGCACTTCGCCTTATGGGACATTCCGAATAAAACCAAAATGCAGACGTTCCTGTCCTCGAATACTGTCCGGACCGAACCAATCACCGAGAGTATGCTCGCCGAATTCGAGGAATCGATGATCCAAAATTCCGGTCTGGAGAGATATTTTCAAAAAGATGAGATTCCTAAAGATGCCGTATGGAAACTTGTAGTCGATCCGGTGGTTACCGCCAAATATGCCGGCACGGAAATCTACGAATTGACATGGCAACAGCAGGGCACAACTGAGGGGGAAATTGTTTACAGAAAATGGCGGATTTTTGCAGACGCCAAAACTAATCTGCTTGCAAGGGTCGAATGGTACACAAAATCACAATCGGATGGACAATACGAACTCGAAAGCTATATGGTCTTTTCATATCCGAAACAGGAGGAAATTCAAACCATTATCCGGGCCGTATTCAGCCCCGTACGCCGCCAGCCGGAATATATCGGCACGCCGGAATATTAATAACCCGGCTCAGGCCGAAAATTAATTTCCATACTGATGATAATTGAAAACCGCCGTTTTTTATGGTAGAAAAGAAAGGAGTTTTTAACTTTCAATCAGGGACGACTTTTATGGCGGTTCAATTTATTCTTGGCAGAAGCGGCACGGGAAAAACCGGTTATTGCATCCGACAGATTATCGAGGCATTGCTGGGTACCGGTGATGAACCGCTGATTCTGCTTGTCCCCGAGCAGGCGACCTACCAGGCAGAGCGGGCGATTCTAAGCGATGAGCGGATAACAGGTTACCACAGATTGAATGTGCTTTCATTCGACCGGCTGCAGTTTCTGCTTTTAGGTAAAAATACGGCCCGACCGGCACTTTCCCGCATCGGCCGACAGATGATCGTCCACAGGATTCTTCACGATAATAAAAGCAACCTGAAAATCTTCGGCTCATCTACTCTCCGGCCGGGCCTGTCCCGACAGATGGCTCGCACTATCGATGAGCTGCACCAATATGCAAAGACGCCCGATGATATCGAGAGGCTTTTGAACGAGCTTGAAAAAGACCAGACTAAAAATCTGACCGCCTTAAAATTTACAGATATCGCCCTGATTCTAAAAGATTATCTGAAATTCGTGGAAGAGGATTTTTACGATCCCGTTGCTCAACTGACTTCGGTCTGCCGGGCGGTTGCTATAGCGGATTTCGTCAAAGGGGCGAAGTTATGGATTGACGGCTTTGCCGGTTTTACCGAGGCCGAATTTGCTTTGCTCACCGAACTGCTTAAAGTGACGGCCGATGTGAAAATCGCTTTTTGTCTGGACCCGTCAAATTTGGATTTATCAAGTCCGGCAATAGAGAATATCGATCCGGTCGGCCTATTTGCACCGACCGAGCGGACTTTTTGCAGTCTTTTCCAGACGATTAAAAAAAACAAGCTGCCCTTAGCCCAGCCGGTTATCTTAGAGAAGCCGATGAGATTTTCCGCCAATCCGTCGCTTGCCCATATCGAGAAAAACTTATTCCGGCATAAAACTCCTCAACTAAAATCGACGGAAAATATTCGTATAATCTCGGCCCCGAACGAAAGGGAGGAAGTCCGTTTCGTCGCCCGGGAGATTCTCCGCCTAATCAGGGAAAAAAACTGCCGGTATCGTGACATTGCGGTGATAGCCTCGGACATCGACCGCTATCAGCATTATATCAGGGCGTACTTCGACGATTACGATATCCCGTTTTTTATAGACAAGCGAAAACCGTTGAATCAGCATCCGGCAATTCAACTGATTTGCTCGGCCCTGCAGGCTGTTACGGGCGGATTTTCCAACAGTGATATTTTCGCCTGCTTCAAAACCGATCTCGTGCCGATAGAACGCAGTGATATCGACCTGTTGGAAAATTATTGCGTTGCATTCGGCGTCTCCGGTAACGACTGGCTCGGCACAGGCACATGGCAATTTGCAGGCCCCGAGGATGAAGAGTTCGACGAGCCGCGGATAAACCGGATCCGGCAAAAAGTCTCCGGCCCACTGCTTGAACTAAAGGAAAAACTTAGCTCCAACGTCGAACAGGAAAGAACACTCACAGCCCGGCAGTTCACAAAAGCGGTGTTCGATTTCCTCGATAAAACGGAAATTACAAAAACACTCGGGACATGGATCGAGGCCGCCGAGAAAAAAAACGATAACGCCGCTATCGAAGAGCACCAGCAGCTTTATAACAAGCTCGTGGATATTTTCGAGGAGCTTGTCGAAGTCTTTGGCTCCAGGGCCATGAAGGCGGAAGATTTTCTCGCGATACTCAAATCCGCCTTCTCACAATTGACGCTGGCCTTTATCCCTCCAACCCTGGACCAGGTTCTTGTCGGCTCGATTGAGCGCAGCCGTCACCCGGATTTAAAAGCCGCCTTCCTGATAGGTGCGACACAAAAACAGTTTCCTGCCCCCCTCGGCCCTGAGAGCATCCTAAGCGACGACGACCGCGAAGCGGCCGAAAAGGCAAATTTTCCCCTTGCCCCCACATCGCAGCGCTCACTCGTGGACCGCCGGTATCTGGCTTATATAGCCTTTACCCGGCCTTCGGAGCTTTTATATATCACGTATCCTTCGGTGGACGAAAAAGGCAGTGACATACCCCGCTCACAGTTTATTGCCGAGTTGGAATTGCTGTTTGAAAATCTCCGGGAAGAATTAATCGCCAGCCGGCAAATCGTGTCTGAACAAATTTACAGCGAAACCGAGCTTGCCGATTTGCTGTGCGAGCGGCTCGGCAAAGATTCTCTTTCACCGGACGCAAATGATGGGCAAAAAGCAGCCGCCTTACTGGAAAATATCTGCTCGGACCAGCAGCTTGGTCGGTTAGGCTCGAACGTTCGAGCTGCTATCGAGTATGATAACGGGGCGCAGCTTGATCCAGAGGTTGTTAAATATCTTTTCGAGCGACAAATCAAAAGCTCTGCGACAAGGTTAAGTACTTTTGCCGCATGTCCCTATCGGCACTTCGCTAAGTATATACTCGAACTGAAAAAACGAAAAGAATTCAAACTCGAACCGCTCGATCTTGGTAATTTTTATCACGGCATTCTGGATTCCCTGTTAAAAAGGATTAATGCCGAAAAAAAAGATTTTGCCGAAATTGACGACAAAGAGCTTCTGGCGTTATTAAACGGGCAAATAGAGAGTTTCATCAAAAATAATACTTTTCTGACGCATTTCGTCGGTCGCCGCGACTATAACGAATTCATTATCCGCTCGGCCTGTGATGTCCTCGAAAGATGCGTTCTCGCCGTCGCTCAAATGGTAAGAGCCGGAAGCTTCAAGCCGACTCTCTCGGAAGTTTCTTTTGGTAATGTGGCGGACTCCCGCCAGACAATCGGAAAATATGAGATTAACCTTGCCGACGGTCGAACGATGTCTTTGTCGGGGAAAATCGACCGGCTCGATTTCACCGACATTGACGGCGAGAAAACAGTCGTTGTTTTCGATTATAAACGCAGCAAACAATCGTTTAGCTGGTCAAAATTTTTTCATGGTCTGGACATGCAGCTTCCGATTTACATGCTGGCTGTTCGCAACGCAGCCGGTCAGGAGAAAATGAATCCCGCGGGTGCTTTTTATATGCCGGTCGAAGTAAATCCCAAAAATGCCGCATTTACGGAGCTTTCAAATAAAACCGAAAGTTTCGACTACAAGGCAAAAGGAATATTCAACGCCAGATTTTACAGGCATCTTGATAACACGATCGAGTCCGGCTGGAGCAAATTTTACAACTTCAGCGTGACATCGAAGGATGAACAGTACGGCCATTACGCCAAAAGTGCGGCACTCAAGCCGGACGATTTCGCAAAGGCTTTGACATTCACCGAGAATAAAATTAAAAAACTGACCAAAGAAATTATTTCGGGCAAAATAGACATTACGCCTTACCGGTTAAATCAAAAATCACCTTGCAGCTTTTGCGAATACTCCTCTGTCTGCCGGTTCGACTGGCAGATCAACGACTATAACGTCCTGGAATCGTTTAATAAACTCGAAGTCCTTGAAAAAGCGGGGGGATTTAATGGCTGAGAAAAAAATCCAATGGACGGACCAGCAGAAACGGGCCATCACCGCACGCGGCAGCGACGTGCTTGTCACCGCCTCGGCGGGTACCGGCAAGACGGCGGTCCTTTCCGGCAGGTGTGTTGATATAATCTCCGGTAAATCGGACGTCCGTAACTTTCTCGTTTTGACTTTTACCGACGCCGCCGCCGAGCAAATGCGGCTGCGTATCGCCCGGCAGCTCAACGATGCATTTCTTCAAAAGCCGGACAATCATCTCCGCTACCAGCTTATCCTGCTGCAGGGCGCCGACATCAGCACGATTCATGCCTTTTGCAAACGTCTGATTACCGAATTTTTCTACAGGCTCGATATCGATCCGACTTTCGGTATCATCGACGGCGATGAGCAGAAACTGCTCAAGGCGGAAGTCCTTGAAGAGACCATCGACTGGGCATGGCAGCAAGGAAATCTACGAACCGACCTGGAGCAGCTTTTATATCGCAGGAGTCTGCGAACCAACGACGGTTTTCTTGCCGGAATAATACGGCTAAGTGATTTCTTAGACGGTCTCGTCTCACGCCTGAACTGGTACGAAAGGGCGGCTCAGCTTGCCGCAATTGCAAATCAGCAAACGACAAATCTCGGCGAAAAACAAAAACAGATTATCGCAAAAAAATTGAGAGACATTCTTGGTCGGCTTCGCCACAATCAAAAGCTCTCTTTAAGTGTCGGGGCAAATGCCGGGTGGGCGCAGAAATTCGAAAATAGTCATATAAAGCCTGTAGTGGAATGCCTCAATTTTTTAGAGAGCGACCACTGGGAAAAATGTGCCGGGTCAATAAGAAATTTTAACAAGCCCAGAACTTACAAGCCCAAAGATATTTCTGAAGATATTGGAGAGCTAATCCGCACTTCTGCAAAGAAGGCGGTGGATGACTTCGAGAAACTATCACAGCTTGCCGTAGTCAATCCCGATTATTTCGAGAGCATCGGCGGCTCGGTCGGACTGCAAACGAAAGTCCTTATCGAGCTGGTCAGGCAGTTCGATATGTTTTACAGCCGGGCCAAGTGTGCAATCAACTGCATGGATTTTGCCGATCTCGAACATTACGCGTTGAAACTTCTGACCGATGAAAATTCGCCTCTCGATGAGCCTCGGCCTTCCCAAACTGCTCTGTCGCTGCAGCAAAGATACGAACATATTTTCGTCGATGAATATCAGGACATCAATTCGGTCCAGCAGCGGATACTGAGAATGCTCGGCCCGGGTGGAAATATCCTTCATGTCGGCGACGTCAAGCAGAGCATATACGCCTTTCGCGGAGCCGAGCCGAGTATTTTCCTCGAACGGTTGCAATTAGCTTCGAGTGATCCCAAAAAAATACCCGACGGTCTGCGAGTGGACCTGAACGCCAATTTCCGCTCGGTCAAAGGAATCCTCGATTTTGTCAATAAGATATTCTCGCGAATAATGACGGTATCGTTTACCGGGATTGATTATGACGAATCCGCCCGGTTGGTTCCGGGGCCGGGAAAATTATCAGAAGCCCCTCCGTCGGATGACAAAAAAGCAGTTGTCGAATTTCATATCCTGGACGAGACAAATCAGGACCCGGATGAGCAGCAAGAGCAGACGGACGAATCCGTCGATGAAGATGATTCGAACCTTGTCACCTCCCGCCGGCGGCAGGCGGCACTAATCGCAAAACGCATCAGGCAAATGGTCGGAGCGGATACTGGAAAGGCGGAATTCCGGATACACGACAGGCAAACCGAACTTATGCGGGATGTGGAATATCGCGACATCGTAATCCTTATGCGCTCTCTGGCGAAAAAAGCGAACGACTACATCGAAGCGCTTCGATTGGCCGGTGTACCGGTCAGTTGTCAGGCCACGGCGGGATACTTCCAGGCGACGGAAATAAGTGATTGCCTGGCCCTGTTGAAAGTTCTGGATAATCCTCAACGTGACATTGAGCTAGCTGCGGTGCTGCGAAGCACTTTTTTCAGGGCCAGTGACAGCGATCTGGCGAAGATAAAAATTCATGGTGGAAAAGAGACACAGCACGGCAAATTTTATAACTGCTTACTTGGATATTCGAAAAATGGTCCAGACGAAAAACTCGCTGATAAGCTACGGCAAATCCTTGCCCAAATCGAGCAATGGCGAATAATTGCAAGGCGGGGCAACTTAGCGGATTTAATCTGGCGGATTTACCGTCAAACGGGATTCCTGTCGTTCGTCTCGGCTTTGCCGAACGGCCAGTCGCGCCGGGCCAACCTTCTCAAACTCCACGAGAGGGCCATTCAATTCGAGGGATTCGCCAGCAGCGGAGGTGTCCCGTCACTGACGCGATTTGTAGAATTTTTCGAGAAGCTCCAGGAAACCGGGCAGGACTGGGCACCGGCCGAACCTTCTACTTCGGCGGGTAACGCCGTTCGTATTTTGAGCGTCCATAAAAGCAAAGGGCTTGAATTTCCCGTTGTCTTTTTGGCGGAGCTGGAAAGCAGGTTCAATAAAAAAGATGTCCGGGCGGATTGTCTTGTCGATGCCGAAGATACTTTGGGGCTGCAGATTATCGACCGCCGATCAAACAGCAAGCTCGGCACGCTCGCACATCAGGTTATCGCCGAGCAGAAACTCTCGAAGGCCCTTGCCGAAGAAATGCGGATACTTTACGTTGCGACAACACGTGCCGCAGACAGGCTCGTCCTAACCGCATCGCAGAAACAGACAAACTGCCGCCGGATTATTTCGAACGGTTTGCTTTTTGGCAACGAACCCGTCCATGACTGGCAGCTACGAGCCTGCAGGAATCCTCTCGAATGGATTCTCCTCGGACTTTCCGACCAAAAGGTTCTGCACGAGGCCTTCGATACCGGTTTGTCGGAAAGTGCCGCCAGAGACGATTTATTCGACTTCAGACTTTACAATCAGGCGGACCTTAAACAACTTTCCGAGTTCGTAATCGAACAAAAAAAAGGTAAATTGAAACGACGATCCATACCGTCAAAAAAATCCAGGCCAAAACAGGTGGACAAAAAACTGCTGGAAAAGTTGAAAGATTCCCTTAACCGACGTTACTTATTCGGCGATTCACCGAAGCTGCCGGCGAAAACATCCGTCACGGCGTTGACTCATCGCAACGATGAATTCTTTAAACCGGATTACTCGAAAGCGTTCGACCGCCTGCCTCGTGTACTTATGACGGTCGAACCGGAATCTACCGAAACCCTCGAACCGAGATTAATCGGGACGGCCACGCATCTCGTTATTTCCCGACTCGATTTAAGGAAACCTACCGATAACAAAACAGTGACACAAACAATAGAAAAACTTTTAGTCGATAAAGCAATAACCAACGGTGCAGCAGAAAATATCAATACGGATTCGATTGTCACCTTTTTCAACAGCGAGCTCGGACAATTAATTTTCGATGCCGGCAATAAAGTTATGCGTGAATGGCCTTTCACTTTTACAATACCAGCCTGCGAATCCGGCACAGTGGCAGCCACTAAGCAAAGCGAAGTAGATGGACCATCGACCTCATTACATTCGATCGCTGCCACCCACCGAGATATAAGCAATGAGAAACGAGACACAATTATTGTTCAGGGTATTATCGATCTGATGATTCAAACGCCGAAAGGACTAGTGATTGTAGATTTCAAGACGGATAAAATCTCCGCCGCCCAGGCAGACAAACGCGCGGAATTTTACCGCAGACAGTTGGAGCTTTACGGCAGGGCGGCTTCGGCTATTCTGAAAACTAAAACTTTTGCTAAATGGCTTTATTTTTTAACACCGGGTATTACTGTCGAGGTATGAAGATGATGAAAATATCCCTGTTCGGGAAAAAAATAGCAACAGAATCGGGAATCGGCCGGCTCATGGAGGATTTGGGTACCGCCCTTTCACAGAACCGTCAGATGCTCATGCTCGGCGGCGGCAATCCCGCTCACATTCCGCAGGTGCAAAAGTACTTTCGAGTGAGCATGGAAAAGCTCCTGCAGGACGGCGGCGAATTCGAGCGAGCCATCGGCAATTACGACCCGCCCTCAGGCAATCCGGAATTTATCGAGTCGATTACAAAACTGCTCAGAAAAGAGCTTGGCTGGGAAATACAACCGAAAAATATCGCCCTAACCAACGGCAGCCAGACGGCGTTTTTTATTCTTTTCAATATTTTCGCCGGTGCTTTCGAAGACGGGACCTACAAAAAAATTCTGCTGCCGTTGGCCCCTGAATATATAGGATATTGTGACGTTGGCCTGGCCGATAATATATTCGTAGCCAATAAACCGAAGATCGAGCACATAGACAAGCACGTTTTCAAATATCACATCGATTTCGACCGGACAAATGTCGCCGGGCAAATCGGTGCTATATGCGTATCACGTCCCACCAATCCGACGGGTAATGTCATAACGGATATCGAAATCGAAAAGTTAGGCGAACTTGCCGGAACGAATAATATCCCTCTGATAATAGACAACGCCTATGGGACACCGTTCCCGGATATTATCTTTACCGACGCCAAAGCCAGATGGGACAGGCAGATTATCTATTGCATGAGCCTCTCGAAGCTCGGCCTTCCGGCCGTACGCACGGGTATTGTCATCGCCGATGAAGAAGTTATCGAGATGGTCTCCAGAGCGAACGCTGTGATGAGTCTTGCCCCGGGCGGAATGGGAGCGACGATTGCAAAAAATCTATTCGAAACCGGCGAAATTATCAATATAAGCCGTGACATTATAAAGCCGTTCTACAGGGAAAAAGCAAATGCGGCCTTGGAGCAGGTCATAAAAGAGCTGGACGGTATCGATTTTCACGTCCACAAACCCGAAGGGGCGTTCTTTTTATGGCTTTGGTTTCCAGGTTTGCCGATTACGGACGTGGAACTTTACCAAAGGCTCAAAAAAAGAGGCGTCCTGGTCGTGCCCGGAAATTATTTCTTCCCCGGACTAAAAGACAACTGGCCGCACAAAAACGAATGCATTCGCGTAAATTATTCACAGGATACGGAAACCGTCACCGCCGGTATAAAAATCATCGCCGAAGAAGTTAAACGTAATAGAAATACGGAATAAAAAAATCGTTGTAAAAATACACAGCCACTAAGATAGTAGCAGCAAAAGAATAAGCAATGATAAGGAGTAAAAATTACGGTAAATTACTAAAAACGAGCTTTTTTTATGCCCACAAGAGAGTGGAAGCAAGAAAATTTACCAAATCAGAAGGCGAAAAAATGCTTAAACGAAAAGACATGTACACAAATGCTAACAGAAATTAATAATAGCAAAAAATTTCCATAATGCCGGGCATGTAGCACTATTTAGCATGTTTTACAGGCCATTCGCCGTCATATACCGTGTTATAAATCATAAAATCCCCAAAATTGCGGCCTTTTTTACCCGCTATAAGCCTATATACGCTATAACATAGGCGAGTTCGGGAATTTATTTTTCAGAAAAATT
Source organism: uncultured Pirellulales bacterium (assembly GCA_964431695.1). Taxonomy (GTDB): domain Bacteria; phylum Planctomycetota; class Phycisphaerae; order Sedimentisphaerales; family Anaerobacaceae; genus JAFGPS01. The sequence continues at coordinate 9,570 of CAYSKI010000030.1, read as the reverse complement.
CATTAAAATTCATTTTTTTCTTGAGTTATTACGTAAATCATGTAAAATCAAAATTAGCTTATAAATTACCTTTAAACGAACATAAATGACTTAAAGAGGAGCAATGATTTCATGGCAACAAACAATTCTTCGAAGAAGCGAGGAAGGTCCCCACAACAAAAGTATTTCCAACTGCGTGGTAAGGCCTTCGAGATAGTATGGAAAAAATGGAAGGAAGGTTCGTTCGGTTCGCTAATTGATTATGAGGAAGCTAAGAACATTCTGAAGGTTGATCCTAAAAGTGTTCGGGCAATTTTTAGGGATATATCAGACATTTCACCGGAAGTAGCGGTAGTTGCCGAAGGTGTACGTGTAGGTCGCCCGACATTCTATCATAGCAGTTGTCGTTCAGCAGGTGAGCTGAAAAGTGCCCTCTTTGATAAGTGTATCGATCTTGTTCCACCTGCTATTACGTTGGCGTGCGGGCCGGGTAGCACGGTCGCGTATTGCGTAAGACATCTTGTTCAAGCGGGGCGTTATCATGTCATTGTTACGAACAACGTAGGCATTATCGACCAGGTGGGAGGTAGTGAAATTAACGACCTCGTCTTCGTTGGAGGTGAATACAACGCGAGGATTCATGGCTGTGTGGGGAGCGATGCTGTCAAGGGCTTCGGCAAAGTTACATGCCAAGCTGCGTTAGTAGGGATCTCCGGTATTAACGGGATTGGCGACTTGTTTGTGCGTCATAGCGATGAGGTACCAGTGGTTAGCAAGATGGTTCAAACTGTTAGTGATTATATATTCATTGTTGCTGATATACGTAAATTAATTCAGGTTGATACATGGAAATTCATTGGTATTCCTCAGTTGTTCGAGGAAAAACCAAATCGCAAAATTTACCTGATCACAAATTCTTATGAATCTTTAGAGGAAAGGGACAGAAACCGTGCAAAGCAAGTGGTTGAGGCTTTAGAAAAAATGAATGTTAAAGTTGAGCTGGCTCAGTAAAGCTCGCATTTGGTGTGATGAATGTATTGTGCTTTAAGAAAATGTTTGTTGAACGGTATCTTAATTTTGAATCCTTTGATAAGAGGAAAATGAAGGGGGATGTTTAAGGAGAAAATACGATGTTATTGGAAAAAGTCAATATTATGGTCTTATGCGACGAAGTAATTCGTAATAACCGGATAGTTAATGATATTAATCGTCGTAGGGAGGAAATAGCCAATGCAGCCAAGCGACCAGGTGCGGTTGTTTCTGCATTAAGCTTTGCTAAGACCAGCGATTTGAATGGAACTACCGATCTTAACTTGGAGAATTTGGATTTAGTAGTACTATGTTGTTCAGGCAAAGTAGATCCGCCGTATGATCTTTGGGTAGTTCGTCATAGGTTTCCCTGTGCCAGTAGAATTAGTGAGTTAGATATTGATACGGAAGAAAGGGCTTATCATATGATCTGCTGCTGGGGCGCGGATGAGTGCTTTAGCAAAGGCGAAGATGTTGTTGAAGTTATTATAAGGTTTTTGTTATCTAAAAGCTAGTTAGCCATTTGTGACCGTGGCTGTAAAACAACGTTCTATGAATTTTTAGTGAGTGCATGCCCGTATTGAAAGAATGTTGCAGTAAAACCTTACATTTCATATAATCCTGTGATAAAAGGAGTGGAGAGGAATTTAAAGGTATCCAGTAAATTGTGGGAGATAGGTGATGGCGCCAGCCATGCCAAGGGCACAGAATTAAAATATCACTTCGATTTTTGCTCAGGATGGGCGAGAATCCATCAATGAGTATCACGGACGTAGTGGTGAGTCATGGAGATTTTTCGCTTAAAAATGGGGATTTTGGTTGCATCAAGGCGGCTTTTGAGTAAAATTACTAATAGCGTACAGCGGGTAGCGGATAAACACAGTTTTTAGTTTTGAATTATTAGTTTTGAGTTATATATGGGGGATAGCAGTCTCTTCAAGAGTAATTAAGCGAATGAGTGAAAGAGTCGATGAGGAAAAACATTCACTCATCAGCGCATATACGCATCTACACTACATTTTATTTAGCCCTCAAGCCAGCTTGAGGGGGGTAAAAAAAATGCAAAACAAAGCCAATTTGGTTTGAATCTAAATTGGCATAAGCTCTTAAGTTACAAGTAAATATGTGGAATTTTTGGTATTTCAACCGCGATAAAACAAAGCCAATCCGTGGCACGGCCATCCTTTCGACAAACTCCATTCGGCCCGAGCTCATGGCCGAGGGCAGGGCAGGCTTTGGCCGTGTTTTCATGGGCTGGAAGCCCATGCCACATTCGCTAAGGACGGGCCAAAGCCAATTTTCGATTATCCTTGAGTCTTTGATGTGTCTTTGTATAATCTGCTTCTAAATTACAAGTAAGTTATAACTTTGATGGAGAATTACAAAAATGACAGATGCTCCGAAAGGAAATGCAGTAGTCGGGCAATCCGGCGGGCCGACCGGCGTCATAAACGCCTCATTAGTCGGTGTTATCGAAGAAGCGAAGAAATACCCCCAGATAAAAAATATCTACGGCGCAATTCATGCTGTTGCTGGTATGGCTGATGATAACTTTATCGATCTTGGCAAGCTCTCGGCCGAAACGCTCGAATTAGTTGCAGCTTCATCATCTTCGGCGATAGGCACCAGCAGAGATAAGCCGGACGAAGAATATTGTGCCAAAATCATGGAAGTTTTTAAAAAACGCGACATCCGCTATTTTTTCTATATCGGCGGCAATGATTCGGCCAACACCGCTTATATTCTTAACACGGTAGCCGATGACGTAAATTTCGATATTCGTTCGTTTCACATCCCCAAAACCATAGATAACGATCTGCTGGTAACAGATCACTGTCCCGGCTTCGGCACGGCGGCAAAGTTCGAGGCCTGTGCCCTAATGGGTGATGACCTTGATTGCCGGGCGCTTCCGGGAGTGAAAATTGATGTGATTATGGGCAGACACGCCGGCTTTTTAACCGCCGCTTCGGTTTTGGGTAAGCAAAGAGAAGATGATGGACCGCATTTAGTATATGTTCCTGAAAAAGGTGTTTTATTGGATAAATTCCTGAGTGATGTAGAGGATGTATATAAAAAGCTCGGTCGATGTGTCGTTGCGGTGAGTGAGGGGATTTGTGACGGTGATGGTGTAGTCTGGGCTGAAAAACTGGCAAAAGAAAGCGAGACCGATGCACATGGTAACATTCAGCTTTCCGGAACTGGTATGTTGGCTGACTTTTTGGCTGCTCAAGTAAAAACAACTTTAAAAATCAAGCGTGTACGAGCCGATACTTTCGGTTACCTGCAAAGAAGTTTTGCCGGCCTGCAATCGGCCGTAGATATCCGGGAAGCCCGGTGGTGCGGGCGTCATGCAGTTCAATATGCAATGGAGCATGATAACGGCTCGGTGGCGATAAGACGAACCGGCGAGGGAGACAATTACGGAGTGGAGCTATTTAGGACAGAGCTAAAGAACGTGGCGGAAAAAACCAAATCCATGCCGGATGAATTCATCAACGCTGACGGCAACGGTATTACCGAAGCTTTTGTCAAGTATGCGATGCCTTTGACCGGCGGGCTGCCGAAAACAATCTATTTAGGCAACTATCCGAAAATTTAATTTCTTTCGACTTATGCAAAAACTTGATTTTACAATTCCCACATTCGGTGAACGAACCATACAATCTCCCGTATCGTTGTCGGAAAGAAACAACGATTATATAGCCAACTACGTGGAAGACACCGAGCGTATTCTTTACAACATCGATACAAGCCATGATGCACAGGCAATCAACTTTACAGAGGTCGACCTTCTTGAAAAAGCCGGTCCCAGAGAGAAAATCTTTTTTAATCCGGCCGAAGTAACCGCGGGAATTGTCACCTGTGGCGGACTTTGTCCGGGTCTCAACAATGTCATACGTGCGATTGTTATGTGTCTGTGGTATCAATATGGAGTCACACGCATTTGCGGCATCAGGTACGGATATCGCGGCTTTATTTCAAAGTTCGGCTTCCCTGTTATGCAGTTAACGCCGGAAAAGGTCATAGATATTCACAACAAAGGCGGCACTATTCTTGGTTCGTCGCGAGGCTACGGCGACCATGTCGAGGAAATCGTCGATTCTATCGAGAAACTGAACCTCAACATACTCTTTACAATCGGAGGCGACGGCACACAAAAGGGCGCTCTGAACATTTCCAGAGAGCTGAGTAAACGCGGGCTTAAAACCGCCATAGTGGGAGTACCGAAAACAATCGATAACGATTTGAGCTTCGTGCAAAAATCATTCGGATTCGAAACAGCCGTCTCCGAGGCGGTGAAAGCAGTCGCGAGCGCCCATACAGAGGCGGAAAACGCAATCAACGGCATCGGGATCGTCAAGGTTATGGGCCGGGAATCGGGTTTTATCGCCGCCCACACGGCCTTAGCCAACAACGACGTAAATTATGTCCTCATCCCGGAGGTGCCCTTCGACCTTGAAGGAGATAACGGATTGCTTAGTCACCTCGAAGCAAGAATGAAACGTCGCCATCATACGGTGATTCTGGTAGCAGAAGGCGCAGGTCAGGACCTTTTAGCTGCTTCGGACGCATTCGATGCCTCCGGCAATAAAAAACTCGCCGATATCGGAATTTTCCTAAAAGACAGAATCAGTGAATACTTTAGAACAAAAGAATTTGAAATCAATCTCAAATACATCGACCCGAGCTATATTATCCGAAGCACTCCGGCCACTCCGAATGATTCCATATACTGTGCAAGGCTCGGTACAAATGCCGTTCATGCTGCTATGGCCGGCAAAAGCGAATTGCTTATAAGCCTTGTCCATGACAATTTCGTACATATTCCGATGACCCTGGCGGTCTCAAGAAAAAATCGCATCGATCCAGACAAAGAGCTGTGGTGTGACGTTGTTACAGTAACCGGCCAGCCCCGCCTGATGAAAAATTAGTTGCCGTGCCAGTTAAAGTTATGCAGGAAGTACAGGGATGTTTATTATATTTAAGGCAATAACTCGATGACAAAGAAGTCAAAAAAAGAGATATCCCGTGAAGTAGGATTGGAAGTAGGCTCCATCTGTGGTAAATATTTCCTCAAACTGGACCACCTTCATTACGGGTACTGGAACGGCAGCATAGAAATCGATATCACAAACCTGCACACGGCACAGGATAAATACGCCCAGCTCGTAATATCGCATATCCCCGACAGAGTTAAAACCATATTAGACGTCGGCTGCGGGACGGGCCAAATCGCCAAAATGCTGATTGATGCGGGATACCGGGTGGACTGCGTTTCCCCGTCTGATTATATGAACAAACATATCCGTGAGCTGCTGGGAGACAAGAGCCATATCTTCGAATGTCCATACGAAGAAATAGAAACAACGAATCGGTACGATATGGTCTGGTTTTGCGAAAGTTTCCAGTATATCGATCCGGAAAAAGCACTGTCGAATACGAACCGGCTTCTTAATAACGGAGGGTTTCTACTTATATGCGACATTTTCAGAAAAGATATCATGACTAAAAGTATTATGGGCGGAGGTCACGATATAAATAAATTTTACAGTCTTATCGAGCAATCGCCGTTTCGACTCATCGAGAACCGGGACATCACCGAACAGACGGCACCGAATATGGATCTTATGAACGATATTCTCCAAAATGTCGTCCAGCCTGTTGTCAATGCGGGCGTCCGATTATCAGAGAGTCGATATCCCATCGTCGTTAAATTCCTGAAATGGAAATACAGAAAAAAAACGGACAAGCTCCATAAGAAATATTTTTCGGAGGGCAGAAGCGGCGAAGATTTCAAAAAATACAAGACTTATCAGCTGTTTCTTTACCAAAAAGAAATTCGGCAATAATCTCCCGCTGTGCCAATCCGATTTATTGACCGTTTTAGAAATGAGCTTTTTTCCTAAGCCGGCAAAATCAGCCGTACAGTAAATACTTCCTCCCGTTGTAGTTCAGCTATGGCGTTACCGCCTAATGCTGTTGCTAACCTTTGAACTAAGGCCAGCCCCAAACCACAGTGAGTGCCGGTGTCCGAGCGTGATGTGTCACCCCGCCAAAAACTCTCGAAGACATCTGTGGCATGCTCGGCGCTCAGTTGACAGCCGGTATTGGAGACGACTAGTTCCAGAGAACCATCTGCTTGTCGAGCTATTATCCAGATCCGCCCGCCTTGATCGGCATATTCGACTGCATTGTCGATAAGGTTCATGAAAATCATAGACAGGTACTCCGAATCCGACCGGCAGGACATTTCGTCAGGAATGCGATTCTCGAAGACGATTTCTCGCTTCTGTGCCTTGTTACTGAAAGACCGCCAGCAGGAATTCACCATCTCGGCCAGTTGAATCCGCTCGGTTTTGAAGCTGATTTGTTGAGAATCCAGCCGGGCAAGCATCAGCAGATTATTAATCATCGTCTGCATATTTTCAACAATGTCCTGACAATCGGAAAGTACTCTCTTATACTCATCATTGTCACGGGCACGCCTGAGTGAGACCTCGATCGTAGAACGTATCCCGGCCAGGGGTGTTCGCAATTCATGGGCGACATCAGAGTTGAACTGCCGCTCCCTGTTAAACGAGGCTTCCAGTCGAGACAATAACTCATTTAGGCGGTTCTTGATCGGAACAATCTCAGTGGAGACGTGCTGAGCGCCGATTCGGTCCGTGAGACTGTCTGCCCTGATGGCTCCAATCTCGGCGGCAATGAAATTCAAAGGGCGCAGGCCCTGACGGACTACTATTGCGGAAATAAGAAGAGACAGAGTGATAACTGCTGCCGATGCTATCAGGAGAAGACTACGTAAGAAGCGCAATTGGCCCAGCAAATCGCCGGTATTCCGTGCAACTACCAAAGTAAGGGTTTGTTCATTCGTTGGCCGGCCGTCATCCTCATCCTCATTGTCTGCGGTTCTTGGAACGAATTTCAGCCCCACTACTCGTTGGGGTTTATCATTATTATCCTGTAGGTTCTCAAAAACAGGTTTATCAAGGATTCCTTCAAGCCGGACAAGGTTGTGTGCACCCAATAGAGCAGACTTAGCCACCACTGTGCCGTCATCGCTCCAGAGTTGGAAGTGAGTGGGGTGCTCGGCATTTCGAAACTCCGGCATTTGTTGCACTTCGAACTCCAGCTCGATTTCGTCACCATCGATTTCGACCGAGCCGGCCAGGACCTGGGCAATAGATGTGAGCGTCGTGTCGAACTGTTCGAGCAATGCACTGCGGATCACTACATAGATCAGCAGGCTGAAGATTACCAGCAGCAGGATGATTCCGCCAATGATGCCGGCCAGTAAACGGGTTCGGAGTGAGCGCATCAAGATTTGTCTCCTATCATATAACCACGGCCCCGGACGGTGTGAATTAAAGCAGGTTTGTTCGGTCGTTCGATTTTTTTGCGTAAATAACCAACATATACGTCCACCACATTGCTTGAGGCGGATGAGCTGAACTCATAGATGTGTTCCCATATATCTGAGCGGGATACTAATTGGCCGGTTCTCATAGCTAAGTATTCCAGGAGTGCATATTCCCGTGGTGTTAGTTGAATTTTCTCTCTGCCGCGATAAACTTGTTGCGTGGTAAGGTCGATTTGTAAATCCTTGATTTTGACACGAGGATTCTTCTCTCGATAGCCGCGACGCAGTAACGCGCGAATGCGTGCTAAAAGTTCTTCAAATGCGAACGGCTTGACTAAATAGTCGTCGGCGCCAAGGTCTAAGCCGTTGATGCGATCCTGAACGGTGTCTTTGGCTGTAAGAATCAGAACATGGGATTTTTGTCCTTTTGCTCTAATTTTCTTGAGGATTTCAAGACCGTTCAAACCAGGCAGCATAAGGTCGAGGATAATGACATCATACTCGTTACCTGTTGCATACCACAGCCCCTCCTGGCCGTCGCCTGTAGTATCCACAGCAAAACCCGCCTCGCGTAGTCCCTTTGTAAGTGACTGCCGCAAAGGCCGAAAGTCTTCTATCAGGAGTATTCGCATCTTTTATTTCCACCGAGATCACGTATATTATTTAGCCCCTGAAGCGAACCGTGTCGTTACTTCCTTGCCTGTCCGTTATCTGTAGTCAGTTTTCACTCGATATATTATAACTTTGTGACGAAATCTCATTCATAATAGGTTGTATTTTATGATAATTGGCATCCAGTTGCGGCCATTCCGGTGTCGGGGCGTCGGTTTGCAGGACATGCGGTGTGATGAATAACGTCAGCACGCTGTTTCGAGTCGCTTTTTGGGTTTTCTTGAACAAAAGCCCGATGATCGGGATATCGCCTAGGATTGGTACTTTAACAACGGCTTCGGTCATTTCTTGCTGACGCAGACCGCCTATCACAAGGGTTTGACCTTCTCGAACGGTAACCGTAGTTGTGGATTCCCGATTTACCTGCTCCGGCAATCCTGCGTCCGGTGTAAAAGTGAAGCTCCCGACTTTGATCGAGACCACCATACTTATTCGACCGTCCGCTAAAAGGGTGGGAGTAATGCGACCCTGGGTATCGGCCGATATATCGCTCTTCTTGACAATGGGCCGGCCGGATACGTCATAGCCTTCATTAAAGAAATAATTCAACGTCTTGCGAATCTGAATTGTGGCTTCCAGACCGCTGACCGCGACCGTGCGCGGGTTGGTCAGAATCGTGCCCTTGCCGTCCTGGACCAGTGCGTTCAGGCGAACGAAGAACTCCCGTGGCAATTTTCCGACGCCCTGGTAGAAAACCTGGCCGGTTCCGGGGTAGGTGGTAAGTCCGTCTAATGAGGCGTCCGGGCTAAGGTCGCGAATCGCGTTACCCATAGGCTGGAACATAGCGAACCGTCCCTCGGCGTAAGTCCAGTCCAGCCCGAGCTCACGATTGGCCTCGTCGGTCAGCTCCACGGCTAACAGATCGACAAGAATCTGGCTGGCTGGCGTGTCGATCAGTTTCAGATTCGCCTGCAGCTCAACCAGAAGCTCGGCAGGCCCCATAAACAGCAGAAGATTGCGGGATGTGTTCGCAGTGACATATTGATTGTACTTTGTAGGTAATGATGCAAGTGCTTCTTCCACGGTCATATGCAGGGGCTCGATCGTCCGGCTGATGATGTCGGAATCGCCTGCAAAAGACTCCGTAGCGGCATCTTCGGGAGTAATGCCGGCAGAGGATTGCTCCTGTTGCTCTCCGGGTGATGTTACATAGGCCGCAATTGACGCGGCCCGGCCCATTGGAGGCCCGTAACAGGCCCGGGCCGTGGGGCTGATAAGGTGTTGCGGCAGATCCAGGCGATAGACATCCGGCTGCAGAATCCGATCGGCTTGGCTGATTATCTTGGAGATTGTTATAAGCAACGACCGGCTGTCCGGCGACCATGATATGTTGACCACACCGTCATCACGATCATCGCTGGCTTCGATCTGCTTGCGATCCAGCTCTTGGCTCAACAGCAGAAGATCCTCGGCCTTCCCCGTGGTCATATCATAGACGGTCAGAGCCGTACGCCGGTTCTCTTCTCGCGAATCGGGACCCCAGTTCCGAACCGTAGAGCGTTTGGTCAGGAAAGCGATTTTCGTGCTGT
>CAYSKI010000029.1:15758-42776 GCA_964431695.1 uncultured Pirellulales bacterium | reverse complement strand
TGGCACGTACTTTTGGGTGGATACCTCTCTGGTAAGTCGGCCCAAGGTGCTCCAGTACATAAAATCCAGAGAATGCCGTTTAGTACTACTCTGACGTCCTGGGGTGGTCGGCCTGATTTTCCAGGTCCGGCTTTTGGCTTTGGAATAAAGTCTTTGATTCTTCGCCATTGTTCATTTGTAAGGTCCATAGACCTTGAATCGGTTAATAACACAACTTAACATTAGATTTTGGGATAGGTTCTAATGGCATTACCTGTTTCAGGCTATGCCTGTCAACCTTTGGCGATTGTTTCCATACATCAGTCTTATTGGTGGTATTGAAATCGGAAGAATAAAAACAATAGTAACACTGTCAAATAATTTATTTTGAAACGTCTTTTACTGATGATGTTAGCAGAAATCTCACATCTGAAATATAGCATGATGTTTAAAACGAGAAAATTGCAAAAACGACAGAGTATGTTTACAGGAGAAATAATATGAAGGTCTTAATTACAGGCGGCTGTGGTTTTTTAGGCTCTCATGTTTGTGAATTCTATATAACAAAAGGCGATAAAGTCATATCGTATGACAATCTGACTAAACATGAATTAAATAGAACGGGTTTCGCCGCCGACACAGCAAGAAACTACAACTGGGATTATCTTAAAAGCCTCGGCGTACAAATGGTTAAGGCCGATGTCAGGAATTCCGAAGAATTGATGAATTATGCAAAAGATTGTGACTACATAATTCATACTGCGGCACAGCCCGCTATGACTATAAGCTGGGAAGATCCGGAATTAGACATTACCACGAACGTAATGGGCACCTTTAACGTACTCGAAGCAGCCAGGAAACTGAAAATTCCTGTTGCCTCCTGTGCCACTATTCATGTTTACGGCAATAAAATAAATGAAACACTGAGAGAGGAAAAAACCAGATATATCAGAACACCTGCAGGTATTGATGAGAATCACAGGACACTGGAAGGATCGTTGACCCCTTTACATGCATCGAAAGGTGCCGGTGACATCTATATCCAAGCATATATAGATACATATAAGGTGGAAGCTGCAAGTTTCCGCCTTTCCGGTATATACGGTACAAGGCAGTTCGGCGGCGAAGACCACGGCTGGGTCGCTAATTTTTCAATCCGCAGCATACTAAACCGGCCGTCAACGATATACGGCACAGGTAAACAGGTAAGAGATATTATTTATGCAACCGATGTGTGTGAAGCATTCGATGCTTTTTACAATACGAGAAAAGCCGGAATATACAATATCGGAGGAGGTGACAAAACCGCAATCTCACTGCTCGAATGCTTTGATATCATAGAAAAAATTACCGGAAAGAAACCTGAAATAAAATTTGAGGGTGAAAGGCATGGCGATTTAAGCTACTTCATTTGTGATATAAGCAAAGCAAAAAGGGAACTTAACTGGGAACCCAGGATTATGCCCGAAGAAGGAATCAACATGCTGATTAACTGGATAAAAGAAAACAAAAACATATTTTGTCCGGAAAGGAAAGAGAGCCATGAAAATACTTATGCTGGCTGGCGGAAGAGGTAAAAGACTCGATGATTTGTCAAAATTCAGTAACAAATGCATGATCCGGGTAATGGGAAGACATGTCATCGAGTATAATTTAGATTGTGCCGCCGAAACCGATATTAATGAAATTGTAATTGTTGTCGGATACAGGGCGGAAGAAATAATAAACTTCCTGGGTAATAAATATAAGGGTAAAAGGATAAAATACGTAATTCAATCCGAGCAAAAGGGATTGGTCCATGCAATCGAATGCGCACAAGAAACCATCGATGGCGACGATTTTATGTTAATGTTAGGCGATGAAGTATTAATAAATCCTATACACCAGGCCATGATTGACAATTTTAAAAATACGAACAGCTTTGTTATATGCGGAATATTGTGGATTGATGATACAAATCTGATAAAAAGAACGTACACTCTGATTCAGGACGATAATAATTTAATCCACAGACTTATTGAGAAACCTCACAATCCCCTGAATCATTATATGGGCACCGGTAATTGTATATTTAAGAACGATATATACAAGTACATCGACTACACCCCCCTTCATTATGAGAGAAAAGAAAAAGAGTTACCCGATTTTATTCAATGCGCCATCGATGACGGGAAGGTCGTAAAAAGTTTTAATATTTGCGATAAATATACGAATATAAACACGAAGGATGATATTAAATTAGTTGAAAGCTACCTGCATGAGAAATATATACCAATCCGGGAAAAAGTTTCGGATTACGCTCTACCAAAGGAGTATGTAAAGCCTTTGCATGTCTCTTGACATTTATAAAATTTTTATTACTCCCTCTGGCGTCGATTGGTATTCAACAAAAACATATATACATCAAACTGAAATTTCATTCTGATTTGATACGATCTCCGTTAACAGTAAGACAATATGAGCAAAAATTTAGTTGTCATACCGGCTTATAATGAAGAAGAAACTATCGGTAAGGTAGTAACATGTGCATTAAAATATGCCGACGTGTCTGTAACCGATGATGGAAGTCGAGACCGCACTTCCGATATACTGCACGATATTAGAAAAGACTGTGACTCGGGAAAATATCCCAATCATTTAAATATAATTACTCATCCAAGATCGACACATATTCCTGCAGGTATCCAGGATGGGTTTAAATTTGGTTTAGAGAGAGGTTATGAATTTTTTGTTACAATGGACGCCGGCTTATCACACGATCCCGAGGTTTTACCAAGTTTCTTTCAATTTGATTCGACTATCGATGTAGTAATCGGCAGCAGACAAGATACGAAAAATGTCCCCCTGTATCGTAAAGCTATCACAAGAATGGCCGCATTGGTAGTTAATTACTCATTAACCGATTCTTATTTTAAATTTTCCGGCCTTAAGCTCAGAGACTGTACGAGCGGTTTCCGCCGTTACAGCAAAAGGGCCGCGGAATTGATTGCAAAATCCAAGCTTAGGTCAAAAGCATTCGATTTTCATATGGAAGCATTAGCATTGTGTATGCGGAACCGAATGACTGCCGCGGAAATGCCTATAACTTATGTATTTTCCAATTCTTCCTTTAACGGAAAAGTTTTGTTTCACGGAATCGAATTCGGGTGGTACTTGCTTTCTTCAAAAAACTTAAAAAGGATCTGATACAGAGACTCAATATATGAAAATCCTGAAGATCAGGGATGAGTTATTACTCAATTCAGACGATAAACATAAATATAAATTATTACTAACATTCTGGTTGCCTGTTTTTATTATTTTTTTTATCGGGAATACTTCCATAGACAGGTACACACACCTAACAAAAGAAACATTAGTTAATTATAATCATGTACTTCCCAATCATATCCAAGCCAAATTAAATGAAAGAGGTTTAGATTGGTTTGTTGAAAGAATTGAAAACGATCTAATTGTACCAACAAGGGCGTCATTATATTTTTTCTCATTAATAATATTATCATTACCGATACTAAAAACTGTAAAAAACTTCATCGTTGAAAACTTAGATAGAAAAATACTGATTCAATCATTTATTATTTTCGCCCTGTTATTTTTGCTTGCAGCTTCAATAAATCTATCGAGTATTGCTCCGCTTTCCCTGAAACCATTTAGTCAACCTGTCGGGTGGTACTACAGAAGAATTTTTGTGACCTCTCTGTCTTATTTCACACACCTTAACGGGTATTTATTATTCCCGATATTTTCATCATGTGTATTATTCCTTTTATTATCAGTGATATTAGTATGGTTCAAGAATAACAACATCGACCTCAATACATTTCATTATATTTCATTATTTAGCAGCGGTTTAACAATTCATATTTTCCATTACCTCGGAGGACGTACCAGTCATTTCATTTTATTGATGGCTTTAATAAGCCTCTTAGTACCTTTATCTAAATACGGCAGGGCTACACTCGTCGTACTTATGTTCTCAACTCATGAGGCCGCAGCTTTATCTATTTCCGTACCTTTGATTCTTTTTCTTTATCCAAAAAATGAAAGAAAGATGCATTTGCCTATAATCTTTCTATATTTTTCTTTATGGCTTTTGAATTTCGGCTTCGACATCGGAAAAGCAATAAATGCTCAAACAATATTAGGCGAGAAGTCCTCTTTCGAATTATTAGCTGAATCTCCGGGTAGAGCTGCAATAGGTGTCTTTTTTGCCTATAAATTCTTATGGCTTTTCTTATTTTTTGCAGGTTATTATGCGATTAAAAAAGGTGATATCAATTATTTACTTAAATGTTTGTTTATAATATTTTTACCTTTTTTTCAATTACCTCTCGCAGCCGATACATCCAGACTTATAGCGTTCGGGTATTTAGGAATTTTAGCATTGGTAGTTTACTGCCATAAACAAATGAACAGGATTATTTTTAATGCACTGCTATTTTTAAATCTTTTATTACCAAGTATTGATGTTGGTTTATGGGGATTCAATTGGCCTGGAGGATTGTATAAGATTAATAAGCTTTTATTCGAATCAATTGTTAATCAATAGAGATTTAAACAGATATGAGTTCTCGTACATCGCGAGCAATTAGTGGAACACTGACAAGTTTCATCCAGTTTGCCGTGCGGATAATTCTACAAGCCGCACTTGCGCCCCTGGTTTTGAAAGTGGCCGGCCAGGAAACTCTCGGTGCATACTCGATTTTAATGCAGGTTATTGCATATCTCGCACTCGTTGACCTTGGATTCGGAGTTGCACTGAGTCGATACCTGTCACAGGCTTATGGTTATGATGACGGCGGCAGACAGTTCAGAGAAGTGTTTGAAACCGGAAGGACGTTCTTTTTATTCAGCAATTCAATATTTGCATTATTAGCGTTTGTTCTCAGTTATCATATAGGTAATATTTTCGCTTTTAGCCAGGCTGTAGAAGTGCAGGCTCGATTCGGATTGTGGATACTCGCCTTGTGGAGTATTATTCGGGTCCCTTTGGCTGTTTATGGCGGAGCATTAACCGCAACTCAAAACCTGGCAGCTGCAAATATTATCAATATGATCGGGAATTCGCTGCGTTTAATCCTTTCACTTGGCGCTGTAATATTGGGTATGGGGCTTATAGGATTAATGTTGGGTAACGTTCTATCTGAAGTAAGCACGTACATTATGCATCGTTGGTATTATCGAAGAATTTTTCCAAATGTCAGCTTCGGCTGGTGGATACCCAACTGGCAACTGTTCGGCAAAATGATGAAGTTCGGACTGGGATATCTTTTTGTTATAATCGGCGGCCGCCTGGCCTTTCAATCGGATAATCTCGTTGTCGGCTTTTTATATGGCGGCACAAAAACCTCGATTTACTATACGACTCAAATGCCTGCTTTTCTTCTTATTGCATTAATCTGGATGATCGCGGACAATGCCGGACCTGCTATTAACGAGCTTTACGCTCGAAAAAATATTACCCGACTGGCTGACAATTATATACGTTTGTTAAAATACAGTCTGCTGCTCGGCTTTGCATTAGCTTTAGGATTATTAGTTTTTAATTGCAATATGGTGACATTATGGGTTGGGGCGGTTCAATATGCAGGAAACTTAATGACTATATCGTTATCTGTATTTGCAATAGCTACAATTGCAAATCATGTCAATGCAATTATTATGGTGGCAAACGGTGCCGTCAGGTATTTATCGACTGTTTCGATTTTCGGAGGAATAGCGAATCTGATTTTATCTTTTATTTTAGGCAAAACCATCGGCATTGAAGGAGTCATGGTCGCCAGTGCTATTATAGAAGTAATTGTAATGGTGATGTTTGGAGTATATTGTTTGCGATTGATGAACATATCTTTCGTTTATTTATGGCGTAAATCAATCATGCCGGCAATAACATCCAATTGTTTCGTTATTCCGGTCGTTGTTTATGCCTTGATGGGAAATATTCCAACAAACTTATCATCATTTATCGTATGGTTATTAATTTTTACAATCATTATCTTTACAGGCACCATCACAACGGGTTTGAATAAATCTGAATTCCGAGACTTTCATAAATATTTTGGGAATTTTTTATCAAGACTGCACAAAATTCCAATATAGTATTCGGACCTCTTGATTTTCTATGTGACTCTATATTCTCGGATCATTTTTAAGAATTAAACACTGTGGCCTGATTTTTTATTAATTAAACGCGTTAATGCTCTATGACTCAAATATAATTACGCACTAAATTTTAGGAACAATATCAACACCAAAAATGGATGGTTCAAAGAAAATATTGTGTTGTGTGTCCTATAGGAGAATCCGGTAAGTGGGTATCACAGCTCAACTCAAAAATGTGATACGTCCCATTATGGAACGCTTTCCCAAAGTGGCTACCGCTTACCGCTCCGCCCGTGATGGATTGCAGATTTATGAAGCACCGAAGGCCACTCCTATGGGCTTCCGAATGGTTGGTAATCACACGATGCAGGCCGGAGAATTTGAAGTCATAGAGGTTTCATTTGTAAAACAGTTATTTAAGCACACAAATGTATTTATCAATGTAGGAGCCAATGTCGGCTTTTATTGTTGTCATGCTCTACAAAACAACAAACGAGTGGTGGCTTTTGAGCCTCTGCAATCCAATCTAATCCAGCTTTATCAAAACATCAAGAACAACCATTGGGAGCACGAAATTGAGATATTTCCTTTAGCCTTGGGTGACAACAGTGGATTGTTGCAGATATACGGCAGCGGTACCGGGGCTTCACTCATCAAGGGATGGGCCGGCGTTTCGGATCAGTTTTTTACAATGACCCCCGTTAGTACACTTGATACCGTTTTGGGAACACGATTTCAGGAAGAACATTGCCTGTTGCTGGTAGATATCGAAGGTGCGGAATTTCGCATGTTACGCGGGGCTGCTAACTTTCTAAAAAGAACACCAAAACCGATATGGATAGTGGAGATTCAAACAACAAATCATCAACCTGATGGAATTATGATAAATCCGGACTTCTATAATACATTTTCTATCTTTTGGGATGCCGGTTATGAGGCCTGGACAGTTGAACAACAATCGCGTTTTGTCAATCGAGACGAGGTGAAAACTATTGAAAAAACTCAGATAGACACGCTGAAGATTCACAATTTTCTGTTCATTGAACCAGGTAAAAAAGACAAATTGTTAAAAGAATAAAACGCGTTAATGGAGGGGAATCGGACTCCAGATAACCTGACCTGTTTGAGAATTGCCTTACACATGAGCACCGAGAAAAATCCGCTCTTAAGCCTCTGTGTTCCTACATTCAATAGAGCCACATTTCTTGAGGAAACTTTATGCTCGATTGCGGTTAACTGCCGCGATTTCCCCTGTGAAATTTTAATTTCGGATAATGCGAGTAACGATAGTACATCGGAAATCGTTGCCCGCTTTCATAAAGAACTTAACATTCGCTATTTCTGCAATGATACTAATATCGGTCCGGAAAAAAATCTTTGTAAAGCTATTGCCGCTGCTTCCGGGAAATATGTATGGCTATTAGGCGACGATGATCCGTTGGTTAAAGGCATATGTGTTCATCTTATGAAGATGGTGAAAGAACATCCGGAACTTGGCCATATTTTCGTGCCTCGCGAATTGGTGTTTACAGACTTGACTCCGACACCTGACGGCATTCAACCTGCCGGTTTGAATGGCGATCTCTATTTTGAACACGGACGAGGTATGTTTAAGGCATACGATGGGCAAATAGCCGGACTTATAGGTTTCTATGGTTGCAATATTATACAAAAAAAGATTTGGCAGGATTCTTTTGACGAGCTTAATCCAAAATTGAGCAACTGGTTCCACATTTCGGTTATCCTAAATGCCATCAAAGATGTCCCCTGTGCCATAGCCGGGCAAGTTGGAGTACGAGCACGCTATGGCAATAGCCCGTTGGAGGGCATAGATAGTAAAATATGGATCGATTATGCAGTACCTGTAATGCATCAAGCCATTAAGTGGGGATATTCAAAAGCATTATGCGAACAGACCATTCGAACGATATTCCGCTCACATGCTTTGATGTATGTTTTAGAAAAAGCCCAGGGCAAGCGTTGTGGCAATCTGTTAACTCTCGCTAAAGAGCTTAATTGTGAGAAAATGCTAAAGTGGGATTCTATCTGGATGAACTTGAGTTTTTTACCGTGTTTTATGCTTATTCCACTGCTTTGGATCAGAACTCTGCGTCATAAACTTCGCAGAGAATGAAAGATTACCATTATGAATATGATACTTCATCGAAATTTTAAGGATTGTTTAAGTCAACGGCGGCAAATAAATCGGTTTCGCAAACTGACTTCACAATACCAGTTACTAACAAACACCCCTGCCATTGGCAAATTGAATAAACTATCTAATATGCGGCCTTTTCTCCCAAGCCATAGGCAAGTAAGACGGCCATTTCCAACAAAAGGTATGCGCCCCACCATTGCCGGCTTTGGATCGAATGATTCCTGGCAACGGGATGGTTTATGGACGGGATTCCGGGCTGTATCAGATTTTCACTTTTATGAAGTACCGAACAATCGACTTCCCGGTGCAAAATCAGAAGAACACGAGCGAGAACTCAAGTCAAATGGATTCTTAAAATTCATTGACGAGATAGATAAAACAACACCTGTTCATATTGCATTTTTTTACCATTCCGGGCGTCATATATCAGATGAGTTGATGGAGCAACTTCATGATCGTGGTATACGGACTGCAATTATGAGCCTGGATGATAAACATCAATTCTCATATCCTATTGACCCGGTTACCAACGAACCTCACCAATTAAGGGTTGCTCGGCAAGCCGATTTATATTGGACGACATGGAAAGCCGGAACACAAATCGTTAAACAGATCGGCGGCAATCCCTGGTACAATGGGGAAGCAGCAAATCCCTATTTTTATCGACCTCTCGGCCTGGAACGTGATTTGGATGTAGTTTTTATCGGTGCAAATTACGGATATCGCGGATACTTCGTTAATTATCTGCTCAAACGCGGGATACCTATTGAATGTTACGGCAATGGCTGGCCCAACGGCCGGGTGTCATCTGAAGAGATGGTATGTCTTTTCAACCGGGCTAAAGTAGTTCTCGGTTTCGGCGGAGTCGGGCATATGGCTGAGGTAAAGCATTTAAAAGGCAGAGATTTTGAAGTACCTATGTGTGGATCTTTATATTTAACATCATATAATCCCGAACTCTGTGATTTTTTCAACATCGGCAGGGAAATTCTTTGTTATAGCTCTTTGGAAGAATGTGAAGAATTAATTGTCTGGGCTATTCAGAATCCCGATGATTGCCAGACCATCAGAAATGCAGCACGGCAGCGGTCTCTGCACGAACATACATGGGAAAAAAGACTACAATCAATGTTCGATGTATTGCGTAATTCATAGATGTTTCTTATCATTATAAATAACCGTATAGCGCGAATAGTATTTTCTCAAAAACCATTCAACATTTTAAGACATCAATTTTCATGAGCATATAATCTCTCTATGCAAATTAATAACCCATTACTGAAAAATAATATATTTCCAAATAATATACAGTTAAGTGTTTTCAAGCGAAATTTACCTCTCATTACCTGGATATCTTTTTCACTTTTAACTATAGCCTGTTACGAATATGGTGTATTTTTCTTCACATATAACGTTTCGGGCACGTCTAAGCTCGTACTATATCTTTACTTATTTTTCGTACATGTATTTTTTATATCTGGCTACCGTAGAGGCGTTAGAAGCCCAATGATAAGACAAGAGCCGATGAATTTAGTTAACAAAAACCAGTTAATCGGCATAGTCACCGTAGGTGTGATACTTTTTCTCTTTTTTTCATTTTTGAATTTAATACATAGGGGAATCTCGCTTTCATCATCTATTTCAGATTTGAACTACGCGAGAAGAAATTGGATACAAAACCAGGGGGGATTGAAGAATCACTTTTTCTTCATATTATCGATTTCAATAATCCCTTATGTATCCATTTCCACTTCCTATTGGAATAGTATCAATAAACGTAAAAAACTTTTATTAATATTGTTAGTATTATTTTACATATCCGAAGGTGTTAGAGGCGGTAGTCGCAGCGGTATTTACTCAATTCTTACAATCTTTTTTATAGGGACACTATCAGCCATTATCTCGATGCGAATCAAGATGTCTCTTAAAAAGTTTACAATTTTAACCTGCGTGCTCTTGCTTTTATTTATGTCATATTGCACCAGAGTCAGAATTTCAAGAAATAGAACGACCACTTCAGGATATGTAAAACAACTATTAACGGTGCCGGAGTACTCAAAGACAGTAAAAAAAGAACATCCACTTCTCTTCGTTCTACCTGACTGGCTAAGTCCGGGTCTCATCTCCGCTACCTATTACCTCGGGCACGGTTACGACGGCTTAGCCAGGTGCCTTGAAAAACCGTTTAACGGTGTGGCTTGGGGTATGGGCAGTTCGACAGTCGTGCTGCGGAATATGTCGAGATTCCTTAAGAATGATAATATATATAATCTTTCTTACTTCTATCGGCTCCAGAAAGAGGATGGTTTTCCTAAATCTCTATGGATTACCATGTACCCCTGGATAGCATCAGATTTTACCTTTACCGGCTCCATAATCTTTTTATACTTCTTAGGATGGCTTATGGGTGCAAGCTGGATGTCAAGCTTGAAATTTTACGATCCAATCGCCGCAATTTGCCTTGCGGTAATTTTCTCCACTATGATGCACTGCCATAATAATTTTTCAACCGGCGACTATGTTTCCTGGATTCTCTTTTGGGGATCTATCTCATCTTTTGTAATCACAAGAAGATATAGATTCAGGTGGGCCTATTAATCCAGTTCAGGGAAAAAATCGAATCAATTTTACATGGTTCAAACTTTCTAATATACAGATTCGTTATCTTTTTCCGAATCGAAAAAAGGCATATTGTTTTGATACATCATAAGGAAATAAATGGCTAATAGTTCTGCTTTTGTAACAATAATCGTTCCGGCATATAACGCTGCTGCAACAATCGAGGAGACCCTTGATTCTCTGCTGGCTCAAGGGGACATAGAGTTTGAAATTATTGTCTCAGATAATCATTCAACAGATAATACAGTAAAAACCGTACGAAACTATTCCGATCCCCGCATAAGTCTTATTACATGCCCGGTACCCACACCAGATCCTAACCAAGATATCCTCTCTATTTCTCTTTCATCCTGTGCCCATGTTAACAGTTTATTGGATTGTGGTAAAGGTGAGTTAGTGTGTATCTTCCATGCTGATGACGTTTATAAACCGGATATCGTATCCAAAGAAGCGGCATTCCTGTCAAAATATCCGCAAGCCAGTGCCGTATTTACACTCGGCAGCATTATTAACGAAAACAGTGAGCCTTGCTACGGCCCGCCGCGCCCTCTTCCAAAACCCGTACGCCATCTCGAACTATTTGATCTACCGACACTCTTCGAATCCACCTTATTATACGGTGGCTTTATTATGTGCCCGACTATAATGGTACGTCGTTCTGTTTACAAAAAAATCGGCGGTGTCCGGGCAGAATTCGAGCAGGCGTCCGATTATGACCAATGGTTCAGATTGGCCCAAAAAGGACCTATTGGCATAATACAGGAAAATCTGTTTTCCAGACGCATAAGCACCAATCAGGATAGCTATCGCGGACGCTCCATTTATCATCACCGACCTTTGCCAATATTTAAAGTTTACGATCACTTCCTGGCTACAACCGACGTAGGCCAAAAGATTTCCCCCAAGGCTTTTCAAGCCCTGAACGTTTCTCGCAGCATTGATCTTTTGCGAATGGCCCGAAATTACTTTGTGGATCATCGTGTGACAGAAGCAAAAAAAATACTACGTCAAGCACTTATATGCGGACATCCTAAACCAACAAAATTACAAGATCGCACTTTTATTTGGGCAGGATGGTTTCTGTGGGGCTGTACACAACTCGGCTTTGGCAGGATAATAGCACGTTTACAGAATCAGCTTCTTACCTTGTGGAAGCAATGGAGGCTGCGTGCCCAACCAGCATGAATGCAGTATGATTCCATGGCCCGCAAACTGATCTTGTTTGATAATGACTTAACATTATTTAAATTGTGGTGTAATACGGTCCATACTATTAAGATGCAATTAGTTTATAGGTCTTGGCAATAAAGGCTAATAGAATTTTCTGGTTTTAAGAAACATTGTTATGAAAGGTATGAATATGGCGATGGCATTAATCACAGGCGTCGGAGGACTCGTGGGTTCTGAATGTGCGCGCTTTTTCTTCAAGAAGGGAATTTCAATTTTAGGGATCGATAATGATATGCGTGCGAAATTCTTTGGAGCAGAGGCTTCAACGACATGGAACACCAAGAAGCTGGCACATGAGCTAAAGGATCGTTTTGTTATGCATGACATTGATATTCGCGATGTTTCCGCCATAGAAACCATTTACAAGGATTATGCTTCACGAATTGATATTGTGATCCATACGGCCGCCCAGCCTTCGCATGATTGGGCAGCCAAGGAGCCCTTTACCGATTTTTCGGTGAATGCCTCAGGAACTCTGAATCTTCTGGAAATGACTAGAAGGTATTGCCTGGACGTACCGTTTATCTATACTTCGACTAATAAAGTTTACGGGGACACACCTAACTACCTACCGATAGTGGAGCGGGAAACGCGGGTGGAGATTGATGTTCAGCATCCTTATGCTAAGTATGGTATCGATGAGAGTATGTCCATAGATCATTGCAAGCATAGCCTGTTTGGTGTATCAAAGGCGGCAGCCGATCTTATGGTGCAGGAGTATGGACGATATTTTGGTATGAAGACGGCTTGTTTCAGAGGAGGCTGTCTTACCGGTCCGGCCCACTCTGGTACGAAGCTGCATGGTTTCTTGTCCTATCTCATGAAGTGTGCCATGACGGGCGACCCTTACACTATCATCGGCTACAAGGGTAAACAGGTTCGAGACAATATCCACAGCTACGATCTTGCAAATGCTTTCTATGAGTTCTATAAAAAGCCACACAGTGGGGAAGTCTATAACATTGGCGGTTCTCGTTTCAGTAATTGCTCGATGATGGAAGCCGTTGCTTTGTGCGAGGAAATTACAGGTAAAGACATGAATATTAGTTATGTGGAGGAGAGTCGTATTGGTGATCACATTTGGTGGATCAGTGATGTAAGACGTTTCCAGGATCATTATCCCGAATGGTCTTATACGCGTAATGTCAAAGACATCCTGGAAGAGATCTTTGAGATTAACAAGGATCGGTGGTGTCAAATCAAATCGGCGGTAGTGAATACCGTATCCGAGTAATGAGTTGCTATGGCTGGCCTATGTTCGACCAACCACAGTGCCAATAAGAGATAATTGATCCTTTGGTTAATGTTGTGAATGGCTAATATTTGTGATTTGATAACCATTATTGCTCCAGCTTACAATACGGCGGCTACGATTGCGGAGACGCTGGATTTCATTCTGGCCCAGCATGGGGTGGGTTTTGAGTTTATTGTCTCAAATAATCATTCCACGGATAATACGGCCCAAAACGTACAAAACTATGTAAATGTCGATCCTCGGGCGGGGTCAATAACTCGGAGATCGTAGCCAGATAGCAAATCCAATTACGTAGCGTGGGATAAGTGGTAAGTAAAATCGGTTAGAGTGCTGAAAAGCTAACAAGAAGCCCGTGAAGGAAAATAGGTATAAGGTGAGGATATAAGCGTGGATGGCCAGATCATAGTTTTTGATGTTGAGATACCTTTATTTCAAAACAACCGAATCTTTGATCGCCGGTTTGCCGCAAAGTATCCGGGAGCTTTGTTAATATCGGTCCTGTATGAGAAAGCAGCATCGGCGGGCTGGGATATAATGACTGCTGATGTATTTCTCTCTAAGCGTCCGGGCTTTAGCCGTGCTGTTTGTTTATCTAATGAAGCAACTCCGATGTTATCTCATTTGATTAAAGCAGGCGTTGAGCCGAAGGTATTAAATAGCGGTGAATCACCTAACGTTGCATGGAAATTTTATCATGAGTTAGCCAGTCGAAGTGAACCATTTCAGTATGCTGTCCTTTTTTATGGGGCGAACGAGCGGTGTAAATCGGACTATTTTGAACAGTTCTATTGGCCCTGTAGCGAACGAGAAATGGAAACGGGGTTATCTTGGAATGAACGCATGTTGCTGTGTATGGTAGTGTCCTGTAAAGGAAGATCGACTCCAAACTGGGCCAATTGGAAGTCACGCTGCATTCAGCCAATGAGAGATTTAAATAGAAAAATACAGGATTGGGTCGATCCGTTTCTGAAAGTTGAAGACCTGTATGAAACAAGACTGAGGGCTATCGAGGAGTATGCAAAAAAGTCTGATTTTCAGCTTTATGGGGGGGGGTGGGATGCGGCGATTCGCTATTGGCCCAGATTCAAACGCGTGTCATTTGCCAATGCGCCAAAGGTTGTGGTTTATGAAGAGAAAACACAAGTGCTGTTCGCTTATAAATTTGTTATCTGTTATGAGAACTGTGTTTTCCCAGGTTACATAACGGAGAAGATATTTGATGGCCTGTTTGGAGGAGGAGTACCAATTTATTATGGCGCCCCGGATATCACGGATTATGTGCCCCGGGATTGTTTTATAGACGCCCGACAATTTCGCTCATTTTCACATCTGTGGGACCACTTAGCCAGCATGACGAAAGCACGGTGGGAGGGGTACCGTGAGTGTATCCGTGACTTTTTGGCTTCTGAGCGGTTCGAGCCGTTTAAGGATACAGTGATTGCAGACAAGTATTTCAATTGGTTGACCAAGGATTAGGCTGACATTCTCATGGATATTGTATTCTGGCAACTAATGCCGTCTCATCATCAAAGCGGCGTAATGCGGCATTTGGCTAAAACCTGGAATAGGAAGATGCACGCCGTATTCGATATGAAGATGTTGCCTGAGCGGAGAAAATTGGGATGGCAGCCTCCTGATATGGATTCTATTGAGTTGCATTTTTTAGATGAAGAGAAAAATCCTCAAAAGTTCGTATCGGATTTTGTCGCTGAGCATCGAGATGCGATCCATGTATTGAGCGGTTTCCGAGGGTGTCACAGTGTCGAATTAGCCTGGGCTAAGCTCAGGCAATATCCGACATCGCGTTTGGCAGTAATTGCTGAAAGACCGAATATGCAAACCTGGAAATCTTATTTAAAGAAGCTCTGGTATAAACATTTTATTAAAAAGTATCGGCGCAGGTTCAAAGCTATCTTACCGATGGGAAGACTTGGTATGAAATGGTTCCAAGGCATTGGTTGTTCCGAAGATGCTCTATTTCCATATATGTATCAGAACGACAGTATGACAGCCCAACAAAATACACAAACAGCCGCGGCTCGTTCGGGTAATGTGAAGTTCGTTTATGCCGGACAGTTTATTCGAAGAAAAGGTTGTGATTTACTTCTTAGAGCAATACGCATGTTGCCTTCCAACGGATGGAGCTTGGATATGGTTGGAGAAGGAGGTGAACTGAATGATTATATAAAGTCATTCATAGATTCCAACAAGCTGCCGATTCGATATATTGGTAAATGCAACAGCAGCGAAGTCGTATCCTGTTTACAAAGATACGATGTATGCATTGTCCCCAGTCGTCATGATGGATGGGGTATGGTTGTCAATGAAGCAATTGAAGCAGGTTTGGGAGTTATTGTTTCTGATCGGACAGGTGCCAGTGACTTGGTTGAGGTTAGCGGCGCAGGAATCGTTGTCCCCGCTAATAATGTGTCGGCGTTATCCGGAGCTATGCAGAGTGTTTTAGATAATCCCGGACAAGTATCATTATGGCAAATGAAGGCAAAAAAGTTTGCACCACGTATATGTGCTTCATCGGTCGGCTCTTATCTTCATGATGTGTTAACTTACTCTTTTTTAGGTCGGGACATAAAAAGACCGGAGGCACCCTGGCTTTTGTCATGAAATGTGAATATCAAACGAAGTTTTAGGTATTCATTGATGCCGACTCTCTTGTCGTCGCTTCGATGCCACGAAGAAAAATAATAAGCAGTAATTTATGCATATAGTTTTTGATGCGGTAGGAATAAGAGGACATGGCGGGGCTGCAGTGCTGAGCGAACTCATGTACTGGCTGCCAAAGGTAAGACCTGATTGGAAATGGCACGTTTTTCTCGTAGATTCTAATCAGCGTGAATTCTATTTGAAGCCGGCTACTGAGAATGTAAAGATACAAACAACATATAACGATAGCGGCTTCAAGCGTCTGAATTGGATAAATTACGGATTATTAAAACAATTATACCGACTGTCGCCGGACATTCTCTTTTCATTTGCCAATATGGCACCGGCAAAACCTGTTTGTCCACAGATAGCCTATGTTCAGCAGCGCAACGCCCTGTTTAATAGTGAGCCATCCTTTCGGTCAATCAAGAGGTGTCTTAGACTGCATACATTAAGAAGACATATACTCCAGGGAGCAATAGCTAGTCAGGCAGTTATCGTCCAGACAAAGTCTATGCGTCAGCGTATGATAGAGCTTGAGCCAATTCTTCACAATAGAATACATGTGATTCCAAGCGGATATCGAACACTACAGTCAAATACTATGATTTGCTCGCAAAAAAAGAAAACAATTGAGTCGTCGAAGCGGCCGCGTTTGATTTATATTTCGCATCCGAGCGAACACAAGAACCATATAACATTGATTAAAGCGCTTCCTATGATCGCAGAGAGGTTTTCCGATGTTCGGTTACTATTAACTCTCGAAAATCAAAATCCGCCTAATAGACGGTACCAAAAGTTCGTGAAAGATATAGAAAAGACTGCAAAAAATTATGGAGTCCGGAACCGGATTATCTGGCTTGGCCGACTTGAGCCGGAAGAAGTATCGTTCGCATTATCGCAATGCGATCTTATGGTGTTTCCATCGCTTTCCGAATCGTTCGGTCTGGCTCTTGTTGAGGCCATGGCTGCCGGATGCCCTATTGCTGCTTCGGATTTATCATATGCCCACGATGTCGCCGGAAAAGCAGCAGCTTATTTTCATCCAAACCATCCGGCTTCTATCGCTGAAACAATTGTAGAAACTCTCTGCAACGAATCGGCTTTAAAGAATATGCATGAAGCAGCACAAGAAAGATTGACACAATATCACTACCGATCAATTGCGGAAAGGATTTCCAACGTAATGG
Source organism: uncultured Pirellulales bacterium (assembly GCA_964431695.1). Lineage (GTDB taxonomy): Bacteria > Planctomycetota > Phycisphaerae > Sedimentisphaerales > Anaerobacaceae > JAFGPS01. Next base: position 25,582 of record CAYSKI010000029.1, on the reverse strand, counting down.
AAGAGGTCGTTAATTCTAATAGTCTGTCCGCGTCAGTGACATAATTAATTCCGTGCTAAATTTTTTTCATAACGGGAATAAACATCTACACCCTTAAGTTGTCACGAATACGGGCATAATAATACATAGATGTGAGTTATAACTATGAGAAGTTTTTCGGAAAAACATATCTCTTGGGCCTGTCTCGGAGTTATTGCCCTGTTCGGCTCATATTACACAATCGGACTATTCGGTTACGGAAATGACGTCGATACTTATGCGATGATTCGCCAGGGGCAAGAACTGGTTTCCTCTTATAAATACTATCCATCCAGACCTCCGGGTTATTTCGTGCCCGAGTTAATCATCGGATTCACATCCATGGTTGGCGGACATTTCTTAACCAATTTACTCTCGGCTCTTATGGGAGCGACTAATATTTACATCTTTTATAAATTTATTAAAAGATATTTTAATGAAAAGCACTCTGTACTAATTTGCCTCATTGTAGCATTGAATCCTTATTACATCATCGCCGCATCATCCTCAATGGATTACATATACAGCATATTCTTTGGCCTTTGTGGATTGTGCTTCCTTGATCGGTGTAAATATTTCCTCGGAGCAATTTTTTTCGGACTGTCTCTTTCGGCAAGGCTTTCGAATTCTCTAATCGTTTTTGCAATATATGTGGGATATCTCATAGCTAACTTGAAAAATGGGGATATAAAAGCACTTGCGAAACTGGCTGCATCTATCCCGCTTGCAATGATAATTATGGCAGCGTTTTACGTCCCTTCATATTTCGCATTCGGCAACAGCTTTAAATTCCTATCTTATGGAATCGGCGATTGGGATTATTTCGGCCACTTTGCAAGATTCGTATATAAAAACGTTTATTTATTGGGTTTTCTGTCGTCCATCTTTATTTTGGCGTCGGTTATCTATATTTCCTTGAAAGAAAGAAAAATCGGAGAAATATCTTTTGAAGTGAAATTAGGAATCTTTATCCTTATCATCCACGAGCTATTGTTTTTTAAAGTCCCCATAGAAATCTCGTATCTTCTTCCCATCCTGTTCGTATTAGTTCCTTTATGGGTGATTATTATTCGAAAAAAAATCGTACTTATCATTATCCTGCTTGTTTTAACAATTTCCTACAATTTTGTAAAAGTGGATGTGTTAACGTTCGAAAGGGATTATGTAAGATTAGAAGCCGTCGATGCAAATACTAACATATCAATTAATACGGGAGTATTATTGGATGACATAATAAAAAGGTGGTGTTTTTGGGTGGTTCCCAAATTGACAGAAGGCGATCTTTACATCGTTTCAAAGGGAAAAGCGGCAACAAAACAACAGCAATAGAAAATTAAAAATTCACATACCATTTTATTTAAAGGCTATGTTTTCATAACGAGAGCTTATAAATATCACCAGGTCATATTATACTCAATTGATAATCGGCGAAATTAGCTTTAATTCAGACAGAACGGGAGGAAAGTTGCTTACAATTTCAATTGGAAAAGTGAATCATACGATGAAATTACCTGTTTCAGTGATCATTCCTGTAAAGAACGAATCTAAAAATATTCAATCCTGTTTACGCAGCGTGGATTGGGCCGATCAGGTGTTTGTGATCGACTCTCAGAGTACGGATGGGACTATTGAAAAGGCGAAGGAGCTTGGAGCTACTGTTGTTCAGTTCCATTATGACGGAGGCTGGCCTAAAAAAAAGAACTGGGCATTAAAGAATCTGCCGATTAAGAACGACTGGATGCTGATACTTGATGCGGATGAAAGAGTGACACACGAATTACGAGATGAAATAAGCAAAGCAATACTAAATGAAGACATAGATGGTTACTATCTTCGATGGAAGTTTATGTTTTTAGGACGATGGCAAAAACATTCATGGAATCACGGCTGGATGCTTCGTCTAATACGAAAAGGAGCAGGTGAGTACGAAGACCTCGGCATGAGAGCCGAAGGAGGATGGGATAACGAGGTCCATGAGAACATTGTGATTGGTCGTAAAACTGCTTGTCTGAAAAATCCTCTACTACACGAATCCAATCACAACTTGTCCTATTGGATCAACAAACAGAACCAGTTTTCAGACTGGAATGCCGTTCGAAGGATTCGACAACTACAAGACAAAACGCCTTCCGTGAGAAATATGTGGAGTAAGGACCCTCTCAATAGAAGGAAGTACCTCAAAGCATTGTTTTTACGAACGCCCTGTAAGCCCGTGATAATGTTCATCTATCTGTATTTCATTAAGCTTGGTGTATTAGACGGCGTTCCCGGTTTCTATTTCTGCATGCTCCGTGCGATTCATGAATTTAATATTTCAGCAAAAATATATGAAATGCATCTCAAAGAACGGTGGGAAAAAAAGAGAATTGATAATAAATACTGCGTTGAAAATCATTTATCCAATCCCCTGCGGAAATTTTCCGACACACGAGATACGATAAATGTATAAAGTTCCTAATATTGGTCGGTGGTCTAATAAGGTTTAAAAGTTCTGTTAAACTCATTTAAAACTAAATTGCCTTGATATCGTTACTGTCTTTAAGAATCCAGGGAAATATAATGTCACTACTTAACACATTAAAATTTGTGACAAATCACCCGTTGAACAGGAATCATAAGACTCAAGCTGTCTGCCGATTCTTAAAATGGCAACTTGGTAGCAGACTGCTGCCGGGTAAAGTCGTATTTACGTGGGTCAACGGTGCTAAAATTATAATATCCCCCGGAGAAACAGCTCTTACAGGAAATTTATATTGTGGTTTATACGAATTTACGGATATGGCTTTCCTGCTGCATGTCCTCAGAAAGGAAGATTTGTTTGTCGATGTGGGTGCAAACGTAGGTTCATATACGATCCTGGCATGTGCGTCGGTTGGAGCAAGGGGATACTGTATCGAGCCTGTCCCTTCAACCTACCTGCGCCTGATGGATAATATACGTTTGAATAACCTGACCGGGAATGTTGAGTGTCTAAATATCGGTATCGGCGATAAAGAGGGAAATGCACGATTCACATCAAATCTAAACTGCACGAATCATGTGCTCAACGAAGGAGAAAATGTATACGATGAGATTACAGTAAGAATGGATACTTTGGATTCTGTTCTAAAGGACAAATCCCCCCTTATAATTAAAATCGATGTGGAAGGTTACGAAAAGCAGGTTCTAAAAGGAGCTCAAAGAGTGCTTAGTAATGAATCGTTACAATCGCTGATAATAGAAACTGACGACCATAATAACGGATATGACCCCGATCATACAAGCGTCACTGAGATAATGGATAACTACGGATTCCATGAATATGCCTATGATCCTTTTAGAAGAGAGCTCACAATCCCCAAGCATAAAAAAAATAACCCAAACAATACAATATTTGTTCGTAATAAAGATCTTATCCTGGATAGAATTAAGTACGCTCGTTTTATGACTATACTTGGTATTAATATTTAATTTGTCAAAAAGGTCCAAACCGGCACCAGCCAAATTGTAAGTATCATTTTGTCTGGTATCACCCAAATCTATAAGTTGGCAAATAACTGCACTTGGCACGAACTACAGATTGTATCACTTTGTGGTGACTATGTAGCTAAATAGACAATAAAATTCTTTTTAAACAATTTCAAAATATAAGATTGAGAGGATATGTACCGTGAAGAACTATGATTCAACCAAACGAGTCCTCGTAACAGGAGGTGGCGGATTTCTCGGCTCTCATTTATGTGAGCGGCTCTTAGATCAGGGTCACGAAGTTTTATGTGTTGACAACTTCTATACGGGAAGAAGATCGAACATCGTACATCTGCTTTCTAATCCAAGATTCGAAGTCTTAAGACATGATATATGCTTTCCATTATATATAGAGGCGGATGAAATATACAACCTTGCCTGCCCTGCCTCCCCGGTACACTATCAATTCGACCCTATTCAGACAACAAAAACCAGCGTGCACGGTGCTATTAACATGCTGGGTCTTGCAAAGAGATTGCGAATCAAAATACTCCAGGCGTCAACGTCGGAAGTGTACGGCGACCCGACTATTCACCCCCAAACCGAAGATTACTGGGGTAACGTAAATCCAATTGGGATAAGGAGTTGCTACGACGAAGGCAAGAGATGCGCCGAAACATTGTTTTTCGATTATCATCGTCAATGCAAACTAAGAATAAAAGTAGCAAGAATTTTTAATACATACGGCCCCAGAATGCACCCGAACGACGGCAGGGTTGTAAGCAATTTTATTGTTCAAGCTCTAAAGAACGAGGACATTACTATATTTGGAAACGGCACTCAAACAAGGAGTTTTTGTTATGTTGACGATTTGATTGATGGGCTGGTTAAATTAATGAACAGCAGCGACGATTTTACCGGCCCCGTGAATTTGGGAAATCCAACTGAGAGCACAATCTCATATCTGGCGAATAAAATCACAGAGCTTACCGGATCACAATCCAGAATTGTCTATAGTCCGTTGCCCGGTGACGATCCCCGTAAAAGACAACCTAATCTTGAGCTTGCAAAGGAAGTCTTGAACTGGCAACCCAGAATACCACTTGATGAAGGATTGAAAAAGACGATTGCCTACTTTCGGACTTTCCCTGCCGAACTGCCGCAATCAGGTACCAAGATTTATACAATTGAACACAAGTCACCGGCACGACAAATATCTGTAGGCCAAACTATAAACAGGTGATACCGAACCAATGAAACAACTCCTGCAAAATTTACGAACGGGCGAAATTGAAATTGCTGAAGTCCCCTGCCCAGGCGTGGATAGCGGACATATTCTGATCCAGACGCGGGCAAGTCTAATATCCGCCGGCACCGAGCGAATGCTGATGGAATTCGGAAAAGCAAATATCATCAGCAAAGCTCGACAACAGCCTGAGAAAGTTAAACAGGTTCTGGATAAGATAAAAACCGATGGTCTCATACCTACCCTGGAGACTGTACTGCGAAAGCTCGATGAGCCGCTTCCGTTAGGCTATTGTAATACCGGAGTCGTGCTGGAGACTGGAAGAGGCGTACATGATATCCGAGCGGGTGACCGTGTAATCAGCAACGGACCACATGCAGAAGTTGTGTGTGTGCCTCGAAATCTGTGTGCGAAAATTCCCGACGACGTTACTGATGAGCAGGCAGCATTTACCATACTTGCAAGCATTGCTCTCCAAAGTCTGCGATTGGCGGTCCCTACTCTCGGTGATAAATTTATGGTTTTCGGCATGGGACTAATCGGCCTTTTGACTGTGCAACTACTCAAAGCGAGCGGCTGTGAGGTCCTGGGAATCGATTATAACAGCGAGCGTCTCAAACTCGCTGAAATATTAGGAGCAAAAACTGTTGATCTGTCAAAAGGAGCTGATCCCATTATTTCCGCGAAAGCATGGACGAGGGATATTGGTGTAGATGCGGCTATTATAACGGCATCGGCAAAAAACGATGATATCGTACACCAGGCGGCGGAATCCTGCCGGAAGCGTGGACGTATAGTACTGGTCGGTGTTGTCGGTCTTAATTTAAGACGAAGTGACTTCTATGAAAAAGAGCTGACCTTCCAGGTTTCGTGCAGTTACGGGCCAGGAAGATACGACGAGAAATATGAACAAAAAGGATATGATTATCCACCTGGATATGTCAGGTGGACCGAAGGTCGCAATTTCGAAGCCGTGCTCGGAGCAATAGCATCAGGGAATTTAAATGTCGAACCTCTCGTTACTCACAGGTATAAGTTAAACGACGGCCTGGCTGCATACGATAAGATTCAAAACGATTCATCCGCCCTTGGTATTATTCTTAAATATGATGAACATATTAACCGAAATTCATCCGTGGTTATTACCCAACGAACGAGCAAACCATTAAGCAATGTAACTGTCGGAGTAATAGGCGCTGGTAATTTTGCTGTAGGCACAATTTTGCCATGCCTTAAAGTGACCAATGCCCGCCTGAAATATATTGCCGGCAAGACCAGACCTGCGAATATTCGTCATGCAGCCAAAAAATTTAATATTGAAAATGCTGTAACTGACTATCGAAGGATTCTCGACGATAAAGACGTAAATACGATCTTTATAGCTACAGGACATCATATACATGCACGCATGGTTATCGAAGGCCTGAAAGCAGGCAAGCATGTATTCGTAGAAAAACCTCTCGCTATTATAGAGCAGCAGCTAAGTGACATTACAGAGACTGTAAAAAAACACCCTGACAAATTCTTAATGGTGGGATTTAACCGCAGGTTCAGTCCTCATACTATCAGGATTAAAGAGCTGCTATCAAAAAGGTGCGGGCCTTTATGTATGAATATGACGGTCAACGCCGGTGAAATTCCTGCCGACCACTGGACCCAGGATCCCGAGCATGGAGGCGGACGAATTATCGGTGAGGGATGTCACTTTATCGATTTACTTTCATACATCACGTCAAGTCCTGTGCATGCGGTTTCCGCCATGATGGTTGGAAATGGCCCTGTCACAAAGGAAGATAAAATGTCAATTATTCTGAACTTTATGGACGGCTCCATAGGTACTATAAATTATTTTGCCAATGGTTCAAAAAGTTACCCCAAAGAGATTCTGGAGGTATTCAGTGATGGGCGAGTTCTAAAAATGGAGAACTTCAGAGTGACTAAGGGCTACGGATTCGCAGGTTTCAGGAAATTTAAAACTATGCGTCAGGACAAAGGACATAAAAATGAGATTGCAGCATTCATCAACTTAATCCGCACAGGCGGAGAACCATTGATTCCCTTCGAACAGTTGGCACATGTAACCCACTGTAGTTTTGTCATTATGGAATCCGCCCGAAAAAAACAAACCAAAATTTTAGGACAACGAGAAAAAACTGAGAAAACAGAATGGCTTCTGTCAAACTTGTCCCACAATTCCTCTCAACAATACGTCACCTGCAAAACCGGCAGATAACAGGTCAGGTCCGAAACAGGTTAAACGAGCTGTTTGAAGACCCGCAGTCTTTCTCTTTGCAGACGACTCCTGAATATCACGGATGCAAATGGCATCCGAAACACAATTTTCTGCCACCGGGAATACAAAACAACTGTGACGAAGACATAACAGCGGGACGTTTTACCTTTTTAAATAGTACACACGATATCGGCCGGTCGCCGGATTGGAATAATACCGATTTACCAAAACTCTGGCTCTATAATCTACATTACCTCGAGTATCTTTGGGCCTTGGATTATATAAACGCGAAACATATCGTATCGGACTGGATAGAGAATCATTCTCTTCGACGAAAACATGTTGGATGGGAACCATATCCAACATCCCTGCGTTTAATGAATTTGTGCTGTATATTTTTCGATAAATACCGCACTCAAACCGAAGCCGATGAGGCTTTTCTCCAGGAACTTTGGAAAAGTATATATACACAGACCGAATGGTTGGTTAAACATCTCGAAACACACTTACTGGGGAATCATCTGCTTGAAAACGGAGCCGCCCTTACTTTCGTCGGGAGTTGTTTTATCGGTGAGTCTGCGGAAAAATGGTACAAAATAGGCAAAGAGATATTAATTAACCAAATCCCCGAACAAATATTGAACGACGGAATGCATTTTGAGCGTTCTGTGATGTATCATCTTCGTATCACATACCTGCTTGCTGCTATATTGAACATCAACAGAGATGATCTTAACGATTTGATTAAAGAGCCGTTGAAGCGAATGTTAATTGCCTTAAAATACCTTTGTCACCCGGATGAAGATATCGCGCTATTGAATGACAGCGCATTTGGAATTTATAACAGCCCACGTCAAGTCATCACGTATGCAGGGAGCCTTCTTGGAGACGAAAAAATAACTCAGATTACGAATCGGGCCGGGCCTTTTGCCCTTCCCGAAGCCGGTTACTATGGTTTCCGTGATTGTAACGGCACATATCTAATCTGTGATGCCGCTCCGATTGGTCCTGATTACATCCCCGGCCATGCTCATGCCGATATGTTCTCATTCGAATTGTCCTTGAACAAACATCGCATCATTGTTGACAGCGGCGTGTATGACTACGAAATGAGCCGAATGCGGCAATACTGCCGATCAACAAAAGCCCACAATACTGTTGAGATCGACGGCCAAGATCAATGTGAAATGTGGGCCGTATTCAGAGTTGCCCGTCGGAGCCGACCACATAATGTAAAATGGATACCGTCCGAAAACGGTTTCCAGCTTTGCGCATGGCTCAATGGCTTTGATAAATCAAAGAATCATTCTGTGCACCACCGCAAATTTAGCTGGAATAAATCAGGGCGACTTTCTGTCGAAGATATGATAACCGCTCCCTGTATTCAATGTGTAATATCCAGGCTTCACCTTCACCCAAACTGCAAAATCGTCGAACTAAAAGACAATACCGCACGGATAACATACCCGGCAGGTAAATTCGAGATAACCTTTTTCGGTAACGCCAATATCTTTACTGAGAATTCTTATTACTGCCCTGAATTCGGAATTAAAATACCCAATAAGACCCTGGCATCATACTGCTCCGGTTCAACAATCGAAACAGGATTTCAAATCGAGAAGCTGTAAATGCATATCTTATTTTTTTCCCATTATTTCACTCCCGAAGGCAATGCGCCCGCGTCCCGTACCCATGAAAACTGCAAACGATGGGTTCGGCAGGGCCACCGAGTCACTGTTATTACATGCGCACCGAATGTACCCGACGGCATAGTGTATGAAGGCTACAAAAACAAATTATATCAACGCGAGAACATAGTCGGTATTAACGTCATTCGGGTCTGGACTTATATTGCCGCTAATAAAGGAACCAGTAAACGTATCATCAATTATATCTCCTACATGCTCAGCAGCACCTTTTTCTCCCTTTTTGTGCGCAAGCCGGATGTAATAATAGCTACTTCACCCCAGTTTTTCTGCGGCTGGGCGGGCTTAATAGCAAGCAGAATACGTCGTGTACCATATATTCTGGAAATTCGTGACATCTGGCCCGAATCCATAGTGGCAGTCGGAGCTATGCGTAACAAGCTGCTTTTACGAATCCTCGAGTGGCTCGAGATAAAAATGTATGCCGCTGCACAACACATTGTAACGGTCGGGCACGGTTATAAACAAAAGCTGATTGAAAAAGGAATCGATGAAGAAATCATTTCCGTAATAACCAACGGATTCGACTCCGAGATATTTTACCCGCGCCAATTCGATGAAAAAATCAGACAATATTATAAACCCAATCATGAATTTGTCTGTGCCTATATCGGTACTATCGGAATGGCTTGCGGTCTTGATGTCGTGCTCCGGGCGGCAAAATTATTAAAAGACCGACAAAAACATAACATCAAGTTCTTATTAATCGGTGCCGGTGCCGTTAAAAAACAGCTCCAACAGCAGGCGATGGAGAATAACCTTAACAATATTGTATTTGTTGACAGACAGGATAAAAACCTTATTCCCGAATTTCTTTCTATTACCGATGCATGCCTTGTTCACCTAAAAAAGGCAGAACTTTTCAAAACGGTACTGCCTTCGAAAATATTCGAGGCGGCAGCGATGGCTGAACCGATTATTCTCGGCGTTGAAGGATACGCAGCTCAATTTCTTAAAGAAGCAAACGCGGGAATATGTGTAGAACCGGAAAACGCCGAACAACTTGCTCAGGCCGTGCTAAAACTCGCCGATAATCCCCAGCTATGCAAAACATTAGGGCGATCCGGTTACGAATACGTCACTAAACACCATAACCGCGACCAACTTGCAATTGAGTATTTAGACACAATCACCCATTTCGGTAGCCTTGAGAACAAAAAGGTAGCAGCATTAT
>CAYSKI010000029.1:0-15658 GCA_964431695.1 uncultured Pirellulales bacterium | reverse complement strand
ATTCTGATATACCGACTTCCAATGAAGTCAATCCACCGAGAATGGCCCACCTGACGAGGTCGGCTACACTGTTAGTGTGGAGCTTCTCCATAATTTTACGCCGGTTCGCCTCAATAGCTTTGGTGCTTATATGCAACTGTTTGGCAATTTGCTTGGTGTTTTTTCCCTCACCAATTAGCTGAAGCACTTCACGCTCTCTCTGCGTGAGGCTCTCCAGCGGCATATCACCAGAACTGTTCAATCGATTCACATAATCGTTTACAACTATGCTCACTACTCCAGGACTGAGGTAAGTACCACCATCACATACGATTCGAATCGCTTCGGCGAGTTCATCAAACAGACAATCCTTCAACATATAGCCCGAAACTCCAGCCTTTATCATGTCAGAAACAAACATCGTGCTTGAATGCATTGATAATGCAATCACTTTTATTTTCGGCAAATCTCGGATAATCTGTCTTGTCGCATCAATCCCGTTCAGATTCGGCATTGTGATGTCCATCACAACAACATCCGGCAACAGTTCCTGTACAAGCTCTAACGCCTTTCGACCATCGGTTGCTTCACCAACTATTTCCATATCCGACTGTTTAGCAAGTAAAGAATGCAATCCTTCACGTACAATTCCATGGTCGTCAGCTATTACAATCCTAATACTCATGTCTTATCTCCCGTACATGTTTGTCTTGTCTTAACGGAGCCAGAACAGTAACCTTACATCCCCGACCGGGGGCTGAATCAATACTGAACTTTCCTCCCAGATGTTCCAGCCGTTCTCGAATGCTAAATAAGCCGAATGCAGCCTTTCTTGCCTTTGCAAATTTAGCAGGGTCAAATCCTATGCCGTCATCTTCAACCCTTACCCGTATCATCTTGCCGACTTTGTTGATGGAAACCACCACTGTCTTAGCGTGTGCATGCTTAACAACATTAATCAGCAATTCCCGCACATCGCGGAATAAAAGCACTCGAACATCATCCTCAAGCGGTTTGGGCTTTTGGTCGTTACTGAACTCAGTTACGATATTGTACTTTCGCTGGATTTCCTCCTCCAGCCATGCGGCCACGGCCTTCTCAAATCCTAATTCATATAATATGGGTGAGCTTAAATCGAACGTTAGCGACCGTGTATTCGTAATCGCTTTACCAAGCCAATCACGCACATCTCTTAGGACCTTATCACAACCTTCTGAGACATCCGAGTGCAATAATCCCTCTATTTTTATTTTGGAGATGGCCAAAGACTGACTGATTTGGTCATGAAGACCAATAGCGATTCGGCGTCTTTCACGCTCCTCTGTCAGCGTCAGTTTCGATGCTAAGGATTTAAGCTGCTTCTGATACTCAAGAAGGCGCCCTTCGGCCTTCTTTTGCTCAGTGACATTCCGAAAACTCCAAACGCGGCCTGTGTTCTTTCCCTCCTGAATAAGCGGGCATGAGTATCTTTCGAATACTCTACCATCCTTGAAAACCAGAGTGTCAAAATCTTCGTCATTCGATTTGTACAGCATTTCGACCCTGGCAAGAAAATCCTTTGGATTCATCAACTGCTCTGCGGCAAACGGGAGCAAACTTGCATCATCTCCGGTTTTATATAACTTCTCCGGAATACGCCACATTTCCATCATTCGAGCATTCGAATGTGTTACTAATCCTTTGTCATTAACCACGAGAATTCCATCCGCCGTCGATTCGAGCGTAGCTCTGAGCAGTTCCTCTCTCTGCCGCAACGTATCCTCGGCGCGCTTGCGCTCGGTGATATCCAGAATAAAGACAATTATCCCTGTTGCATTTCCCTGTTCATCCAGGCAGGGGACCTTATCCGTATGTACCCATCTCCTTTCTCCTCCCGGAACCTGAAGCTGTTCGATAATACCCCATTTAGGCTTGCCGGATTTCATCACCTCGAGGTCATCTCTATAATATTTTTCCGCATCATCGGCAGGAAAAACTTCGCTGACCAATTTACCCTCAATATCATCCGGTTTCATGCCTATCGATTCGGCTGCAGTTTTATTAACCTTTAAAAATCTATTCTCAGAATCCTTAAACCATATTCCTGCCGGTACGGAATCAAGAATGGTTTGCAACTCTTCTCGTTGTCTATGTAAATCATCCTCCATTTTTTTACGATCGGTAATATCCTGATTTACGCCGTAAGTCTTAATCGTACGGCCCTGTTCATCTTTGACGACAAAGTAAGTTACGGAAACATAGCCGGGTTTGCCGTCACCATATATAAAGCGATGTTCCACCTGATAATTGATATTTGGCTCGGCTGTTCTGATAGCTTTCTGTATTTCGTTACGAAGCAACGACGCATTGTCGGGATATAAAAAAAGTTCGGCGTAGTGCTTGGGTGACATTTTATAACCACCAACCTGTTCGGCTGTTGTGTGATAAACGGAATAGAAATGATCGTTGAAAGTAAACATATTCTCAGTCGCGTCATATTCCCAATAGCTCAGTTTGGCTATCTTCGATGCTTCGGATAGCTGAGCCTGACTTGTACACAGAACTTCCTCTAATTTTTTCATTTGGGTTATATCAACAACTGTAATTAGAACCTTTTCCCATGCGCTTTCACTTCCCGGCATTATCGTCGATGTCAGATAAACCTTAATCACTTCACCAGTTGCAGTATTATGAACCTGCTCAGAGCTGTAACTTGTACCTCCGGATATGTACGTCTCGACACAACGCAAGAATGATTCATGAGAATCAGCGGTTAACAGCATACCAAATTTCCTGAATAAATCTTCTCGGGAACCTGCCTTAAACATCTTTAACGCAGTGTCATTGACATCACAAAGCTTTATTCTGTGTATTAACTCATTTATGCACCCGGGATTTTTTCTGATATATTCCGAAATATTCACATTGCCTTTATCCATCAGATCGTAAACATATTTCCTCACTTCTGATAAATCCATTTCCCATAATGCAACAGAGGAACTGTTGAAAATCTTTCGGTATCGCTCCTCACTTTCCCTCAGAGCCTGCTCGGCTCTCTTGCGTTCGGTTATGTCACGGATAAATACAAACATTTGCCCCTGATCTACATTAAGATAATTAACGCTCACCTCAACATCGATGATTTTGCCGTCTTTACATCTGTGACGTGTTTCAAAACGACCGGAGCTCTTCTTCCTCATTTCTTTTATACGCTTAAGAACTTCTTCAGGATTTTCGATTGCTTCGATATCTTTAGCAGACATTTTCAGCAGTTCTTCCCGCGTATAACCCACAATCCGGCAATATGAATCGTTAATCTCAAGCAAACGGCCCTCTAAATCGGTGATACAGAAACCATCAATGGCAGTATTTAAAATTGTCTGGTGTTTTTTCTCAGCCCGTCTGCGCTCTGTGATATCTTCTCCGGAGCTTAACACACAAAGCCCCCGACCATTTGCATCCTTTAAAACCGTATTGTGCCATCCGATGATTCTTTCCTGGCCTGTCTTTGTTAGCACAAAATTCTCGGCATAATCTCCGGGCTTCAGCCTTCCATTTATAAGATTATTAAGTTTGGTTCTTACCGTTCCTCTGATTCTTTCAGGCAGAAAATTGTCATACCAGTTTTTGCCGAGTATCTCACCTTCGTTATAACCAAGGATTTCACAGCCCTTTTTATTAATCAATCCCACTCGTCCTTCGCTGTCCACAACAACAATTATTACACCTGCGACATCAAGATACTTTTGTGCCCTGTCTCTTTCGCTGCGCAGGTTCTTTTCCGCCAGCCTGCGTTCGGTGACATCTATGAACGATGTCATCATACAAAGAGGCATGCCGGAACTATCCAGGACGACGTTTGTCGAAAGCTGCACAATGAAAAGAGATTTGTCTTTTCGCTGTGCAGGCCCTTCCTCGATCCAGCCCCCGCCTCGACGAAGAGTTTTTATCCTGTCATTGATATTTACCAATATTTGCCAAAAATGTCCCGCTGGTTTTCCCAGGACCTCTCCTACATTGTCATACCCCCACATCTTCAAAAAGGCATTATTAACATATTTCAGAATTCCGTTAAGGTCGGCTATAGCAATGGCATTAATGGACGCCGCAATCGCCATATCCTTCAACCTGAGCTCCTTTTCAGCCCTCTTGCGTTCGGTGATATCTCTGGCAATTACCATTACCCTTGCAGGTTCACCGTCCGGTTTTATAAGCGAAGCAGAACACTCTAAAAATATTTTGCGACCTTCTTTGTTTCGGATATTTACAGTTACATTCCTCTCACTACCTGAAAGAATGCCCCGAAATAAACCGAGATACTTCGGAATATCCTTAACAGAGAGAATCCCCAGTTTCGTGAAATGCTTATTTATCAATTCCTCTCTTGTGCTACCGAATATCTCAAGGACTTTTTCATTAACATCGAGAATTTTGCCTAAGCAGTCCAGATATGCTATACCGTCATTTGCATGTTCGAAAATACTTCTGAACTTCTGTTCCGAGCCTTTTAAGATTTCCTCCGCCCTTTTTTGTTGCGTGATATCACGGACAATATGTACGGCGGCAACGGTCTTTCCATAATCATCTTTGAGAGGATCAACGGCAACTGAAAGCCATCGGCCATCATCGGGTAGTTGAAGCTCCGCTTCCGCCCGTTCTCCCGTACGAATCATCTGCTCCATAGGGCAGCCTGATACGGATTTTGTCGAGCCGTGAGTCATTCTGCAACACAACCGACCAACAATCTCCGCCGAAGATAGACCCGTAAACTTTTCTCCAGACTTATTGGTCCTAATAACCCGGCATTCAAGATCTATCAGTGTTACCCAATCGGATATGGCATTAAAAGTGCTCTCCCACCCATTTACACTTTGCTGCAAAAAATCCATACTTTTACCGTGATGCTTATTGTCGCGGGGAATGATACGATCCAATTCCGACTTTTCATGAGCGTGGAATTCCTTGATACCCTGATCAGACTGTGCCTCTTTATCTGGCATGACTCCATTCTCCACAGATTGTCTGCCCATCAGCTATAATAACAATGACAGTTTCACCCCTCTTGAGTCTGCTTCGAAAGCCATCATATGATCACCATTTTTATACCATAGAATATATTTATCATAAAAAGTCAATAAGTTTTTTTATGTGAACATAAAACAAAACCTGATATATCACTGTTATTGACGCTGCTAAATTACGAAAAAATAGCACTTATCGCCTTCTATGCCAATATTAAACAAATTGCGTCAAAAAAAGTTGCTTAATCACAATAGATTAATTAACATACCTTAAATATTGGTATTTGGCTGAGAATTTTCTATGAAATTGGCCGTGCTAAGCGGGGTGTTAGCGGTACCCTGTACTCGCAATCCGCTACAGCGAGGCTGAATTCTTTTCCGAGGGTCGATTTTGTTAAGCCACTACCGCCATAAGCGATGTTGACAGTCGGGTCCCATGCAAACGGACAACGTGAACCTGGTCAGGCCGGGAACGGAGCAGCCATAAGCGCCAGTCTGTTGTGCCGTGGATTCACCCGACTCGAGTTGGCTGTGGCAGCAAACTTGGCAGGTTGATTCGAAGAAAAGTGCACGGCCGTTTTTTGAAAGGACTAATTATGGAATTTCAACAGGACAATAATTTATCAGGTCCGTCGCAGCCAGAACCAATTCCCGGATTAACAACCGGCAGGCCGGTAATACAACCAAGGAAAAAGGGATCCGGCTGGAGGATTCTTTTGGGGATCATGCTGGCATTGTCGATTATGGCTAACTTCCTGCTTTTTTTCATGCTGATCGGTGCATTCATGTTTTTTGCAACGGGCCAACGAAGCGACCTTACCCAAGAAGTCATTCGTGAAGGACCGATTGGAACTAAAATAGCAATAGTCACTATACAGGGAGTAATCTACGATGAGCAGGCCGAAAGCGTCTATAAACAGTTACAAGCAGCCAGAAAAGACAGACGCATCAAGGCGGTGATAGTCCAGGTAAATTCGCCGGGCGGGACAATTTCGGCCAGCGATCAAATCCATCAGGAAATCCGGAACTTCCGGGAAATGACCGACAAGCCGATTATTGCATTCATGCAGGGTGTCGCTGCTTCGGGCGGCTACTATACATCGGTTGCATGTGAGAAGATTATTGCCGAACCAACCACAATAACCGGCTCCATCGGTGTGATCAGTTCGTATCTTGTCGTACAGGGATTACTGGAAGACAAGCTCGGTATTGAGCCGATCACTATCAAGTCCGGTCAAAAAAAGGATTGGCCAAGCTCGTTCAGGTCGCCGACTGAGGAAGAAATCCAATATATACAGGATAAGCTAATCAAGCCTGCATTAGACAGGTTCGTGAAGATTGTCGCCGAAGGAAGAAAGGCGTCACTTACCATGCCCGAAGTTACTCGTCTGGCCGACGGCAGTATTTTCGGCGCCCAAGAGGCCCTCGATGAAAAGCTGATTGACAAAATCGGTTACCTGGATGAAGCTGTGGATTTGGTGAAATCTCTGGCCCGGATCGATAAAGCTCAGGTGGTAAGATACCGCAAGCCGTTTTCTTTGAGCGACTTAATAAGCTACCGAGCAAAAAGTACGCTTAAACTTAATAGAGCTACTTTGTATGAGCTTGGAACGCCGGAGATTTTATATCTCTGGAGCGCTAATTAAAAAAACCAAGTTAATATATATTATTTATATTACATATTGAGAGCTTTGACCTGATTTCTCAATGTCAATTCCAACTTTAACTACATTCATTGCCTATTTCGTGGTTTTGCTGGCTATCGGTATATGTTTCTATCGAAAATCAACGAACATAGAAGACTACCTGCTTGGCGGCAGAGGCATGGGCTCGTGGGTGACGGCGCTTTCGGCTCAGGCCAGTGACATGAGCGGCTGGCTGCTGATGGGACTGCCCGGAGCGATTTATTTAGGAGGGATGCCGCAGGTCTGGATTGCTGTCGGGCTTTTCATCGGGACATTCTTAAACTGGAAATTGGTATCGGCCCGACTAAGAATATACACACAAAAAACTAATACCATAACACTGCCCTGCTTTTTCGAGGCGCGTTTCAAAGACCCGACCGGTCTGCTGAGAATTATTTCGGCTATAATTATCCTGATATTCTTCGCCATATACGCATCATCCGGCCTCGTTGCTACGGGATTATTATTCGAATCAACATTCGGAATCAAGTACCAAATTTCAGTAATAATCGGAGGGTGTGTAATAATAGCCTACACATTCCTGGGAGGTTTTTTGGCTGTGTGCTGGACCGATTTGCTACAAGGTGCATTAATGGTTTTTGCAATAGTAATTGTTCCGGTATTGACGTATCACACCGCCGGAGGATTCGAAGCAATAGAAAATGCCATGACAACAAAAAATATATCGACAAGTCTTCTGCCGCAGGCGGATACATTGCCAATCGGTATCATTATGATTATTTCCAGTATGGCATGGGGTCTCGGATATTTCGGGCAGCCGCATATACTTGTTCGGTTTATGAGCATAAAATCCGTTAACAAGCTAAAGAGGTCGATGGCCATCGCTATAATCTGGGTTCTTCTATCATTGACCGGAGCGGTAATCGTCGGCTTCATAGGTATAGCGATGTTCGATAACTTAAAAGACGGGGAACAGGAAAAAGTTTTCATATACATGATAAACAAACTATTCAATCCCTGGCTCGGCGGAATATTATTGGCCGCGATTTTCTCGGCGATTATGTCAACGATAGATTCGCAATTGCTTGTCTCATCTTCGGCGCTTTCGGAAGATTTTTACAGTAAAGCAATACGAAAACAGGCATCTGAAAAAGAAATCGTCTGGGTCGGCAGAGTATGCGTTATTATTATCTCAATCATAGCACTCATTATGGCCCTGGATCGGGACAATACAATTTTAGGGATAGTTTCCTATGCCTGGGGCGGTTTCGGTGCCGCATTCGGCCCCCTGATTCTATTCGCACTGTACTCACGCAGGACTTCATGGCAATCGGCCCTTGCGGGAATGGTTACAGGTACCGTAGTACTCGTATTATGGAAGCAAATCGGACTTGGTGACTCAATGTACGAAATAGTTCCCGGTTTTATTGCAAATTGCCTGACGATTCTTTCAATCAATGCTATCATCGGGCAAAAAGACAAGGCGATATTAGAAGAATTTAATAAGGTCTTAAGCATAGTCAGAAAACATTAGAAACTATCGGCCGTCACATCCGTCGATAAGGAACGAAGTAATATGGAACGAGTAATATCGATCCCGGCACTTGGAGATAACTTCATTTATCTTTATCGATACGATAATAATAATGTCCTGGCAGTCGATCCCGGCGATTATTCGTCTGTAACAGAAGCACTGAAAAAACATGACCTTAATCTCACCACCATTCTCGCCACCCATCACCACTGGGACCACATCGGCGGAATTTCCGAACTGAAAAAAAGGACCGGCTGTAGAGTCATCGGCAGTGACAAACAAAGGATACCCGACATCGACGACCTCGTCGAGGACGGACAAATCATTACTATCGGCGATACGAAGATACAGGCCATTGCAACACCGGGGCATACCCACACGGCGGTTTGCTACTATCTGTTGCCATCGAATGACGATGCCGGAATTCTCTGGACCGGTGATACGTTGTTCATCGGCGGTTGCGGCAGGTTGCTCGAATGTAATGCACAGACAATGTGGGACTCGCTGCAAAAGTTGGCCGCCCTGCCGAACGAAACACATATTTATTGCGGGCACGACTATACGCTGGAAAATTACGAATTCGCTCTGACAATTGAGCCGCATAACAAGGCTGTAAAAAAACGCCTCAACGAAATAAAACATATACAACAACATGGCGAATTTCCCATCCACTCGACAATCTCACAAGAGAACGAAACCAATATTTTTTTATGTGCCGGCACATCAAAAATCAAAAACGCTCTCAATATGCCACAAGCCGGCGACGTGGAAACCTTCGCCGAACTGCGACGGCGCAAGGACATATTTTAGCAACTCAAAGAATCTGTTGTGCACGTGCCGCATATCTGATAAGATTCGACTCCAAACACAATATAAGGAGACTCTTATGTTAATCGTCCATGTATTTGTTCATGTTAAGCCCGATAAAGTCGAGGCTTTCAAGACCGTCACCACCGAAAATGCTCACAACAGCATAATAGAGCCGGGTATTGCCCGATTCGATGTCATCCAGCAGCAGGATGATCCCACGCGCTTCATACTGGTTGAAATCTATCGTACCGCCGAGGATCCCGGAAGGCACAAAGAAACGGCCCATTATAAAAAATGGCGTGACACAGTCGCAGATATGATGGCCGAATCCCGCACAAGCGTCAAATACACCAACGTTTATCCCGACGACACGGGCTGGGGCTGGTCGCATTCTTATTAATAGACGAGGGAGGCCATGGAATTCGAATTTGCTACTGCAACGCGCATCATTTTCGGCCCCGGCAAAATATCCGAAGTCGCACCTCTGGCCGCCGGGATAAGTAAACGTGCCTGCATTGTCACCGGCCGAACCACCGAACGGGCACAGCCGCTTCTCGAACAGATGGACGAACAAAAAATCGAATACAAGACTTTCTGTGTGACCGGCGAGCCGACTACGGAGACCGTGAAAAAAGGCGTCGTGCTTGCCCGTATAGCTCAAAGTGACATAGTAATCAGTTTCGGCGGCGGAAGTGCAATCGATACCGGCAAAGCCATTGCGGCAATGCTTACCAACAGCGGATGGCTCGAAGATTATCTGGAAATCGTCGGTTCCGGCAATCCGCTTACCCGCCCCGCCGCGCCCCATATTGCTATTCCCACAACCGCAGGCACGGGAGCGGAAGTCACCCGCAACGCCGTGCTCGGTGTCCCCGAACATAAGGTCAAAGTCAGTATGCGAAGCCCGCTGATGCTTCCCTCTCTCGCTGTGATTGATCCTATATTGACTCATTCGATGCCTCCTGCAGTTACCGCTTCTACCGGCCTGGATGCGCTCACGCAGTTGATGGAGGTATATGTCTCCAAAAAGGCTAATCCTATTACGGACGGAATCTGCCGGGAAGGTCTCTTACGCGCCGGACGTTCTCTCAGCAGAGCTTTCGAGAACGGTAACAACGAGCTCGCCCGCGAAGATATGGCCGTAGCGAGTCTCTTCGGCGGACTTGGTCTGGCCAATGCCGGATTAGGGGCTGTGCACGGTTTTGCCGGCCCGCTGGGCGGTATGATACCCGCCGGCCACGGTGCCATTTGTGCCGGGCTTTTGCCGTTTGTTATGGAAGTGAACGTGCAGGCATTACAGGACCGAGAATCCGGCTCGGCGGCACTTTGGCGATACAACGAGATTGCCCAAATCCTGACCGGCAGCCAAAAAGCACAGGCCGCCGACGGAGTTAAATGGGTACATGAGTTTTGTTCGGCGTTGCAAATTCGGCCTCTATCGCAGCTCGGCCTGAAAGAACGGGATTTCCCGGATGTGGTCGCCAAAGCCCGTAAATCAAGCAGCATGAAGAGCAACGCAATCGAATTGACGGATGAAGAACTCATGGAAATACTGAAAAAAGCCATATAATAAAAGTTGACGAATGATAAAAAATTTCATTAAAATGCTACGACAACCTAAAACCGAATATGGATACGTTAATGTTTTATTAACCATGAACGTTATATGAAAGGGACTATTATGAATCGTTCAGTTAAAATCCTGCTTATACTGTTAACAGGTGTCCTCATCTGCTCGTTATGCGGCTGCAATGAGGAAATGATGGCAAAAATTTTGGGAAAAGGAATCATAAAAATGGAACCATTCGGAACAACACCAGACGGCAAAGAAGTAAATCTCTACACACTGAAAAATGCCAAGGGCTGTGAAGTAAAAATCACAAATTACGGCGGTATTGTGATTTCCCTGACAGTACCCGACAAAGACGGAAATCTTGGTGACGTAGTTTTGGGTTACGACAACCTCGACGGATACATCAAAAACAGTCCCTATTTCGGCGCACTGATCGGCAGATACGGCAACAGAATCGGCAAGGCAAAGTTCACTCTCGACGGCAAAACATACACACTTGCCGCCAATGACGGCGAGAACCACCTGCACGGCGGAAAAGTCGGCTTTGACAAAGTCGTCTGGGATGCAAAAGAAATAAAAGAATCCGGAAACGTTGGACTGGAACTGACATATTTCAGTAAAGACGGTGAAGAAGGTTATCCCGGCAACCTCACCTGTACTGTAAAATATCTCTGGACTAATAAAAACGAGTTGAAAATCGAATACGAAGCCACCACGGACAAAACTACTGTTGTGAATCTGACACATCATTCCTATTTCAATCTCGCATGTCAAGGCAACATCCTCGACCATCAGTTGATGATGAGGGCGGACAAATTTACACCGGTCGATAAAGGCCTGATACCCACCAGTGATCTCAGCGACGTCAAGGACACACCGATGGACTTCACAAAGCTGACCGCAATCGGCTCCCGAATCGATCAGGACGACGAACAATTGAAATACGGGCTTGGCTACGACCATAACTGGGTGCTCTTTAGTTATACCGGAGCGATGAGAATGGTGGCAAGTGTGTACGAACCGACCAGCGGCCGAGTTATGGAAGTATATACCACAGAACCCGGCCTGCAATTCTACTCCGGCAATTTCCTCGATGGCACAATTACCGGCAAGAACGGCGTTGTATATCAACATCGAACAGGATTGTGCCTGGAAACTCAACATTTCCCGGATTCCCCCAACAAGCCCGATTTTCCATCTACGACTCTTAAACCCGGCGAAAAATACTCGACTACAACAATTTATAAATTCAAAACCAAATAATACGCCGAAAACAAGAACATTCGAATCCCCGGCCAACGCCGGGGATTTTTTTTGCCCTTTTCGAACTCTCAAAACAGGTCTGTGGGGTAACCAAGATCGGATTCCCTTGGAGATAAACTAGTCCCGGCGAAGCTTGTGCCACAGGTACCGTGGTCGCAATGACCACGGCCAACCCCCGGACAAGTCCGAGGGCTAAATAATTGGCTTTGTTTTTTTGCGAGTCAAATGCCCTCAATTTCACCTATTTACTTGTCCTAAAAGAGCTTATGACAACTTGGTGCTTGCCCAAATTGGCTTTGTTTTCGGTTTTTTATTCTGGCTTCTGTCTCCTGTATTCTGTTTTCGCCGTGAGGCATCCTGTGGACTGCCGTTAGGAATTGGCTTTGTTTTTTATCCCGGTGTAGTCGCAGACGAAGCCGGATTTGCCATAATCTTTTTATTTCAAAGAACTTACACTAATTTACCTATTTTAACATTGGCTTTGTTTTGCATTTTTTTTCGATTTGTAGAGAACGCTCTACACTTGTCGAATCCCCCGCAGCCACATCAATTTTATTGGAATTTGGATATTTGAGACTTATCTGAAATCTCAAATTTGAAATATCAGATTAACTTGTTATCCCCCATTTTTTACTTCGTTTTGCCTATCCGCTACCCGCTATAAACTATTAGTAATTTTAACGAGAAACCGCCTTAATACAACAAAAATC
This sequence comes from uncultured Pirellulales bacterium, assembly GCA_964431695.1. GTDB lineage: Bacteria > Planctomycetota > Phycisphaerae > Sedimentisphaerales > Anaerobacaceae > JAFGPS01. The sequence continues at coordinate 3,143 of CAYSKI010000029.1, read as the reverse complement.
CCTGTTTTATGGCAAATTATCCTTGATTCGGCGGTGCTTAAGCAAAAATGCCCCGTTCCCCTTTTCAATCCCATGTTTATTTCAAATGCAGCTAACTACTATGCCGGATCATAAAATAGGTTTATTCCGGGATTATTAGCCTGGATCATAGGAATGTAAGTGCTATATGCCTCGCCGTTGAGTGGATTAATTCGCAAATCGAGATCGGTTAAATCATCATGTTGAGACAAGGGACTTATATCACTAACCTGATTATTCTGTAAATATAGCTCATCCAAACCCAGTAACGCCGACAACGGAGTAATACTACTAATCTGGTTATTTGATAAATCAAGACGCTGAAGACCGATCAGTCCCCATAAAGCACCGACGCTATCAATTTGATTATTACTCAAATATAAATTCCACAAACCGGTTAGTCCCGATAGCGGCGCAATGTTCCAAATCTGGTTACCGGATAAAGACAGAGATTGTAAATTGGTTAATCCCGATAAAGAATAAATGTTGCTAATCCAATTGTTGGACAATCCTAATGATAACAGTCCCGTCATTCCTGATACTACACTGATATCACTTATTTGATTATTGTTTAAATGCAGATGCCATAGGTGAAGCCCTGTTAACGCGCTGATATCGCTAATCTGATTATCAGATAAATTTAGGTTACTAAGATCGGTCATCCCGGATATCGGGCTTATGTCGCTAATTAGATTTTGATTTAAATTCAGTACCCATAATTTAGTTAATCCTGATAACGAACTTATATCGCCAATTTGATTCCCAGATAAATATAGAAATAACATACCCGTCATTCCTGAGATTGCACTAATGTTGCTAACATGATTCCCGGACAAATCCAGTTCTGACAATCTTGTAAGTCCCGATAGTGAACTAATATTATCAATCTGATTATTATGTAAATATAGAAACTTTAAATTAATTAATCCTGAGAGGGAGCTGATGTCACTTATCTGATTATCAGACAGATGCAGTCCTAATAGATTTGCCAGGCCCGATAGTGAATCTATATTATTAATCTGATTATTATTCAAATGCAGAATCTCTAGATTAGCCAAATCCGAAAGTGGGCTGACGTCACTTATTTGATTATTGTATAGATATAGTTCTGTTAAATTCTTAGCATATTCGAGTCCTGTAAGGTCAAATATATCTTTGTCCCAGGCTTCCAGTTTCGTCAGCTTAAGCATGTCTATCGGAAATGGATCAGAGATACCGAGTTTTGCTTCAACTGCGGCTTTCAAATTTGGATCAGCGAAATAGACTGACACTTTATCTGCGGTTACCTGGATATTATCGAATTCACGTCCATCATCGGTCGGCGAAGGATAATTGTCATACTGCTGGAACTTAATCCGGAAATCGGACAGGTCCGCACTTGCCCCAAAGAGACTGACCAGGTCCAGATCAAGCGAAATATGCGAAGAGCCGGTCAGATCAGATACCTTGATCCAGTTTAGACCATCGATGCTGATGGCAATCCCATCACCGTTAGCATGGCCTGTGAAGTTCGCTGGCATAGTGTGATTCTCATCAAATATTGAATAGTGGTCGAGTGAGAGGGTAAGATTAGTTTTATCTGTGAGATTCACATGCAAAATTGCCTCATTCAGAGAATACGTGCCGTCACCTGTTGAATCATCCATCCTCAGGCGTCCACCGACAACCTGGATGCGACCATCATTAGAGGAGTAATACTCCCAGCCTTGTTCAGAATTCGTTGGTAAACCTGAATCGAAATCCTGAGAGTATGGAACAGGTTGAGCAATACCTGCAGTTATTTGTATATTGTAAAAATCGTGACCTTTTAAGGATAATGAACCATTGTCGTACTGTTGGAATTTGATTCTCACATTAGACAGATCCGCACTAACACCGAAAGCGCTTACTAAGTCAAAATTTTTCGAGATATGCGAAGCATCACCTAAGTCGGATACCTTAATCCAGATTGTTCCATCGACACTAACGGCAATGCCGTCAGCATTATAATGACCTGAAAAGTTCGATGGCATCAAATGTGTATCCTCTCTTATTCCCCTCCAGTGATCAAACGATAAGGTAAAATTGGTCTTTCCTGTGAAATTAACGTGCAGAATCGCTTCGTTCAGGGAATATATACTGTTATCGACAGAATCATCCATTCTCAGACGACCGCCGACAACAAAAATACGCCCTTCGTTGTTAGAGTAGTACTCCCAGCCATCGGATATATCCGGCAGACCAGAACTGAAATCCTGCGAATATGGAACTGACTGAACAACCAGGTTGGAAGTAATTTGGATGTTATCGAATTCCCGGCCATCATCAGTCGGTGAAGGATAATTGTCATACTGCTGGAACTTGATTCTTACATCGGACAGGTCCGCACTTGGGCCGAACAGACTAACCAGGTCCAGATCGATAGAAATAGCCGATGAGCCGGTTAGAGCCGATACCTTAATCCAGTTAAAACCATCTATACTGACGGCAATACCATCGGCCTTGTAATGGCCTGTAAAGTTTGCCGGCATAGTGTGATTCTCATCGTATATTGAATAATGATCCAGTGAGAGATTCACATTGATCTGGCCGGTCAGGTCCACATGCAGGATTGCTTCATTCAATGAGTATGTGCTGTCACCTACAGAATCATCCATTCGCAGACGGCCACCGACAATCTGGATACGTCCATCGTTTTCGGAGTAATACTCCCATCCACCGGAGGCATCCGGCAGTGTGGACTCGAAATCCTGTGTGTACGGAATTGACTGAACAACTATCCCTGATGATATCGGAGTTATATGTATATTATCGAATTCACGACCATCATCCGTCGGTGAAGGCCAATTATCGTATTGTTGGAACTTGATACGGACATTGGACAAGTCCGCACTTGGGCCGAACAAACTAAGCAGGTCCAGATCGATAGAAATAGCTGATGAGCCAGTAAGAGCCGATACCTTAATCCAGTTGAGACCATCTATACTGACTGCAATCCCGTCAGCCTTATAATGGCCTGTGAAGTTAGCCGGCATAGTGTTATTCTCGTCATATATCGAATAATGGTCCAGCGAGAGATTCACATTTGTCTGGCCTGTCAGGTCCACATGCAGGATCGCCTCGTTCAGCGAGTATGTCCCGTTACC
>CAYSKI010000028.1:0-42928 GCA_964431695.1 uncultured Pirellulales bacterium | reverse complement strand
AGGTAAACGCAAGCTCATAACCATAAACATCTGTCACCCAGATTCAGGTGAATAGGCCAATAGAAAATGATCTAACAAATCGCTCCAGAAAATTAAAAGTGTCTGCTTGTGCCCCATAGGCGGCAGATTTTTTCTCTTGCACGATTGGCTACCGCAGGATATATTCGCCCTTGCGACGTTTTCCCTGATTTTCGAGCCGATCTTGTTGGCTCTCCGACGTGCCTAAGGTAGGACGAAGTCTTATACGGAAAACACATATTCATAGTTAGCTTATTGAAAAAGGAGAGAATCATGACAAGAACAAGACTGTTTGTGACTGTATTGGTGATGTTGATACTCATAGTGTCGCTTATTGGGTGCTCCAAGACAGAAAACGAGGAACAGCAAACTTCTACCTCGGCTGAGCAGGACATTAATCCAAGTAAGATATTCGAAAAGGTTAAGGCTGCGTATAAGTCGATGGATACTTACAAAGCACAAGGAACCATCACTTCAAATATTGATACCAGTGAAACGAAGATGAACATAGAAACTTCATTCTCGATAATTCTGAAGAAACCTAATCTTTACCTCATTTCCTGGACCCGAGAGAACATGCCGGTCAAGTCTCAGTCCGGAGCAGTATGGAGTGATGGCACTCAACCATATCTCTACATGGGAGGGATGAATGCATATTCCAAAATGAGCAGTGACGAACATGCATTGGCTAGTGCAACAGGAATTTCTGGTGGCGCAGCTTTTACTATACCGTCACTCTTCTTATCAGTATTCAAGGAGCAGCCTGATCCGTTTTCCAGGTTAAAAGACCCCCAGATAGAAATGACAGAGGAAGTCGGAGGAGAGGACTGTTATGTCATAAGTGGATCTTCAGCGATTTCAAAAAAGGAGACCTTTTGGGTCTCAAAGACGAACTATTTAATCAGGAAGTATGATCGATCTCTTGAACCTCCTGAAGGAGGTCGACAAATGCCCGAAATGACCGATGAACAACTCGAGGAAGCCATCAAAGGCATGGGACAAGAAGTGACAGAAGAGAGCAAGAAGAAAATGACGGAGATGATGGAGAGATCAAGAACGATGCTCAAGACCATGAAAATGAGCGGTTCTTCCACCGAACTTCACGCAAATGTCTCATCTCCCAAATTGAACAAGAACGACTTTAAGTTTGCTCTGCCGAAAGGCTCCGTCCTCAGGGAATCCTTATTGGGCGGGGAAAACTAGGGACAGCCATGAATGTGGAAATAATTAGTGCCGTTTTCAATTTTTAGGCTTTGTTCATTAGCGGTATGTTGTGAAAATAAAAAAAAGCAGGCTTTAAATTGTAAATAAATAAAAGTAAAAGAACTGAATAAGATAACATAAATAAACGTCCCTATTAAATTCTTGGAGTAGCGAGATTTCGACAATGGCACTGCATGATGATGATTTTCTCTACCACTACACAACCCCAGATAGTCTGATAGGCATCGTGGAGAATCGCACCCTATGGGCAACGGATGTCTTCTACCTAAATGACAGCGAGGAGTTTGCTCTTGGTATCCAAATAGCCCGCGACTATATGAAGGATCTTAAAGAAAAGGCAAATGGCGAGCCAACAGTTGGTCGGCTTGAGTGGCTTCTGAACGAGTTCGAAGGCATTGGGCCGCTAAGAAAGAAAACTGTTTACGTGTCTTCTCTGTCAGTAGAAGATGACCAGTTGAGTCAGTGGCGAGCATATTGCCGTGGGGGCGGATTCGCAATCGGATTTAAAGTTGGAAGACTCAGGGAACTGGCTACAGCTCAAGGCTTCGTTCTTGAACGGTGCATTTATAATCCTGAAGAACAAAGCCAACTTATAACCGGCGCGGTGGATTCAATAGCTGGAGCTTGGTTGAATTCCAACTCACCTTGGCCCGAACAGACCGGAGAGGGACCACGATTTGAAATTTCCCTCAGTCTCGTTCATGAACTCTCGCGTTTGTCTCCAATGCTTAAGAATCAAGCCTTCTTGGAAGAGAAAGAATACAGACTCATATCAGAGCCCTCAGCTTTTTATGTAGAGGGACAAAAGAAGTTTCGTAACCAGAGGGGCCTAGTTGTCCCCTACCGAGAATTCAGGCTTGATAATGATGACCTATGGCGCCAAGTTCGTGCAGTAGTCGGCCCTACGCCACATCCGGAACAGTCAAAAGCATCCGTCTATGCACTGTTACGAAGTGACAGGACTGGTTGCGCTCATGATGTCCGAATAACTAAATGCTCTTATCGTGAATGGTAAGGCTCTACCTGTGGGCATTAAAGGTATACACCTACCCCATAGGTGCATAAGGCAGAGAAACAAACTATAGATGATGGATGATGGATGATACCTGAGGCACAAGTGGGCGAGGAAATTAGCCATAACTCGGATACCGTGAAAGCGGCACCGGTGAGCCGCAACGTTATGTAAGGAAACTATCAATGAAATGCCCACACTGTAACAATGATATTGAGCTGACATGGAAACGGTACTGGAAAGCTCCTCTTGGCAGGCATACCTGCCCACAATGCTGCAATCGTTTCCGAATGAAACATTCATTATGGTATTATTGTGTTTTATTGGGTCTCTGTTGCTTGTCCGGACTGATCCCAGCTGTTCTTGCACTTTGGCTCGGGGCAACAGGAATGCAAGCTTTTATCACATACTGGATTTTCGTTTTGCTTGCCGCCATACCCATCGACAAGAAAATAGATGCAACCTGGCGAGGCACAATACCACTTGGTATAAAGAAGCAGGAAGATGCATAACCTGTCACTTCTGCTGACGTCCCTTACGGGCCGCCGTTGAGCTTAATCGTTAGAAGTTTTGTAATTAAATCCTCGGGAGAGAAGTGTTTGTCTTCTGAGGGTCTCTTTTTTTAAAACTGTTCACGGTAATTAAAGTTGTCCGGCTGGTCTTTAGGTGCTTGTCCCTTAGTGTGTTTAGCTGATATTTATTTGCCGGGGGATTTGGAATTTTATTGGGTGGGACTTCTGTCTTCCTCTGGGGATGAACTTGTCCTGCCCTCGGCCATGAGCTCGGGCCGAATGGAGCCTGTCGAAGGATCGTTTTTGATTTCTTTTATTGGCGTTCTTTGTTTTCGGCGGTCCCCTTGGGGATGAATTCTCTTGCCGGAATTGCTTGTCGGGGGTGCTTCGCCTTTTAGTATTGCAAGGGCTTTAATGCACGCCGCCCTGGTCGTTCGGTCGCGGTTTTTTAGTCCCTGTTCGAGAATCTTTGTCGCCGGTTCTTTCATCCTGCCCCTCATAGACCTGAGGCCGTAGGCGGCGGCTTTTTTGGTCGTACGGGAAAAGTCACCGAGTAAAATATTCGTTAGTATCGCCAGGCCGTCCTCCTGCATCCAGGACAGATTGAAAGCGGCGAGCCGGGCTGTTGTTATATCATCGGAACATAACTTCCGAGTAAGCTGCCTGAGCTTCTCGATGGCTTCCGGGTCTTTCGCCGGCCCGGGAGATTTCTGTTCTTCGGGTACCATAAATACTCCTTCAAAAGCAACAAAGTATAATTGAAAACCGCCGATTATGCCAGTCGAAAAGCATGTTCGGCGAAAATAGTCTCGGCCGTGCAGGACCAATCAAAAACCGCCGTGATGCCGTTATACGTAGAATTTCTGTTATATCCGGAAAAACCGTTACATCCGGCCCCGCCGTTGGCACTTGTTTATAGCCTTTGGATGATCGGTCAAAAGAAGGATAACATATACCTTTTCCATTCGAAGCCCTTGTTTTGTCCTCTCCCTCTCCTCCGCGAAACAAGGGCTTTTCCATAAATTTTGAGAAAATAAAAAAAATTCAGAAAAAAACAATCAATAATTAACGACTCACAAACGCCTATATAAGGGGAAATAAGTCTGAGACTTATAACATTCTAAGAGCCCCTGTATTCCACCTTTCCTCCTTCACGCAGGGGCTTTTTTCATCCAGATCAGGGATCAGGGTATGGGAAGGCCGAGTTCTGCCAGGACTTTTTTCATGTCCTCCCAGACTCTTTTACGGTTCTCCTGTGAATAATTCCGCAGCAGATACGCAGGATGATATGTCGCCATCAGCTTGATGGGCGGATGGCCGATACCGGCGTAATATTCCTCGAACCGGCCGCGTAGCTGCCCGATCGATTTAGTCGAATTGAGTAATGTTTTTGCTGCAGGAGCACCGAGAGCCACAATAATTTCAGGATTTATAACTTCAATCTGTCTTTGAAGATATGGGAAGCAGCTTATGATTTCATCGGCACGCGGGTCGCGATTTTCCGGCGGGCGGCATTTCAAAATATTGCCGATATAAACTTCGCTTCGTTTGAGGCCGCAAGCGGCGATAATTTTATCCAGAAGCTGACCGGCCCTGCCGACAAAAGGCCTGCCCTGTGCGTCTTCGTCGGCTCCGGGGGCTTCGCCGATGAACATTATACGGGCATTCGGGCTTCCTTCGCCGGGCACGGCGTTGGTTCGCAACGAGCCTAAATCACACTGACGGCACTGGCGAGTTTGCTCGGCGATTTTTTCCAGCTCTTTTGCTTTTTCAGCGACAGCCATAGGATCCTCCTTTTGCTGCTGGGATTCCTGGGATTGTGGGGATTTATTGTTACCTTTGACGGCAAAACCACAGAAAAACTGCTCCATCTCAAGATGCTGACGAACTACTTTGTCGATGTTTACTTCTTTGTCCATTGAAGCGGATTTTAACAGTAATTTCTGTCGTATGCAATGTCTTTGGCCGATGACCTGGTAATATGCGGTTATAAAATATCATAAATCCAAAAGTCGAATTAAAACTTTCGTCTCGTCAACTAATCGCAAATTAGTTAAGCCGCCGATGTTTTTCGAACGTCTCCGCCTGTTTTTTAAAGAACCCTGCACCTTCGCAGCAGACCGGCAAATAAAACGCCGATCCCATTAAGCAAAAAGGCGCCGGGAGCAGGAGTACACACGATTTCCGAGACCTTGACATCCACGAACGCCGTGGTGAACGATTCGGCAACCATGCCGCCTTCGCGTAGCTGATTCAGGTCCCATGCCGCACCGCCTGTAGCCCAGGCAAGATCGACATAGCAGGTATCGGTGTTGTAGTACGGCGAGACACCTACGCCTCCGGTGCTCAGGGTATAACCGCCTGAACCGTCCGCTACGTATGCGTTGCCATAGGCATCGACTCCGAGCGCTGAAACTCCCTGGCCGTCCTCGAAGCCACAGTCAACGACAACGTTCAACATTACGTTCCCGGTGTTCAGTGAGGTCAACATCTTGTCGTAAGTGAGGTTGGCATTCAAACTGTCCCTGTCTTCATCGGTAACCAATATCATATTAACAAGGGCGTCACTATGAAAGTAATAGCCTTTCAGTCCGAAGTTAATCGCGTCCCAGCCGTCCTCCCACGCTCCGGATGTTACCAGCTCCGCGGTTGCAGCGGAAAGCTTCTCAGCCGTGCCCCATGCACTGCCGCCTACCGAATGTCTGTGAGGACTGGGGCCGCCGTCAGAGGTGCCGGCCGCAAAACCGACAAGGGCGTACATGTTATCAGCCTGGCCTGCGGATATAAGTTCCGAATCCAGATATGTCACCACATCCCCGATCCATTCGTGCTCGCCGGACATAGAACCTGATTCGTCAACAATGAACATCATATCCACAGCGGCATTTGCAGAACCTGCAATCCAAAAAACCATCGCGCAAATTATACCTATCTTTTTCATCCCTCATCTCCAGAATATCTACTGATATAAGATCAGCTCATTCCATTGAAATCATTTAAAAAGATTTTTCTCAATCCGGGTGGGCTGCGAGTCGAACCCACACAATCAAACACCGGTATGACACGAATTGAACGGCCGGTTTCGTAAGAAATGTCACTGGTCGAACGAATGATGTTTATGGAAAGCCCAACTACAAATTGACGTGTACTTCCACCACCTTCAATCCTTGCAGATGCCACCGTCGCATCTCGAGACAGCGGCGGCAAATCCAATCCTTTACTCGGTCTGCCTGCCATTAACTCCATTTGTCCCTGCTCCTGAACAAATCCTTTCATCTGTTTACACAGTACCTCCCCCCAAACATGGAACAATATTGAGTCCCACACCGATGCACTTCAAACAAGAGGCGTTCTTTCGTGCAGATATCCATATAAATTGAAGGTGTGGTCCTCCTCCTTTGAGGCACCATGTCTTTCAATTAAGACTATATATACAACATTTTTTTTCTAAGTCAATTGTGGAAACTACGTATTTTAAACATTTTTATTTTATTAATTTTAGCGAATCCCGCCAAATACTCAAAAATACCACTTTGGGATTACTCCTCAAGTAGTATGTATATTAAAGTATCAAGCATCGAGACAAATAACTTGCTGGGATGTTAAGTTGCTTATTATCCGCAGCTTATGATCTTTTAGCCTGTAAAGCTTGACGACATCGGCATACTTGCCGCCTTCGGGCAGAACCTGGGCCAGCTCGTTGGGCACTTCGTCGAGCTTGGCAATGTTGAAAATCGTATTGGGTTTTCCCGGAAACAGGGCAACGTAAAAAATATCCGATTCCACCAAATCCTGGAAGAAATGCGTACCGAAGGAAAGCTCCGGTATTAAATTCGCCCCTTCATAGGCAATTTCCGCCAGGACGGTGACATTATTGATTTCATGGAAGCCGACAGGTACGCCAAGGCTCGGCGTACTTGTCCCCCATCTGCCGGGCCCCATAAGGATAGTAGCCTCGGTTTCCTTATTGGTTATTTGCTTGTTGAGACGACCGACCAATCGGGCAATGTCATATTTGCCGGAAAGAGATAAATCAATATAGGCCTGCGGCTCTACATATATTATCCTCTGGAGGTCCTGAAAGATATTGCCGCCCATGAAGTAACCTTCGCACTTGAACAGAATCTTTTCCGCTTCGAGCTGCTCGGGAATTTCTACGCGTCCTTTTTCGCCTCTGGTTTGGAGCGGCCGGCATTGTAAAAGATTTATCACAAGCTTGCCGTCCTGTGTGAAATTCACCGTATATTCTATATCAACCGGATATTGATACTTCTCTTCCAGGGTTTTGAGAATTTTCTGCATGATTTTAACAAAGGAAGTTTTCGTCAAAAGCTTCTCGAATGTAAGCAGCCAGTATTCCGTGTCGGCCGAACCTTTTTGACGGGCCTGCCTTGCCATCTGATAGTCCCTGACTGCAACCATCTCCAGGTTAATATCGGGTTTTTCATCTACAAGCTGCCGGAACGGAATCGTTCTCAAAGCATTTTCTCCGGTATCAAGCAGGTCCACACGATGCTGTGAGTACTTGCGGATGTCATCCATGCCGGAGACCGGCCTGACTAAAGGCTGATCGAGAGCAATAATACGCGGGTAATCATCCTCCACACGATTGACCGCCCTTGTACCCAGTCCGAAGACCAATCTGAGCATACCCGCTTTTGGATCGAGGTCCGGTTTCCAGACAAAAGCATTATGTGACATTCCGACACCGGCCAGGTCCGGGAAGAAGTAACTGTTTCGGTAAGAGCCGGAGACACGCTGCACAAGCAGGGCCATTTGCTCATCCCGCTGGTCAAGTCCCCTTTGCAAACGATACGTCAGCGCGTCCTCGCTCATCGTGCTGGCATAAACCGAGCGCACGGCTTCTTCGAAACGTTCATAACGCTCTTCAGGGGTGCCCTGATTGACACAAAACAAACTTTCGTACTTGCCCGCAAAGGCATTGCCGAAGGCATCTTCCAGCAGAGAGCTCGAGCGGACAATAATCGGTGACTGCCCGAAATATTCGATCATTTCCTGAAACTGCTCACGAATCTGGTCGGGAAAACGGCCGGTCAAAAGTTTTTCCCGCAATTGAGCCGCCGCTTTAAAATATCCCTCTTTGGTCTTCTGCTCTACGCGCAGCTTCCAGCAGCCGTTTTCCACGAGATACGTATAAAAAACATCGGAACCGACATAGAAAGAATCGTGCGGCTCGAGATGCTTATTCAAATCATATTCTTCCCTGGAAATAATCTTGTTGGCGAGGAGCATTCCAACCGCTTTTCCGCCGATGAAACCTGTTCCGATCAGCCTGCTTTTGATGGCCTGTAAATCTTCAAGGGTGAATTGCTTCCTGACTAATGACAACATTCTCTCGTCCCTGCCGATCATAATCTTACAGAGCCGATCCAGCGATTGTTGTTTTTCTTTCTCCGATATATCCCACATCTGAACCATTTCCGTCGCCTGCGAAAACAGCTTGTCCCAGTAATCAAGCACTCTCTGGGAAGGCTGGACTTCCTGCTCGGAGATATATGCAAGAAGCTTGGTAGCATCGACGCTGCTTGTAATCGGTACAAAAGCACCGTCCTGCTGCATGTGCGGAAGGAACATCGTCGAAGAATAACGTTTCCAGACTTTCAAGGGATGAAGACAATATCTGCCTTCGACATTATAAAGGTCCAGCAGAAGCTGTGTGGTTTCACGGATGCGGGCGATTGTCTTAAACGAGTGACGGTTACGTAAAAGCGCAAAATAAGCGATCGTATCCAGCTCGAACAGGTACGGGCAGGTAACCATGAAAAAATTGCCAATCATCAGGTCTGTCGCCCAGGCATCCAGCAGATATGAAAGACAATCAAAAACATAATAGGCTTCTTTACCCGCTCTGGCGATTATCTCATGAACCTTCGTGGTAAACGTTTCAAAACCACTACCGGCGTCGAGTTTGTACATGACGACTCCCTCACCGGGTTTTGTCAGAGGCTTATGGTCGGCAAATCGCACATAAACCACCTGACGGGACTGCTGCTTTGCCCGTTCGACATAAGGTGTAACAAAGTCGAAAAAATCATCAATGCTATCGACCTGCCAGACGACATTGTCGCCTTTTTTCAAGCCGGTAAATACATTATCCAGAGAATCGATTCCCGTACTGGCCCATCCCGGCATAATTCAACCTCTTTCACTTCTTTCCACGATCGAAGAGCTATTACTTAACTATCTCGATAACATTACATAATTGTAAAAGGGCAAAACCCTTTATACAAACAGGTTTTACCCTTTTTCTATAAAACACACCACACTTCAACAAACATATTTGCACAAAACTGAACCGCTACACAATCACCGGTTCAAGCACTCTTGAGCTTATTGTTCCATACTTTTATACTACACGACTCCCTGATCGAGCATGGCGTCGGCCACTTTCACAAACCCTGCGATATTTGCTCCCATCACCAGATTTCCCGGTTCGCCGTATTCTTCGGCCGCTTCGTAGCACTGCTTATGAATCGCAATCATAATTGTATGCAGCTTATCATCGACCTCTTCACGAGACCACGACATCATCATGGCATTCTGCGACATTTCCAGTCCCGACGTCGCAACACCGCCGGCATTCGCAGCCTTGGCCGGACCGTAAAGAATCTTGTTTTCGAGATATTGCTCAATCGCCTCGGGCGTACTCGGCATATTCGCACCTTCGGCAACAAGCATACAACCGTTCTTGAGCAACGTTTTGGCATCTTCCTCGTTCACTTCATTCTGAGTTGCACTGGGGAATGCACAGTCACATTTGATCTGCCACGGACGCTTTCCTTCAAGGTACTGGACTTTATACTTGTCGGCATATTCCTTAATGCGTCCGCGCCGGACATTTTTAAGTTCCAGAACAAAGGCGAGCTTCTCGTTATCAATTCCACTGGGATCGTAAATAGTTCCGTTCGAATCAGATAAAGTGACGGCCTTTGCACCGAGCTGGTTGAGTTTTTCCACGGTATATTGAGCCACATTTCCAGAGCCGGAGACGGTACAGATTTTACCTTTGAAACTATCGCCGCGAGTCTTGAGCATTTCCTCGGCAAAATACACGCAGCCGTACCCGGTTGCTTCGGGACGAATCAGCGAACCACCCCAGTTGAGGGCTTTGCCGGTCAAAACACCGGTAAACTCGTTTCTAAGACGCTTGTATTGGCCGAACATAAAACCGATTTCACGACCGCCCACGCCGATATCCCCTGCCGGGACATCCGTGTTCGGGCCGATATGACGAAACAGCTCGGTCATAAAGCTCTGGCAGAATCGCATTACTTCGTTATCGCTTTTGCCCTTGGGATCAAAATCCGAGCCGCCCTTTCCGCCGCCCATCGGCAGAGTGGTAAGGGAGTTCTTAAAAATCTGCTCGAAGCCAAGGAACTTCAGGATACTTGCATTGACCGTAGGATGAAATCTCAACCCTCCTTTGTACGGGCCGAGTGCACTATTGAACTCGAAACGAAAACCTCGGTTGACCTGAATATTTCCCTTATCATCCTGCCAGGGAACGCGAAACATAAACTGCCTTTCCGGCTCCACGATCCTGTCAAGTATTTTGGCATCGACATATTCGGGATGTTTTTCCAAAACCGGCTCCAAAGAGTCGAGCACTTCTCTTACCGCCTGATGGAATTCGGCCTCACCCGGATTGCGTTTTAAAACTTCTTCATAAACACCCTGGATAACGGTTTTTGCTGCCATTTGACGTATCTCCTATTAAGATATGTAGTTTCTACTCAATTCGACTATTATTATAAGCCAAATTAATAACAAAATCACACAATTGCGTTATAGACTGTAAACTGATAAGATTAATAAGTTACAATGCCTAATAGGTATAATACAAGGCATAAATGTTAATAGAACTTATTAGGAACTCTTATAATGCATATAGAAATGTTGAAGCTATTCTGTGATCTGGCTGAGTTGCGCAGTTTTTCAAAGACTGCAGAAAAGAATCTCATAAGCCAGTCTGCAGTCTCACAACAGCTTGCCCAACTGGAATTAATACACAAGTGCCAGTTACTTAACCGCAAAAAAAGACCTATTGAGCTAACAAAAGCGGGTCAGATTTTTTATCAGGCCAGTAAAGATATGCTTGAGAGATATGAACAGCTCAAGAACGAGCTGCGGACATTACAAAAAACCTTTATAAGCAAAATAAACGTAGCGGCGATTTTCAGTATCGGCATGCACACACTGCCTGACTATGTTAAAAAGTTTATGGTCAGCTACCCGAAAGTAAACGTTCATATCGAATATTTCAGCTCAAGCAGAATATACGAATTGATTTTAGACGGCGAAGTCGATATCGGCCTTGTCGCAGTTCCGAAAAGGGACAAAAGACTCGAAGTTTTCGATTTCGAGGATGAGCCGCTTGTTCTGGCCTGCAGCCCGAAACACCCGTTGGCACACGAATCGCAGGTGGATATCCACAAACTACAGTTCGAACGATTCATAGCTTTCGAAAAAGATGTCCCTACCCGAACGTGGATCGACGGTATTTTAGAGCGTTACAATATCAGCATAAGCCCGGTGATGGAATTCGATAATATAGAAACCGTCAAGCGGGCGGTGGAAATCAATTCCGGCATAAGTATCTTACCCAAGACCGCAATACTTCAGGAGCTTGGAAGCGGCACAATAAGAGCGATAGACTTTTCCAACGAACGTTTTATCAGGCCGACGGGTATAATCGTTCGTAAAGGTAAAATTTTATCCCAGGCGGGGCGATATTTTATTGAGCTTCTGCGTAAGAAAGTATCGAGTGAGGATTAGCCTGACGGCGATAGAAAAATAATATTTGTATATAAAATCTTCGGACCTTGTGAAATGACAATTAATGCTGTTATATTTGATCTGGATGGAACAATAACCAAGCCATACTTCGACTTCGATGCCATCCGTGAAGAAATGGGATTGGACAGAAATTCCGGTCCGGTTCTCGAGGCGATGGAGAAAATGACTCTCCAGGAGCGAAAAAAAACAGAGGAGATACTCAATTATCACGAGCAAAAAGCGGTAATAGAATCCGAGCTTAATGTCGGGGCCAAAGAAACACTTTCAGCTCTTAGTGCCGCGGGGATAAAAATCGGAGTATTAACCCGAAACAGACGAGATAACGCATTCGCAATCGCCCACAAGCACGGCTTGAAATTCGACACCGTCATAGGCCGGGAAGACGGCCCGGTCAAACCCGATGCCTTCGGGGTACTTCATTTGTGCAGGAAATTCGGCGTCGAACCGGAGGAAACGATATTAGTGGGAGATTACCTGTTCGATCTACTGTGTGCAAAGGCCGCCGGCGCCGTTGCCGTGCTTTTGACCAATCACAGTAAAGCTGAGGAATTTACCGAACATGCGGATTTTTGTATTGAAAACATCGGCAGTATCCTCGACATTATTGAAATTAAAAACGGCCTGTGACAAAAAGGAGTAGCAATAATGAATATAAAGATAATAGCCCGGATTACTTTCATGCTTTTATGTATGGTTAGCGCCGGCTGCGCTTCCGGAGCCGTGGACAATCCTGATACACAGCAGAAAAAACAAACGGAAGATCCGGTCGATAAAGTCCTCGAACAGTTAAACAAAAGCACACGTGAACTCAAATCGTATCAGGGGCAAATTGAATACAAATTCACTCAGCCGTCCTTATTCGATTCGCAGGACCTTCGGAAAGGAACCCTTTATTACACAAAAGAAGGCAACAAATCAAGACTAAGGGTGAATTTTCAGACACGCAAACAGGACGAAGAGCAGGAACATAAATACATCGAGCAATATATTGTTCTCGACGGAGCTTCGCTTGTCTATCCCGGCCACCGGTTCGAAGGCACCTGGTTTGTGTGCATCGACTACAAGGTCGAAGAATTGAAGCTTTATCAATTGGCAGAGCCCGGCGATCCGAATAAGCCGATGGATGTTTTCGAGCTGGCCAGTAAAAATCTGCCGCTGGTCGGCTTCACAAAAATAGAAGAACTGAAAGAACAGTTCGAAGTCAGTTTAATCGAGCAAAAAACTCCCGAGTCGAAGGATTTTATTCAAGTCAATTTGAAAGTTAAGCCGAATTCGATATATAAAGATGATTATACCTTAATCGATTTTTGGATTGACAGGAAACTGAACCTGCCGGTAAAAATAATCGCCATAACGAATGAAGAAGATATCTATGAGATAAAATTTCTCCAGCCGAAAGTAAACAAGGCTATAGATAAGAATGTTTTTGATTTCAAGATGCCGAAAAATTTCGGCGAACCGGAAATCATTCCTCTCAAGGAAAAAAACGAACAATGACATCCAATCGTTCCAAATGGTGTATAATAAATGACTGCAGAAACTATCGCAGAAAAAGACTTTAAAGAGCTGATTGCAGGACGCAGCAGCAGACTGCTGGCCCTTGCAAACAGGATATCAAAGTGCAAATCGACCAAAGAAATTCTTACACGCCCGCTGTTAGGCGCATTACTTTCTCAATCCACACAGATCGAAGAGCTGCTTGACGCCTACGGTGCGAGCAATAACTGCAACTGGTGTGAATTCAGGTCTCTGACTGCGGCCATTAAGGGATTTTCCGATGTGAGCTACGAGCTGCTCCATATTCGATCCGTATTGCCCGGCTATCATCTTCTATCGACCGGCAGGGATTTCTTCAAAGCCACGGACGAGACGCTCGATTTCACATCTGGAATACTTTTACAAGCAGCCGGAAAAATAGTCATGCTGGCCGGTAAGATCGGCCTGCCTGTCCCGTCAAAAAATCAAAATGATAATATATATGTCGGAAGGCTCCCCGAAGGAAAATTACCGTACACATGTGAAATACGCAAAATTGAAGTCGTATCCGAGACGGTAACTTTTCTTGCGACCGCCTTTTTGAATCTGGCCGCTGAAAGTAAAGATGTTTGTGCGGCCGCCCGGGCAAAGCCTGAAGAATACGCAAGCTACCTTGCCGGTTCGGTCAGCGAAGAAAAACTACGAAGTCTCCAGCTTCAATTTCACAACCTCCAGTCACTATACGATACGTACGTATCAGGCACCGAAGCCGCCGAGCTTGATGCAGACCTGCCCGCTCTCCGAGGCCATATAAGCGTCGTCCTTCATCTTTTAAGAACCGCAACATTATTCGCCCATCACTATGAACGGCATTTAATCAACAGGCGACTGTGTCGATCACTGAGTCGAGGTGAGGATATTGTAAAGGCTGACACGCTGCTGAACGTGTTAATGAATTACTCGATCACCCACATTAGTTTGTATATAGAATATGCGGTACAGCTTTGTCAGGAAAAGCTCAAACGCTATGCGAAGGTCGGCCAAATTGAGTTGCCGATCCCTCAATATCGCGGCTTTCACGTTCGCCCTTCCACACTCATTGCCAAGATTGTGCAGCATTACGGAAGTGAAGTTCGGATGCATCTGGACGATGAGGTTTACAATGCACACCTGCCGTTGGATTTGTTCCGGGCCAACGAAAAAATTAACGCACGCAAACGGCGATGGCTAACCGAGGGAATCGTCCGTTTAAAGCTCGTCCAGGAGGAAAAAAGCGATACGGATATTAATGCCCTCGTCCTTGGTGTTGTACTGACCCTGGCCGGGCGAGGCAAAGTAATCATCTACGAACAACCTCTGCAGTTTCCGGATGAGCCGGCCCGAAAGCAGGGAACATTGCTGGAAAAGGTCATAGATGAGATGGCCAGGCTCCTTGCAATGGGTAAAATAGATGTGGAATCCGATTTAACCACAATATTTGTCGGCGATAAGCGAGTCCTGAACGATATTCAGCTTCTGGCGGAATCCGGATACGGCGAAGATAAGTTCGGCAATAATGTTCCATTGCCGGAAAAACTTGGATATCTACGTCGATAGGCTTGAAAAAACCTCACTAAAAATACATAAAAATTATGTTTTCCCCTTACAGGAATGGGTAAAATAGAGGATAATCAATAAAGCTTCACAGATTTGGGCTAAAAGGAAAAGGAATCAATATGGCAAAAGGATTAGTTATTTACTATTCAAGAAGCGGTAATACAAAAGAAATGGCGGAAATAATTGCCAAAGCAATGAACGAAGCCGATTTGCCAAGCGAATGCAAATCCGTCAATGATATAACTCCTGAAGAAATCTTTAGTTACGATGCGATAGTGGTCGGTTCTCCGACGTATTACGGCCAAATGGCCGGGCCGATCAAGAACCTTATCGATGAACTGGTGAGCCGACACGGCCAGCTCGATGGTAAAGTCGGGGCGGCTTTTTCCAGTGCGGCAAACATAGGCGGAGGCAATGAAACTACTATAATGGGAATCATCGAGGCAATGCTTATAAGCGGGATGATCGTCCAGGGTGATCCCCGCGGTGACCATTACGGCCCCGTCTCAATCGGCAAACCCGACCAACGAGTTATTAAACAATGTGCACGGCGCGGCCAGAGAATAGCAGAATTGACTAAAAAATTAGCAGGATAGCGTATAAAAAATATTTGTTTTTTTGCAAAAAAAGCCTTTTTTCTTTGACAAAATATCTGCACCCAGTTAATTTTCTAAGGCAATTTAAACTGCTCTAATAGACCTAAAATATATGAAATGGAGATCATTCTGATGCAAGAATACGAAGACCTTAAAGTATTGATTGCGGAAATTGAGACCGACATAGGTAAGGCTGAAGGCGGAAATAAAGCTGCAGGAACACGAGTTCGCAAACAAATGCAAAAAATCAAACAAGCGGCTCAATTTGTCCGTAATCGTGTCCTTGAAATCCGATCGACCGATTAAACTACCGCGATTATCTAAAACGCCGGCTTAATTCTTCCTTAAGCATAGTATATTTGCGCCATAGAGTATATATAAACAATATACCAGGAATAATGGCGCAATATGCGGCACTTTTGGCATAGAAGATGGTTTTTCTTGAGGTGCATAATGCCCCCTCCATTATTTTTTGACTTATCACAAATTGACCTCGAGGCAAAGCCGGTATTCGATAAAGAAGCGGTTTGCAAAATTAATCCGCAAAGATATGAAATGCAACAGCTCGACGGCATTCTCTGGTATGACAAGGAAAAAAACCAGATTTTAGGCTACAAGGATATAACAAAGGACGAATTCTGGATTCGCGGCCACATCCCCGACCGGCCTTTGATGCCCGGCGTAATCATGGTCGAAGCGGCGGCCCAGCTTGCAAGCTTCTTTATGAAACAGATTTTTCAGGAGCCGGGATTTATCGGATTCGCAGGAATAGAATCTGCAAAATTCCGCTCCGTCATTGAGCCGGGCCAAAGACTATATTTACTCGGCCTGGTAACAAAATACAGACGGAAAAAAAGCACCTCATTGGTTACAACAAGCGTCCAGGGAGTCGTAGAGGGCAATCTCGTATTCCAAGCATCCGTTTCCGGCATGAGAGTCTAAGCTGTACAATTCCAAAAAGATTAATCAAACAACCACACGCCCAGAACTGAAATTGGTGAACAAAAAACCTCCCGGCATGAAACTATAGACGGCAGGATTTTAAGCAGATAAAAAAAAGCGAATTAATAACACATTTACGGTGAATTATATTATCATGCGAAAAACTTCACTCAGAAGTTTAATTATGTCTTTTCGGGATAGACCTAAAAGTTTCCATCTTGCTTTCCCACTTATGTGAATCGATGCCGGCCGAAATCCCCTGTAACCGCCATAATCCACACCAACATTTCCATACAAATCTAAGCACTCTCATACTACCACCCCCATCCGAAATGGTGATATTATTAATACACCGTATAAATCCCTTCCCTGAGAAATGAAATATCGAAAAACTACAAGAATGTGCCGAATCCGGCCCCGAATGTAACGCTTTTTTTGTAATTTCACCCGAAAACTAACATTTTCAGTACCTGCTTATCAATACAAAACGGACAATTTTAAAACTTTTGGTTCCATTGAAGAAAACACGTAACTACATGCAAAGAAAATTCCTCGTCAACACTCCGTAAAATCATGCGGGTCAGAGCAGGCAATAAAAAAGGGCTGCAAGCGGAAACTCGCAGCCCTTTAATAATAATTCCGTTAATACAATTACAGCATTCTTCTTCTACGCAGCCGGTTTACAAGAACTGCACCAATACCGCATAACAGAACGGCACAGGGAGCGGGAACAATGACAATAGACAGCTCGGCGTAATCGACTATATAACCATCATTACCTTCGGAGACATCGATTACGACGTTCTCCCAGCCCGTAATAAGATTGACCGGGACATTAAAAGTTAACAGGCGCGTTAAATCATGCTGACCTTCGAGGCCCTGGATAGTACCGACAGTGACACCGTCCACACGGACATCAGCACTCCAATCGGCATAATCTGCGACACCTGCAAGGAATATCGTTAATGTCGCCGATGCGGGCGTCAGGCCGGCCAGGTCATAGAAGTGTGTCCAGGACTTGTCACCTTCATACCAATTGTCCGTAAAATCCGGATCATCGGGTTCCCGGTAGTCCTCCCAGTATATTCCGTAATCGAGGTAATGCAATCCGCCGGCAATCGGGCACCAGACGCCGAATCCGTCTTTGTCACCTGTCAGGTCCGTGATAATAATAGCCGACCGGGCCACCGGAGTGACGGCGAGAACCAGGAATATAACGGCAGACACCAAAAAAGTTTTTTTCATCACACCCCCCATATGTATGGTACTAACTGCTAAAACAACCCCCTTTTGACGAGAGCTAATGTACAATCAATTCTCTGTCAATCCCAGTGACATATTATAACAAATTCCCTATTATTCTGTCAATGATATTCCCCAAACTCAGGTTCCTTTACTTTTACTTCCTATAAAAACTGAAATTTTTAAAGGGAATTTCGGATCGATTGAATATATCCATCGTGTAATTATATTTTTTTACGAAAAAAAGCCCCTGTGTAGCGGAGGGAGAGGAAAAGCGAGATATCCACAGGGGCTTGAGGACAAAATTTTATATTTCTATTACAATTATATCTTCATAGCCGAACCGGTCAAGGCCCTATTATGAAATAATCGTCATAAAAATCAAAGGAATTTATTTCACAAATCCTGGGCAATTACGAAAAAACAGCAAAAATCCTCAAAAAATCACGAATGCATTAAATCACATTAAATAGCCCCAAGGGGATTCGAACCCCTGTTGCCGGGTTGAAAACCCGGTGTCCTAGACCTGCCTAGACGATGGGGCCGACCAAAATTACTCCAAACTGATTGCTTCTTCAGGGCAGGCATCGACGCAAACCCCGCAATCAATGCAGGCTTCGCTATCCACGACCGCCTTTGCATCGGACATGCTTATAGCTTCGCTCGTGCACTCTGATACGCAAGTTTCGCAACCAGTGCATTTTTCTTGATCTACTTTCGCCGCCATTTACAAAATCCTTTCAAAAAACAATATTATAACTATTTTTACAAAAACCACCTACTAAATGAAAACGGAATGTTACAGGATTATGTCGATTTTACAACCAAATTTTTTAAAGAAATTTACTCTATAATCTCTAATTTCACAAAACAAATCCCCTATTATACCGGTATGATTAACTTTACAGTTACCACATTTAATCCCATTCGCATTTTGAGGGGCGTTTCAAAAATAATTCCATACTCAAAGCGAATTACGTAATTCCTATCCGATTGGTTCATCGAATGCTTTTATTGCGGGAGCCGGATTCAGCGACAATTCGCCGGGCACGGACATACTAAGTAAAATTGCCATATTACGAACGTATTCGTTTGAATCCTTCTTTGCCACCCAATCAAGAACCTTCTCGAAACCGCTTTCGGGTTTTTCGGCCAACAAATAAAGAGCCATTAAACGTACAGGCCAGTGAACATTATTCAAATTTTCAGAAACCGCACTTATTAATACATAATCCAGAGGCAAAGAAAACATATCAGCCATCGTATGCACTTTCACAGGCCATTCACTCTCGGCAGGATTCAATAACAAACCGTATTCATGCGACAGGCCGGCTTTTAACGAATCCATCATACCATTGGCATACATCATGTTATACGGCGGTATGCGATTGGAAAAAGCGTACTGCTCTTTTAACAGCCCGGTGAAAAGCTCTGCCGTTCGTATCTTTTCCTCAAGCCTGCCGGGTGAAACCAGGCTGTTCAATCGATCCGACAGAAACTGACTTGTCAGTTTAACGCCGGGGCGCTGAATGCGAACCTGTTTCGGAATTATATAAGTTAATCTGTTTGTAATCCCTCCATCGGGGCTTACTACCGGGTCCAGGTAAAGTGTAAATTCAATATCCAGAGTTGCCTGCGGGTATTTCGTAAGCACTTCTTTCAGTTGGCCGGTCACAAGCTGCAAAGGAATCAACATACTGCGGCCCGGCTCGATAAGCAAAGTGGTCCGAACCCTTTTGGAAATAAGGCTTGGTATTTTCAATCGAATATCTCCGGTAACCTGAGCATCGACCCTGATATTGCCGGTAAACAGACCATCATCGGTTGTCACTAAAGGTTCGGGAGAATTGTTTCTTATTGCAGCAACACCTTCGAATTCGCTGCCATAGTTAAAATCGTTACCCCGGATACCGAATTCGACCGAAATAATATGCTCCGGCCGGGTAAACGGCGGAACAAGCGCCTGACCGAAGGTATTCTCAAGCACTCTCAAAACAGATTCCGGATTCACAGGCGGACTATATTGCTGTCCCTGCTGCGCCAAAATCTCCTTCGCATGTTCGGCCGCAAATGAGCCGGGATCTCTTGCAATTGAATTTTGAAGACTCTCAATCGCCTGTTTTTTTTGCCCTTCGGCCAGTTGAATCTGAGCCATAGCCAAATCCGAGATCTGGTTGCTCTCAAAAGTCTTAAATAGCGGCTTGGCTATTTCATACTCTTCGTTCATTACAAGAGCATAAATCATCAAAGATACCGCCGCAGGAGAATTTTGCTGAGCATTAAATGCCTTTTGGGACCAAATCCGAGCCTGATCTTTAAGTGGTATGACAAAACAATAGAACCATGCCAACTGCGTCTCTTCGAGCTGCTGTAAACCGCCGGTTCCCGATTTCAACAGGTTGTTCGAATTTTGCTTCTGTTCACGCATGAGTAACTGTATGGCTTTTTGTTCGGCGTCATGGATAATCTGTGTCGCTAAGTCGCCGTTGCGGAGCTTGACGGCCGCCGCCCTGCCGGCGATGGCCTCCAAACGCAGATCGAATTTACCCGTTTTACGAATACGTTCGGCGATTTCCAGAGATTTGGATTGGTTCTTCTGCGAGTTATAGCAGCTTATCGACCAGGGGATATAAATACGGGAGGAAAGAATTTCGGAAGGATATAAATAGGCGAATAATTCGGCGCAATATTGGTAAGCGGCCGCGGCCACATCATAAAGTTGAAGCTGCTCGGCGCGTTGTGCGAATGCAAGGGCCGCTTCAATATCCACGGGATTCTCACGCATCGCCAATCTAAGGCGTTCGAGAAGTAAAGCCGGCTCGATCTGCCCGGGCGCAAGTTCGGCCAACTTTGCAAAGGCATCTTTATTGTATCTGTTATTTTTGTAGGCCTGTACAAGGTAGGATTCGGCGGCATCCAAATTCGGCTCATCGGCCTTCAATAATCCAAGCAATGTTGCCAGTTCGGAACCGAGAACGATGTTTCTTGTCGCAATAGTTCCTAACATGGTCTCAAGCAATTTCTGCCTCTCCTCGGGAGAATCTTGCCTTTCAAGCAGATAATAAACAGCCTTTCTCGCCACTTCGAGATCGGCGAACTCATCTACATATTCCATAAGCAAATTATACACCAGGCCGGAGTAGTCACGCTTTATGTCACGGCAGGCCAAATCAATCAATAACGGACGAATGGCAGGATTATTCCTGTCAAGCTCCATAGCGGCTCTCAGGAAAATAATAGCCTGTTCAATCCGGGGACCCTGAACATCCTGAGAATTGGCAAGCTCATAAGCCAATTCATAAAAAACTTTACCGACAGAAGGTGACACAAGCATATCCGTGCTCGGTATCGTGTTTGATTGATAGACCGGCCCCCCTGCCGATGCCACCTGACTCTCGAAACTCTGAAATCGGGAAGGATTTGTTTGAACTGGTAAAAAATCTTCCGACCGGCCGTACTGCTGCATTGCCGATACGTTTGTAAATCTCCGGGCCGAGGCAGGAAGGGAACTATGAAAGAGCAATAAAAATGCTAAAAATAAAAAAGACAATCTTCCGTGCATTTGTCTGTCCCGAAGATATAACTTAAAAATATCCCCTTGCTTTACTATTTAGAAAAATCATTAGCATTAGTTAGATTCTTGTACTTGTAAGACTATTATATGTCAACTCTTATTTGCACACAAATACTGTTTCTCCGACATCGAATCCTTCCGCCGTGTAGCCTTTTCTTCTTTAGCGCGTGGCACAAGAAACGAGCCGCAGAGAAACATCTTAATCGAGGGTCTTCCTGCCTGCTAATAAAGAAAGCATTTCAATACGCAGGAACTTCGCGCACAACACATACACAGCGGCCGCCGAAGGCACAACGATAAGAAGTCTCAGACAATTGTACAATCTAACCTCGGGCAATCCCTTCATCAAAACAATGACGGCGCTGCCGGCCAGCCACATAACAAAAGTAGCAACAAAAGTCTTGATTAGAGTAACCGGCAATCCGTCCAAAACATCCCGGCCCAATCTTCTTCGAAGCACAATCGTTAAAATAACAACCTGTATATACGCACAAATCGCCGTCGCCGCCGCCAGTCCGGAACGTCCGAGGAACCATATAAGAGTCAGGTTAAGAAGAAAGTTCGCAACGACGGCCACCAAAGCGCTTCGCATCGGCATTTTCGAATCCTGCAGCGAATAAAACGCCCTGGCAAGAACCTGCTGGGCAAAATATCCACACAATCCCAGCGCATAGAAATTAAGAGTCCGCACGACCATTGACGTGTCTTCGCTTGTGAACTGGCCATGCTGAAATGCAGCCGCTATAAGCGGCCCGGCTACAATTATAATTCCTGCCGTCGCCGGAAGAGCTATAAAAACAGTCCCGCAGATACCTCTGGAGATAGTCAATCGCAAGGCCGTCATATCCTTCCTCGCGGCATCGGCACTCATCACCGGAAATATCGCGGTCGCAAGGGATATCCCCAATACTCCCAGCGGCAGTTGATAAAGACGCTGGGCATAATACAAATGCGAGACCGAGCCTCGTGACATGGGGTATGCAATCTGATGGCCCAACAATTCAAAAAAACTCCCCTTCTCAACCGAACCGGAAAACCACCAAGCAATAAGGTCGTCGGCAAGAGTGTTGATTTGTGTAACCGTCAGACCGATTATCATCGGCCCCATAAGAAACAATATTTTTTTGAAAGATTCCGTATGCACATACCATGCCGGTCGAATCGAAACACCGGAACAGCGAAGGGGCAGAGTTTGTATCGCGATTTGCATTACACCGGCTATAAGAACCGCAACAGCCACACAAAACAACTGCTGCCTGCTGTCGAATTTAAGCAGCCATGCCGTGACCAGAATCGTCCCGATAATGAAAATGTTCAGAACAATCGGTGCCAAAGCAGGCATGGCAAAATGCCTGTGGACATTCAGTATCCCGGCCAGAATCGCCACGAGACATACAAACAACATATAAGGCAACATGATCGAGCTAAGAGACAATATCAATTGCGTTTCATTTTTAACGGCAAAAAATTTGTAATACAGCCAGATACCCGCTTCACCAAGCAGAACTAATGAGGCCAATATAACAAACAGAACTGTGACAACCGTATCGAGCAGCTTTGCCGCCTGCTCAGGCTCATTGTGAAGTGCCTCACTATAAACGGGAATGAACGATGCGGACGCCGCCCCTTCGCCGAAAAGCCTCCGGCTGAGATTGGGAATTCGAAAAGCGATGATCCAGGCGTCAAGCAATCCGCCGGCACCGAAAAAATGGCCGTAGGCAATGTCACGCACCAGGCCGAAAATTCTGCTCAGCGCCGTCAGAGAGGCAATTTGTCTAAAACCTCGTATCATAAGAAAATACAACGTTGAATAATTACATTTTGCTCCCGGTTTTGAGTTTCTTAATCAGCTCTTGCGCGCCAGGCTGAAAGGTCTGCATCGCCCGACATTATTCAATAGTCCCACAGCCATCATACTGACCAGCAGGCTCGAGCCGCCATAGCTGACTAAAGGCAGCGTCAATCCTGTAATCGGCATAATGCCTATCGTCATACCAATATTTATTATCACTTCCACAACAAAGATCGCAACGATGCCCACCGCAAGCAATCTGCCGAATGGGTCGGTATTATTAGCTGCGATTTTAAGCCCGCAGCCAACGATAATAACATAAAGCATCATTAAACCCAGGCAGCCCCAAAAGCCCCATTGCTGGGCGATAATGGCAAAAATAAAATCATTATGTCTCTCACCAAGGAAGTTGTATTTGACAAAAGGCCCCCGTCGATAACCGTATCCTGCGCCGGAATTAATTCCACCGGAGGCGACGGCATACTTCGAACGGATCAATTGATATCCCCAATCGCTTTTCCACTGCCTTTCGGTGAATTTCGTCCCGACAAGAATTTCACCCAACCATGGATGTTCCTCGGCTTTGTCACGAATCCAGGCGTTCTGTAACAAAACGCTGCTGATCCTTATCCGCTGATAAGGCCTCATTTTCCCCCAGAGTAACGGACTGACCAAAACAGCCATAAGGATAATAATTAAAAGATGTTTTACCTTCGCCCCGGCAACAAAGAGCATTGTAAAAAGTACCGGCATCATTAACAACACTGTCCCCAGGTCCGGCTCAAGTAAAATAAGCACCATCGGCAGAAGGGTTAGAACGAAAGGCCCGATGAGAGCTTTGAAGTTACGGTAATTACTTCGATACCGCAGATACCAGGCAAGTGTTAATATATAGGCAAGCTTAAAAAATTCCGAGGGCTGAACTTTGGGTAACCTGTCATGGAAAACCAGCCAGCGGTGAGCATAAGTCGCACTTTCAGGTGCAAAAGGCAATGGGACTACATATCGGCTGATAAGCAAATATGTCAGTGCCGCTAAACCCAGGGCGAATATCCAGTAACTGACAGCACCGAATCGCCGGTAATTGATTAGGTTGACTATTATGAAACCGAATATCCCGAGTCCGGCGAATATAAGCTGCCGTTCCCAATAGCCGCCTAATTCACCCTCAATTCGGCTGGTCGGACTGGAATCCGCAGGATGGCCGACTGAATAAATAGTTATTATCCCGACGACAACCAGTATCAAGGTGGTTACCAGCAGGCACAACCTCACAACAACCAGACGTCCCTTCAAGAAGTTGTACATAGCGCTAACATTAACATAGAGACGGCGAAAATCCACACAAGAACGAAAAAATCACAAAAAAACTCATCTTTTACCCCGAAAACGCCGCTCCGGCCCCCATATTTACCGAGATTTTGCCCAATAAAACTTTCCACCCATATTTTCTAAGCTATTACTATTTGCAGAAAACATACAATTTTTCAATTAATTTCGGCCCCGGTAACAAGCCCGTCCGCCCATACTTATATCTTCCATTACAAGGTTAAGGTGTGTTAATGACGGATTTATAGGGTCATTTTTAAAATTTAGGCAATTTTTTCTTGAAATATTTTAAAATGTGTGTTAAGATACGTTAAATCTTCGTTCAAAAGATTTTTAAGAGGATTACTACATGCAATTTTTCACCCTTCGGTGAGAAAGGAGTAGGCTAAAGTCAAGGTTTAAAATGTCCCGGCTTTCAATGCGGGTCGGTCGGCTTTGCTCGAATAATTCCCGGTTTTTCATTACAGCATTCGAGCAGGCAAATGTCATCATAAATTACACAAGAAAAGAGAACCAGGATTGTGCAGAGCACGCAACTCTGCAAAGAAAAAGAGAAGAAAAGATAAGGAAAGGGTAGAATAATGAGAAAGGTGTTTTTCCCCGTGTTGGTAGTCATGCTTGCTACCCCCACATGGGCCGCTATCAACATAACCGCTAATCATTTGGGTGACGGAGTGGTCACGATAGACTATTCCGGGACGGAGCTGGCCAGAGCCTTTGCACTGGACATCATGATCGACGCGGGTGTGATTGAAAGTATCGACGGCTATGCCAGAGGCGATGAAAACAACGGCTACGGCATTTTCCCGGCAAACTTCAGTCGATACATCACCGTGCTCGATACGGGCGAGGTGGAAAGCTGGGACGAGAGCCAATACAGTCCCGTTGCCGATGCTAACGACCCGGGCGCGTTAGGCGGCCTGGGCACAAGCGGCATCACAATCGAGATGGGTTCACTCTATACCACTCAGGCCCCGCCGCTCTCAGGCACACTGTGCAGGATTAAAGTCACTGAGTCGTGCCTGCTGACCGTCACAACGAATGCGACTCGCGGCAATGTTGTGCTCGAAAATGCAACCGAAGCGGATGTGGATTTAAGCGGTGCAACGGATTATCAGGTCACAATCGGCGCATCAACCGCCTACACAGGCGCGCACCCAGAGCAGTGGGAAGCCGTCGGCCAGCCGGATTGCTGGGTCTCCAGTATTAGTCCCAGACAATGTCACGGTGACGCGGACGGAGCCTCCCAGGGCAAGCAGCAATTCTGGGTATCCACCAACGACCTGGATATTCTGATAGCGGCATGGAACAAGCCGTTAAGCGAGCTTACCGGGAACCAGATATGCGCGGACTTCGACCACATGCCCCAGGGCAAACAGCAGTTCCGCGTTTCCACTAATGATTTGGATATTTTAATTGCCAACTGGAATAAGGCCGGCAGTCCGGTTGCGGATTGTCCATAAAAAACCTTTTGGCAATATAGAGTTGTGATGAGAAGATATATTCCTTCTGAAGGAATATATATAAAACATTGAGAAAGGAGAAGATGATGAAAAGATTAGTGGCTTTGTTGTTGGTACTTGGTCTGGCCTCGACGGCCAATGCCGTGATGCTTCAGGTCGATGGGGCTTCTGCTGCTTACATTGCAATCGAGGAAGGAGCGACTTCATTAATTACAATTGTCGGCGAAGATGCTTCGAGCTGGCTGGGTTACATCGTTGTCGAACAAGGCGGCTCTGGAGTATTAAGCGAAGTTGCAGTTCTTCCTGCAGCGGGAGATTTAGCGGCCGCAGAACCTTATGCCGAGGCTGGTTGGGGCGCCGGTTACACGCTCAGCACAGCCGCAGGCCCGGGCAGCAGCACGCCCATCAGTGCGGGTTCCCAGTTCAACGTCACTTATACGGGTGGAACTTTAGGCGAGACGGCTAAGATTTCGCTGTACCTCGATCCGGAATATACGACGCCCGTCGCTTCGATAAACGTATCGATTATTCCCGAGCCGATGACGATTGCATTGCTCTCTCTGGGTGCTTTGTTCCTGCGCAAGCGAAAATAGTACGTTAGAAGCTGTTATAATCTAAAAATCAGTTATTAAAGAGATAAGCCTCTAAGGCTTGTCTCTTTTTTTATTGTGCATAAGGCGGATATTTCCTAAAATGAGCGTATCCTTTGCCAAAAAAAATTTCGAAGAAAAGACAAGTTTCGAGGTTCGAGTTATGAAGCGATTGTCACTGCTGCTGGTTTGTTTGTTGTTAGTGTCACTGCATACCGGCTGCCGGAATAATATAAAAAACAGCGGCGTAGAGGTGACAGTCGAGCAGGAAGGCCGATTCCCCCCCTCTCTTGTCGGGACATGGAAAGCGGACCGCGGCGGATGGCAGTTCGTTATCGAACCTGACGGGAGAATTTCCTCGGCCGTAGTCAGTATAGGCAGAGTCAAGCTCAAACCCGGCCGAAAAACCACCGTCCCGATGGAAATGGGCGGCAAAGGAACCTTCACTCCGGGATTATGGACGGTGCAATACCTGCCGGACCAGCGGCAGCTTATCGTGGAAATCACCATCGAGAGCTTTAGCGTCGAGATGGGAGAAAATGCCGTCAAAGGCAAAACGCGTGACTTCTTCGTAGGCCAGGTTACCAAAGACGGCACACAATGGTGGACCGAGAGGTTCAGCTATCCCGAATACATCGTCGATACGGCCAAGTTCCCGAACTACAAACTGCCGACCGATCCCAATGAAAACCCCCGAGAAAACATCCTCTTCCAAAAAGTCACTGAAACAAATTAGCCTTCCCGGTAGATAAACTCATCAACGATTCGACAAGAAGGTATGCTTGTGGACAGTCAGGCTATTTTTCCGTCCGTTGACTCAACTTAGTGAAGAAATCTCGGAATATCGGGTCCCTATGAACAAACTTTACGACTCGCATCAGATGTCTGGATCGATCAAAACTATAAGTATAGTTCTCGTTGAGGATCGGGCTGTTATCAAGATCAGAGGGTAGCCATTTGTCATTTATCATCCAGGCCACCGCCGTCATATCCCATAAAACTTTGGACCATCCGAAATGGTCTTGACGGTATCCTTTAAAAATCTCGAGCAGGTAATCGCCAATGTCTCCCCGGCCTGCCATGTATCGCTCCATTTCAGGTACCGTCGTGGCAAAATGGGTCACCACAGGAGTACAGGGCAATTGGACGACCGGCACGCCGCAATCAAAGATCAACCTGGAAGCATTCAAGTCCTGCTTTAAGTTGAATTCTTTCTGGTCCGGCCAATTTCGGCCATTGCCGCCCAACCATACGACGACGATATTCTTAATAATGGACGGATCGATAAGAATAGCGTTACTGACGTTGGTAATTGCCCCCACAGCGACGACATAAAGAGGATCTGAAGGGCTGCTTTTCCCGGCTTTTTCAACCAAATCCATTGCCGCCGGGCTCCTTTCCGGATTTTGGAGATCGACCAGGTATCTTGAGCTGCCTTTGAAAGCAAAATCCTCGGGTGATCTGCCGAGCTTTTGCAGAATTCTCAGAATTTCCTCATAACTCTTTTCCATACCATCTTTCGGCCCGGCCGACCTGTTATTCGAGAAAGGAGCGGCGTAAACGGCCTCCACATTCAGCTCAGGCGAGATCAATGCGTAAACCAGAGCAAACTGGTCGTCGATTTCGTTATAGGTATCTGTATCAAGGACCATGCGAATCGGCCTGTTTGTCGGAGGCTTTAACATTTCGATCCGCCGGGTTTCAGGGACATCGGGAAACTGTTGACCGAAAAGAAACGGCCCGGACATTATCATATTCAAAAGCAATGTTGTCTTAAATACCGTATTCATTGGTCGGCTCCTTTAAAAAGTGTCAATAGAGACATCCCGGCCGTTATTGCTATAAAAAATAGATTCGACCCTGATGATTCCATGTATGGCATTGTACTTCAAATCCCCCCGATTGCAAATCCCGGAAAACTTTCTTTAATTGCCTGATCGTAACAATCTATAAAGCAGATATACAATTATAAGGACAAATACAATCAGAAGGAGCTTGATGACTTTGTTAGCATCTCGAATTGTTTTTTGAGACTTTTCTTTAGATATCTTCTGCGATTTGTCGATACCTGCATTCCGACGTATTTGTTCTGTACCACCCCCGCAAGGCACATTAGGATCGTGATGGCAACCGCAAATAGCACAAAAAGATATACTATCACCTTTCATCTCTCATTTGTTCCCACGAATAAAAATTCCACCCTATGGGGCAGGCGGATACCTTTTACAACCAATTCTTATTTTTTTACTTTTACTTTTAATTTGTATTTTTGCCTTTTTACTTTTTTTCTTATTAAGAGGTTGTCTCTATTTTTCCAGTAAACGTCCCTAATATTTTTATGTTCTTAGTTTTCTTCTTTTATGGTTGCTTTTTCTTTTTCTAACTCTCTCAGGATTTCGATTTTAGTTTTCAGATTGACATAATTAATATACATCATCAGCCAGACGGTTATGAGAAGGACCGGCACGATTTGTGGGTCAATGGGTTTGATTTTATTGACAGAATAGAACGTATATAACAGCACGATTCCCAATATGATTAAGGGTATTAAAGTTCTGATTGATCGTCGCTTGTATGTTTCTATTTTATCCATCTGATTTTCCCTCGTATGATTTATTGATTTATTTCAGACTCTCACCGTTTTCCTTGCTTCGCCGCTGCTAAACAAAGGCAAGCTGTTCACTCGCTAAATTTTTTTTAGGTGGCTGGACCTCTTAGTTTTTCCAAGCGTCTTTGGTTACTCCGCGTGTTATATGAATTCATCCAACACGCTATCAGTCGTATGAGAAAGATACTGCAAGTCAACCAACTCTCTTACACTCCCGTACGACAGGTAAGTGCAGCGATCGGAGAGTGGTGAATGCTCAAGTAGTGAAAAGACAGGCCGAGTGATTTCCTGAAAAACTTTGTCGCGCCTTGATTCAGGTGCAACAATGTGAAGTGAAACATTGATGTTTGGAAGCAATGCACATAAGTCGGCCATACGTAGCAAGCCAGAATAAATGGCAGTCGTATGTTCGATCTCGAAGGCCCGACTGATAGTCCGCCCCTTCAGCCACAGTACGTCGATTCGCTTGATAGTGTCAAGCGTCGTTTCGTCATAATTCAGTGGCAAGCGCTCCAATAGAACGCCCTGCTGCGCTGACCAGTGTTCTGCTACGAGTGAGCGATCAGCAGCGGGTAGCCAGATTTTAAATCCCATTGCTTCTCCGATTCTGCACAGGTCAGCTTGTACTCGGATCGATTCACGATCCGTTTTTATTTGAATTGTCTCATCTTCGGAATCTGCGGCGTCATCCGGAACGGTAACGACTACAGAGCGTTCTGATCGTTGGATTCGACGCTTCAATGCTCGAGCGTATTGCTCTTGATCGATGTCATATAGCCGTTGTTGTTCGTTCTGTCGAGTGAGAAGTGAATCGAGAAACTGACCATCTTCTGCATCAAGCTTTTGAAGGCTGCGGCGAAGGGGACCAAGCCAGTAACCTCCTTCTTCGACGTTGCGTGTGAATGTCAGACGCGAAAATACCTCGTCGTCTTGCATTGGTACAGTCTTGTCGAGCGCCAACCAGACGGTGGGAGCAACTTTGAATCGAACAATGAACGGATCATCTTCTGGTACGAAGATTGGCGTTCGATCAATAAATGGGCCCTCAAGAACATCAAGGACACCGATCCAACGAGACATTCGAACCATGTAGCAGATGAGTTTATCACCCGCCAGGATGCGATCTGCCATACTGCGTTGAGACTCTCGGAATCCAGAGACTGTGCGATCAGATTTGCTAAATCCTTCGTACGTCTCTGGCGAGAAAAGATCAGTCCAATAGTTCATATGCTTAAAACTCTGTATAAGGATCAATTAAAACGTGTACGAATTATGGGGATTCCATACTTAGTTCCAACCGTCGAATTAACCCGAAAAACTCGCTTCAATACTTCTCTCTTTTGTTGCTCGCTCAAAGTTGCTGTTGAAATTATATCTTTCTACGGCGAAACGGCAAACCGTTTATCAGGGAATAGGAGTTAGGGTTTAGACGATTTCCTATACGCCATTCATCCTTCGCCCCTTAGGGGCTTCGGAGAACGGATACGCCGTACGCTATACGCTAGACCCTATCCCCTACCTAATAAGGCGTTTGTGAACCAACAATCATTGATTGTTTTAGTGAGAAAAATGACAAAAAAACGCAATTATTTGTGTTTTTTTGTCATCTCGACTGCAACCCCCATTCATGCTTTCACATGAAAGCAAGGGGGCACAACGGAGAGATCTATTCGGATTGGACCTATCCCGAGCAAAGCTGAGGAATTCGGAATGAATTCTTTTTATTAGATGTTTCGATTACACTACATTGCACTCAACATGACAATTTTACTCAAGACAGGAGTAAAATTGCCCTTTTTCGACGAAAATCGGGGATTTTCATTGCGTTAAGGGGGATTTTGGGTACAATTGCTAATAGTGTGTAGCGGATAGCGTACAGCGGATAGGGAATAACATATCAAAAATCAAAATGAAAAAAGCAAAACTACAACTTAAAAATTCAATATTTAGCCCGGTAATTTATTGGCGGGTTCAAAAAGAAACGATTCGACAGATGTAGAGCGTTCTCTACAAATCGAACCTTTTTGAAAAAACAAAGCCAATGTTAAAATAGGTAATTTAGTATAAGTTCTTTAATGATAAGTAAATATGTAAAATCCTCGTCAATCTGCGAAATCAGCGGTTGAAAAACAAAGCCAATTCGCCGGCCTATGGCCGGAAATTCGAAGCACTAAGCACGAAATCCGAAAGGTGTGGATTTGGTGGGGAGAAAATGCGAAATGCAGGTCTAATAGTCGAAGTAGCGAACACCATCCGAATCTGTGCCGGACCAACTGAGTCTGATAGTCATTGTGGCCGGCTGATAGACCCAGCCGCACTCTTCGGGGGGATTTTGGGGAAACGATTCGCCGTTTCCGATCATCCAGATAGTTTCAACATTATTGAAAGGATTTTCAGGCATTTGCTTTAAGTAATTTCCACTGACCACCATCTGTGTCAGGAAAACGTCACTGCTTGGTGTATTGACCGGATTATCACCTTCATAGCCCGGCGGGATTCCCCTGTGCTGAACGGTATATACCTCAATGGCACTTCGTAATATTCGCAGATGATCCTTTGCAACGGCTTCTTTCGCCTGAGTGGATTGCGATTGAAAAAAGGGTACAACTATGGCAGCCATAATCCCCAAAACGGCCGCTACTATTATCAATTCAACAAGTGAGAAGCCCTTTTTCACCATCTTCGGTATCGTAATCTTAGTTTGTTCACAGAAGAATCTTATTTCCCACCCACGTCATCTGTGTTCTTTTATATCGACTTATATAAACGGCCACTTGAACAGCCAACAATATTATAGGGCGGTTTATCCGAATGGAAAAAAAGACATTTTCAGCCTTTTTTTGCTCAAAAATGCAAAAATTATGAAACGAAAGCCATCTCGTAGCGTCTTATAGAGTAGATTACCGGGACGTTTTGTGTTACAATAGCATTCGGTGAAAATACAAGGAGGCCGTCTATTAAGATTAACTTACCATGTCCGTCCCCAATAGGCCGCTCTTCTTATACCAGATTTATAATCTGATGTTGACCGGAAGTTCTATTTCCGGTTTCCAGCATTACAGGAAGGATAGAAATAATGAGAAAATCTCTTCTTTTAAGTATTGTCATTATATTGGTTTCAATAACAACCGCCGCCGCGGAAATCCGCCTGGTTCCGAGCGAATATGTAACGATCCAATATGCAATCAATCTCGCTGATAACGGCGATACGATTATTGTCGATCCAGGTGTGTATCTCGAGAATTTGAACTTCCTCGGCAAGAACATTACCGTTACCAGCACCGATCCGGAAAATCCTGATATAGTAGCTACCACAATCATAGACGGTTATCGCGCCGGCAGTGTGGTAATATTCAAAAGTGGCGAGAGTCCGGAAGCGGTATTGAGCGGTTTTACAATTACCGGCGGAGTCGGTACAAGAGATTATATATTCGGCGGAGAAGAGAGCCTCTATTGGGGAGCGGGAATTCTTTGCGAAAACGCTTCACCTACAATTACAAAAAATGTGATTTCCGGCAATACCGGGCTGCAGACAATTGATGAACAAAATCCCGCAACCTGGCGATTATGTTATGGAGGGGCAATCAGTTGTTACGAATCCGATGCAATCATCTGCCGAAATATCATTAAAAATAACACAGCATTAGCCGGCGCCGGCATAATGACATATTTTGGCAATCCGACCATCAATGATAATTTGATATACAACAATTCTGCATACATCGGCGGTGGGCTTGTCCTGCTTGCATCCGGTAACTTGATTAACAATACAATCGTAGGCAACGATGCAAGCCTCACAATCGAAGGTGAAACAGGTATTGCCGGCAATGTTTACGCCCTCTCGGACCCTGACTTCGGTGGTGGTCAGTACCTGATAGCAAACAATATAATCTGCAATGCCAAATCCGGATATGGAATATTAATGTCCGGCTCCGGAGGCTTGATCATATCCAACAATGTCTGGAATAATTCTCCGGAGAACTATATTGAAGAAAACATGCAAACCGGAAGTATTGGCCAGGGCAGGGGAACCAATAAAACCGGAAGAAATGGAAACATCTCAGAGAATCCCCTTTTCGTTGATCCGAATAATCACGATTATCACCTGCAATCGGATTCTCCCTGCATAGGTGCCGGCAACAGCAGTTATATCCCGGAACCGAACCAGACGGACATAGATAATGAGCCTCGAATTTATGCAGATAGTGTCGATATCGGTGCGGATGAGTATGTAGGATATATCAAACCAATTGCTTACGCAGGTCCGAACCAATACCTCTCAACATTAGGGCTGGTCACTCTCGACGGCAGCGGCAGCTTTTTTTACGATCCAAACGGAGTAAAGCTGTTTTACTGGACACAAGCTGGCGGCCCGACAGTAACACTGAGCGATCCCAATAGTGCTCAACCTACATTTACGGCGGAACAAGAAGGTGAATACCGGTTCGAGCTGATTGTCAACGATGGCATATACGACAGCGAGCCGGATGAAGTCTCTATTACCGTTCAAAATTTGGAGCCAGTCGTCGATGCCGGACCGGACCTATCAATGACTTTTCTTCCATCGGTGATCACCCTTAACAGCAGCGGTTTTTGCGTTCCTTATGACGAGCCTTTGACTTTTTACCAGAGACAAATAGCCGGCTTGGTTGATTTACATAGTCTATAGTATCGATATCAGTATTTCATTCTTGTCTCTGCCGGGCCTGCATATTTCCAGTATTACTGTAATCTATTTTTCTTGTATGGAAGTATATCGGAAAGGATGAAAAAATGGAAAAATCACTTCCTTTAAGCCTAATTATCATGTTGGTTACAATAATACCGGCACTCGCGGAAACCCACCTCGTTCCGAGCGAATATGTAACGATCCAATATGCAATCAATCAAGCTGATAACAGCGATACGATTATTGTCGATCCCGGCGTGTATCTCGAGAATATAAATTTCCTCGGCAAGAATATTACCGTCACCGGCACAGATCCGGAAAATCCCGATATTGTAGCTACCACAATCATAGATGGTTATCGCGGCGGCAGCGTAGTGACTTTTAATAGTGGTGAGGGACCGGAAGCGGTACTGAGCGGTTTTACAATCACCGGCGGATTCGGCTCACATAATGATACCTTCGGGGACGAAAACTATATTTATTGGGGAGCGGGTATTTATTGTTCAAATGCGTCACCAACGATAACAAACAATGTGATTTCCGGTAACGCCGGGCCGCAGACAATGGATGGAGACAATCCGGATGCATGGCAACTGTGTTATGGAGGTGGAATCAGCTGTTTCGAATCCGATGCAATCATATACCGTAATATAATCAAAAATAATACGGCATTCGCCGGTGCCGGTATAATGACGTATTTTGGTGCACCTGTTATTTGCAATAATCTTATATACGACAACTCAGCAAACATCGGGGGAGGCGTTGTATTGTTCGGAGGCAGCTTAATAAACAATACAATCGTCGATAACAACGCAAATGGAATAAACAACGAACTCGGCTTCGCAGGTAATATTTACGCCGAGATATATAAAGAAATTGGACAATGCATGATAGCAAATAATATTATCTGCAATGCCAAATCGGGAGGAGGCATCTTATTGTTTGGGGATTTGGATGATTCTTCATTATTTTCTTACAACAATGTCTGGGGAAACCTACCCGGCAATTACATTGATCCCGAAACGGATGAGGATAATCCCGGTTATGACGGCCCGGCCGACAAAACTGGTCTCAACGGCAATATTTCACAAAATCCTCTCATGGAAGATGACTATCATATCCGTACGGATTCGCCCTGCTGTGATGCAGGTGATCCTAATTATATCGCCTATCCCTGGCAGCGTGATATCGACGGTGAATATGCGGTAATGGGAGAATGTATCGATATCGGGGCAGATGAAGTCACAGCCAATGTCCGACCTGTAGCGGATGCGGGAGACGACCAGTACTTCGATGAAATGACAGGACAGGTGTTCCTTGACGGTTCCGGCTCCTATGATCCCGATGCCAGCGGTATCATTACCTTTCAATGGCGACAGATCAGCGGTCCGAACGCAGTATTATCAAATCATGATACGTCCGAGCCTGATTTTATACCTGAATTCGAAGATGTATATATATTTGAATTAGTAGTATCTGACGGCAGCAATAATAGTGTGCCGGATACTGTTATGATCGTTATCGGCAACCGCGCACCGGTGGCAGATGCCGGTGACGACCAGATATGCGAACCCGGCCAACAAATAACATTAGACGGTTCAGGCTCGTATGATCCCGATGAGAATGACGTACTCAGTTACAGGTGGACCCAGATTTCCGGCCCGAGCGCGGAACTATCGGATCCGAATACACAGAATCCCGGCCTGATGCCGCCCGTCCAGGGAGAATATATCTTCGAGTTGATTGTCAACGATGGAAAAGATACATCTGTCCCGGATACTGTTCTTATTAACTGTTGCATTGGAAGTATTCCCGATGAGTATGGATATCGCTGGATTGACAACAGCAGCAA
Source organism: uncultured Pirellulales bacterium (assembly GCA_964431695.1). GTDB lineage: Bacteria > Planctomycetota > Phycisphaerae > Sedimentisphaerales > Anaerobacaceae > JAFGPS01. The sequence continues at coordinate 7,616 of CAYSKI010000028.1, read as the reverse complement.
CTGGGGGCCACGATTCGAATGGATCGATATTCAGGAAACCGGAACAAAAGTCCCCGGGATTAATTTCAGTTTGGACGAATGTTTCGGGCCGTTCGATATGGGATTCGATTTTAATTTCTACGGTAATACTTATAATCAGTTCTATATCCAGTCAAACGGCCTAATCAGCTTCGGACCGGAGCCAATTACAAGTGATAACCGACAAATCCCGACCGAAGACGAGTCCAACAACATAATTGCATGGATGTGGACATTTATGTACCCCTCAGACCAATCTGAAATTTATATACAACATTCCCGAAGTCAGACTGCCGTTCAGTTTGTCGATTACACTACTGCACAGGGTGGTTTCGTGAACGCAGAAGTAATATTCTACAGGTCAGGTGAAATCATTATTCAATATAAGGATTTTTCCAGTGACATATATCTTTATTCTTATACGATAGGTATCGAAAATGCCGACGGCACAATCGGAACTCAAGTTGCATTCAATGACCCCCGTTATCTGCACAACGAACTGGCAATTGAATTTTCCCTCGGTCCCCCCTATCGACCGACCACCAACGCCGGTATCGACCAGTATCTTGACGGGATCGAATTAGTAAGGCTCGATGGAACAGGCAGCACCGACCGTGACCCTTGTGACGTTCTGACGTATCAATGGACGCAAATCGACGGCCCCAACGTTCAGCTTAACGATACCGCTTCGGCACAGCCAACTTTCATGCCCGAAGTTACAGGCGAATATCGGTTCCAGTTAATCGTCAGTGACGGTTATTTTACCAGTGAGCCGGATGACGTTCTGATCGTTGTGGGTAATCGCCCCCCCGTCGCCGATGCAGGATCAAACAAAGTCTTACAAGTGCCGGATCAAATTGTTCTTGACGGCACAGGCTCTTACGACCTCGACCTCACCGATGAAATAATATACTCATGGAGACAATTAGACGGCCCACAGGTTGTTCTCGAAGATGCCAATACAGCTACTGCTTCCTTTTATTGTGACCAGGAAGGATTATATGTGTTCGAATTAATATTAAACGATGGTCTCGTTGACAGCGAACCAAGCATTGTAGAAGTGGCAACAGTCGCCGTCACAATAAATCAACTGGACCTGGATGTCGGTTTTGATACATCAGACTATTTTCACTACCCGGATGTTTCCGGCAACAGAGTCGTTTACGGTGTCGGCTCCGCCTGTGATTTTACGTGGGATCTTCGCTGCAAGAACCTTGAGACGGGTGACATTTCCAGATATTCAGCCGGCGGGCTTGATACTCAACCGAAGGTAGATGGTGACATAGTAGTCTGGTTCGGCGGTATAAATTTTGGTGCTCCGTGGTATCATGAGCCATCGAATACAAGTGTCATAGCCAGAAATATCGCAACAAACACACAAAGGACATTAAGGAGATACAGCATGTCCGAATCATACAGTCATCCGGCCGTCTCCGGTAATAAAGTCATCTGGCTGGAACATCTCGGTCTCGACACCAATCCGATCGGCAGCAATGATGCCAACTATTGGTGGAATACACCTTATAATATCTGCGGCGCCGATATAACCGATATAGACAATCCTGTTTACTTCACAATCGCTGAAAATGTCGGCGTAAGAGACCCTTACCCATGTCACAGTTACAGCAGCGACTTTGACGATGTGATTGACATCTGCGACAATATCGTCGTATATGAAGCCCATGGTGATATTTATGGAGCGGATATTTCAAACATTGATAATATTATCGTTTTCACAATTTGCTCCGATCCATCCAGGCAATTTGACCCTGCGATATCCGGCAATATAGTCGTCTGGACCGACGAACGAAACGATTCGGGAGATATATACGGCGCCGAAATCTCCGACATCAACAACATTCAGGAATTTGTGATTATCAAGGCTCCCGGTAATCAACAGCAACCGGCCATCGATAACCAACTGATCGCCTATATTGATGGCGACATCAGCGGCGGATATATCAAAGCCTGCTGTCTGACACGGCAATACGGCGCTCTGGATATAGCCTTACCGGGTGCACCCTATGGGATCGGACCGGCAATCGACGGCCAGACTATTGTCTGGCAAACCAGTAATTATGGTCAGGCCCGGGGAATGTCACTGGGATTCACTTATTCCACTTTCGACGGCCCAATTCAAAACCTGACAAACGGCAAATACTACGACTATATTCAGTTTGCCATAAATGACAGTCAGAACGATGATTCGATATTAGTCGGGCAGGGACCTTATTATGAGAATATCAATTTTAATGGAAAAAAGATTGTGGTTAGCTCAGTTGAGCCGAACAATCCGTTCGTTGTGGCGGATACCCGTATTATCGGCAGCAGCAACCATGAAGCAACAGTGACTTTTACCAGCGAAGAAGAGCCAAACTCGGTCCTGGCAGGCCTCACAATTACCGGCGGAACGAATGGTATTTATTGCTATGGCTCATCTCCCACAATTACAGGCTGCAACATTACCGATAATGGCACCGGTATATACTTATTCGGCGGAAGCCACCCGGAAATCTCTTTCTGTAATATCATGACTAATACCGGTACCGGCGTTGAGATGCGCGTAAACGTATTGGGACGTCAAAAATTATACAATCATCCCGATATTACCAATTGTGTAATCGCCGCAAACGGACAATATGGTATCTCCGAAGATCATCCAACAATCACGAACTGCACAATCTGTGATAATATGGCAGGTGGCATTTTTAATTCTACTTCAACTATAACAAACTCGATTGTTTATTACAACGGTGATGGAACACCCGCCACCCAGATAACAGGTGACTCAACTACAATTACCTACAGTGACGTCCGGGGCATTGGGCAGGACGGTGGGAATATCGATGCCGATCCATTGTTTGCCGATACGACTGACAGTAATTACCACTTAATGTCGCAGTCAGGCAGGTGGAACCCGACAAGTCAGAGTTGGATTCAGGATCAGGTTAGTAGTCCCTGCATTGATGCCGGTGATCCCAATAGTGATTTCGGCTTAGAGCCGGAGCCAAACGGCTCAGTAATCAATATCGGCGCCTATGGTGGAACAGCTCAGGCCAGTAAATCACCCTAAGGAATGAGTGTATTAGCTAATATATAATAACTTCTAATAATCCTTATATATTTCTTCTCAAGGAAAATGAACACAATATGTATATCAGCATAATTATTACAAAAATATCATAAATCACATAAAAAGAACAAAACCGTAACAAACCGGTAACATTTGAACTGTAAATTGCGATGGTCTAAAACGAGGCTTTTCTGAAAAAAAGAAAAAGTAACATGAAATTATTGCTACTTATATACGTCCTTATATATAGTGCGAAAATATTAATTCTAATTGTGTGTTAGCCAAGAACGGAGGCGAATTCTTAATGTTCATTTGTAATCCTAATGATTGTTTTACATATCATAGCCGCCTCAGATTGAATTTTTTTCTGAAACTTAATAGAGCATTAATTCTTAACCTGGAAATTCCATAAGAAAGGGGAAAAAATGAAAAAAATAATCCTGCTGGGCCTTATATCGGTATTATGTACACAAACACCAGCACTTACAGCAACACGACTGGTACCGTCCGAGTATGCAACCATCCAGGCGGCAATAGACGACTGCAATGACGGCGATACCGTAATTGTCAGCCCCGGAACCTACGTGGAGAAAATAAATTTCAACGGCAAAAACATAATTCTCACAGGTACCGGTCCGAACGAGCCGGAAATTGTCGCCGCCACAATCATAGAGTGCCCACCGCCGAATAATGTCAGAAGAGGACAAACACCTGAAAACAAGGACAGTACCGTAACGTTTGAAAATGGTGAAACTTCGGAAGCTGTATTAACCGGCTTTACAATTACCGGTGGATTTGGGAACTTTTTGCACATAGAATTTGTTGATAGAGATGCCATTGTTGGAGGGGGGATTTATTGCTTTAATTCATCTCCCACCATCGAAAAGAATGTCATCATAAACAACAATAACGAAACTGCCACACAGTCACTCAATATAGAAGGTTGGGGAGCGGGAATTGGTTGTTATCTCTCAGGTGCGTCAATTACTCACAATATTATTAAGGACAATTCTGCGACTCTTGGTGGCGGGATATTGGCAATCCTTGGTGATGCCAAAATCACGAACAATTTAATATACAATAATTCGGCGATAGCAGGCGGCGGTGTTCTGTTATTGGATGGTAGCTTGATAAACAACACTATCGTAAATAACAGTGCTTCCGACAGCGGCGCAAATGTTTATTTCGTTTCTTATCAGGAGTATGGTCCCTGTACGGCATTAAGCAACATCATCAGCCATGCTCATGGCAGTGGAAGCATTTACAGGGAAGGTTCTATACCCGAGGATCGAATAGAATTTAATAATATTTGGGACGTTACCGGAAATATATTTATGCCGGCCACCCAAACAAAAGATGTCCGCGGTAATATTTACCAGGATCTATTGTTTGTTAATTTGCAGGCTAATGATTTTCGACTGCAAATGGATTCACCCTGTATAAACGCCGGTGACCCGAATTGCATCATCGAACCGGTCGAAAAGGATATGTACGGGAATGACCGGCTTATCCACGGGCGGGTTGATATTGGAGCCGCAGAATTCGACGGTAATCTCAGACCCGTCGCCGATGCCGGTAATAACCAGTCGCTCAATGAGCTTCCTGAGTTTGTCACACTCGACGCAAGCGGCTCGTATGATCCGGATGGTAATAAGAATCTGACTTACCAATGGTCCCAAGTCTCGGGAATATCCGTCATATTAAAAGATGCTGATACACCCACTGCATCGTTCTCGCCGACTGATTATGGAGCTTATACATTTGAACTGTTGATCAGCGATGGACTCTTTGACAGTCTGCCGGATAATGTCTGTGTCGTCATAGATAATGGATATATCCCTGACGCAGACGCCGGTCTGCCGGTATATACAGACGGAAATGCCGTCACTTTAGATGGGACAGGTTCCTATGATCCTGATAATTCAGGCGATTTGTTATATTACTGGCAGCAAATTTCCGGTCCGCCCGCAGTAATTGAGGATGCAAACACTGCTGTTCCAACAATTAGCGGCCTTATCCAGACAGATGCACTTCAAATATGCGAGTTCCAGCTTGTAGTTTATGACGGGCAATACGAGAGTTTGCCGGATATCGCAGAGGTCAGAATCTTCCCGTATTTCGAAAGAGTCACATATCGACTGGAAAACAGTCCTTTTGATCCAAACAAGCCGACGTTTATCTATTTCGGCGGTGGAGACTGCATTACCGGAAGCGGGTCGTGGTCCAACAGTGAATGGAATGAGGTGGTAAATGTTTTAAGTTTCTCGTATCAACCGGATCCAACAATTACGGGACGGACTTATTACAAATACGGCGACATGATTGTTAAGTACCTCTCGGAAGTGGCCCCGAATTATAATCAAATGATTCAGACTTCGGGACACAGCACCGGAGGTCAGCCTGCAATAGATGCGGCAATCCGCATGAACCTGACCTACAAGGACTCCAGATATAACGTAAACAGAGTAACATTGCTGGATGGCCGTTGCAGGGATTATTCCGAGAGTATTTTAAACTTCATAGACAGCACAGTCGATGGTGAGCTGTGCTGGATGGACACATACGAAGGGACCGGGCCGTATTTTTATCCGGGTATTTTGAATGTTCAGGTCGCTCTTAACAACCACGGATATCCACCGACGTGGTACAAGGATTCTCTTACGAATCCAAATATGAACGAATTTAACGGTGGGCTTGTTGCCGGTGCGTACTGGTCGATTGTCGGACCGGGTAAAAATCTTCAATTGGCAAAAACCCCGTTATATGAGGTTTATAAATTCCACTGGGAAGGAGCACTCACCGGCGAAATGCAATTCTTCGATGAAGCGAATTTCCCTGCTAAACTGCCGGAACCAGTCACTTTATTGAGACCAATCGATGTCGGAGATCCGAATGGCTCGGTTTTAACATGCCTGGAAAGTGAAAATGCTGTCGGATACCAGCTTTTAATGGGAGAAAATCCAAACAGAGTAATGGATTTCGATATAATCTCCGATACTCCGACACCGCCCAACAATGTTATAATCGAATTGCCATTCGAACAAACCTGGTGGACGGTCAGGGCATACGACCAATATGGCTCAACTATATATGCCGACCCGTTGTCTATCAGCATTCTTAATCTATCCTTCCCAGTCCTTAATCAGACAACAGGAAAAAAATACCCATATCTTCAGGATGCCATCAATGATGCTGCTTCCGGTGATATAATAGTTGCCAAAGAGGGAATATATTACGAATGCATAGATTTTAAAGGCAAAAACCTTACAATCAAATCAACGAATCCCGGTGTTCCGACAGATACGGTCATCAAAGGAGACAACAAGAATACAGTAGTGACTTTTTCCGGTAGTGATAATAGTTACAGCATACTAAACGGTTTTACAATTACCGGCGGAACAAACGGTATCTATTGCGATAATACCTCTCCTACAATAACCAACTGCACTATTACCGGTAACTCAACTGCGGGGATTTATCTGTACGGAGAAAGCAAACCAATAGTCACTTACTGCAATATTACTGCTAATAAAGGTCCCGGAATTGAAATGCATCCAAATCTCATGGGACGCAGAAAACTATACAATCATCCGGATTTAAGCAATTGCGTTGTTGTTGCAAATCAACAACATGGTATTACAGGTGACTTTTCGACAATTAACAATTGCACCATCAGCAATAATCTTCTGTCCGGCATTAATAATTCAACTTCAACAATCACAAACTCAATTGTTTACTTCAACGGCGATGGAACTCTCGCCGCCCAGATAACAGGTGATTCAACTATGACTACCTACAGCGATGTCCAGGGCATTGGCCAGGATGGCGGAAATATCGATGCCGGTCCGATGTTTGCCGATACGGCTAACAGTGATTACCATCTATTGTCACAGTCGGGCAGATGGAACCCGACAAGCCAGAGCTGGGTTCAGGACCAGGTTAGTAGTCCCTGTATTGACGCCGGCGATCCAAATAGCGATATCGGATTGGAACCTGATCCGAACGGCTCGGTAATTAATTTGGGCGCCTATGGCGGAACGGCTCAGGCAAGTAAGTCCGCCGGTCTTTAGCCTGGTTGCTGACGACCATCGCGACCGTTTAACGAAGTAATATGCTACGCACAGCCTTTGGAATAGTTATCCAAAAACAAAATGCTTGACAAGGAACAGGTTCAGGATATAGATTTATCCATAATAAAATTACCTTGCGGGCGTAATTCAGTGGTAGAATGTCAGCTTCCCAAGCTGGACGTCGGCGGTTCGAATCCGCTCGCCCGCTGTGAAGCCAAAAAGGAGCTTTTTATCTAATCTAACAAAGTAGGCGTGGTTTGTCAAGAAAAAACTTGGCGGGATTGAAAAATTTTTGTTTCCGGAAACCTTATATATAATTAGACCTTCCCATTACACATATATTGGTTTCCTTTTTTCGTGTTTTCCTATTCCTAAAGTTTCCATAAAACCTTTATAGTAGTGACTGACGTCAACTATAAATTCCCTCTGACGACAATTATTTCTTCCGTTCTTTG
>CAYSKI010000027.1:0-43825 GCA_964431695.1 uncultured Pirellulales bacterium | reverse complement strand
TTTTATTGAACCGCCATTTCGCACGAAGCTTAAGGTCCTTACATACGTCAAAGCCGATTCAGGTATATTTATCGAAAAGTATGAAGATATGCACGGCAAGAATATTGCTCTGGTGGATGCTGGCTATGACCGTTTAAATAGTGACGCGAATATAAATAAAGAAACAATCGGGTGGAATACAGCAGAAGCCTTTGATAAACTTCTTACGGGGAACGTTGACGCCGTGCATATATCAGAATGGCGAGCAATCTGGTATCTTCGCGACGGAAAACATGAAGACCAAATCGATCGTGCAAATTACACTTACAGTGAGTACCATCCCTGCTATCTGGTGATATCAAAGAAATCTGCTTTTGCAGAAAAATGGAAAGACATTTTCGGCCAAACGATAAAGCAGATGATCGACGACGACACTATGAAACGTATTGTCGATTTATACATACCCGGATGGTACGAATACTATCTGCCTTGAAGTAGTAGAATAATGCTACACCTGTCACCGGTCAAGCTCATCTGCGACCGTACGTTTTGTCTTTTATTACAATCTATCGTGTATAATCAAATTAATACGAAGCTTATTGCCAAATCTTTTGTTGACCGGATATGTTATTGTCATTAGTATATTGCTCGAAACGAGCTTTTATGCAGATAATTGAAACAACACCAAAATTAAAGCCGAGGGCTGTTGATGCTCATAAGGGGGATTTCGGTAAGGTCTGTATAATTGCCGGCAGTATCGGCATGAGCGGGGCGGCGGCCCTTGCCGGTCGAAGCGCCCTTCGGGCCGGTGCCGGTCTTGTGCGTGTGGCGACGCCGAAGAGTGTTCTGCCGATAGTCGCTTCGATAGAGCCATCGTTTACGACCATTCCGCTGCCGGAAGATAGTTCCGGCAGAATTTCAACCAGGGCAATTAATATTATACTGGAAGCCATCGGTCAAAACGATGCCGTTGCTTTCGGTCCCGGTGTTGGTATAAGCGGCGCCCTTCGTTCTGTTCTGGATACTTTGCTCGGACAGGAAGGATTGAAGCTTGTTGTCGATGCCGACGGGCTGAATAATTTAGCAGGGATAAAGGATTGGCCTGACAAGCTCAAGGCGAAAGTGATTTTGACGCCGCACCCGGGTGAAATGAAAAGATTGTGGTCGGGCCTGTTTCGTGAGCCGCTGCCGGCCCAAAGGCAGCAGCAGGCAGTGCAATTGGCGCAGCAAACCGGCACAACCGTGGTACTCAAAGGGGCCGGAACGGTTGTCACCGATGGTAAAAAAGTCTATACTAACAAAACGGGCAATCCGGGTATGGCCACCGCCGGTTCGGGGGATATTCTGACCGGTGTAATAACAGCTCTGCTCGGCCAGGGGCTAAGTGACTTCAATGCTGCGGTTTTGGGCGTTTACGTACACGGCTTAGCAGGTGACATAGCGGCGGAAAAAATGGGGCAGCTCGGGATGATAACAACCGATATTATCGATTCTCTGCCGGAAGCTTTTCTTAAAAACGAATAATCATCTTTATTTACACTGCGACGGCAGCGGAATTTTTATTTGCCATCGCCTCTATGATTTCAACGAAACGTTTGACCATCATCTCGAAAGGCCAGGTTCTTTCGACACGCTTTTTGTTTTCTTCACACCAGAGAAGTATCAGCGGCAAAATCACAGCCTCCATAGTTGTCCCTTCTAACTCGCTTGATAATTGCACGAGAGCGTTTGACATTCGGATTGGCATATCAACTACTTCCGCTAAAGAATCCCCATTTTTACATCCTTCGGTGGAACCGATGATAAAATGTTCCCTGCATGCCAACGGCCTCTGTTCGTAAATGGTACAAATATCCTGGGATAAAAATGGGCAGGTGAGCTTCAAGCTCGAATACCAGTCTGAAATAAGATTTAGGTGGGCCGGATTATTTGAAGGGGATTCTGCCGATTGGTGTACGAATTTTTTGGTTGTTTTGTGAGTCACGAGATGGCGTGACGCAATAAGACAGTTTCTACGGATTGAGTGGCGTTTGTGTGCCTGTGCCTGGTCAATTTCATCTTTTAATCGAAATGCTTCAGGAACCGACAGCGGGACAAGGCAACGTTTGCAGCAGGCAGAGCAACCTTTATAACAAGGAATCTGCTCTCCGTTGTTTTGTATGTTTTTTATCACTACGTCATTGATTTTCGAACAAATCGTTCGTGCCAGCGGAACAATGTCGGCCAATCTTGCCCGGCCTTTTCCAATACCAATCTGGATACTGATTTTTTCTTCGAAGATATCCAGCTCCAAATCAACGACCTTTGCATCGCGGTCCGAACCTATAGCCGATTCTTTTGTCCCTGTTTCTGCTGATATTATAGCATTTTTAGCCACTGAAACAGCCTTCGCAAGTCCCCTGTTATAAATCCTACAGACACTATGTCACAAGCCTTGTATAAAACTGTTTTGAATCGATATCTCTCAGTTGATAGCGTACTTAGGGTATTTATCGTAAAAATTTGACAGTCACTTACTAATAAATTGAGGATTCGGGACAATTTGTTTATATTTATTACATTGCCCCGATTGTGATATTAATCAACCTTTATATTTCTATCTTATTGCAGTCCAGACGGAAAATGAGTCAAATTTCCTCAAATTTATATTTTGTTGCAGATATCGGCGAATTCCTTATAATTTCAAGTTACTGACATTTAACAATGCTATGGAGTAAGTTGAAATCAGATAATCAGGTAAGGAAAATATAAAGGCAGGGAAGGTTTCAGTTAAGGAGTCCACACATGGAATTAAGCGGATTAGACCTTGGGATTTTGGCGGTATTTTTTATCTGCGTCATCGCCGTTGGACTGTTCAAGAGCCGCAGGGAAAAGACCAGCGAGGATTATTTTTTAGCCGGTCGCGGCCTGAAATGGTGGCTGATCGGATTTTCTCTGATTGCGGCGAATATTTCGGCCGAGCAGTTTGTCGGAATGTCAGGCCAGGCTGCTAAAGGCTCGATTGGTTTGGCGGTGGCCAGCTATGAATGGATAGCGGCAATCACGCTGGTTGTTGTGGCATTTTTCTTTCTGCCGAAATTTCTCAAAAGCGGAATTTTTACAATACCGGAGTATTTGGAATACCGATTTAATCATACATCCCGTCTGGTGATGTCACTATTAATGGTGATTATCTATATGGGAGTGACGATCCCGACAGTCATCTATCTTGGGGCCAAGACGTTAAATCCGTTGTTCAAAGAAGAGTTGATGGGGATTCCGATTAATATTACGACTTTGTCCTGGTTTGTGGGGATTCTTGCCGGCGTCTATGTCGCCGCCGGGGGCTTGAAGGCCTGCGCCTGGGCGGATTTGATCCAGGGCTCGGCACTGATAATCGGCGGTGCGGTTATTATGGTGCTTTCGTTCAAGGCACTGGACAATCCGAGTGGATTCGAAGGGATCGATGTTGCTGCGGTGAATACGTCGCTTGGTTTGGGTAACGGGGCTACATTCAGTGAGAAGTTCATGGCGCTCAAAAATGCCAATATGCATATGGTACTTCCTCGAACGAGCACTTTTTTACCGTGGACGGCACTGTTGCTGGGGATCTGGATTCCGAACTTTTATTACTGGGGATTGAACCAGTATATCATGCAGAGAACCCTTGGTGCTCATTCACTTCGTGAAGGACAGCGTGGCGTGGTCTTTGCCGCTTTTCTGAAATTGATTATTCCCTTTATTGTCTGCATTCCCGGAATTATCGCGTTTACACTTTACGCTTCAAAGATGCAGGAAGACGCAATGAACCAGGAAGCGTTCAATAAACCCATACTGGAAGCGTTTGAGCAGGCAAAAATAATCCCTACCCAGGCTAATATGGTTATACCCTTCGATAGTGACTTTGCACAATTGGAACCGCAGCTTGCCTCTGAGATACTCGCCTTTAATGCCGCTGTGCTGGATAAAGTTGTTCCTGTAGGTGAAGACATGGTGGCAAGCAACGCGGGACTACTTGAAGGCGTCGATAAGAGTCACCCTGCTGTTGAGGTCCAAAGGGAGCTGGTGGGTTATGACTACGATGGTGCATTTCCACTGTTGATTCGATATCTGACACCTAACGGCATCCGGGGATTTGTTTTAGCGGCATTAATGGGGGCGGTTATTAGCTCTCTGGCATCAATGCTGAATGCTGCTTCTACTATTTTCACAATGGATATTTACAGGGAATGGTTTAACAAGAATGCGGCACAGAAAGTGCTGGTTTGGGTTGGTCGATGTTGTGTGCCTATAGGTGTTGTCATTGGATGCCTGATTGCACCGATGTTGGCAAATCCCAAGTTCAAAGGTGCTTTCGCATATATTCAGGAATTCCAGGGATTCGTCTCCCCTGGCGTTTTGACAATATTCCTGTTCGGATTATTCGTAAAAAGGACACCTCGGTATTGTGGAGTTCTGGGGCTGATCCTGAGCCCGATTATCTACGGGATTTTGTTCTTCGGCTGGTCAGAGATGGCGTTTCTGAACCGCATGGCAATTACCGTAGGTGCGATTGCAGTAATCTTACTGATAGTGACAATAGTACAACCGATGAAAGAGAGAATAACGCTTCCGGAGCAGACGAAGATCGAATTGAACTGGTCGAAGGGTTCTATCTACTTAGGTGTATTTGTCACACTTTTGACTATCGCTTTGTATATTGTATTCTGGTAGTATTTCGGTATGCGTTTCGCGCCATATATTGTTAAAGTGAGCTTTTAATCAGAGATTTGAGATGGATTTGACAAAAGAAGGACAAGCGGCTTTGGAAAAAATCCGAAGTTTCGCTAAAGAGAACGGTATCGATATTAAAGGTGGTAAAATCAGACGGACATCGTCACGGTTTTGTCTGGGCGTCGAGCACGGTGATTACAACGGAACCGAACTGTTCGGCGTAGGGACGGACAGGTTCATCTGGATGACGTATAAACCTAACGGGACGGACAAGATCAGACTCTTTAGCGGCAATTTTCCCGATGACGGTGTTATCGAGTTCAAGCTCGGAAATGTCCCCGGGCCGAAGTCCGAATCGATAGCACATACATGGGGACGGTTTCCGTTCGGTGTCGATTATATTCTCTGCCGCGAAGGTCACAAGCTTACACAGGGAATCGATGGTGTCATTTACGGCAATATTCCAGGCGGGGGGATGAGCCGGTCGGCATCTTTGAGTCTGAACCTGATTCTTTCATTATTTGATGCCAATAGTATCGAGTTGGAAGACAAAATGGATATAGTAGATCTGGCTCAGGCGGTCGAAAACGACTATATCGGCTCACCATGCGGCAAGCTCGATCAGATTATGATACTGCTCGCACGAGAGGGAATGGGGACATATTATAGTCCGTCTAAAAGGTCCGTCGATTACGTCCGGCTTGGAGAAAAAGTGGAAGATTTTCGAATCGTCGTTATGGATACCGGGACCGAAAGGCCGGGTCTGGAAAAATCTACCTACAAGATTCGCCGAAGCGAGTGTGAAGAACTGGTTTCAATATTGAAAAAAGCCGGCTATGATATTTCCTGCCTGGCAGATATCAGGGAACAAAAGGTTTATGAAAAAATCATGGGTCAGTTCGGAGAAAGTCACCCGGATTTGGGTGAACGGTTAAAGTATATTTTCGGGGCACAGCAGCGGTTTTATGGAATGCTCGACGCATGGAAATCCGGTGATATTGTCACGGTTGGGCGGATATTTCGTGAGGATGGTATAGGATTGCGTGACGATTACAAAATATCCGGTCCGGAGCTGGAAACGATGTGTGACATTGTACGAACTGTGCCGGGAGTTCTTGGCGAGCGGATGCTCGGCGGGGGCGACAAGGGTGCATCGGGAGCTTTGGTGCGACCGGAGAGCGTGGATGCGGTTAAAAAGGCCGTCGAATACGGCTACCCACGAAGTCGTCCGGATTTCGCCGAAAAATATGCCGTGCATGTCTGCAAGGTTGTGGACGGTGTCAAGGTTTTTGAAGGATTACTTTAGGAAGGAAGGATCGCAGGCAGTTATGTCGGAAACATGCAAGTCAGCCAAGGGAGTTTTCGAAGCGGTAGTATTGACCAATAAACAAATTGGTTCGCAATTCGGCAAGCTTAAACTCACATTTTCAGGAGACGGTGCAAAGGCGTTCGCAGGTTTCCGGCCGGGGCAATTTGCCGAGTTGGATTTGAGCGGCACGGCCTTGCCGAGCAATGAGAAAATACCTCCTGATTTGGTTGATTCGTCCGGTCGCAATATTCTCCTGAGAAGGCCTTTTAGTTTAACAGACGTCACTATCCATGGTGAAAAAACATCCGCAGAGGTCCTTTATTGTGTCGTCGGTCCCGCGTCTTTACGGATGACAACATTATCGGCCGGAGATTCTATCAATGTCATCGGACCTTTGGGGAACGGCTTCCGGATTCCGGAAAATAAAAAATACGCGCTTTTAACGGCGGGGGGGATGGGGACTCCGCCTTTGCAACATTTGGCTAAAGTTCTCGCGACCGATCATAAGGATATCGAAGTAACAGCTTTTGTCGGAGCGAAAACAAAAACAGCATTACCCTTCGAAGGAAGAATAGACGAGGTCTCACAACAACTGGGATTTTCGTTGCGGGAATTTGCGCAATACGGCATCGAGTCAATCGTGGCGACAGATGACGGCTCGACCGGGTATAAAGGTTTTGTGACCGATTGTCTCGCCGAGTGGCTCGAACAAACCGAATCAGCAGGTGATGAGATAATTATTTACAGTTGCGGGCCGGAAGAGATGTTGGCCAAAGTCGCCGAAATTGCCGCCGGTAAAAACATCGATTGCCAGGTCAGTATGGAGCGTAGGATGGCCTGTGGAATCGGCCTGTGCCAGAGCTGCGCGATTGAATGCAGAGTTCCCGGTTTGAGTGAAACTGTTTACAAGATGTGTTGTGAAGACGGGCCGGTATTTGATGGCAAAGAGGTTGTTTTCTCTTTGCAACAAGAAAAATAACCTACTTTTTTAACCCTGCATTTTTTTTGATTTCATCGACGTCCAGTTTTTGGATATAATCCACGAGATTCATCCATATCCTGTGAAATCCAAAGCCACCTTCGATCATTTCCGTGGTAGCCTCGTTTTTGCTCCAGCTCTGTACGACAATGCGATAAATTGCACACATTATCCCCGTTCGGTCCGCACCGTGTTTGCAGTGAACGAAAACCGGCGTGCTGTTACTGTCGGTGACAATTTTCAAAAACTGAATCACATCTTCATTGCCGGGCCCAAGTGTCGTCATATTCATATGCTCGTAAACTAATTTGGTATCGTTCATCTCGTCTTGATCTGAGTGGAGGGTTCGCAGGTTTATGATTGTTTTTATACCGAGCTTATTTAGTTGTTTTATTCCCTGTGCTGTTGGTTGTGCCCCGCGATAGAGGTCGTCCGAGACCTTATAAAAGTTGGGCAAACCTGGAAAATCCATTCGCTGTGCCCAGTTTGCTTTATTGACCAGACTAAAATTCGGGTCACTATAACTGCTGGTATATTCATTTGTCCAAAAATTTGTACAATCCAGACATGTAGTGATACAAACAACTACAGTGCAGATCATAAATACGACAATCAGGCGAACTATGGTCGTTTTTTTCTTGTCCGGTTCTCGTTTATTTTTCTGTTTAGATTTTGTCGTCATAGGATTATTTTGTGTTTGGTTTAATGAATTCCCTAAGAAAAATCGGCTGGTTAACGGCCGATATTTAAATACATTAAACTAAAATTAATGAAAAGATAGTTTTTTTATGGCTGTTTTTGCAATAAGAAAGCCCTGTTTGCAGATGCTCCTGCAGACGTGCGGCAGCGTGAATCTGATCGGGATCATTTCCGGCAACCGGAAGTCTGTGCAAATCTCCTTTGGGAAGTCATCGCCGGATATTTCAATATTAGCCGGATTTGAACAGCCGAATCCCATTTTTTCTGCCGTTTTTACAATAGGTAAATTTTGCGGTTCTATTCCGACCAGCTTGGCGCAGATTGTCTCGCAGGCTATTGGGTCTGTTCCGCCGATAAGCCATCCGAGAGGCTTGGCTCTGCCGTTGATTGGACCGGGACCGTCCATTGCGATTACGGCATCGATAATTGTTAAGGCGGGTTTCAGAAATTGATATATTTCGAGAAGCAGCCTGCAGAAATCATCTGCGTTTTTTCCTTTTTGAAAATGCCAAAGGGCTTTACGTTTGCCGCTGACACAACCGAACATATTTTTTACTGCAAATGTAGCTACCAACTGCTGATGCGATTTGAATTTCGGCAGATTGATTATCGCATCGGCGTCAAGAGCCAGCGAGCTTATCCACACGGGAGTATTTTCAGTGCCTATCCGGCACTTTCTCGGTTTGTCGAGCTGCTTTACCGGCACGGACATTTTCCTGAGTGGTTCCTGGAGTTTCAGTGCCTTGACGCAGGCATATACGTTGCTCCATGCAGGTGAATCGCCGATGAAAGGTTTTGCTCCGAAATCTTTTAACAACCGGGCCGTCTCGATGATGATTGCCGGGTCCGTCTGAGTGGCATGATGCCGGGATTTGGGAGCGATAAAGTTCGGCTTTAGCAGGACGGTGTCACCCGGCCGAACAAATTTATCGAGACCACCGAGGCCAGAAAAATGTTTTTCTATCGCCTCGGCAATTTTGTGTTTACTATAGTCACTGCATTGAGTCAATGTCACTATTGGATTGGACATAGGAAGGTCAATCTATAATCGCCGTGCATGTGAGCATATATACTCTAAAGGATGGTTTTAATTCCGGTGGTTTACGTTTGTCTTTTTGAAAGAACATGTTGCCTCTGGGATTATTAAAGAAAATGCCGCCTAACGACGAATTTTCAGTGACATATTCTTCCGGAGACAAAAATATAAAATCACCGGGGCTCATATTCAGTCCGAAGGCGGCAGCCGTAAAGGGGAATTCTCGTAGTTTTATACGTTTGTCTATTTGAGAGATGGCATTTCCAACCGGCACTAAAAAAACCGGATAGATTGTGATATTGGCAACATCACTTAGGGATGGTGAGCTGCCAGCTTTGATTCGCATAACCAGATGTCCCGGCCCGATGCGTGCACCTTCCCTTGTGCCGCGGTTTGAGGTGAAATATACGGTCAACGGGTAATCGAATCCCGCTACGGTAATATCCTCGGTTTGTCCGTCAGGCAGTAAAAGTGAGGTTCTGGATCTTCTCTCAGCACCGGCGGTAACCAGTAAATCGGCAACTGTATTCCATGTTTGCAGCCGTCCGAAATATACTGAAAATGAGTTGGAGCTGAAAGCCCTCTGGCTGTTGAATCGAAAGGGCCTGGTATCCAGAGTTCTTCGTATCTCGTCTATTTCCCTAATGTTATCGGCCGGTACTTCATAAATATGAAGGTCAAAATTTATTGTCTGTAATTTTTTATTCTGTGGCCGGTCGTCACCGGTTCGGGGGGCGAGATCATCTATATTCATTTCGTCC
Source organism: uncultured Pirellulales bacterium (assembly GCA_964431695.1). Lineage (GTDB taxonomy): Bacteria > Planctomycetota > Phycisphaerae > Sedimentisphaerales > Anaerobacaceae > JAFGPS01. The sequence continues at coordinate 34,370 of CAYSKI010000027.1, read as the reverse complement.
CAAGGGGATTTTTCCTCCGGCGCGTAGCAACCGGCCAGCGGCAAACACACGCAAATCAAGACCGCGATATGAGTAGCACGAGTCATAAGGAAAAATTAGCAATTTTGTTGGTTATTGTCAATAGACTTAATGTTCACCTCGATGCTGATAATTATGGAGATATGTATATCGGGAATCAGGAATATTTCTATTTACTTGACGGATTTTGTTATTTTGTTTCTAATATTACGCTAAATAATATTATCGAAGGTAAGGAAAATAAATATGAAAATAAGTAAACGAGCTCAGGAAGTTCCGGCTTCGGCCACTATTGCCGTCACCGCACGAGCGAAGGAATTAAAAGCCGAGGGTGTGGACGTCGTAGGTTTTGGCGCGGGAGAACCCGATTTTGATACTCCGGAATATATTAAACAGGCCGCTATAGAGGCCCTCAAGGCAGGTCAGACAAAATATACTGCCGCTGCGGGAATTATCCAGCTCAAGTCTGCAATAGCCGATAAGCTTCAGAAGGAGAATGGACTTAATTACAGTCCCGATCAGGTGATTGTCAATATAGGCGGTAAACACTCGGTTTATGAGGCAATGCAGGCGGTACTCGATCCGGGTGACGAGGTTATCCTGCCGACGCCGTACTGGGTCACATATCCCGAAGCGATAAAGCTTGCCGGCGCGAAGGCGAAAATTGTTCAGACTGATAAGAATACCGGTTATAAAATTACGCCGGTACAGTTGCAGAAAGCTATTACTGAAAAAACCGCAATGCTGGTCATTAACTCACCGAATAATCCCGGCGGTTTTACATATACACCTGATGAGCTTAGAGCCATTGCTAAGGTTCTCAAAGGGACGAATATTTACGTTCTTTCGGACGAGATTTATGAAAAACTTATCTATGGTAAGACTGAGTTTGTTAGTTTTGCAGCTTTAAGCGAAGACGCATATAACAGAACTCTGACTCTGAACGGCTTTAGTAAAGCATTTTCAATGACCGGCTGGCGCCTTGGTTATACTGCAGGACCGCTTGATGTCATAAAGGCAATGGGGCGTCTTCAGTCACACATGACATCGAATCCCGTAACCTTCGGTCAGTATGCGGCGATTGCGGCTTTGGGGGAACTGTCTCACGAGGCTATAGAAAAAATGAGGCAGGAATTCGAGCGTCGGGGCAAATATATGGCGGAGAGGCTCAATAGTATCGAGGGTGTGGAGTGCCCCGAGCCGACCGGAGCTTTTTATTGTTTCCCTGATGTCTCAAGCCATTATGGCCGAAATATTAATGGTGCCAAAATTACCGGAAGCATGGACTTTGCAAAGGCACTTTTAGAGCAGGCCAACGTGGCTTTGGTTCCGGGCTTACCGTTTGGGTGTGATAATAATGTTCGTTTGAGTTTTGCCTGTTCACTCGAACAAATTACCAAAGGATTAGATAGACTTCAAGAATGGCTAAGTCGGTAAATAAAAAACGCTCTGTCGTCTCATCCGATCAACAACCCGGTGTTTCGTCAGTCACTGAGCAGCCAACCTCAATGACCAAAAAGATTGCCCTTTCCGGCTGGCCTATGATTATCGGCTGGCTGGCGATGCTTATTTTTACTTTTCATGCCTGTACACGTATGGTTGCGGCCGGCGATACCTGGGTGGCAATGGCCTGCGGCCGGCATTTTGTCAATCATGGTGTCGATACTGTCGAGCCTTTCAGTGCAAATTCCCATAAAGCAGGACCGACCGAACAAGAGATTCAGACATGGCCGAATTGGGCTCGGTGGATAACAAACAAAGTCGGCATAAAAACAGTCAAAAAACTGCATCCCACCGGATGGGTTGATCAGAATTGGCTGACGCATGTTATTTTTTATAAACTGGTACCTGAGGACTCGTATGACGACGGTGTCAGTTTCACATCTAATGCACTGGTCTATTGGAAGTTCACCATCTATATAATTACTGTCATTTGTGTCTATTACACATCCCGATTGCTGGGTGTTAATCCGGCCCTGGCGGCGGTTTTCGCCTGCTTTGCAATGTTCGCAGGTCGTTCTTTTCTTGATGTTCGCCCCGCCGGTTTCTCGAATATGCTTGTGGCTGTTTTTATACTTGTGCTGGCCCTTACAACGTACCGAAATGTATGGTATATCTGGCTTGTTGTTCCTGTGGCGGTTTTTTGGTGCAATGTCCACGGGGGATATATCTACGTCTTTATCATGCTCGTTCCTTTTTTTGTAATGCATTTATTGACGGCATTGCCGAGAAGATGGACCGTTTCGATTGGTAGTATTTTTCTATGGTTTAGTTTATATGCATTTGCCTACAAATTCCGAGCAGGATTCCATGGAAAGATAATTGATCTCTCCTCGAACGTTTACTCTGTAATAAAACCACCATATGCTGATAAGTTGTTCTATTTGATTGTCGTCCTTGTCGTGGCGAGTTTAATAATTTCAGCAATAAAAAAGATCAGAGACATAGCATTTTACAGTTTCCACATTACAGCTTCCGTATTCATTATGCTGGTTTTACTGGCTGTTATATCCGCCGTTAGGATACCTTCCAATATAGCCGAACAATATCGCGAAGTTCTGGTAAAATACTACCAAAGCAATCTCATGGGATATCTCTTGGTTTTCATCCTCCTGACATTCCTGAACGTTGCTACGATATTATGGAAATCTAAACTCGCCTCGATCGGATTCAAAGGCATCTTCCATACTCTTGGCGCCGGTTTCGTTGCTTTTATGGCTGTTATCGTGTTCAATCCTTTTCATTTAACTAATCTGACCCACACTTTCGTAATTAGTGTCAGCAAACACGCCGAACGCTGGCGCCAGATACATGAATGGCAGTCTGCGTTTGACTGGAGTAATCCTGTTGGTACGGCGGTTCCATATTTGGTGATGTTCATTCTCGCTTGGATGGTCCTTTTGTTATGGATTTTTTTCATGATCTTGACCTCTATGGCCATCAGTCAACAATCGAAACGAAAAGTAAAAAATTCCGAGGTCTTTCAATGGGCTAAAATCGATTTGCCTCTAATGCTTATTGTCGCTCTAACAATATATATGGCTGTTCGTTCTCGCAGGTTCATCCCGATAGCGGCAATTGCAGGCTGTCCGATTATAGCGTTATTGATAGACCAGGTAGCTCGTGCGGTTTCAGCGATGCTGAATTTCCGCAAGACGAATAGTATAATTGTCCCTTCGATGCCTCGTTATCTGGAAAAATCTTTTATTTTTGCCGGTATCGTAGCGGTCTTATTTTTTGGCACATGGTGGGGACTGAAGTTTAAGCGCATCTATCTCAATCCGTGGCCGAATGACCCGAAATATAGTTCGGTCTTTATGCGGATGACCGCTTCCGATGCGAAGCCGTTTTACGCTATGAAATTTATCCGGGACAATAAGTTATCGGGAAAAATGTTAAATTACTGGACCGAAGGCGGTTTTATTGCCTGGGGGCAGGATCCGGACCCAAATACCGGCCGAACGCCGTTGCAGTTGTTTATGGACGGCAGGGCACAGGCCGCTTATAACCGTAGAGCCTTCGATGGGTGGTCGTATATTATGTCCGGGGGTCAAATCACATACGATATAATGCAGCGTACAGGTTTGAGAGGGCAGGAGCCGACCACTGAGGATTACAGGGCTATTGGCAAATGGATGGATCAACAGTTGACAAGTCGTGATGTCTGGTTGGTCTTGATGCCGTCGGCGGTTTATAATGATCCCGAAAGAAACAATTACTATCACGCTACAAGAGGTATTGAGAACGACCCTAACTGGCCTTTGGTTTTCTTTAATAACAAGCAAAAGATTTTTGTTAATGTCAAAACTCCCCGTGGCAGGGAGCTTTTCGATGGGATATTTACCGGCGGGACGATTTATCCCGATCAGTTCCATCAAAATCTCATTCGCGCCCATTCATGGTTGTTGTATTATCGTGACCAGGATAAAAGAAAAGAAGGATTAAAATACGCTATTGATGCTTTTAATGCCAAGCCTTCTCAGACTCCGATGCTGGAAATCATACTTCTTGCTGCAAGATTTGCCGAGCTGCAATCGAATATTGATGATTTTTGTGCTGATTATGCCAGAAGGTTTGAGGAAAATAAAGACAGTTGGCCAAGGCAGGATGGATACCGTCAGAGGGTAGAAGCTGCACGGCTGGCATGTTTCCATATGGAGCGGAACGCCCGGTTGCAGGGAAATACGGAACTTGCGAATAAATATGCCGCTCAGTACAGCGATTGTGTGGATCAATTAGTCTGGATTACTCAGAATATGAAATGGTAATTCGCAATAATCGAATCTCGCAAACAGGGGACAACGATTAGTGACACATCTCGTGAGTGAGCTATGATGAACATGGGATATCGAGAAAAAAATTCCAGCGGAGGTCGTCCATCGGAGGGCATCAGTGTTTTTTTCCCATGTTATAACGAGCAGGATAATGTTGGCCAAACGGTAGAAAAAGCTTTGGTTGCGCTCGAAAAGCTCAATATGGATTTCGAGGTCATTATTATAGATGACGGCAGTTCGGACAACACCGGACGAATTGCCGATGAGCTTGCCGGCCGAGACGGCAGGATAAAAGTGGTACACCACCCGAGCAATCTGGGATACGGAGCGGCACTGCAATCCGGTTTTGCCGCGGCGACAAAAGAGCTTGTCTTTTATACGGACGGTGACGGGCAGTTCGATATTAGTGAGATGCCTCCACTGTTGCCGTTAATGGATCAATATGATATTGTAAGTTGCTATCGACTGAATCGTCGGGATTCTCTCATACGAAAAATCAATGGCTGGTGCTGGACGAAGCTGGTTTGTCTGTTGTTTGGTCTGAAAATTCGTGATATTGACTGTGCTTTTAAGCTTTATAAAAGAAAAATTTTTGAAGGATTGTTTCTATCGAGTATGGGTGCTTTGATTGACACGGAAGTTTTGGCCCGTGCTGCCCGCAAGGGGTATCTTATCACTCAAAAGGGTGTACATCATTATCCCCGTACTGCCGGCTCACAGACAGGTGCTAACTTGCGGGTAATTTTTCGTGCATTCAGGGAGCTGTTTATGCTGTATCGTAAAATCCAAAAACAGAATTGATATAACAAATGGATTGTCATGGGGATAATAAAAAGTTCTAATGGGTGAAGAAAAATATAATCTGTTTATATACGGCTCGCTACGGGATCAAAGGATATTCCAGTCTGTTTGCGGCTTGAGCTATACCAAAAAAGAGAATCGTGCTGACGAAAAGACACTTTTTGCCGCTGCCGCGATGCTGAGCGGTTATCGAAAAATAAGCCCGGACAATGTTTACTTCTATGCGGTTGTAGCCCCGTCTTCGAATATAGAAGGGCTGATTATCTATAATGTCCCCGCATCGGCAATGGCGGAAATTGACAGGTATGAAGGCAAAAGATACGAAAGGGAGACGGTCACAGTTAATACGGCAAAAGGAGCTGTGCCGGCCCAGGCATATCTTGTTTCTCACGACTCAATGGAAAAACATTTCGGTGACAGGTTTCACGTTAATCTGATACATGAACTGTGGCTGCGAAAACGCATAGAAAAGTTTCTCAAAAAACATACCCGTCCCGGTGAACGGACGGTGGATGCCGAAACGGAGCGACGGGCGGATAGAGAGTTTCTTGCTACGACAGAGCGTGACCTGGTTATGAGCCATTATCGCAGTGATGCTATGAGCGATTATTATATTGAGCATGAGCTTGATCGGCCGCGACCTACAATCAAACACTTATATCAGGACGAGCAGGCGAGGCCCTTTATAAAAAATTATCTTGCCCTGGTTGTCAGGCAGGTCCTTCTGAATCAGCTTGATGAATATATTCGGTCTCAGTACCGTTTTGATCTCGAACACATGCGAGCTTCGGAGAGATATTACAAGCGGTCGGTGAGTCTGCTGATTGCCTTGCAGATAATTAACACAAACGCTCCCGCGGTTGATCTGATTATAAAAAAGTGTCTCCAGACAATGCCCTATGATGAACACGACCTGATTGATTATATCAAATACGCTGTGCGAGCAGCCCAGAGTATGTTCGACGGCCGGGTTGTTCGCGCCAAGCTCAATCAGATTCGTTCGTCTCTTAGGCCCGGGCTGGTTCCGCTCGGGCTGGAAACCGAATTGAGCAATCTCGGACCGGCGGCGGTTGAGCCACAAAGGAGCGAAAGTGGTGCATACGATCCGGTTTATGGTGGTTTCAAATATTTCCACGATTTTCACCTGGACGTTTTGTCATGGAAACTTGGCGGATACATCGATGACCATTCCGGCTCAACCGATCAGGTCAGAAGGTCCGGTTTTTTAGAGCTTGCTCCGGGAAGGCTGAATATCGCGGGGGAATTGTCACGACCGGCGACCGCTGATCCGTGGTTGCTCAATCAATTGATTTGTGAAATCGTTAATTTTTATGATATCCATCCACATAGTCTGCATCTATCATTCCAGCTTCGGAAAAAGCAGGTCGGCAATCAGAATAAATTGCCTCTGGGATTTGTTAAATGCCTGCTTGCTCTTGGCGGCGGCCCTGAGCTAAAAGGGGCGGGCAGACTCTGGGTCTCGAGAATCGGATATGATGAGATCACACAATATCCGAGCGGATTTAATTCACAAAATGAACAGGATGTAACTGAGGAACTCGTATTCGCAAGGACAAGCAAACGAAAATGGTATCTGGGCGGCGACGAAATTGCAGATAAATCTCCCGCTCAGGCAACTACCTATGTTCAGCAGTATAAATTTATTCGTCTGGAAGAAAGAGCCAATTATGAGCCGTTGATTATGTGCCTCAAGGGTCTGCAGCTGGCTTATAATCCCGGCGATTATTTGACTATTGAGCAGCTCGCCGGCAGCTCGAAGTTACGGGATGAATATGAGCAGCTTAAGCAATGGGCGGACAAACCTACAGAAGTCAGTCCCCAAACTGTCAGCAGGTTTGTTAACACTGTTCAGGAAGGCCTGATGAATGAGGGGCATCGTCGGCCGGTTCACGAATTACATTATATCGACTGGGTTCTAAGCTCCATTGATGTGCAATTGCGAATGTTCAATCAATTACTCAAAGAAAACACGTAACAACGGTTTTAGATTTAAATAAGTACCTATCACTCTTCGTTGTCACTTTTGCAGTAACAATAATCGTAGATAGCTATAGTAATGTCTCGGTTTCGGTTGACATCAATGTTATCAAAGAGCTTACATTAATTTTGCCTTAAGGCGAATTGGCTTTGTTTTTTCAAATTAAGTTTTTTTATCATTTGAAATTGTTTCGGATTTCGAGCTTAGTGCTTCGGATTTCCGGCCGACAGGTCGGCAATTTGGCTTTGTTTTGCATTTTTTAACCGCGGATTACACGGATATCGCCGATTTGACCTGTTTCAAATTGTTTAGCCGTGGCCGTATCGGCCACGGATGACCCCGGACATGCCCGGGGCTAACAGATTTTTATTCCCTCATTTTATTTAGTTTTACCTATCCGCTATACGCTACCCGCTATACGCTATACGCTATACGCTATTAATCATTTTACCCAAAAACCGCCATAATGCAACCAAAATTCACGATTTTTGGCGAAAAATGACAATTTTTCGAAGATAAATTGTCATGTTGAGCAAAGTGCAGCGCAGTCGAAACATCTAATAAAAAATATCATTCCGAGTCTCCGTCGCCTGTCATTCCTGCGAAAGAATCCATAGAGAAAAATTGCAATAACGGCAATTTTTTCAATCAATATTTACCCTCCCTCAAACGCCTATATACGAAAGGACGTAATATTTGCGCTGACTGTCTTTTCGCTGTTTGGCAGCAACTATGTCTGGCCTTAGATTTTATTTGCCGATTATTCGAGGACGGATATAAGAGAAAAGCTATCTTTCGAGATATCGAGCAAGCGCATACACTTGCAAAAAGTGGTTTTTCCAAGCCAGCGGTGATCCTTGCTGGCAGTGTGATCGAGGAACTCTTGAGACTTTATTTAGAGGCTAACAATGTCACAGCCCCCAAGAATACCTTTGATGAGTACATCAAAACTTGTGATCAAAACGGTTTTTTAAAAGGGGCAATTAGTAGATTATCAGATTCTGTCCGCCATTTTAGAAATCTCGTTCACCTGGAGGGTGAGAGGTCTGGGAGACACAAAATCTCAAAAGCAACGGCTACAAGTGCCGTTGCATCAATCTTCATAATCTTAAATGATTTCCAAAAAGAAAACTAAGGACAGGCACAAATGGCTGTCATGGAACCATTCGTCAGTTGCTAATGTTTAGGTGTATTAATGGAGACTTAAAGGGGATACGGTACATTTTTCGATGAGTTGTGTTTGATAATGGCAGGTTTTGATAGCCTGTAGGATGGGAAGGATTCCGCCGCAAGGTGTCCCGTGGACTGCCCATGCGGTTCGGGTAACGTTACATTGACAGCATGGGCAAACGAGTTGCCCATCCTACAGGCTACCTGCTTGGGTGTGCCGTAGGCAGGAATGACAAGAGGGGGCGCTCCTTCGACACTTCGACATGGTTCGATTTTGCTCAGTATAGATATGCTCAGAATAAATATTGAAGAAGCAGCGGGAACTTGTTATATAGACTGTATTATCATTGTTATTACTTAATCTGAAAAAGGAGTAACAGGTATGGGCGATAGTGGAAAAAAAGATAAAGGCAAAAGAGAACAACAGAAAAAGGCCCAGCTTAATCCAAAGGAAAAACGAAGATTGAAAAAAGAAAAGAAGAATAAATAATTGCCCCGTGGTATCCGGTGCCCCGAAGCATTCTGGTGAATTCTGAGCAGCTTGTGCCATGGGTGAAAGCCATCGACGAACCTGCTTTTTGAGGCGCCAAATCCGCCCTTACAGCCTTTCAATTGATTATCGATTATCCCCCTTTATTAACCCTCGTGGGAATTAAAGGTGTCCGGTACTTTTTTCGATAGTTCGATGATGGCAGTGACTTTGAGTTTGCGCCAGAGATTGGGCCGTAGAGAAAAAAAGGATTCAGGAGTGATTTTTAACAGACAACAAGTTTCCGCAGGGCGGGAACAATACCAGTCGATTATAAATGAACATGCCCAGCAGGATTGGTGGTTAATTCAGGTCTTTGCACCCGGCATCGGTGTTTATGGGGCGGCAAAATATTATGAACTAATATTTGAACGGGAACTATAAAATGAAAAGAGAGTCGCCGCCGATGATACGACTGAGACTCTCTTGCTGTTATATGAACAGATGACAATAATCACAAATCAGCTTAAGACTTTATAAATATATTGAGCCTCCAGTGCTTTTTCTATTTGCAAACTCGCATCTTTGAGATGTGCTTTTGTGTACGGATCGAGATATGTTTTGATTTTAGTGAAGTTTTGAGCTTTATAATTGATTATCGGGCATTGATGGATAATAATTATGGCCGATTGTATAAGTGAAAGTTGCGGGTGAGGAAAAACATTAATAAAGGGTTTGATATGATTGTCTTATTGACCGATTTTGGCCCGAGCGAATATGTGGGAGTGATGAAGGCAGTCATATATAAAATTTCCCCGGATATAAAAATAGTCGATTTGTGTCATAGTATCTCGCCGCAAAATCTCATCGAAGCTTCATGGATTCTCAGCAATAATTATCGGTACTTTCCCGAAGGTTCTGTATTCTGTTGCGTTGTTGATCCGGGGGTAGGGACGGCAAGAAAAGCAATAGCTGTAAAGACGGTTAAATATTACTTTGTCGGACCGGATAACGGCCTTTTCTGGGAGACGCTAAAACAGCAAAAAATAATGGAAATCAGAGTACTTAATATTCCCGGAAATGCAAGCCATACCTTTCACGGCAGAGATGTATTTGCAGGAGCGGCGGCAAATATTGAATTGGATCGTTTTGAAACTGTCGGGGAAAAGAAGGAAGATATTGAAAAGCTGGAGCTTTTCCGCCATGAAAACGGGGGAATCATCGTCAGAATCGACACGTTCGGAAATATCATAACAAACATGCCGAATCGGCAAAAAGAAAAGTATGTGGTGGAGATAGGCGGCAAGCGGCTGGAGATGAATTTTTATCCCAATTATGTTTTGGCGAAAGATAATGAATTATTTCTCATTGAAGGTTCGAATAATACCCTGGAAATCAGCCTTAAAAATGCCGATGCCAATGGTATATTGCATGTTAAAACAGGCCAAAGGGTGATAATATCGTAAGGAATTTGCCGAGCGGTTAAAATGGGAAAATTGTTGTGCGAATTATGTTAAATAATTTGAAGAAAATTGTCTTCTGATGAGTATATTACTTTAGAAGTGAAAAAAGGGAATTGTTTTTGGAGCCGAAAAGAGTGCCAAGCATCTGTCAAGAAGAACTGATCGCTATGCAGCGGTGTCGGCGGGGCTCAAGGAAGGCATTTGAAGTTTTTGTGAACAAGTATATGAAAGACGCGTATTTTATTGCCCTGGGGCTTGTCGGGAATCGTGAGGACGCCCTGGAATTGTCGCAGGAAGCTTTTATTCGGGCATATCGAAATATCAAGCAAGTCAAACCTGACCGCAAATTTTTCCCCTGGTTCTATCAGATTCTGAAGAATCTTTGTGTGAGCCATTTAAGGAAGAGAAAGTACAGGCGGGCCGGCTCTCTTGATGTCGAAGGTTGCCCGGAAGTCGAAGCAACAGCCGATTGCTTTTCGCCCGAGGTGGTGGCCGCCAGAAATGAAATCAAGGACAAAGTCTGGCAGGCCATCGGTCAACTGGATGAGAAACATCGCGAGGTCATCATACTGAGGCATTTTCAGAACATGTCATACGATAAAATTGCCGAGGCCCTATTTTGCAATAAAGGTACCGTGACGAGCAGGTTGTATTATGCCCGAAAAAAACTGGAAGAACTGTTGGGCGCAGGGAAAGGAGGTATGCCAAATGACATGCCATGACTGGAAAGACCTGATGATGGGCTACCTGGACAACGAATTAGACGACGAACAAAAGCGGCGATTCGAGGAACATTTGAAAGGTTGCTCCGAATGTGCCGGTGAGCTTAAGGAGTTTCAGAAGCTCAAAGAGATAACCGATGAGGTGACACTTATGGAGCCCGAGGATAAAATCTGGCAGGAATACTGGAGTGGCGTTTATAATCGAATCGAGCGAGGTCTGGGCTGGATTTTATTATCGGTTGCAGGTATAGTTCTGATAATCTACGGCGGATTCAGGGCTATAGAAGAAATCATTAAGGACCCTAACGTTGAATTGGTTTTGAAAGTCGGCCTGCTCGTGCTTTTGGTGGGTCTTGCGATTTTATTCGTCTCGGTGCTTCGGGAGCGGATTTTTTTCTGGACGTCAGACAGGTACAAAGATGTAAGGAGATAAGACAATGCTATTGACAACGACAGAAACTATATGCGGTAAAAAAATTACAAAACAGCTTGGTCTTGTCCGAGGCAATACGATTCGGGCGCGTCACATAGGCAGAGACATCATGGCCGGTCTTCGCAACATTGTCGGGGGTGAAGTCGGGGAGTACACAAAGTTGATGGCCGAGTCACGTGAGCAGGCGATCGACCGGATGATTGAGGAAGCTCGTAAGCTGGGAGCCAACGCCGTTGTGGGGATCAGGTTTTCGACCACGGAGGTGATGGGCAGGGCGGCGGAAATATTAGTTTATGGAACGGCGGTGGTCATCGAATGATTTTGTTTTGAAGAATTCGAATGTTCAGGCGTATATTGTTTGAGATTAACTGAGTTCTGTCTGTTAAATAAGGTGAATTGAAGGGAAAGGATATGGATTGGATTAAAGAATTTCTCAGACCGGAATTGATTTGGTTCCTGGTCGGACTTGTGCTGCTGATTATGGAATTTATACTGCCGGGACTGATTATCGCTTTCTTCGGAGTTGGTGCGTGGATTGTGGCGATTATATGCCTTTTAAGTGACTACGTCAATGGTTCAATCAATACCCAGCTTATAATATTCATTGTCAGCTCGGTCCTGTCACTGTTGATTTTAAGAAAGTGGGTCAAGGGTGTATTCCTCGGGCATTCCGGAGCGAAACAGGATTTAACGGAAGACCTGAAGGAATTCGTCGGTGAGCGGGCGGTTGTGGTAGAAGCTATAACGCCCAAGGCGGGTGGAAAGGTGGAGTTCCACGGGACCAACTGGGAAGCGCGGGCCGATGGTGACATCGCCGCCGGAGCGGTTGTTGAAATTATCGGCAAAGATAACATTACCCTCAAGGTCAAAGAAATATAGAAAGGCCGGATATGCAATTTTTCATGATATTAATGGTTATGGGAATAGGAATAGGCGGCCTGGTTTTGTGGATATGGACGCTGATCGACTGTATCAATAACGAAACAGACGAAGGTAACGAGCGTGTCATCTGGGTGGTAGTTATTGCCGCGGCGCAGCTTATCGGAGCGTTGATTTATCTTATTGCCAGAAGACCAAAGCGAATAGCTACGCTCGGACATTAAAAATGAAATTACGAATCAGCTCAATATGAACTTTTTTAAGGAAAGGGGAAAGTCATGGGCGATTATATAGTTACAATCATTCTTGTTGGAATACTTTTATTTGCACTGATCGTATTTTTCAAGACGATAAGGATAGTGCCCCAAAAGCAGGCGTTTATTATCGAACGTCTCGGGAAATATTCAAAGACACTGGAAGCGGGATTTCACATCCTGTTTCCTTTTATAGACAGAGTTGCATACAGGCACACCCTGAAGGAACAGGCGGTGGACGTCAAACCTCAGCAGTGTATTACGAGAGACAACATCGCGGTGGAAGTTGACGGTATCCTGTATATGCAGGTGGTCGATGCCAAGAAGGCCTCCTACGGAATCAACAATTATCAGTTCGCATCCGCACAATTGGCCCAGACAACGATGAGAAGTGTCATGGGTAAGCTCGAGCTGGATAAGACTTTCGAAGAGAGAGAGACTATTAACAGTGTTATTGTTGAAGCAGTCGATAAGGCATCGGACCCGTGGGGCGTCAAAGTGACGCGTTACGAGGTCAAGAACATTCTGCCGCCTCAGAGCATCAAAGATGCGATGGAAAAGCAGATGCGTGCTGAGCGGGAAAAACGAGCTACTATTGCCGAATCGGAAGGTGACAGACAGGCGAAAATTAACCGGGCCGAAGGTGACAGGCAGGAAATGATAGCCCGTTCGGAAGGTGAAAAACAAAGAAGGATTAACGAGGCCGAAGGGCGGGCCATCGAGATTCTAAGGGTTGCCGAGGCGACTGCAAATGGAATCCGGGAGATTGCCAAGGCAATCAACGAAGAAGGCGGCATTAACGCTGTAAATCTTCGGGTTGCGGAGCAATACCTGGGTGAGTTCGGCAAGCTCGCAAAAACCAACAATTCGATTATTATCCCGACCGACCTTGCGGATATCGCAGGCGTGATTAAAGCTGCAACCAGTGTGATTAAAGATCAGTCTCATCCGCAGACCGGCGAAGCAGCATAATATTAAAAAGTACAGTTGCCTTTAATTTAGATTATTGTCTTCCAGACTTGTTTGATTGTACTCTTTGTAGGCTTTATATGGAATCAGGAGTATAAGAATTAAATTCCCGCCTTCGCTGGAATGACAAAGTGTAAGATTCCGGTTTATGAATGAGAACATATATCTGTAATACCAATTCAACTTAGTAAGTGCGCTTTGTATTTTGGCGATTCATGATATTATGGCCATTTATCACACCCTCACGGTCGTGACTCTTTTAGAGTAAAGCGCAAGAATTAACTTGAATCCGTATAAGATCCGGATTCCGGAGTAGGAGTAATGGGTTTGTTTAAGATAGCCGGTGTTAATCGAAAGCTGTTTTTAATTTTGCTTGTCGCCAGTATTGTTACAAATATTTCTGTTATACCCGGGAATTTATAGGCGTTGATTATGCCTTGATATCTCTGGCTCTTTCTTTTTTCAAATCTATTGAACATAGCCGGTATTCTACATAGCAGAGATTTCTTGCGACATTTGTAAAAATGGCAATGGAAAAAAAGGAAAAAAACTCCTATTCAGAGAATTTTGATTGTTTCATGGATGCAAGGGTATATAATTCCCAGATTGAGAGTCCGTAACTGATTTATAAATCTAATTAAAGTATGGAGATATAAATGAGTAGTCTTGTTCCTACGAAGGTATTTCTTACCAAGGGGCTTGGGAGGCATAAGTACCAACTAAAGTCTTTTGAGGAAGCGCTGAGAACAGCGGGAGTGGCACAGCAGAATTTAGTACAGGTCTCGTCAATCCTGCCGCCTAAATGTAAGATGATCAGCAGAGATAACGGCCTTAAAACTCTTACTCCGGGTGAGATATGTTATTGTGTGCTCGCCAGATCAGATACGGACGAGCACGGAAGAATAATCGTTTCCGGAATCGGAGTGGCTGTGCCAAGAGACCGCAGCCAGTGGGGATATCTCAGTGAGGTTCACGGTTATGGAATGAGCCAGCAGGACGCAGCCGATATGGCAGAGGACTTAGCGGCGGGAATGTTAGGGACGACGCTTGGATTGGAGGTTGATCCGAACCAGGCATGGTCAGAGAAGGAGCAGGTTTATAAATCGAGCGGCCTGATTATTCGAACAACGAATATCACACAAACGGCAAAAGGTCAGCAGGACCTTTGGACTACGACAGTTGCACTTGCGGTATTTCTGTTCGATTAGAATTGTAAATTACGGTTGAATTTATCAATTTGTTGATAGGCACCTGTTATGGCACGGACGGCAAATTTCGGGGATTTACCGGAGGAATTTTCTAATCTAAACCAGGCGGAGGTGGTGATTTTGCCTGTACCGTATGACGCTACCAGTACGTGGATTAAAGGTGCGGACAAGGGTCCGGATGCAATTATCGAAGCTTCCACCCACATGGAGCTTTATGACATCGAGACGGATTCCCAGGTGTATCGAAAGGGGATATACACCGCCGAGCCGGTTGATGTGGGGATGCATCCCGATGGTATGGTCGAGGCCGTAAGGGAGAAAGTTGGTCATTATATTAAGCATGGTAAATTTGTTGTAGTTATCGGGGGTGAGCACTCGGTCAGTATCGGTTCTGTTATGGCGCATGTTGCACAGGATAAGGATATTACCGTCCTGCAGCTCGATGCACACAGCGATTTGAGAGACGAATACGAAGGCTCAAAGTATAATCATGCATGTGTTATGGCAAGGATTAAAGAGCTTTGCCCGATTGTCCAGGTCGGCATAAGGAGTATGGATTTTTCGGAGAAACAAGCTCTCAATAAGAACCGCGTTTTTTTCGCTGAAAGTATCCGCCGGGACAAAGACTGGAAAAAGAAGGTATTATCCAGACTTTCCGATAGAGTTTATATCACTATAGATATCGATGTTTTTGACCCGTCGGTGGTGCCCTCTACGGGCACTCCGGAACCGGGAGGACTATTATGGTATGACGTATTGGTATTGTTAAGGGCGGTTTTTGACGATAAAGAGGTAATTGGCTTCGATGTCGTTGAATTATGTCCGGATGAAAGAAATAAAGCGTCGGATTTTTTGGCGGCGAAACTAATTTACAAATTACTGAGCTATAAGTTCAAAGATTCAGTTGAATGAATAAAAATTAATAAAAAACTGCCGATGTTCTCCAATAACCATTTTCACATAAAAAGGGAAAGGAGTACTAAGATGATAAGAAAAATATCGATAGTATTTTTCTCCTTTTTGATTAGTTCGGTAATATTTCTGGGTTGTGAGGGAAAAGATGATAACTCAGAAGCTGCAAGGGCGGAATTATTATTGCCTAAAGTTCAAAAAGATTTGGAAAGGGTTAGAAGGAACTATAATTCGTTAAGCGACCGGCTACGAGTAGTTCAGCATGAGCGCGACCAGCTTGCGCTGCAGATCAGGCAGTTAACAACGGAAGGTCAAAATGTCGAGGAAATGAACGCTAAAATCAAGCAACAGGCGGAAAGAATAACCCTTCTTGAAGAACAGATCGAAGAACTCAACGCTACCGTCGAGAGCCAGCGAGCTACCATTTCCGAGCAGCAAAATACAATTACAGAATTAGTTGAATTAATCGAACAGCCTGTTTCTGATGAGCAACAGGGGATTGTCGATCAACAGGAGGTTCTTGATCAACAGGATTATGAGTATTGATTCAAGCATAATTTTCATAGGTTTTTTAATTCGAACTTTTGTTTTATGCCGATGAATTAAGACAGCATATAGATTATATCAAATACGACAAGAGTTATAAAAGCAATGATTGGTATTGTATCACGTCCTGATACTCAAGAAAAGCTGGAGATACTCAGTACCGATGCACAATACGACCTTGCTTGTGCCTGTAACACTAATAAGGACGAACATCGTCGTCGGTCTGAAGACGGGAAATGGATATATCCCGTAACACTTCCGAACGGTGGAAAAAGCACGCTTTTTAAGACGTTGATATCGAACAGTTGCAGTAACGACTGTAGATATTGTCCGCTTAGAGAACAAATGGATATTCGCCGGTGTTCTCTTATGCCGGAAGAAACTGCGAGAGTTTTTTGGGATTATTACAATCAGAAGAAAGTCTTTGGGCTGTTTCTTAGTTCGGGAGTTTTATATACACCTGATACGACGATGGATAGGCTAAACAATGTTGCGAGGATATTGCGACAAAAATATAACTTTAAAGGGTATATCCATCTGAAAATTATCCCCGGTGCGAGCAATGCGGCTATAGAGGATGCTATTTCACTTGCCAGTGCCGTCTCACTGAATATTGAAACGCCGGGGCGGCAAAATCTTGAAAAGCTCTCAAAGAAGAAACGATATATCCGGGATATTATTGAGCCGATCAAGCTGATTAGCAGGTTGACGGGACGCGGTGCCAGGTATGAAAGGGTCAGGCAGACAACACAGTTTATCGTAGGTGCCGCCGGTGAAAGGGATAATGAGATTGTCAAATATATGTACGGCCTTTATGACCGGTTGAAAATGCACAGAGTGTATTTCAGTGCATATCAGAAAGGATTGGGTGATGATTCGTTATCTCCTGAACAGGCTATCTATAGAAAATCCACTGATATCTTAATGAGAGAGCATCGGCTGTATCAGGTGGATTTTTTACTTCGGAAATACGGTTTTAACGAGTCGGATATTGTCTTTGATAATAGTGGGAATCTGTCGTTATCTACCGATCCCAAGGAAACCTGGGCGATGAACCATCCGGAGGTCTTTCCTGTAAATATAAATCACGCATCGCGGCTGTTGCTTTTGAGGATTCCCGGGCTTGGACCGGTAACGGTTAAGCGGATTTTAGAACGAAGAAAACATGGGCGTATCAGCGATATCTGTGATGTGGGAAGGCCGGGAGTTAGATTAAATAAAGCCCGGGAGTATCTTGTTTTTTGAGCAGGCACTTTATTATTAATCCTAAAAATGAACTCAGACCTGATTCTCCTCAAAGGTTCAGCTTTCGTATATTTTACCTATATTAAACTAATATCTGAAAGATTAAGTTAATTTGTGAAAATTTGTTGCTTTTTTTGTTTCATAGCGTTAGTATTCGGCTCGAAAGAGGTTTTGGCCTATGGAAGAGCCGGGCGAAAAAGGTAAAAGAGCCGGTAAGACTGCCGTGAAGCGGGTCGTGAATGATTTTGTTGCCGGTCTGAGTGATGAGCACCGTATGTTAGTTGTTCTCAAAGTGCAGCTTTATGGCGGCTTATGGGAACCGATGCTTGATGATCTGAAAAACCGCTTGGCGGGCAAACCTTATATATTCAAACTCGTTAATCGGATTAATGATGATATCGAACGCATAAAGCAGATGCGTGAATTCGAGACTAAGCATGACATTGACCTGGCGGAATTCGTAGAACTTTCATAGAGGGTAATAACTCAAAAATATTGTCGTTTTCTTTGGTGTTGAAACAATTCCGCATGAGTTACTTAATGCGGTGATGATAGTGCAATCATTTGTGAGGAGTAAAAAATGCCAAAAACATTGAAATACCGATTTCTTTTGCCTGTAGCTTTCGTGATATTTTCCACTTTGCAACTCGGCTTTACTGCTGAACAGGGCAGTCAGAGACTTATTTCACCCGATTTGCTTGAACGTGTCGGTTTGAAGATATTATGGGAAAACATATTGCCGACAAAGCCAGGTGAGAATTTGGAAAGATTGTTGATCCTCGGCGATCAAATTTATGCCATCTCTGATAAAAATTATATGCTTTGTCTTCAAAGAGAAAGCAATAAAAGAGTATTTGGTAAAACTGTTGAACTTGGTGGTTTGAAGGTTGAAGAACTTAGCCTTTATAATGATAAGCTGCTATCTGTATCAGGTAACCGATTGTACGAGATCGATCCGAACACGGGGATCGAACATAGCACAGTTGACGTTGAGTATGGAATAGTTTGTCCTGCCGCCAGGAACGATTCCTTTATTTACCTCGGAGGAGCCGACAGGCGTTTACATGTACTGCGTGCCGAGGATAAAGTTCGGGTTTTTAAAGCAGCCGCCGAGAACGATTCGATGATAACGACTATTGTTGCCGATCCGGGCTTTGTTATCTTTGGCACCGACAAGGGAAATATTATCAGTATTTTACCGGATAAACCTGTCCGGTCGTGGCAGTTTGATGCTTCCGGAGCGATTGTCGGATCGATTATTAGAGATGGGATGTCACTGTATTTTGCCGATGCGGACATGAACGTTTACCGATTGGACGTTGTCGGCACCCCGGAGCGAAGGAGGCTCATCTGGAAATATCAGGCGGATGGAATACTTAACACATCGCCGTGTGTGACAAAGAAGATCGTTTATCAAGTTATTCATGGTAAAGGACTTGAAGCTTTAAACAAGGTCGATGGCACCTTGTTATGGTCGGTTCCGTCCGGAACGGGCTTCTTGGCGGAGGCTAAAGGCAAAGCATACGTAATTACGAAAGACGGGACGTTGGTTGTAATGGATAACAACACAAACAAGAGATTGCACTCCGTAAATTTTGCCGGTGTTTCAATACATGCGTCTAATACGGTGGACTCGAAAATATATATTGCTGATAAATCCGGTCGGATTGCCTGCTTGCAACCTCTTGAATAGCAAATAATCACATAGTAAAAGACAATGTTAGGGAAGGAGAAAACATACAAATGGATGTAAAGATTAATACAGCATTGATAAGTGTATCTGATAAAAAAGGCGTTGTTGAATTCGCGAAAAAACTCAGTGAAATGGGTGTTAAAATTATCAGCACGGGCGGAACTGCGAAGACACTCAGCGGCGAAGGTTTGGACGTAATCGGCATCGAGTCGGTTACGGGCTTTCCTGAAATGATGGACGGCAGGGTCAAAACACTTCATCCAAAAATTCACGGCGCTCTGCTGGGCCTTCGGGATAAAAAAGACCATGCATCGGCAATGGCCGAGCACGATATAGAGCCGATAGATTTGGTTTGTGTAAATTTGTATCCCTTCGAGCAGACGATTGCCAAAGCAGATTGCACTCTCGCCGAGGCGATTGAGAATATAGATATAGGCGGGCCGAGCATGTTGCGTTCGGCAGCCAAGAATCATAAATACGTGACGGTCGTGACGAATCCCAATCAATACGATAAAATCATCGAAGAGATGGAAAAGAACAAAGGGGCCGTTAGCGAACAGATACGCAGTGACTTCGCGCGGATTGCTTTTAGCCTGACGGCTTCATACGACGCGGCAATATCGAAGTATCTGAATGCAAGGGCGGGAGTTGAATTTCCTGAACAAGTATCAATCGCAGTTAAAAAAGAGGCATCACTGCGATACGGTGAAAATCCTCATCAGATCGCTGCATTCTATAAACTTCCGGCCCGCGGAGAAACTTCAGTAAGCAGCGGTACTTTACTGGAAGGCGGTACCGAAATCAGCTTCAATAATCTTATGGATACGAATGCGGCCTTCGAGCTGGTCAAGGAATTTACCGAGCCGGCGGCGGTTGTCGTTAAACATCTCAATCCATGCGGCTGTGCCATTGATGATGACATTTGCCAGGCCTATAGGAAGGCCTATGAAGGTGACGTCGTCAGTGCCTTCGGCGGGATTGTCGCGTTGAACAGGAGAGTTGACATTGAGCTGGCTCAGACAATAATGGAATCCTACAGTCGATTCGGTAAGGCACTTGGTGCCGGCGGATTTTTTGCCGAAGTCATTATCGCACCGGAATTCGATAAAGATGCGATTGAGATAATCCGGACATTGAAGGCCTGGGGCAGCAGAGTCCGGCTGATTGAGACCGGACCGATAGACCGTGTCACAATCGATTCGAATGAATATGACGTTCGCTGTATCGTCGGCGGATTGCTCCTGCAAAAAAGGGACCTTGTCGGCTGGGAGCCGGATCTTTTGACATATCCCACCAAGGCAAGACCCACCAAAGAGCAGCTCGAGAATTTGCAAATAGCCTGGATTGCAGCCAAGCATACCAAGAGCAATACGATTGTGCTGGTCAAAAAAAAGAAGGTAATTGGCGTCGGAGCCGGGCAGATGAATCGTGTCGAGTCCGGCTTGATTGCGTTCAAACATGCCGGCGAAGAATCAATAGGCTGTGTGTTGGCTTCGGATGCCTTCTTCCCGTTCCCGGACAATGTTGAAAACGCTGCAAAGGCGGGTGTTGCTGCAATCGTTCAGCCGGGCGGCTCCAAAAAGGACGACGAAGTCATCGCCGCGGCCGATAAGCACAAAATCGCGATGGTCTTTACCGGCAAACGGCATTTTAAACATTAAACGATTGAGCATAACCATCAGTTTGATAAAGACCGTGTTGAGATATTATTAGGTGAAGATAAGTTATGCTTTATCGTGTGAATTGCCTGTTTGATTGGTTTAAGACACCGGATTCTGCTCGTATCGAGGCGGAGAAATTATCGCATGAAGCTTCCATTGCGTCCGGGGGAATGACGCGTTTGAATGATTATCTTGCCCTTTCCGCTATCTTACTCCACTATCAACCGAAACGAATCTTTGAGATAGGAACATACCTCGGGGTGACTTCGGATTTCTTCCTGAGATTATTGCCGGAATGTGAGGTTGTTTCGATAGCCTATGTCGGCAGATTATTAGGCTCTTTCGGAAAGAGCTATAACAACAGTAATCTGTCGAAGAAGCGACTCGGCTCTCTCATCGGCCCCGAAAGACGCGGCAGGTTCCATCAGATATATGGAGATTCTCACAGACTAAGTTCGGATTCTCTTAAAAACAGGTTTGGTGTATTTGATTTCATTTTCATTGACGGCGACCATTGTGCCGATGGAGTTCGTCGGGATACGGAACTTGCAAGGTCGCTTATTACCGATAATGGTTTAATATGCTGGCACGATGCCAATCCGAAAGATAAATACAGGGATGTTCAATTATTCCTGGAGCAGGAATTGTCCCTGAAAGCCGTAGCGACAATGGACGATTATTCGGGAGGTATTGCTTGCTGGAGTAAAGATATAGAAAAACATATTGAATCCCTTTTTCAAAACTCTCCCTCTTAGCGAAACGTAGGAACTATTTTTTTGTTCATAATTTTTACCATATTATGAACAAAGATATTGCTTATTCGAACTTAACGGAAAATATTAAATATTGTTTGTATGCGACACCCGCAGAAGTGAAATCTACGGGTGTCGTTTTTTTTATTTGTGTTTATTCTCCGCCGAGAACAGAGATCGACGGCGGCTGAATCAGGCGCATTTGCCTGCTAATTCTGTCACGCCATACAATCGCTTCCCGCAGATTTTGTTTTGTAATATCCGCCTTGAGTGACAGTATCTCATGGTCGTCGGCTTTATTAAGCCATTCTTCCGCTTCGGCAAGCTGTCGGCTCAGGGCGTGGATTTTCGCCTCATGTTGTGCTGTTTTTATCGAGAGGTCGGCTAATTTCCGGTTCAGGGATTCGATCAGGGCGCCGCCGGCGGATCTGCTCATCTGCTCTCGCCTTTGTGCAATATCTATTTTGGTTCTGGTAAGTTTTTCCTCTGCTTCTGCAAGGTCATCTCTACTTGCCGCTCCGTTTTCGACAAGCTGTCTTGTTGCTGCTACTTTTTGCATTTGACGTTCTATTATTTGCTGCATTTCCCTGTTAACTTCATCTTTTGCGACCTGATCTTTAAGTTTTGCCTGGGTTTCGGCGATTCTGTTAGTGATTGCATCGACAATAACCTTATCGGAATCCTGTTCCATCTCTATATTTTGGAGATTGTTACGCATATCCATAATATTGCTAAGGATACTGTCTTTATCGAGAATACGTGAGCCAGTGATGCTCCGAAGTCTTTGCTGCATTTCACTTAATTTGTTTTCTGTTTCGGAAACTTCCCTATCGGCAAGTTGAAGTCGTCCGCCGAGCCTGTTCCGATGTTCGTTAAAAGCTCGTAACAAGGCGGTCTCTAAATTTTCGATAATGGCTTTCATAAATTCTTCCGCCGCCGGTTTTACCGCCATACCGATGTTGTCTTCTTCAAGATTAACTATAATTCTTAATAGAATCATCTGCTCGGATGTAATATTCAAAGGTTCAATCATCATTCTTCTGTCGAAACTGCGACGCGGTCTGGGTCTGGCCATACGAGCTTCCATTTCTTCCATACCCATCATCATTTGATAACCGGGCATTCCATAAGGTTCTACTTCCGGTGGCGGATCTCCTGAATCGCCGGATGAGATCGTATCGCCTCCGTCGGCTAACCATTCGATTTTAAGGGCCACTTCCATAGCTTCTCCGGATAGTTGTGCATCGAGTATTTCCCGAGCTGCTTTTCCGCCGACTCCGGAACTGTGTAATAGATAATCGATAGTCATGTCGTCGAGAGGTAAAATAGCCGGATCCGATGTTATTTTAATCAAACAGCTTGCTGTGAGCGTGTCCGAAATTTCGGATTCTTTCGGTGTGGCGATGCCGGTTACAAATAGAATTAGTGTTAACATAATTGTTATACGTTTTGTAGTTTCCATTTTGAATCTCCTTTCAAATCTGTTTTACCGGATTGATTTTCTTTGATTTGTGCCAAACGCTCACGGGCAACTTTGGCCCATTGGTTTTCGGGGAAAAGTTGTATTACCCGTTTGTAGGTTTCGACAGCCGATTCAGTCTGGTTGAGTTCGAGGTACATGCGGTCGGCCTGGTAAATAAGTATAAAGGCCGTTTTATCAACCTGCTTCTGGACTTCTTCGAGGGGATCCGGAATACTTGCTAATTGGACTTCAAGCTCATTGAGCCGGTTTTGTCTTTGCTCGGCTTCGAGAACTTCGTGGATAAGACTAACGGCCGCATCGGTACTCACCTGGAGCTGCTTAATTTGTGCTTCGAGTGAAGCGATTTTTTCCTGCTGGTCCGGAGGTTGAGTTTTTATTGAAACGATCCGGATTCCGATAGCGATTAGTATTATTGCAGCGGCGGCAACAGGAACTTTGAAGTATAATATCCTCCGATGGTTTGCCCGTCGCCGGATATCGGAAAGTTTCATGCTGACCGGTTCCGGCGGACCGGCGGTCCGGTCGGCTTTTTGTAGCAGATTTTTAAGATTGTCTTCTGTCATAAACTATTTCTCCATGAGTTCTGCCAGGTCCAGTTTTAATCGTTCTCTGGCACGGCTCAGCCTGACCTGCAGAGTATTTTTGGATATACCTGAAATCCGACAGATTTCTTCTGTCGGAAGCTCCTGCAGATACCTTAATACAACAGCTTCTCGATATTTTGCCGGTAAGGCTGCTATCGCATCGCGAACACGCTCGAATGTCTCTTCTTCCATTAGTTCGCTGTGTGCGCCGGCGGGTGACAGCCTCATCCCGATGCTTTTCCCGTCCTGAGCTTGGTCGAAGGATTTCGGGATGGGGATGGTACGCGATTTTCGCAGCTTCCATTTGTGACGATAGCTGCGGCATTTATTTATTGTTATGGTAAAGAGCCAGGTTTTAATACTACAGTCACGGCGAAATTTTTTCAGGCCTAAAAAAGCAGCGAGAAAAACATCCTGTGTTATATCCTCGACATCTGACGGCCAGCCGAGCAGACGGTTTGCCAGCGCTGCAACATCGGCTGAATATAGCTCAACAATGCTCTCGAAAGCTGATTCGTTGCCTTTACTGAACTGTTCGACCAGAAGCTCATCGTTAATCGTCTCGGCCATGACTGATATATTAGACTCACAGGTCGGCATAAACTTACAAAAAAATGGAATTTTTCATTAATTAACCAATTCAAGCGGAAATTGGCTTTGAACCTGTCCTGAGCCCGTTCGACTTCGCTCAGAGTAAACTTTGTCGAAGGATTGGCTTTGATCCGTCCTGAGCCCGTTCGACTTCGCTCAGGGTAAACTTTGTCGAAGGATTGGCTTTGTTTTTTCGCCGGCCAAATCCACGCATTTCGCCGTATTATCTTATTATCAAAGAGGTTACGTAATTTTGGGATCAATCCAAATTGGCTTTGTTTTGCATTTTTTGCTTAAAATTTCGTACGTATTCTTTCGTAGAATTTACTTTCCGCCGGTTTTTAACGCATAATATTGATAAATAAAGACTTACGTTTCTGATACGGTCATTTTTCCCCCATTTTTTGCTCTGGTTAAGTGATACGAAGTCAGGTTTTTTCAAACCGTTGATTCCACAGATCGACGCTGATTTCTCTAATTTGTTTGAACAATTTTGAAGTTTTGAACATTTGATATTGTTTAGAATTTAGGATTTAGTGCTTAGGATTTGTTCCATATTCCCTACCCGCTACGAACTGTCCATAGTTCATAGCGCATTATACCCGCAACCGGTGGAAAAACAAGGAATATTCCGGAGATTTTTGTGGGATTTCCTTTAGTGTGGGGGATTGTGCAGGCTCAGTCCGAAGGCATCTTCGGCTGCTTCTTTAAGCACCTCCGAAACAGTCGGATGCGGGAAGCTTATTTCTGTGATTTTTTCCGTGCTGCCGATAAGTATTCTGGCTGCCCCGACCAGCTCGGTGACGATTGAGCCGACCATCGAGACACCGAGGATCCTGTCGGTGGAATTGTCCCTGATAACTCTGATTTCACCGGTGGTCTCATTATGAGCATTACTTCTGCCGTTTGCTTTGAAAAATGACTTACCAATGGTAATATCCAGCCCCTGCGAATTACAGGCCTCTTCCGTCTTACCGACCGAAGCGATTTCCGGGAAGGTATAGACCGCTCGCGGAATCAGGTTGTAATCGGCAATTTCCTCGTCTGAGCCGGACTTCGGCGAGCTCAGTCGAGCCGTCGCATTAGCCGCCGCCACCTCGGCTTCGGCAAAAGCTCCATGTGCCAGGTATGTTGTCCCTACCACGTCGCCGATGGCAAATACGCCGGGGACGTTGGTCTGCATTTTTTTATTGACGGCTATAAGCGAGCCGTTCATCTGCAGATTCAATGCCTCAACGGTTTCCTTATCGACTGTTGCCCTTCGTCCGACCGAAATCAAAACTTTTTCAGCCTCTATTTGCCGGCCGCTTTCGAGAGAGACTGTTGCAGGTAGGGCAGCGGTATCTACCGAGACGACTTTCTGATTTGTAAGGGATTTGATGCCGAGCTTTTTGAATTCACGTTCCATTAATTTTCCGATCCACGCATCTTCCATGGGAATCAAGCGGGACAGGGCTTCGACGATAGTTACCCTGGTACCCATTGTTGCATAGACACAGGCCATTTCGCAGCCGATGACTCCGCCGCCGACAATGACCATCGAGGCGGGTATTTGCTCTAAGGTCAGGGCTTCTTTACTGCTGATTACGGTCTTGCCGTCGAATGGTATCGAAGGAATTTCAACAGGGGCCGAACCCGTGGCCAGGATTATGTTGTTCGCCTGAATTTCTACCGGAGATGTATCGGATTCGATGGTGATTTTTCCCGGGGTGGTGACAATACCTCTTCCGGGGAAGATTTTTATCTTGTTGCTCTGGATCAATCCTGTAACGCCTTTGCGAAAGGCGGCCACAATCGCGTCCTTCCTGGCCTGAATTTTCGGCCAGTTCGCAATCGGGGCTCCAACGTCAATACCCATCAGGTTTGCATGTTTGAATGTAAGCAGAGTATGGGCTGAGGCAAGCAGCGACTTGGAAGGTATGCAGCCGCAGTTAAGGCATGTGCCTCCCATCAAATCTTTTTCAACAATCGCTACTGTAGCGCCTTTTTGTGCACATCTTATGGCTGCCGAATATCCTCCCGGGCCGCTGCCGATAACTACAACATCGAATTTTTCCGACATAATCAAACTTCTTGACAAGATGTCTTTAATTACCGTTGTCTCCTTCTTTGGCCTCCTCCAAATCCTCTGAAACGAAAACCTCTGCCATTAATGACGCTTTCGGCTCGGCGATTGATATCTTCCGAGATATTCATTTCGAGAATTTTTTGGGCCAGGTCTCGGGCGGCCTGCCTATTTGTCCAAAGCATATTGGTAGCTAACTGGACGGCGGCAAGGGCTGCTTCTTCTCTGAAGTTTGCGTCCCTGAGAAGCTCCTGAAGTTTGTCGGCAACTTTTATGGCTGGCAAAAAGGCCATCGTTGAAATAGCCAGCCTTTTCTCCTCGTCGCGACGAGCATTATCGAAGGCATAGATACAATCCGACGCTCTTGCTTCGAGCGATGCGGATTCGCTGGTTTGGATTAGCTGCAATGCGCCTCGCGTCGCAAGGACATAGTGAGTCAGGGATGTTTCGGATTTTGAGGCGATATCCAGCAGGATTCTAACCGCTTCGTAATCGGGCCAGTTGCTCAGTGTGCGTATTCCGACGTCGCTTGTGGATTCATCGGGAGATTTGGCCGCTTCGACGACGATATTTAGTGCCGCCGGAGAGCCGAGAGCATTGAGAGTTCCGAGCAGGGTTAGTCTTATTTGAGGTTCGGACTTTTCCATCTTCTCGATAATATATTTTAACGCACTTTCTTTATCCGGAGTCTTTGCCAGAACAGACCTGAGTGTCGTGACACCGCTTTTGCGGGCCTTGTCGCTTTTTGCCCGTGATAAAAGGTCAACCATAGTTTCGATATCCATCGAATCGGCGAAATTTGTCAGCGCCGAAAAAGCGGCGGCACTTATGTCCTGGTTTTCCTCGGCGGCAAGCACAAGCAGATTTTTTACTGCATCGGATATATGGCGTTCGCCCAGAAGTTCGATTGCTATTACGCGTGACTGAACGTCGCCGACCAGAGCATTGGCTTTGATTAATGCTTCGACACTCGGTCCTTTCATTAACGTCAAACCTTCGAATGCGGCTTCTTTGTCCGGGCCTGAACCTTTTACGGCCGTTTCGAATAAGGATTCCGCAGAGGTTGCGTCTCCGAGCATGGTTAATGTATCTATGGCCGCCAGGCGAACCGATTCCGTCTTGCTTTTTAACATCTCTTTTACGAGATTTGTCAAAGAAAGGTCACCACGGTCTCCAATTACGCTGAGAACCAGTACCTGGGTCTCCGAATCCAGTTCGGCAAGTATTTTTCCGAGTGCCCTGACTGGCTCCAAACTCGGTGACATGCGTGCGGCCTGGATTGCCAGGGTGCGGGTTTTCAGGTCGTTATCTTTCATAATATTAACCAGCTCACGCGCGCCTTTTTCGGGATCGCAGACAATCAGACCGTTAACGGCGGCGGCACGAATATTGAATGGATTCGGACTATCGGAACCGCCGGCCGGCTTCGCGGCGTTTTCATAAAGCGCCTCATATATTTTGGCCGCACCGGCAGCATCTTTTTTTGCCATTTCCTGGGCAATATCAACAAGGCCCTGGGCGGCTTTCTGGTATATCGGTCCGGCAGGTTTGGCAATCACATCCAACAAAGCTTTTATGCTCTCTGAACCCCCTATGTTTGCAAGGGCGGTTACTGCAGCGGCGGCTACTTTTATATCCGGGTCATTGAGGGCCTGCACTATCGGTTTTACGGCAGATTCCGCTTTTCGCTGACCGAGGGAATTAATCAGGCCGATTTTCCAGTCGTTATCTTTCGCATTTGTCAGCTCTTTTAACAAAGCTTGCGTGGCAGAGGGGGCCGGATTCTTTTCGAGTGCCTGCCTGGCGTAATCTCGAAGATGTTTATTCTCTGTAGAAAGAAGTTTCGCCATGGCGGGTACCGATTCGCCTTGGCCGTTTCGTTCGATTTGCCGCACGAACCAGTTACGTACCGTATCGGGCATTTCGGTCTGTTCGAGAGTTTTAATCATAACCATAGCCAGCGCCCGGCGTTCGGTCTCGGCTCCGGGACGGCAGGCGAAAGAACCCATATCCTGGAATGTGATTTGATAGTTGTAACGAGATCTGACATCTTCGGCCGACATAAGAGGCAGCAGGTAATCGATTGCTTTTTGATATGCCTGTGCCAGTTGCTGTGCGTCACGCTGGGGAGCTTCCGCCTTGCCGGTTAATTGATCGATAAACTCGTTTATTTCCTGGCCGTTTGTTCCGACGGCAGGAGCAAAAATGGTGAAGGATACGATCAGCAGATTTATAATCGAGAGTTTCAGCTTCATTTTCTTTATTCCTTATATTTTACAAGCAGCAGATCATAGTGCATTAAATTTGTAACAACCAAATTAAAGGACATAGGGAGCGCGTCTCGGCCGGTCGTACCAGCGTTCGGCGCCGGGGTCGTTCAGGATTTTTTCCTCGGCCGGGTCCCATTCTATCGGTCGCCCCAGACGCTCGGCGATACCGCTCAGTTGACATATTGTCGCTGTGCGGTGACCGATTTCGACATCACATATCGTTTTTTTTCTTGTTCGAATGCAATCGAGCCAGTTGCCGTCGTGGTCCCTTGATTCGTAAAGATGTATCTCGTTCGGAAGCAGCGGGGCCTGGACCAGTTCCGCGGGTATTGTGTCAATTTGATTGTTCCTGCTGACCAATACCTCGCCCTCGGTGCCGATAAATCGAATCATGTGTCCGCCCGTATCGGGATAGTCACGCAGTACCTTGGTTCCATTAGCGTAATAATGAGTTTGATATTCGTTGCCTTTGTAGCCTTTGGGGACAAATTTGACAGGGCCCGAATCATCCATCCCGAGTGCCCACTGGATGATATCGAAATGGTGCGCCCCCCAGTCGCCGTTCTTTCTGGAGCCGTATTCCCAGAACCGCCGCCAGCCGCCGCCGAAGTCACCTCTGACCCGTTCATTGTTATAGGGATACCATGGCGTCGGACCGAGCCAGCGGTCGTAGTCGAAGCCGTCCGGGATCGGCTCGGCCGGGAGTGTCATCGGCGGAGAGAACCGCCCGAGTCGAGTGTAGATAGTGTGTACTTTGCCGATCCATCCGTTTCGGACGATCTCGCAGGCCTTGCGAAACGCCCAGTTCGAACGCTGCTGCGAGCCGACCTGGAAGATTGTGCCGTATTGTTTGCAGGCGTCACTCATCAATCTCCCCTCGCGGATGGTAAGCGTCATCGGCTTTTGGCAATAGACGTCTTTGCCGGACTTGATTGCGGCCAGGCAAATCGGTGCGTGCCAATGGTCGGGAGTACAGATAAAAACGGCGTCGATGTCCGGCCGTTCGCAGATTTTCTCGTATTCAATATAGGCATCGCAACCTTTGTACGTTCCGCCGGGACTCGTGTTGGAGTAAGCCCTTTCAACGCTGTCTTTGGCGCTTTGTAATCTATATCTGTCAACATCACATACGGCCAGGACCTGCACCTCGCTGCGATCGAGCATTCCTCTCAGGTGGCCGCCCATTTGCAGTCCCATTCCAATCATGCCCATCGTGATACGGTTACTGGGAGCGGCGGAGCCAAAGACCGTTGACGGGACAATTGTCGGACAGGCGATTGCTACACCGAGTGCCGCCGTACCTCTTAAAAAATCCCTGCGACTTTGTAAGTATTTCTTTTTCATTGGTTCAGTTCTCCTGAAAGGTACTGTTTACAATCAATAATTCGTTAAAAGACTCATAATTGTACTCTAATAATGTTCTATATTCAAGAATACAATCAGGAATACACAAATATATTTTTGCCTTTTATTTCAACTTAATGCGTGCTTTCATTGCGTATGGCTGAGGTGGGAAATTTACCTTTTTTCCGGAAAAATACCGGACAAATTGCGGGCTATTTCGAGATGGTTGTATGGGCGGCGTCAAACATTCTTATTGCCCCGGAGTCCAGGTGGAGAATCAGGCCTTTTTCGGGGTCGATTCCCGTACAGTTACCGGCGAATTTCTTGCCATCGAACAATAATGTTACGCGGTGACCTAACTGGATGCTTAAACTTCGCCACCGGTCGATGACCTGCTGTTTGTTTTGTTCGGACGATTCGAGCCAGTGGTCGATTGAGCCGATAAGCCTTTTTGCCAGATGAATGCGGTCCGTAACTGAGTGACTTTCAATGTCGATGCTCGTTGCGGTCTGTTGTAACTCGGCGGGGAAGTCGTTTTTTTGCTGGTGGCAATTAATACCTATGCCGACGATAAAGATTTTTTTATTTTTGTGCGGCTTTGCTTCGAGAAGTATTCCGGCTACTTTTTTGCCGTTCAGCAGTATATCGTTGGGCCATTTGATTTTAGCATGTGACCTGGACGGTTTTCCGACGGCCTCGGCCACAGCAACGGCAAAGGTAAGTGAAAGCAGCTCCGCATTTAGAATGTCGTTGATAAGGAGGATTGAGCAAAGGATGCTGTCCGAACGTTTGCTGTGCCATTTGTTGCCGGCACGTCCTCTGCCTGCGGTCTGTTCTTCGGCAAAGACGACCAGACCGTCGTTACGTTTGTCCCGGGCGTATCTGTCGGCAATATCATTTGTGCTTGAGGTACGGTTATAAACGAGAATTTCCCGGCCAATACGTTTGGTTTTCAAGTTCACCTTGATTTTGTCGGGATCGAGCAGATCGGGAGCCGGGCGGGTCATATCTCACCTGTCCAGACCGATATCCACGGCCGTGGCCGAATGAGTTATTGCTCCTACGGCGATTCTGTCAACGCCGCATTGTGCTATTGCGGAGACATTGTTCAGAGTAATGTTCCCGGAGGCTTCGAGCAGGGGCTTTTTGTTTTTGCCGCACATTTCATTTCGCATTTCAACGGCGTGCTTCAACTGCCACTGGCCCATATTGTCGAGCAGCACAATATCGATGCCGGGAATCTCCAGCACGTAATTTAGCTGGTCGTCAACATGGTCCACCTCGACGGCAACGAATTTGACTCCTTTGAGATTTCGAGCTTCGGCGATAATTTTTTTCAGCTTCGACTGGAAATTTCTGCCGAGCTGTGCCAGATGGTTGTCCTTTATCAGGATTCCGTCGTAAAGTCCTATCCTGTGATTGTATCCGCCTCCGCAACGGACGGCGTATTTCTCGAGGATTCGCCAGCCGGGCATGGTTTTGCGAGTGTCATAGATTTTTGCTTTGGTTCCTTGAATAGCAAATACATATTTTCTTGTTGTTGTGGCAATTCCACTGAGGCGCTGTAGAAAATTTAACAGGACCCGCTCAGCGCTAAGCATTGGTCGCATCGGGCCTTCGATAGTACCTAACTTGCTCCCGACATGGGCCGGCTCGCCGTCATTGATACGGATAGTAAGCATGAGCTTTTCATCATAGCAACTGAGAATTTCTTGCGCTATTTCCATTCCACAAACGACTATCTCCTCACGTGAGATTATATTTGCTTTATCAACGGTTTCTTCAGGAAACAGCAACTGACTGGTGACGTCTCCCCGTCCGAGGTCTTCTTCGATGGCCATACGGATGATGGTGAGGGCTTTTTCAATATTAAGTTTTTTCATTAATCTTTTTCCTTTTTGTTTCATACCTTTTGAGCTTTTTCGTAGCAAGGAAATCCCTTTTCTTTTTCTTCGAGTCAACAAGGACGAGTTCCGGCAGCTCCTTCAGCTCTTTAAGCTGGTCCCGCAGGAAAGCGGCACGTTCGAAGTCAAGGCTTTGTGCTGCTTCGAGCATTTCCTTTTCAATCTGAGAAGCAAGCTCGACCTTTTCGTACTCGTCGGAGCCGAAACGTACGGCATGTTGTGCTGTTTGCCGTGCCTTTATCTGCTCAGTTAAGCTGCGGCGGATTTCTTTCCTTATCGTCTCAGGTGTAATATTGTTTTCCTGATTGTATTTTAGTTGAATTTTACGCCTTCTGTTCGTTTCGTCAATAGCTTTTTGCATAGATGCCGTAACCGTATCGGCATATAAAAAGACCGTGGCATTGATGTTTCGGGCTGTTCTGCCTATGGTTTGTATCAGGGATGTCTGGCTTCGCAGGAAACCTTCCTTGTCGGCGTCGAGGATTGCAACGGCCGAAACCTCCGGCAAATCCAGGCCTTCTCTGAGCAGATTCACGCCTACAAGAACGTCGAAATTGCCGTGCCGTAAATCCGAGAGTATCTCGATTCTTTCGAGAGTATCGATTTCGCTGTGCAGGTACCGGCACTTGAAACCTTTCTTTGTGATATAGCCCGAAAGGTCCTCGGCCATTCTTTTTGTCAGGGTTGTTACCAGCACGCGTTCTTTGGCTTTGACTCTTGCTTCGATCTGCTCCAAAAGGTGGGGGATTTGATTGCTTGCCGGATACACGAAGATTTCCGGGTCGATAAGCCCGGTTGGCCTGATTACCTGCTCGACGACCTCGTTTTGGCTTTTTTGCATCTCGAATTCGCTCGGCGTGGCCGAGACAAATACAACTCTGGCCCATTTTTCCTGGAATTCCTCGAATCGCAGCGGCCTGTTATCCAAGGCACTCGGCAGGCGGAAACCGTGATCAATTAAGGTTTCTTTTCTTTTCCTGTCACCGGCCCACATTGCCTTTAATTGGGGTATGGTTGCGTGGGATTCATCGATGAACAAAAGATAATCTTCCGGGAAATAATCGATGAGAGTATATGGTTTCGCTCCGGGCGGCAGGCCCGCTAAGTGCCTGGAGTAATTTTCAATTCCGCTGCAAAAGCCCACTTCCTGCATCATTTCGATATCGTACATCGTCCGGGCCGCAAGCCGCTGGGCCTCCAACAGTTTTCCCTGGCTGCGTAGTTCGGCCAATCGCTGCTCCAGCTCGGTTTTTATGCCGTCTATGGCTGAGCCGATTCTTTCGGACGGCATAACGTAATGCTGGGCCGGATAGATAAAGACCTGTTCCTCTACGGCGAGAATATCCGATGATACTGGATTGATATAGCTGATTTTATCGATTTCATCGCCGAAAAATTCGAAACGAACGGCGTAGGATTCGTAAGAAGGATGCAGCTCTACCACATCGCCGCGGACTCTGAATGTCCCTCTCTGGAAATCGATGTCGTTTCGTGTGTACTGTATGTCCGCCAATCTCCCCAGCAGGTCGTTTCTTTCCAGATGGTCACCGACGCGGACGGCCACAACACTGGCCTTGTAATCTTCGGGCGAGCCTAATCCGAAGATGCAGGAAACGGATGCGACGATGATACAATCGTCCCGTGTGGATAAGCTGGTAGTCGTCGAAAGGCGAAGCCGGTCGAGGTCGTTATTTTTCGAGGCGTCTTTTTCGATATAAATATCCCTTTGCGGAATATATGCTTCCGGCTGATAATAATCGTAATAACTGACAAAATATTCGACGGCATTATCGGGGAAAAGTTCTTTGAATTCCTCATAAAGCTGGGCGGCTAAAGTTTTGTTATGTGAAATGACAAGGGTAGGCAGGTTGTGCCGGGCTATAACATTGGCCATAGTGAAAGTTTTGCCGGAGCCGGTGACACCCATTAGTGTCTGGAACTTTTGCCCGTTGCGCAGACCATCTGAGAGCCGTTCGATTGCCTGCGGCTGGTCCCCTGCGGGGTGAAACTGGTTGTTTAACTTGAATTTACCCATAATGAACCCTCCATTCTAACGAACTATCAGGAAAATCTCACGTAAAATATCTCTGTAGATGGATTGTGATTTGCTCGCTTTATATTGGGCAATCTGGTATATTGTATCTATAATGCTTTTGTAACGAAGCGGGAGCTGCCATGAGAAATACAAAGCTTATTGGTTTTTTACTGGTTGCGTTAGCCAATCCGGTAATAGTTAAAGCAAGCAAATCGGTAGGATGGGCAGGTTCCCTGCCCATGCGGTTTGGTGATCGATAAAATTACTATTTTTCGGGCCTGGTTTAAAAACAGTTGATTCCTTTCCCAAAAAAACTTGCCATTTCCGGGCCCATAGTGATATATTCAAACAGTAGCCAAACGGAAGAAGTCTCAAGAGTAAAACGAGTTTCTGGATAATATGTGTTTTGTC
This sequence comes from uncultured Pirellulales bacterium, assembly GCA_964431695.1. Taxonomy (GTDB): domain Bacteria; phylum Planctomycetota; class Phycisphaerae; order Sedimentisphaerales; family Anaerobacaceae; genus JAFGPS01. Next base: position 215 of record CAYSKI010000027.1, on the reverse strand, counting down.
ATGTTATCGAGTTAGAACAGGCGTAAAAATGGGATGTTTAAGAGACACAGATAAGATTGCGGATATCCAATTCCGAAGATAACAAGAAAACTATATAATAACTTGTTGGCCGAATGACTTGCCGTAACGTTAAAGTACTGGATCATAAGGAGACCGAATTATGAAAGCTCTCAGATTGTTTGTACTAGGTATGCTGGTTCTTGGACTGACATCAT